>JAFLSV010000004.1:42147-136105 GCA_022510785.1 Desulfovibrionaceae bacterium | reverse complement strand
TGATGGCGGGCGCCTTTCTCGGCGCGGCGCGCAATACGCCGCTGCTCATGCAGCTCTTTATGGTCTACTTTGTGGTGGCCCCGGTGTTCGGGCTGGGGCCCTTCGCCTCGGCCACCCTGGCCCTGGGCCTCTTTGAAGGCAGCTATCTGGCCGAAATATTCCGGGCCGGCGTGGCCGGGCTGCCGCGCGCCCAGTGGGAGGCGGCCTTCAGTCTGGGCATGGGCACGGCCGCGGCCTGCCGCCATGTCATCCTGCCCCAGGCCCTGCGCCGCGTTTTGCCTCCGCTGACGGGCCAGGTGGTTTCACTCATCAAGGATACCTCGCTGGTCAGCGCCATAGCCGTGGCCGATATCACCATGCGCGGCCGCGTGATTATCACGGAGACCTTTCTCAGTTTTGAAATATGGCTGCTGGTGGCGGCCGTCTATCTGTTCCTCACCCTGCTGGTGAGCCTTGCGGCCCGGCGCCTGGAACGCCATTCACTTCTAACTTCCCGAGGTGCTTCATGAAACGTCTTCTCGCTTTTCTGCTCATGGCCGGCGCGCTGTGTTTTTCTCCCCTTGCGGCGGCCGCCGGGGATACGGACTCCACCATCGAAAACGTAATCAAGCGCGGCGCGCTGCGCGTGGGCTTTTCCTCCTTTGTGCCCTGGGCCATGCAGGACAAGGAAGGCAAGTATATCGGCTTTGAAATCGATGTGGCCACCCGCCTGGCCGAGGATCTGGGCGTCAGGCTGGAACTGGTGCCCACCAACTGGGACGGCATCATCCCGGCCCTGCTGTCCGGCAAGTTTGACGTCATTATCGGCAGCATGGCCATCACGCCCAAACGCTCGCTGTCGGTCAACTTTTCCGTGCCCTATGACACGGCCTATATCGACCTTACCCTGAACAAGGAAAAGGCGGGCCATATCCGCAACCTGGAAGAACTCAACAATCCCGGAAGCATCATCGCCGTGCGCACCGGCACCACCGCGGCCCAGGCGGCGCAGATTCTGCTGCCGAAGGCAACCCTGCGCATGTTCAACGACGAGGCCCCGGCCGTGGAAGAGGTGCTGTCCGGCCGGGCCTGGGCCTTTTTCTCCAGCGCGCCCCTGCCGGCCATGGAAACCCTGAAGCATCCCGATCTGCTGGCGCAGAACTTTGAATTCAAGGCCTTCAGCAAGCCCGTGGCCTTCGCCGTGCGCAAGGGGGATCTGGATACCCTCAACGTGTTCGACGGCTGGATTCGCGTGGTCGAGGAAGAAGGCTGGCTGCAAAAGCGGCGCGACTACTGGTTCAAGTCCAACGAATGGGAAAGCCTCATCCAGTGAGCTATATCCCCGGGATATCACCGGCCAGAAGCTGGCGGCATCTGAAGCCCCTGGACATAATCCTGGCGCTCTGCGGCCTGGCCTTTGTCCTGTGGTTCCTGATCCGGGCCGCGGCTGTCACCCAGCACCACTGGGACTGGGCAGCCCTGACCCCCTATCTGTTCAGCCACGACGCGGCGGGCCACTGGCAGGCCGGGGCCCTGCCGCGCGGGCTGCTCACCACCCTGCGGGTGGGCGCGTGGTCCATGCTGCTGGCCCTTTTCAGCGGCGGACTGGTGGGCATTCTGTCGGCGCACCAGCGGGGCTTCGCGGCCCTGCCCGCCGTCATCTATGTCAACGCGCTGCGCAATACCCCGCCGCTGGTTCTGCTCTTTCTGGTTTTTTTCTTTGCCGGTTCCTTCTTTAATGACGCCCTGCTGCGCGTCTCGGCCATGGCGCGGGCCCTGCCGCCCGCGGCCCAGGGCTTGTTTTCCGCCCTGCTGGCCCCGCCTGATCAGCTGGATCGCATGGTGGCCGCCGTGCTCACCCTGGGCCTGTACGAAGGAGCCTATGTGGCGGAAATTGTGCGCGCGGGCCTGGAAAGCGTGCCCAAAAGCCAATGGGAGGCCTCGGCCGGGCAGGGCATGAGCCCCTGGCAGCAATACCGGCATGTCATCCTGCCCCAGGCCGCCCGCCTCATGACCCCGCCCCTGGTCAGCCAGACCATATCCACGTTTAAGGAAACCACGCTGGCGTCCATCATTTCCCTGCCGGAACTGACCTTTCAGAGCCTGGAAATCATGGCCGTCACCCGCATGACCTTTGAGCTGTGGCTGACCACGGCCGCGCTGTATCTCATCATCTCCTACGCATGGGCCGGCCTCGGGCACCGGCTTGAGCGACGCCGCCGCTGGCAGCCTTTGGAATAAATCCCCGCATTCCCCGGCATTCCCGCCCGAAATCCCGCCTGAAAATTCTGTCACGGCGCAAGCCGGCACAAATTGCCGCTTTTCGCCCTTGCACGCTTTTTGCAGCCTCCTCTCCACACACAGTATCAGCGGCACTTTCTGCCGTTTTTGACGTGCCGTGCGGGCTTTTTGCGCGAAGCCTCCGGCACCGGGAGGAATGCATGGATATTTCAGGTTTGGGATCACTGTTCGGCTCGCAGGACTTGACGGAAATCGAACGCCTGCGGCGTGAGCGCGAGTCCAAAGGCGCGCTTGGCAGCCTGGGCTGGAACAGCGACACGGTGAGCATTTCCGAGGAGGGCAGGCGCCTCGCTGAAGAAATGCAGGCCCGCAGGGCCGAAGCGCTGAAACTCCAGGACACGGATCAAGACGCCGCCAGCCTGGCCGCCCACGCAGCCGGAATATCCGGGCAGGACGGCGAAGCCCGGGCCGGCTCCGTGCCCGACGCTCCGAGCGGCGCGGGCGGAGCCCAGAGCGGCGGAGACGGCTCCTCTCAGGTGGAAAGCATCAAAAAGCAGATAGAGCAGCTGAAAGCCAAAATGCAGAGCGTGGCCTCCAGCGCGCTGCCTGAAGAAGTCAAGGCAAGCACCGTTGCCGCCTATCAGGCCCAGATTTCCGAACTGGAATCCCAGATGCAGGAGCTCCAGCGGGGCTAGGGCCGCGTCCGCGCGCGTTACCGCCGGCCCGCGTCCACATCCACAAAGCGGAACGCTGACACGTCAAACAGGCCACGGGCCGTGATCTTGAGCTCCGGAATGACGGGAAGGGCCAGAAAGCTCAGGGTCATGAAGGCGTCGGCCTGATCCCATATATGATAATGGGTTCGGGCCAGCCGCAGGAGTTCACGAAGCGTGTCCGCCACCCCGGCGGCGGACTGATCGCTCATGAGACCGCCGATGGGCAGGGCAAGGGAGGCCAGCACCCGTCCCCGCGCCGCCATGACCACGCCGCCGCCCAGACGCGCTGTTTCCTCCACGGCCAGACGCATATCGGCATCGTTGTCGCCCGCCACCACAATATTGTGCGAATCATGGGCCACGCTGGTGGCTATGGCCCCGCCGCGCAGGCCGTAACGGCCATCCAGCAGGCCCACGCCTGTCTTACCCGTGGCGTGATGCCGTTCCAGCACCGCAATCTTGAGCAGACCGGGGTTAAGGGCGAAGTCAAACACTCCCTCCGCGGATGTGCGCACCTCGCGTATGTCGCAGGTGGTCACCAGCGAATGGGGCTGGATCCCGATAACCCGCGCCCGCCCCGACGGCACCCTGAGTTCAAAGGGGTTTTCGGGCAGCGGGGCCAGCCTGACGCTGCCGCGCAGGGCGCCGGGATCCCGCTGGGGAAGCTCGCTCAGCATGCGCCCGTTTTCGGCCGCCAGACGTCCGCCCGCCCATACCGCGCGCACCCGGAAATCCTGCAAATCATCCACCAGCACCAGGTCGGCCAGCCAGCCAGGGGCTATGCCGCCCTTGCCGCGCAGGCCGTAACATTCGGCGGCATTGAGCGTGGCCATGCGCACGGCGTCCACCGGATCAAGCCCGGCGGCCACGGCCATGCGCAGATGGCTGTTGATATGGCCGCGCTCCAGAATATCCGCCGGCTGCCTGTCGTCGGTACAGAACAGACAACGGCGGGCGTTCACGGAATCCACGGCGGGCAGCAGCCGCAGCAGATCGCGGGCGGCCGACCCCTCGCGCAGCATGACGTACATACCCCGGCGGATGCGTTCCAAAGCCTCTTCAGGCGTGCTGCATTCGTGATCGGTGCTCACGCCCGCGGCGGCATAGACGTCAAGATCCCGGCCCGCCAGGCCGGGGCTGTGACCGTCCACCCGCTTGCCGTGAGCGGCGGCCAGGCGAATCTTGGCCAAAGTGCCGGTATCGGCGTTCAGCACGCCGGGCACATTCATCATTTCGCCCAGGCCCGCCACCCGGGGATCACTCATAAGCTCGGCCAGATCCGCCGCCTCCAGCACGGCTCCGGCGTCTTCCACCGGCAGGGCGGGCACGCAGGACGAAAGCATCACGCGCACATCCAGCGGCAAGCCGGCCGAAGCCTCCAGCATGTACCGCACACCGGCCACCCCCTGGACATTGGCAATTTCGTGGGGGTCGGCAATAACCGTGGTGGTGCCGAAGGGCAGCACAATTTCCGCGAAGCGCGCCGGGCACAGCATGGATGATTCGATATGCACATGGCTGTCGATGAGTCCGGGCAGCAGACAGCGGCCGCCCGCATCAAACACCTGGCGGGCCTCAAGGGCCGAAAAACCCAGAATGCGGCCTTGCCCCACGCAGACAGGGCACTCGCGCACCCCGCCGCCAAACACGTCCAGCACCCGCGCGTTGTCAATGCGCAGATCGGCGGGCGCCCGGCCCGCGGCCTGATCCAGAAAAAGCCGGAATTTCCCGTCCATGCCGTACCTCCAGGTCAGGAAACACTCTACATGGCAAAACCCGATCGCGGCAATCCCAAACCCCGCCGAGCCCTGCCGGCCCACACGCTTCGGCCATGCCGCGCTGACCCCGCCCTTCTTAAAAACAGAGGCGCCCCGCGTCAATGCGGGGCGCCAGGCGCGTGGGGAGCGAAACCCGGCACTACGCGGGCATGGCCACGGCAGGGAAGGTTCCGCCTTCATACACGGGTTCGGATTCGTCCTCTTCGGAAACGATCTCGAGATAGTTTTCGCGTTCTCCGGAAAGACGGCGCAAAAAGGCGTTGTTGTGCTGGTGCCCCGAACAGTGAACCTCGAACGCGCCTTGGAGAGGCAGGCCCAGCATGGCCATATCTCCCACAAAGTCCAGCATTTTGTGGCGCACAAATTCATCGGGGCAGCGCAGGCCGTCGGGATTGACCACGCCCTGCTCATCCAGAACCACGGCGTTGTTCAGCGAGCCGCCAAGCGCCAGGCCATGGCTGTGCAGGTATTCCACTTCCTGCAAAAAGCCGAAGGTGCGGGCCCGGGCAATCCGGGCGAAGCTGTCGGGTGTGATGTCCAGGCACAGCCGCTGCCTGCCGATGGCCGCGTGAGGAAAATCAATGGTATAATCCACATAAAAGCCCTTGTGGGGCCAGACATGGATGGCCTTGCCGCCGCCGGCCACCGAGAGCGACCGGCGTACACGGGCCACGCGGCGCGGGGCGGCCAGGGTGCGGATACCGGCCTTTTTCAGCAAATCCAGCACAGGAGCGGCGGAACCGTCCATAATGGGAATTTCGCCGCCAAACACATGAATCTGCACGTTGTCCACGGCCATGCCCGCCAGAGCGGCCAGCACATGCTCCACCGTGGAGACACGGGCCTCGCCGTCGCTCAGCGTGGTGGCCAGGGCCGTGGCGCTGACGGCGGACGGGCAGGGCGCGATGCGGCGCACACCCGACGGAGTGTGAACGTGAAAGACTATGCCCGAATCCGCCGGCGCGGGCTGAAGGCGCATCTGCACATCCCGGCCGGAATGCAGACCCACGCCGGTATGGCTTACAGCACGGGCAATGGTCGTTTGCGGCATTGTATCCTCCACACCGTATTTTCCAGACTTCACCTGTGAACATGCCGGAGCGGCATTTTCAAGCGTTGAGCTCCTGCAAAAGTCATGCCAGGAGAAATTCCCTTGAATGCGCCCATTTCAGGGGCTTCAACCCGCCCTCACCCGGCCCCGATCCGTTGTTTTTTTACCACAGTGTGTCCATTTGCCCACAGGCAAAACACCCGTTGTTCCTATCGGCCGGGTGGGCACTCTTCTTATGGCAGCCCCGAAAATCCACGGCGTGTGAGCCGCCCTTGCGCCGTTACGGGGACTCCGCGCGCCACCGGGGCGCACACCGGGGCGCAATTCAGGCAGCGTGCCGGGCTATGCGCCTTTTACCGGTGGATCGCCGCCAGACAGCGATCCAGCCCGGCCAGATCGCGAAGGGTTCGCACTTCCCGCCAGCGCCGCGGCGCGCAGAGGGCGCGCGCGGCCTCCCCCTGCGCGGCGCCGTGCTCCATGAGCACAAGTCCGCCGGGGCGCAGGATCCGCCAGGCGAGCTCCACCACGGCGCGGGCGTGTTCCAGGCCGGCTGGGCCGGACAGCAGCGCCGTTTTGGGTTCGTAATCCCGCACCCCGGGGTCCAGGGCGGCGTATTCGGCCTCACTGACGTAGGGAGGATTGCTGATCACCAGATCCAGGCCCGCATGGTTCGCATCCGGAGAATCGGGCGGAAAATCCGGCAGAAACGCGGGCAGGGTAAAATCCGCGAGGACAAAGGTCAGCCGATCCGCCGCGCCCAGCCTTTCGGCATTGCGCCGGGCCATGTGCAGAGCATGTTCCGAAATATCCACGGCCACGCCTCGCCATAAGGGGCGCTCCGCCGCCAGGGTGACAGCCAGGCAGCCGCTGCCCGTGCCCAGATCGGCAAAATGCACGGCGCGCTCCGGCAGGCGGGCGAGGGCCTCATCCACCAGACATTCGCTTTCCGGGCGCGGGATAAGCGTGGAAGGATCAACGTCAAAAGAGCGGCCATAAAATTCGCGCCGCCCCAGAAGATAGGCCACGGGTTCGCCGGCCAGGCGGCGCTTGAGCAGTCCGGCCAGCCGCTCGCCGGCATCCGGCGGCAGCTCGCGCTCCGGATGGGTCATAAGCGCAACCCGGGTGATATTCAGCACCGAGCACAACAGAAGTTCCGCCGCGCGGCGCGGCGCCTCGGTGCCCTGAAGGGCATGGCCGGCCTGTTCCAGCCATTGGCGCAGGGTCACGGCCGGCCTTCCCCGGCCGTCCGGTCGCGCCGGGCCGGCATGTCCGGCAGCGCGGCGGGCAGCCGGTTCAGAGGTTCGCAGACAATGCCCATGGCCCGCATGTCCCGGATGTTGGCCTCGGCCACCTCCGGCGTCTGGGCCGAGCAGGCGTCGCTGACCACAATGACATGGAAATCCCGGTACAGGGCGTCCACGGCCGTGCCGCGCACGCAGTTCGGGTACTGGGTGCCCGCCAGCAGCACGGTGCGCACACCCAGGGCGCGCAGCTGCCCGTCCAGCGATGTACGGTAAAAGGCGCTGAAGCGGGTCTTGACCACGGTGCGCTCGCCGGGCAGGGGAGCCAGCTCGTCCACCACGTCCGCCCCCGGCGTGCCGGCCACACAGACGCCGCGGCCCGCCTGGAACCAATGGCGGCGGAAGGGTTCCGCATCGCTGCCGTCCGGCGCGTGCCGCCGCACCACATGGAACACCGGCCAGCCATGCTGCCGCGCCTCATCCAGAAGGTGCCGCACCACGGGCACGCTGGGCAGGGCCCCGGCCACGCACAAGGGCCCGCCCGGCAGGACAAAATCCCGCTGCATGTCGATAATCAGCAGAGCGATACCCGGCTGGGACGCGCCTCGTTCTTCCGCGCTGCTCATCATGCTCCCCTTCCGGCCCGCCCAGAACCGAAAATTCCGTCAGGCGTCCAGTTCCCGCCGCAGCCAGTCCTTGATGGCGGGCGTGGGTTCGAACACGCCTTTCAGGCCGCCGTATTCCGCCAGAAAGGCCCGCTCCAGGTCGGGCGGCAGGCGCAGGGTGGCAAGATCCACGGCTTCCTCGGAGTTGCGGCGCACCAGACGCACCGCCGGCGCTTCGCCCCAGGTGTCCACCACAAAGTACAGGGCCACGTCATCCCGGGAGCGCACGGGCAGATGCTCGCCGCGCCAGTTGTTGTTGCCCCATTCCAGGTACAGGGTGACGGCGTCCTCCGGACTCAGATTCCAGTCTATGGGCATGCCCGCGAAAGGCCGGAGAGGATGGCTGCTCATGCCGCCCCCCTAAAGGAGACCGCTGGCGGCCATGACTTCCCTCAGCCTGACCAGGTTCTCCTCGCCAAGGGGGCACAGGGGCAGGCGAAATTCGGCGCTCATGCGGCCCATGAGGTGCAGGGCGGTTTTGACCGGAATGGGGTTGCTCTCCAGAAACAGGGCGCGATTCATGGGCATGAGCCCGCCGTGCAGGCGGAGGGCTTCGGCGGTATCGCCCCGGTTCCAGGCGGCGCACATGGCGGCCACCCTGGCGGGCAGCACGTTGGAAGTCACCGAAATAACGCCCTTGCCCCCCACGCTGAAGCTCGGCAGGGCGGTGAGGTCATCGCCGGACAGCAGGGTGAAGCCGTCGCCGCACAGTTCCACGACCTCGGAAACCTGAACCAGATTGCCCGTGGCTTCCTTGATGCCCACCACATGGGGCAGTTCACGGGCCATGCGGGCCACGGTGGACGGCAGCACGTTGCTTCCGGTGCGGCCGGGCACGTTGTACACGAAAAGCGGCAGATCCACGGCGTCGTTGACAGCCTTGAAGTGGCGGAACACGCCCTCCTGCGTGGGCTTGTTGTAGTACGGCGAAATGAGCAGGGCGGCGTCGGCCCCGGCCTGTTTGGCAAAGGCGGTCAGGCGTATGGCTTCGGCCGTGTTGTTGGATCCGGCCCCGGCCATGACGGGCACGCGGCCCCTGACCTGCTCGATGCAGATGCGCACGGCCTCCTCGTGCTCGTCGTGGGACATGGTGGCGGATTCGCCCGTGGTGCCGCAGGGAACCAGACCGTCGATACCCTGTTCAATCTGCCATTCGATCAGGGCGCGGTAGGCTTCTTCGTCCAGAGCGCCGTTTCTGAACGGCGTGACAAGCGCGGTGATGGCTCCTCGAAACATGGGATCCCCCTCAAGTTGGGTGTGGAAAAGCTCCGGCGCTCACGCCGCCCGGGTTATCCGCCCTTGTGACATTGAGCCGGTTCTCCGTCAAGCCAGGGCTCGGGCGGCGGAGCGGCCCGCCCACCTTACACCACGCGCGGCGCGGCCGACGGACAGGGCGGAATGCGGCCCGCGCGCATGTCGTCCCGGCTCCAGACATGGCGGATATAGGGCAGCATGACGGTCAGGGCGCGCTCCATATCCAGGGGCAGGGTGGCCCCGGCCGCGTTTTTGTGGCCGCCGCCGCCGAACTGCGCGGCCACGGCCCGCACGTCATCGGCGCCGCTGGAACGCAGGCTGACCCGCGTACAGGCGCGGCCGTCGGCGTCTGGCTCGGCCTCGCGCAGCATCACGGCCACGCGCACGCTGCTCACGCGCCGCAACTGCTCCACAAAGCCCTCGCAGTCTTCCCGCGCGGCGCCCAGTTCATCCAGCAGCGCGCGGCTCACCAGACCGGCGGCCAGGCGTCCGTCCTCCAGAAGACGGGCCTCCTGCATGAGACGGCCCCAGAGACGCAGCTTGGGCTCACTCCAGGAATTATCCAGACGGGCGCGCACGGCGGACACATTGAGGCCCTGTTCCGTCAGGCTGGCCGCCAGGCGCAGCGAGCCGGGCGTGGTGCTGTCGTAGGCGAAGGAGCCGGTATCCGACACCAGGGCCACATAGAGGCTTTCAGCCAGAACGCCGGTAAGGGGCACGCCCAGAGCCCCGGCCACCATGCCCACCATTTCGCCGGTGGAGGACATGCCCGGATCCACCCAGTTGTACAGACTGCCGTAAGCGGGATTGCCCGGATGGTGATCGATGTTGATGCTGGGCACGCTGTTCAGCAGGGAACTCAAGTCCGATCCCAGGCGTTTGGCCTCGCCGCAGTCCAGGGCCACCACCAGATCCGGCGGCGCGGGCAGGCGATCCAGCGAGGCAAGGAGGGGGCTGGGCAGACGCAGCCAGCTCAGGTATTCGGGAAAGCCCGTGGCGTTGTAGAGCAGCACATTCTTATCCAGCTCACGCAAGGCCCAGCCAAGGGCGACGCAGGCGCCCACGGCGTCGCCGTCGGGATTGGCATGGGCGGCCACCAGAATGCGGTCGTGACGTCTGAGAAGTTCGGCCACTTCAGCCGGAACGTTGGACATACTCACCTCACTCCCATAGGGCGCATGGTTCTAAAAAGACAGGCCCGGAACATCAATACGGGGTATCGGCGTCCAGAAATTCCAGATCGCTGTATGTCATTTCCTCGTGGCACACAGCCTCCATCATGGCCAGGCACTTGTCCATGCGGGCCTGCACATGCCGCTGGCTGTTGCTGATGGAAACCACGGCCAGCCGCAGGCGCACCAGGGAATCCTCGGTGCCGGCCTCGGCGATGGCCACGTTGAACGTGTTGCGCACCTTCTGTTTCAGGCTGTTGGCCACCCGGCGCTTGCCCTTGAGCGAGTCGTTGCCGTGCAGCGCATATTCCACCGTCAGCACCCCGATGACCATGCGGCCTCCCCTGACACTAACGTTCCCTCCCCCATACCGGGCCGGAAGGAAGCTGCGGTTTCACCCCGCGCCTTGCCCTACGAGCGGTAGCCCGCGTTGAGCGAGACATACGCATGGGACAAATCCGAGGCAAGCAGCTTCGCCGTGCCCGGGCCGTTGCCCAAAACCAGTTCCAGGGCAAGATCCGTGCCGGCCAGGGGCTCCTTCAACAGGGCGTCAAAGTCCAGATCCGTGGGGCGGCCGTCCCGGAAAAGCTCCACCGCGCACAACGAAACGCGCAGATCCTCGGGGCGGAAATTCACGCCGGCCCGGCCCGCCGCGGCCACAATGCGGCCCCAGTTGGCATCGCGGCCGAACATGGCGGTCTTGACCAGCTGCGAATGACCCACCGTGCGGGCCACGGCCTCGGCATCCGCGTCCGTGGCCGCCCCGCGCACCGTGATATGCATGACCTTGGTGGCGCCCTCGCCATCCTTGACCAGCATATAGGCCAAATCGCCCAGCACGCCGGTAAGCGCTTCTTCCAGCACGGCCAGATCTCCGCCTTCGGCGCGCACGCCCGACGCGCCGTTGGCCAGGCCGATGAGGGTGTCGTTGGTGGAGGTGTCGCCGTCCACGCTCACCCGGTTGAAGGTGGCGTCCACGGCCCGCCGGAACATGGCCCGCCAGGCGGCCGCTTCCACCGCCGCGTCGCACAGCACCAGAGACAGCATGGTGGCCATGTTGGGACAAATCATGCCCGCGCCCTTGGCTACCCCGGCCAGGCGCACGGGGCCGCCCTCAAGCCGTACTTCCGCGCCGGACAGTTTGGGAAAGGCGTCGGTGGTCATGATGGCCCGCGCAAAATCCTCCAGAGAGGCATGCCCCAGGGAAAAGGCCAGGGCGGGCACGGCAACCCGCCATTTGCCGAGATCCATGCGCGCGCCGATGACCCCGGTGGACGCGGGCAGAATAGCCGAAGCGGGCAGATCCACGGCGGCCCCCACCATGTCCAGCGTGGCCAGGCAGTCTTCCAGCCCGGCCTCACCGGTGCAGGCATTGGCCTGGCCGGAATTGATCAGCATGGCGCGGGGCGAGGAGAAGGACGGCGCGCCCTCCCCGGCGGCCTCAAGAGCCGCCCGGGCCACCTGCACCGGCGCGGCCTGAAACAGGTTGGTGGTGAACACCCCGGCAGCCACGGCGGGAACATCGCTCAGCGCCAGGGCCAGGTCGCGGCGATCCTGATGCTTGTCGCGAAAATCGGCCGTGGCCACGGCCAGACGAAAGCCCTGGGGCAGCGTGATCATGACGGCACCTCTTTTCCTTGCCAAAACAGACTGATGCCGCTTTTTTGCCACACTTGCCCGGCGCCCGCAAGCGAGGCAAGCACGGCCCGCCGCACCAACCTTGCGTGTGAACCCGCGGCATGGTAAAAATTTTCCCTCACAAGCGCGGCGCACCTTCCACGGCAGCTCCGGACAGGCCCGGGCGCCCCGCTCCGCCGCTTCCCCAAACCGGCCTCTTCGGACACATCATGAAAAAACGTCATCCCGACCAGCGAAAATCCCTGTTTCGTGAATACGGTGAAGCCCTGGCCATTGCCCTGGTGCTGGCCTTTTTCATCCGCACCTTTTTGTTCCAGGCCTTTACCATCCCCTCCGGCTCCATGCTCGAAACCGTGCAGATTGGGGATTATCTTCTGGTCAACAAGTTCTCCTACGGAGTCAAAAATCCCCTGACCGGCGCCTACCTGATAGAACGCGACGGCCCGCGGATTGGCGATATCATCGTGTTTGAATTTCCCGGCGATCCGTCCATAGACTACATCAAGCGCGTGGAAGGGCTGCCGGGCGATGTCATTGAGGTGCGCGACAAGGAATTGTACCGCAACGGCGAGCTGGTGCGCGAGGACTATGTGCAGCATATCCATCCCACCATCATGAGCCGTCTGGACAACATAGGCCCCGTCACCGTGCCCGACGGCGAATACTTCGTCATGGGCGACAATCGCGACAATTCGGAAGATTCGCGGGCCTGGGGCACGGTCAGGCGCTCGGCCATCCACGGCAAGGCCTGGCGCATTTACTGGTCGTGGGATTCCAAGGCCATGCGGCCGCGCCTGAACCGTCTGGGCCACAAGGTGGAATAGCCCTCGCGCCCGCCCCGGGACATGCCGGCGGAGCCTCAGACCACGGCAGTCCGGGCGGCTCCGGGCAACTTCAGACGACGGGGGACGAGGCGTGCGGCTTCATCGGCGGAACAAGCCTTTCTTCAGGCTGGGCAACTGGCTGCTTCTGGCGGCCGAAGGGGCCGTTATCGGAGCGGGCGCGGCTCTTGTGGTCGGCGCCTTCCGTCTGATTCACGATTCCGCCTTTCCCGTGCTGCTGAACTGGTTTGCCTCGGCCAGGGAACACTGGTGGATACCCGCGCTGTGGGGGCTTGTTCTGGTCGGCATGGCGAGGCTTCTGGGCGGGCTGGTGCGGGCCGTGCCCCTCATTTCCGGCAGCGGCATCCCGCAGACCGAACTGGTGGTGGCCGGCAGACTGCACCTGTCCCGCATGGACTGGCTGCGCGTTCTGGCGGCCAGGTTCACGGGGTGCGGCCTTTCTTGCCTGAGCGGCCTGTCTTTGGGCATGGGGGGGCCGGGCATCCAGCTGGGCGCGGCTGTGGCCTCGCTGACCGGCGCCTTGTGGGAACACATCAGCTTTGCCGGACACGCGCATATCGCCGCCGGGGCGGCCGCCGGCATGTCGGCGGCTTTTGGCGCGCCCCTGGCCGGACTTGTGTTTGTTTTCGAGGAAATGAAAACCCGCTTCACCTGGGGCGGCTTCGCCCTTACCCTGGCCGCCGCCTTCAGCGCTCAGGCCGTGGTCAGCCATGTGTTCGGCTTCGGCCGCATCTTTCCCTTCCAGGACTTGCGGGAACCGGACTGCTTCCGCCTGTGGACGGCGCTCCTTTTCGGCGTCCTCCTGGGCGGGCTGGGATACCTGTACAACCGCGCTCTGCTCTGGCTCAAGGACAGCGAGGCGCGCCACTCTCCCCTGCCCCAGCGCTGGCGCATCCTGCCCCCGATGATGCTGGCCTGGGCTCTGGCCTTTCTGTGCCCTCCGGCGCTCGGCGGAGGCGATCACCTGATTCACTCCCTGGGCGCCGGCGCGGGAGATCTGGCCCTGCCGCTGCTGCTGGGGCTGTGCCTCGTCAAGGCTCTTTTTTCGCTGATCAGCACAACGGGCAACGCGCCCGGCGGTGTTCTCATGCCCATACTGTGCGTCGGAGCCGCGCTGGGCGCCCTGGCCGCCCGCATCCTGCTGGACGCGCATCTGACGGCGGCGGACACGGCGGGTTCCTTTGTGGTCTTCGGCATGGCCGGCTTCTTTTCCGCCGTGCTGCGCGCCCCTCTGACGGGGATCGCGCTGGTGCTGGACATGACCGGAGCCGCGGCCTGCCTGCCTGGCGCGCTGCTGACGGGCTTCACGGCCAACCTGACGGCGGCGGCCCTTAAATGCCCGCCGCTGTTCGCGTCTCTGCGCGCGGCCATCGTGGTATCACGCCCGCGCCGGGCGCCCGCCGGAAACTCACAGCCAGACCAGGGCCAGAGCCATGAGGCTGTTGACAAATCCAGCCGACATTGATGTGACCCGCAGCTGGGCGTCGAGGACATCCGGCCGCAGCGAGCTGTATACCCGCCATGCGCTGTGAACCAGCGGAAAAGCCGACGCCAGCAGCGCCAGCCCCCACCAGCGGCCGGTGGCGGCAAGCCAGATTGCCCAGCAGGCCAGCCCCAGCCCAATCAGGGCCAGGTGGTACATCCGCGCCCGCCGCGGCCCAAGGCGCAGGGCCAGCGTTTCCTTGCCGTTGGCGGAATCGTTCTCCATGTCACGGATATTGTTGATATTGATCACCGCTGTGGCAAAAAAGCCCGCCGCGCAGGCCGGCAGACCGGGCAGACGAACCAGGGGCGCGCCGTACAGGGCGTAGGAGCCCGCCACCGCCACCAGACCGAAGAAGACGAAGACGCAAAAATCGCCATAGCCCCGGTAGCCATAGGGACGCCTGCCCATGGTGTACAGCACGGCGGCCGCGACGCTTGCGAGCCCCAGCGCCAGAAAGACAAACCAGCGCACGGGGTCGGCGCCGAAACTGACGGTCAGAAGCGCCGCGCCCAAGGCCAGGCAGAGCCCGGCCAGAAGCAGGACGGCCCGGAACATGGCCGCGGCCGACAGCTCGCCGGAGGCCACCGAGCGCCTGGGGCCCACCCGGCCCGGCCCGTCCGCGCCCCTGACCGCATCGCCGTAATCGTTGGCAAAATTGGACAAGACCTGAAGCAGAACCGCGGTCAGCACGCTGAGGACAAAGACCGGCGGGCGAAAATAGCCTTCCGCCGCGGCCAGGCCGCCCCCGAGGGCCACAGCGGAACAGGCCAGAGGCAGTGTGCGCAGGCGCGCCGCGCGCAGCCAGGCGCGGACGCCTTCGATCCAACGGGGAGACTTGTTGTTGCGCATGGGCCGTCCCAGAGTTTAAGGAAACAGAGCGTTACTTCGCGCATGACTCCAGCGCGCGATCCAGTGAGGCCGTGCGCTCGCTCACCCGGCCATGGCGGAAGAAAAAGCGGCGCAGGCTCCACGCCTCAAGATCGAGATAATCCAGTTTGCCCTCACAGGTCTCGCTCAGCAAGGGCCGCAGGACATCCACCACATCCTCGACGGGAAAATATTCCCCCTCATGACTGATGCGCAGCAGATCGCCCTTCAGTTCCACGGCCTCGGGAATGTACCAGTCCGCCAGCACGGAGGACACGGCGGCCAGGGCGGCCCGGCCGGCGGGGTGCAGGGAACCGTAAACCTTGACAAAAACGGGCCGCACGGCGTTCAGCGCTCCCTCGCGGCATCCTGGCACTGTCCGCGCTCATGGGCCGCCGCCAGCCCCCGGCACAGACCGCGCACACAGGCCTGGCGGTAGTCGTCGCACATGGGCCCAAAGCGATCCCGCATCTGCCGGGCCGCGCCACGCCCCAGCCACAGGGACGCCCGTTGCGGTGTCAGGGTCAGGGCCACATCCAGATCGCGCTCGGCCAGCGCGGGCCGGCCCGAGCGCAGCTGGGCCAGCGCGCGCGCCTCCAGCGCGCGCGCGATCAGCCGCGCTTCAGCCCTGTCCCGCATGGAGGGCGCCGCGTCCGCCGATCCCGCGGATTCCGGCGCGGGAGGCAGGTTTTCCAATATCTGAACCGCCGCGCGAAAGCGTTCCTCCCGCAGCAAAAGCTCCGCCCGGGCCAGACGCAGGGGCAGGGCGCCGGGCGCGAGGGCAAAGGCCTTCTCTACCAGGGCCTTGCGCCCGCGAAGGGCCTCATCGTCTTCCGTGCCCGCTTCGGGCGCGCCCTTCTCCGGAACGCCGCCGGACGCATCGGACTCATGGAAATCCTCGGAAAACTCCGGGAGCTCCGGCTCGCGCCGCGTCCCATCCAGCCAGGCGCGGTACAGGGTATAGGCTTCCACCTCGTCACCCACCGCGCGCAGGCGCTCGCGCAGCGCCCCGGCCTGGGCGCCGGGCACGACCACGCCCGGCACGGAGCGGCACTGCTCCGCCAGGCGCATGAGTTCGGGGATCAGGCCCGTCAGGGCAGCGATGACATCCTCATACCGCTCATACCCATTTCCGGCGCCCAGCACGCGCGACACCTGCCCCAAATCCCCATTCGCCACCCGGGCCACGGCCACGGCGCGGCCTTCGCCGGCGGACGGATTTTCGCCGCGGACGGAGGCTTCCGCCTCAACCTCCACCATGCCCAGCCCGGCGGCCAAAGCCTGAAGCTGAAGCGTGTCAAGCCCGGCCAGACGCACGGGCTCCAACGCGGCCAGGGCGGCCGCGGCACGCTCCAGCCCGGCCAGCCAGGCCAGGCCCTCCGCCGCCATGCGGGCCCGGTCGGGGGCAAGCTCCCTTCCGTAAGGCACGACCCGCATGAGAGCGCGCACCTCCCCCCCCGCCAGGCAGGGCATGGCCGTCAGAGCCAGGCAGAGCAGCGCGCCCTCCGCCAGCCGGAGGACGACGCTCAAAAAGCGGTGTTTAATGAGCCGCCTCATTGATCTTGGAGGCCGCTACCCCCAACACTTCACGCAGGGTACTGGTCAAGAGTTCCTCCACGATATCCGCGTTGGGCATGGCGATTTTTTCCTGACTGGACGACAGGCTTTGCGAATACACAGAACCCTGGCGATTCGCCACATTAAAGCGGATGGACACCGTGGCGGAATAGGTGGTTCGCCTGGACTCCGTCACCCATACCCTGTTCACCGTACCGGTGACGATATAGTCGGGCCGGGCGGACTGGGCAAGCTGAATACTGGGCGCATAGGACACCTGAGGGCCCATGCGGCTGATTTCAGAGGCCAGGGAGCGGCTGATCCATTCAGGCACGGAACTGGCGGCCGAAAACACGCCCCCGCCGGATCGCACGCCAATTTCCGACTTGCCGCGCCCATCCTCGAACAGAACCACCACCACGCGCGGCGCGGTGGGAGCCGGCAAAACAGACGGCGTGACGGGCGAATACAAGAGACGCACGGTATCCTTGGGCGCGCAGCCCGCCAGAGCCAGCGCGCACACAAGGGCGGCGCACAGGCCGGAAAAGAGGCGCGGAAACGTGAACATGAAGCCTCCGGACAATGTTAAAAAAACTTTAAAGAACTTCTATACGTTTTGGCCGACAGACGCAATTGCCCAAAAGAACAGGCGGCCGGATCGCCACGGCGCATGGGCCGAGCGTCTGCACACCGGCCTTTCCGCCGCCCCTGGCCCGGTCAGAAGCCCCGGATTCCGGCTGTCACGGCATTGACGCCCCGCGCGCCGGAGGCTACACCAACAGGAACTTTGAACGCGCATTTTCCCCGCATCCCTTGCGCAAGGAAGGTTCCCATGCTCGATCTCAAACTGCTGCAAAAACAGCCCGACGTGGTGGCCGCGGCCCTGGCCGCCCGCCATTCCTCCATTTCGCTGGATGAATTTCTCAGCCTTGACCAGCGCCGCCGGGCCGCGCTGGCCGAAGTGGAAGCGCTCAAAAGCAGGCGCAACACCGAATCGGCCGAAGTGGCCCGCCGCAAAAAAGCGGGGGAGGACGCCTCGGCCCTGGTGGAAGAACTGGGCGCGCTGTCCGACCGCATCAAGGCCCTGGATGCGGAGGCCGAAGCGCTCAAGGATGATGTGGCGGCCTGGATGCTCACCATACCCAATATTCCCGATGCCTCGGTGCCGGTGGGCAAGGACGAAACGGACAATGTGGAGGTTCGCCGCTGGGGTGAGCCTCCGGAATTTTCCTTTCCGCCAAAGGAGCACTGGGAGCTTGGGGCGGCGCTGAACGGCCTGGACTTTGATCGGGCGGGCAAACTGGCCGGAGCGCGTTTTTCCGTGTCACGCGGCTGGGCCGCGCGGCTGGAGCGCGCCCTCATGAATTTTTACCTGGACGTGCAGACCACGGAATTCGGCCACACCGAAATATTGCCGCCCTTCATGGTCAACCGGGCCACCATGCAGGGCACGGGGCAGCTCCCCAAGTTTGCCGAAGACCTTTTCAAGATCGAAAACTGGGATCACTACCTCATCCCCACCGCCGAAGTGCCCCTGACCAACCTGCACGCCGGAGAAGTGCTGAATGAGGAGGATCTGCCCCTCCAGTACACCGCCGGCACGCCCTGCTTCCGCTCCGAGGCAGGCTCCTACGGCAGGGATACCAGGGGTCTTATCCGGCAGCACCAGTTCATCAAGGTGGAAATGGTGCATTTCGCCCACCCGTCCCGCTCGTGGGAACAGCTGGAAACCATGCGCCGCTATGCCGAAACCCTGCTGGAACGCCTGGAGCTGCCCTACCGAACCATCACCCTGTGCACCGGCGATATGGGCTTTTCCTCAGCCAAAACCTACGACGTGGAAGTCTGGCTGCCCGGCCAGAATACCTATCGGGAAATTTCGTCCTGCTCCAACTGCACGGATTTTCAGGCCAGACGCGCCAATATCCGCTTCCGGCCCAAGGGCGGCGGCAAGCCGGAATTTGTGCACACCCTGAACGGCTCGGGCCTGCCCACCGGCCGCTCTTTCGTGGCCGTGCTGGAAAACTTCCAGCGGGAAGACGGCTCCATCCGCATTCCCGATGCGCTTCAGCCCTATATGGGCGGAGTCAGGGTCATCCGGCCGGAATAAGACGCTCCGGCAAAGGACAGGCGGGGCCGCTCCTTGCGCGGAAGCGGCCCCGCCTTTTAATTCCGGGCGCACGCCCCGCATGGACGGCACACGATTAAATCCTGCCCGCCGTATCCTTCGCCTGCGGCGCAGGGGCGGAGCCGCCGGAGCGCCCGGACTTGTCCACCATGCGGTTCAACTGATCCAGCATATCGCGCATGGTGCGATTCAGCTCATCTCCCAGACTGGACGCCCCCTGTCTGGCGTTCTCCCAGGCTCTGGCCAGTTCCTCCTGCGGGCGTGTTCTGCGGGCCGCCTCCAGGGTCAGACCGCCCAAATCGGGCAGCGCGGCCTCCAGCTCCTTCAACTGGCGGTACGAAACACGCTCGCCGGACGCGGCCCGCTCCAGAAAAGGGACAATCCTTTTCTGGTATTCCGCCGGAGGCAGCACGTCACGCAGGGCAATCAGGCTTCCGTACGCGGAGGCATCCAGGGGCCGCTCTTCCCAGGCGCCGCGCTCCATGCGCTGATTGATGACCAGATAAATGCAGCAGCAGGCCAAAAGGACAATGGCGATATTCTTATACATAGCCCTTACCTCAATGTGTCCGTTCCATGGATTTCTGTCCGGCCCGGACAAAGGATCACGGGCAGACAAAACGGTTCAGGCGTTGGTATGCAGCATTTTTTCCGCATACGCCATGAGTTTTGCGGCCTGCTCAAAACCGGGATCCAGCGCCAGCGCGCCGCGCGCCGCCTTGAGGGCCTTGTCCCACTTTTTCCAGTCCACATACAGGCGGCCCATGTTGAACAGAAGGTGCGGATCACCCGAACCGCGCTGAGCGGCCTTGAGATAGCTTTGCTCGGCCTCTTCGTAACGGCCCAGCTTGCGCTGGGCCACGGCCAGGCTGTTGTACAGGTGCGCGGCTTCGGGCTTGAGGGCTATGGCGTCGCCCAGATAGTCGGCGGCGTCCTTGTACTCCCCGGCCCTCAGAAAGCGCTCGCCGATGTCCGCCCGTAAATCGGCGTCATTGGAGGCGTCACGGGACAGGGCCGCAAAGACGCCGCGCGCGCCATCGACATCCCCGGCGTCCAGCAGGGCCTGGCCCCGCTTCAGCTCCTGTTCCCGGCGTTCCCGCACCAGGCGCATGCCTTCCTCGGCCTGCTGCTGAAAATGCTCCTGGAACACGTCCCGCAGCATGCGCAGACTGTCCAAAAGCTCCCGCTCCTTGCCGGGAACATAGCGCAGTTCCAGGGCGGCGGCCTTGCGCACCGTCTGATCGGACATGATATGGTACGCGCCGTCGCTGATCAGTTTTTCAAATTCGTCGCGCTCCGCCTTCATCAGCGGAGTTTTGAGCATCATGAGCACCGTGTCGTGCAAAGCCTGAATGGCGGGCAGATATTTGCCCTGGCGCGTGAGGGTACGGATGGATGAGACCTGACGACGAGAGTTGGCAAGCTGGGACATAGATTTTCCATTCGGGCGGGCTACAGCGTCCGCGCCTCTTCCGCCGCGACGAGAGCGCGCACGGTCTCAAGGTCTTCCGGCGTGTCCACGCCGCGCGTGCGCCAGCGGGTCAGAACCACGCGCAGAGGGATGCGGTGTTCCAGAAGGCGCAGCTGTTCCAGTTTTTCTGTCTGTTCCAACGGCGACGGCGGCAGCGCCGTCACACGTTCCAGCACATCGCGCCGAAACGCATACAGGCCCACATGACCGGCAAAGCGCGGCGGCACAGAGCCGTCACGCGCAAAGGGAATGGGCGCGCGGGAAAAATACAGGGCATCTCCGGCCTCATCCATGACCACCTTCACCTGGTGGGGCGACGCGATGAGCGCGGCGTCCGCGGGATCAGCCGGGTCAAGCGGCGTGGCCAGAGTGCACGCGCCCACACTTTCATCCGTGAAGGGCGCTGTCAATTCATCCAGCATGGACGGTTCAAGCAGGGGCTCGTCCCCCTGAATGTTGACGATAACCGCATCCATGGGCAGATTGAGACGCACGGCGGCCTCGCGCACGCGATCCGTTCCGCTGGGATGATCGGGCGAGGTCAGCACCCAGGGCACCTCCCACGCGGCGGCGGCCTCGGCCACCCGTTCGTCGTCCGTGGCCACCCACACGTTTTTCAGCGCCCGGCAGCGCCGGGCGCGCCGCCAGACATGCCAGAACATGGGCCGGCCGCCGATATCCGCCAGGGGTTTGCCCGGCAGGCGCGACGACGCGTAGCGCGCGGGTATGATGCCATAACAGGACAAAAAACTCATGCCGTGCCCCTGATTTTTCTCTGTCTAGCACAAAAGCGCGCAGGAAGAAAGTGGACGAAAAAGGACGCCCCGCTTCAGGCCGCGCCCTTGACGCGGCGGACTTTTGACGTATTTTTCTTTGGGCGCCGTGTCCGGGGCTCCGCCCGGATCGCCGTTTCCGCGCGGCCCCTTCCCGCCGCCCGGTCATTTTTTAAATACCCGACAGTGAGCCAGTATGGGCAAAGACCTGATTATCGTGGAATCACCGGCCAAGGTAAAGACCATAAAAAAATTTCTGGGCAATAAATACGCGGTGCAGGCCAGCGTGGGTCATATCCGCGACCTGCCCGCAAAAGAGATAGGCGTGGACGAAGCCCACGACTTCGCGCCCCGCTACGAAACCATCAAGGGCAAGGAAAAAATCGTCAGCGCCCTGCGCGAGGCCGCCGCCAAGGCCGACACCGTGTATCTGGCGCCCGACCCCGACCGCGAGGGCGAGGCCATCGCCTGGCATATTGGCGAGGTTATCCGCAATCAGGCCAAAAATATCAAGCGCATCCAGTTCAACGAAATCACCGCCCGCGCGGTGAAGGAGGCCCTGGCGCACCCCCGCGCCATCGATCCGCGCCTGTTCGAGGCCCAGCAGGCCCGCCGCGTGCTTGACCGCCTGGTGGGGTACAAAATTTCCCCCCTGCTGTGGAAGACCGTCAAGCGCGGCATTTCGGCCGGACGGGTTCAATCCGTGGCCCTGCGCCTTATTGTGGAACGCGAGGAAGAGCGCCTGGCCTTTGTCCCGGAGGAATACTGGCAGTTCAAGGCGCTGCTGGCGGCCTCGCAGCCGCCGTCCTTCAAGGCCGACCTGATCAAGGTTGACGGCAAAAAGGCCGTGGTGCCCAACGCCGACGCGGCCCAGGGCCTGGAAGACGTCATGCGGGGCAAGCCCTTTGTGGTGGAAAGCGTGGACGAGAAGGAACGCAGCCGCAATCCCGCGGCTCCCTTTACCACCTCCACCCTGCAGCAGACGGCCAACCAGCGCATGGGCTTCAGCGCAAAACGCACCATGTCCACGGCCCAGCGCCTGTACGAAGGCATTGAGCTTGGCGAACGCGGCACCACCGCCCTCATCACCTATATGCGCACCGACTCGGTGCGCATCGCGGACGAGGCGCGGGCCGCGGCGGCGGAATTCATCAGCGAACGCTTCGGCAGGGAATACCTGGCCCCCGGCGGCAAGGGCCGGGTGTTCAAGGGCAAAAGCGGCGCCCAGGATGCCCACGAAGCCATCCGCCCCGTGGATGTGCGCCTGACTCCGCAGGATGTCAAAGACCATCTCACGCCCGAGCAATACCGCCTGTACAGCCTGATCTGGTCACGCTTTGTGGCGTCCCAGATGGCGCCGGCCGCATTCCACGACACCACGGCCCTCATCAGCTGCGGCCCCGCCCAGTGGCGGGCCAGGGGCGAGCGGCTGCTCTTCCCCGGCTTTCTGGCGGCCATGCCCCGCCCCGCGGACGAGGAAGAGGACGCGCTGCCCCCGCTCAGGGCGGGAGAAGAGCTGAAGCTGGAAAAACTCAGCAAGGAACAGAAATTCACCCAGCCCGCCCCCCGCTATACGGAAGCTTCCCTGGTGCGCGAGCTGGAAGATCGCGGCATAGGCCGCCCCTCCACCTACGCCGCCATTATTTCCACCATTCAGGATCGGGAATATGTGCGCCTGGAGGACAAGCACTTCACCCCCACCGATCTGGGCAAGGTGGTGTGCTCGCAGCTGCGCGAACACTTCCCTGTGCTGATGGACGTCGGCTTCACAGCGGGCATGGAAGACAACCTGGACAAGGTGGCCGACGGCGCTCTGGGCTGGGTGGGCCTTTTGCGGGACTTCACCAGGGATTTTGACCCGGCCCTCAGCGCGGCGGCCAAAAATATGGTGCGGCTCAAGGACGGCCTGGGCACGGATTTGCCGTGCCCCCAGTGCGGCAAGCCGCTGGTGGTCAAATTCGGCAAAAGCGGAGAGTTTCTGGCCTGTACCGGCTATCCGGAATGCCGCTACACCACCAACTTCATACGCGACGAAAAGGGCGCCATACAGCCGCAGGCGCGGCAGCAGGAGCAGCGCGAGGTGGTGGGCGCCTGCCCCCAGTGCGGAGGCGACGTGGTGATCAAAAAATCCCACACCGGCAGCCGCTTCCTCAGCTGCGTCAACTATCCCAAATGCACCTACGCCGCGCCCTTTTCCACCGGGGTGCCCTGCCCCAGGTGCGGCAAGGGAACTTTGGTGGAAAAAAGCTCCAAACGGGGCAAGATTTTCTATTCCTGCGATCAGTACCCGGCCTGTGACTATGCCCTGTGGGACTGGCCCATCCACGAAACATGCCCGGAATGCGACTCGCCCCTGCTGGTCGTGAAAAATACCAGGGCGCGGGGCAGACACATAGCCTGCCCCAACCCGAAATGCCGCTATACCCGTGAGCTGAGCGAGCCGGCGAACGAGCCGAAACAATAGGAACCCGCCCGGCCGCCGCGGGAGCGCCGGGGGAAACGAGCGTTCCCAGATCAGGGTTCTGTGAGCGGCAGACGGGCTCACACAAAGCTTTTACAGGCGCAGTGAGCCCCGGAACCCGTCCAGACTGTCGATGCCCAAATCGGCGCACAGGCCGGGCAATTCGTCCACCACGCGGAAAATGGCGGCAGGGTCGGAAAAGCCCGCCGTGCCCACCTGCACGGCGTGCGCGCCCACCAGCAGAAACTCCAGCGCATCGCGGGCCGAGGCAACGCCCCCCACGCCGATAACCGGGATGCCCACGGCCCGGCATACCTGCCACACACAGCGCAGGGCCACGGGCTTGATCGCCGGGCCGGACAGGCCGCCCACCACATTGGCCAGCAGCGGACGGCGCGAAGCGAGATCAACGGCCATGCCGGTCACGGTGTTGATGCACGACAGGGCATCCGCTCCGGCGTCCTCCGCGGCGCGGGCGATTTCCGCGATATCCGTCACATTGGGCGAAAGCTTCACCATGACGGGCTTGTTGCCCGCCCTCGCCTTGACGGCCTCCACCACACGGGCGGCCATGACCGGGTTCTGGCCGAACAGCACGCCGCCCTCGTGGACATTGGGGCACGAAATGTTCACTTCCAGCGCGGCCACGCCCTCTTCATGGGACAAAATGCCCGCCAGCTCGCCGAACTCATCGGTCGACGCGGCGTAGATGTTGGCAATGACAGGCACTTCCCGCCAGGGCAAACGGGGCAGCTTGCGGGTCAGAAAGGCTTCCACCCCATCGTTTTGCAGGCCCACGGCATTGAGCATGCCGCACGGCGTTTCCGCCACGCGCGGCAGGGGGTTGCCCATGCGGGGCCTGAGCGACAGACCCTTGACAATGACCGCGCCCAGGCGGGTGATATCCCCGTAGGGCGCAAATTCCTCACCGTACCCGAAGGTGCCGGACGCGCTGAGGACAGGATTTTTCAATTTCAGCGGACGCAGTCCGCCGCTCAGGGTCACGCTCAGATCCATCATGCTGCGCCCCCTTGCGCGATACGGGCGTCGAGGTCAAGATCCGCGGCCCAGAACACGGGGCCGCTGGTGCAGGTTTGCACGGGCAGACCGGCCTTTTCCGGGTCAGCCCAATGCCGCGACGTGACACTGACGCAGCCCAGGCAGGCCCCCACGCCGCAGGCCATGCGCTGTTCCAGGGAAAGCTGGGTGCGCAGGCCGATTTCCAGGGCATAGCGCCAGATAAAACGCAAAAAGGGCATGGGCCCGCAGGCCAGGGCCAGCCCGTTCCGTTCCACGCAGTCCTTCATGTGTTTTTTCACCATGTCCTGAAAGCGGGGCAGATCCTCAGGGCTTCGCTCGCGGAAGCGTTCCAGCCCGATACGGCGGGCCAGGGCGTCGGTGGGGTAGCATGAGGACGGCAGGCTGTGACCGAACAGCATGGACAGCCGGGCCGGCTCGGGATGGACATCGGTATAGCCCGCGAAGGGCGCAATGCCGATGCCCCCGGCCAGAAGCAGGGTGGGCGTGCGCGCCTCCACGGCGAAGCCGGTGCCCAGCGGCCCCCACAGGATCACCCTGTCGCCCGCGCGCAAACGGGCCATGCGTTCGGTGCCACGGCCCACCACCTGAAAAAAGAGAACCAGCCCCCGGGGCGTGACCCGGCAGATGGAAAGCGGCCGGGCCCAGGTCATATCCTGCCCCCACGACTTTGGGCGCAGCATGACAAACTGGCCGGGGTGCCATTCGCTCCAGCCGGGATGTTCCAGAGTAAGCGCATGCAGGCTGCGCTGGCCGGTTTCCCCGAAGGGAACATTGTCCGTCACCGTCAGTTCGGCGCGGCCTGGGGATATCATGGCAACCTCCCGTTCTCGGACTGGCGGCAGACCCCGCGCACCGGGGCTTGCTCCGCCAGCGGCGGCCAGGCCGCCGCCCGCTTTCCCGCTTATTCCGGCCGCCGGCAATGCCGGCAGCCGGGATCTTCCGTTGGGTGTCAAGTTGTAGTCCCCCGGCCGGACATGGTCAAGGCGCGCAGGGCGCATACATCACGGGAGCACATTGAAGGTTTCCCTTGCCTCTGCTCATATGGGAACGTATAACAGCCTGGAACAAGTCCGTTTCCTATGGGCATCCTATCATACTCTGAAACAGAATATATTGTTTTAATTCAGAAAAACAAACAAGAATTTTGAACCGCCCTTCCAGGAGAAACCATGTCAGGCTCCCAGCACCCTTCTCATGTGAATTCCTCCCAAATTCATAAAAAAGAAAAAGACATGGACAAGATTGATTCTGACTTCTATGATAAAACAATAACCTATATGAAATATATTGCAGAAAAATTTGTCAAAGAGCTTTATGACAAAACTGAAAAAACTAATATGGTCATCATGAGTCCAAATTTTTATCTCAGGAAATTTGATGACAGCTCTTGTCACAAAAATAATATCTATGTATCCTTACCAGCTTCAGTTATCTTTGGTTCTGGAATATCTAGTAAAATAGAAAGTAAATGTGAAAAATATATTATCAATCAACAAATTTATCTTGCTCAAGCATATATTGAGCTTTATAAAAAAGACAATGAGTCTATATCCACTATAGATGATATCCATCGTGTATTTAAAGATCTCGAATTTGCAAAATTTAAAATATGGGGGCATGGTGTTCTTGATGGATTACCTAAATATATGCCACATTATTCATGCAAAAAAATGGAAACTCCACGTTCTTTTTATATGTCACATTCCCATTATTCAAAAGGAATATCAGACGCAGAATTATTCGAACAGATTAAAAGTTCTAAAAAAATGGATAGAGCTGAAACAGTTTTATTAAATATTGAATTCTCATATGCCTATGAATATGACCAAGAAGAAGAAAATTTGGGGCATTTTAAAGTGTCAATCATGTATAAGAGGTTCAATATTTCCGAAGAACTCACAGATTCTGTGTTTGACGCTAACCATATCGACGAGGAAGAACTTTTAAATTCCATACGCTCACACCATAATGTATATTGCTCACGTGCCAAACAAGCACGCAAGCAAGCACGGGAGCGGGCACGTGCCGAGCGGGCACAATCTTCATCAGGTGACACCGAGCCACTCAGCACCAAAGATATCATTCTGATGATTATTTTTCTTCTGGTAATTATTATTGGAATTGTAAATTTTCTTTTTGATTCTGGCATAATTGGTTTTATTTCAAGCATATTAAATTTTATTTCTGGTATATTCAGTTTTATTTTAAATATTATAAAATTTATATTTAAATTTATTGCCTCTATCTTCAATATTATTTTCTTTTTCCTGTAATAATAGTTAACTTACAATGAACGCACATATCAGCGCAAGGCCATGATGGCCGGCACCAGCACGGGCACCAGCAGGGTCAGCGCCATGCCCGAAAATACGGCCACAATGGCGCAGCGCTCCCCGCTCACGCGGGCGATGACCGGCAGGCAGGTGTCCATGGCCGCCGCCCCTCCGGCCATGACCGGCCCCAGCCGGCCCGACGCCCGCACGAACAGCGGGGACAGGGTGAGGGTGAGAATTTCGCGGATCATGTTGGACAGCAGGGCCACCGACCCCAGGGAGGGATCCCCGAGCTGGGTGATAATCACCGTGGCCAGGCTGTAGTAGCCGAAGCCCGCGCCCACGGCCAGGCTGTCCGGCAGGGACAGATCCGCGCCAAAAAGCCCGAGCAGCGCCCAGGCCAGGGCGCTGCCCGCAAGCGTGCCGGCCGCCACCCCCGCCGGTATGAGCAGAATCCGCGCCTTGAGCTGCCGGATAACCGCCAGTGCCCTGAGATCAAAACCCACCCCCATACCCGCGCAGAACAGGAGAATATACAGTATCCACAGGGCGGCGTCGCTTTCGGCCACGGCGCGCGGCAGCCAGTGCCGCCACCCGGCGAAGACCCCGGCGAAAAAAAAGCCGAGAACCAGCAGCGAGCCCTTCATGCCGATGGCCCCCGGTGCGCCGACGGGCCGGCGGAGGATTCCGCGTCTGACGGCGTCCCCGCATCCAGGTTCAGCCAGAGCGCGGCCAGGCGCGCGGCGACAAGACAGCCCGCCACGGACAGGGCGCTGATGACGGCCGCGCGCACGCCCAGGCGGCTCAGTTGCTCCAAAAGCATGGAATCCGAGCCCACGGCAAGGCCCAGCACAAACAGCAGCGCCCATACGGCCCGGGTCAGAAGCCGCGCCGCCACGGCCCGGGCCCTTTCCTTCCGGCGCAGGACGTATCCGGCGGGAATACCCGCCGCGATGAGTCCCATTTCCAGCAGCATGATGGTCTCCTTCAGTCTGCATGCCAGGGGCGGGCGGCAGGGCCGCCCGCCAAAGACAGATGCCCCCGCCTGACGGATGTGTGTGACGTCCGCAGCGGTGCGATCACCCTCTCTAAGCGCGAACGCCCCCCCTCACGCGGGCTCCGCCCGGGGACGTCACTCCCCCCGCCCGGGTCGGGCCATAGTCTCCACATCCGCCCTGTAGCGGCGGTACAGCCAGACCCCGAGCAACGAGGCGAGCACGAACAGGGCCGCGCTGATGGCCGTGCGCCAGAAGGGATCGACGCGCGCGCCGCTGCCAAGCAAAGCAAAAATGAAATTCTGCGCGATATAGCCCAGACAGGAGCCCGTGAAAAAGGGCAGGGCCGGAATACGGCTCACCCCGGCCAGGATATTGGTCACCAGATTGTTGCCCACCGGCAGGGATCGAATGATGAAGGTCATGAGCAGCGGCGAACGGGCCAGAAATTTTTCCAGAGGGGCAATGCGATGCCCAAAACGCCGCTGCACAAAACCCTGCCCCAGAAAACGCGCGTAGCTGAAGGACAGCACGCAGCCGGCCGTGACCCCCGCCGTGGCCCATGCCGTGCCCCACAGGGCACCAAAAGCGTAGCCTCCTGCCAGGCTGAGCATCTGGCGCGGCACGCCCACGCAGGTAAGAAGGGCTGTCAGGCCCAGGTACAGGGCCACACCCGTCAGACCGTGGGCCCGGATATGCTCGTCCACAAAGCGGGAACAGCTTTCCGCGCCGGGCTCCACGGCCCGGGCCACCAGCAGCGCAGCGGCCAGAACCGCGAACAGGCTTGCCCCCTTGAGCAGGCGGGGGAAGGACAGGGCGCTCACACACGCCTCCCCGCGCTTTCACATCCATACGCTCCGGTCATAATCCAGCCCGCCGCGCCCAGCAGCGCCTCTCCGGCCAGCAGGGTATAATCCGCGTCATGCGAGGCACACAGGGCGATGATCGTGGCCGAAATCAGAAGCAGCGCCCGCAGGAGCCCCCGCGGCACGCGGCGCGGCGCGAGCCACACCAGCGCGAAGCACAGGGCCTGAACGGTGACACAGGTCACAAAAAGCAGCGGGGAAACATCAGGCATGGGGATCCCGGCGCTCCGACACCTCGCCCGGGCGATAGCGCCGCAGCATCCAGTTGACCGCCAGCAAATCCTGCGAAGCCTCCAGCCCCCGGCTGAACGCGCCGTACTTGGAAACCCCGCTGTGCCGCGGGCGGTGGTTCACGGGCACTTCCACCACCCGGGCCCCGTACATTTTCATCAGGGTGGGCAAAAAACGGTGCATGCCCCGGAACATGGGCAGCCGCCGGGCCAGAGAGGCCCGCATGACCTTGAGGGAACAGCCCGTGTCGTGCACGGTTTCCGCCGTGAGGGCATTGCGCACGGCGTTGCCCAGCCGTGACGCCAGGCGCCGCCGGGAATCGTCCCGGCGATTCACCCGCCAGCCGATGACCATGTCGGCATCCTGGCGGTAGACGTCCAGTAGGGTGGGAATATCAGCCGGATCGTTCTGAAGGTCGGCGTCCAGGGTGACAATCACATCCCCCGTGGCGGCCTCGAAGCCCGCGCCAAACGCGGCCGACTGCCCCCGATTGCGGTGGAACGACAGAAAACCGGCGTGAGGCTCGCGCCCGCACAGGCCCCGGATGCGATCCAGACTGGCATCGGTGCTGCCGTCATCCACCAGCCACAGTTCCCAATCCGTATCCAGCGGGTTCATGGCGGCGGCAATTTCCCCAACAAGCGGCTCCACGTTGCCTTCCTCGTTGAAGACCGGAACAACAATGCTGACCTTCTGGATATCGTTCATGGGCATTTTATCCGGCGACAGCGGACGTGTGGCGGCTTTCGTTGAAGTTCTTGATCAGGGCATAGGCCCGCTGGGCCAGCTGGGTCACCTCGGGTTTGGACATCTGATCGTCCGCTCCCACGGACTCGCCCTTGTGCCGCAGCTTGTCGGTAATGAGCGACGAGAACAGAATAACCGGCAGCGTGCCGAGGATATTGTCCTCTTTAACCCGCTTGCAGAGATTATGCCCGTCCATGCTGGGCATTTCAATATCCGAGACCAGCACCTGCACATAGTCGTTGATGGGCCGCTTTTCCTCCATGGCGCGCTCGCGCAGGGCCTTGAGGCGCTCCCACGCCTCGCGGCCGTTGGTCACGGCTTCCACCTCAAAATTGGCCTTCTGGAGAAGATCCTTGAGCATTTCGCGAATGGTGGCCGAGTCATCGGCCACAAGGGCACGGTAGCACGCTTCGCTGCCCCAGTCGATGGCCATATCCAGGCGCAGTCCCAGGGCGGGATTCAGCTCGGCCACAATCTTTTCCAGGTCAAGGAGGAACACGATGCGCCCTTCCAGCTTGATCACACCGGTGATGTTGCCCTTGGAGACCATGGCCATATACTTGTTGGGAGGTTCCACCGCCTCCCAGCTGATGCGGTGGATGCGGTTGACCCCCGTAACCATGAAGGCCGTGGTCACGTTGTTGAATTCCGTGACCACCACCTTGGGCGCTTCCTGACCCTCCGCCGGCTGCTTGCCCAGCCACACGCACAGATCCACCATGGGAATGATGCGCGAGCGCAGGTTAAACGCGCCCAGCACCGACGGGTGCTGAACCTCCGGCAGGGCGGTTATTTTGGGCATCTGGATAATTTCCAGAACTTTCGCGACGTTGACGCCGTAGCTGCCCCGATAGGGGGCACCATCCTCGCCGACTTCGTCGAGAAAAAATTCCACAACTTCCAGTTCGTTGGTGCCCGCTTCCAGCAGGATATTGGTCTGCGACATAATGCCTCCGGAAAGAAAGCCCCGATCCGGCCCTGATCCGGCCTGTCTTTCAGACCCGCCGGGGCTCTTCCGTCCTTCTCGCCACGCGGGAACAGACCCGCAGGATATTCCCGCCCGCGGCGCTTCAGCCGCCTAACGGGGACACAGTTCTTTCAGGCGCTGCTCCACAGCGTCTATGAGGCTTTTCGGCGTAGATGCGCCAGCCGTTAGCCCTACCACGGAAACTGACGAAAAAAAAGCGGACTCAAGGTCATCCGCGGTTTCCACCAGCAGCGCGGGCACACCCCGCCCGGCCGCGATATCGGCCAGGCGCCGGGTATTGCCGCTGGCCCGGCCGCCCACCACCACCAGGGCATCCACCTGCTCCGCCAGGTTCAAGGTTTCCTGCTGCCGCTGCCGGGTGGCATCGCAAATGGTGTCCAGCACACGCAACCTGCTCTCCATAGCTTCAAGCAAATCCGCGCGCAAGGCATCGAACGCGGGCCGATCCTGCGTGGTCTGGGCCGCCAGCACGGCTGTGCCGTCCGGCGGCAGGGTCGCGGGCAGACAGGCCGCCTCCGCGCAGGAGGCAAACACCCGTGTCGAACCGGCCGCGTAGGATAAAAGGCCGCGCACCTCGGGATGCTCGGCATCGCCATACAGCCACAGCTGCGCGCCGCCGGCCGTGGCTTCGGCAATGGACATCTGGGCTTTCTTGACCCGCGGGCAGGTGGCGTCCACCACACGCGCGCCCACGGCCAGCAGGCGGGCCTCATCCTCGCGGGGCACACCGTGGGCCCGTATGACCACGGTCATGCCGGGTTCCGCCTCGGCGGGCGAATGCAGAACGCGCACTCCCCTGGCGGCGTATTCCGCCAGCACCTGAGGGTTGTGAATGATGGCCCCCAGCGTGGCCACCCGGCGGGGGGCAGAGGTCACGGCCTCATCCAGCTTGCGCAGGGCCAGCGCCACCCCCATGCAGAAGCCCGCGTTGCGGCCCCGTATCACACGCATGTCACGTTCCTTTCAGCGGCCCCTTCCTTGCCGGAAGGGGAAAAAACGCCGGCCATGCGCGGGCCGGCCTCCGCACATCCGGCAGAGCGCATGAGGCGCGCGGGTTCGAAGGTTCATGCGGAGCCTCCCGCCGCGCCGCGCCGCCGCAGCCGGCGCAGCACGGGATCAAGCAGCACGGCCAGAAAATCCGGAGCAAAGCGCCGGGCCAGCAGGCTATAGACAGCCAGAAACACGGAACCGCCCACGGCCAGCGCGACAAACTGCCGCGCCAGGGGCGGCAGGCCCGGCGTCCAGGCAGGCAACACGAGGATCAGCATCCAGACGGGCGCCAGCGCCGGCACGGTCAAAGCCAGATTCCGCCAGGCCGTGCGGGCCAGTCCCTCAAAGGCGTCACCGCCCCAGCGGCGGCGGGCGATGATCAGCAAGGCCGAGGCATACAGCACCAGGGACAGGCAGGTGACCAGCGCCACCCCGGGCGCTCCCCAGCGCGGAACCAGCGCCAGGTATACGGGCACGGTCAGCACCGAGGCCAGAGTCCCCGCCACGGCCGGAGTCAGGGTGTCCTGCCGGGCGTAGAAGGCGCGTCCCGTTACCTGCTGCAGGGCCCAGAAGGGCACGGCCAGCAGCATAATCTGAAGCAGCGGCGTGGTGGCCGCGGTATCGGCGGCCCGGAAGCTGCCCCCCTCGAAAATAAAGCCCAAAATGGGGCCGGACGCCGCGACAAGCCAGGCTGTGACCGGAATAACCACAATGAGGCTGTTGCGCAGGGCCGTGTTCAGCGTGTGATGAAAGCCCCGCGTGTCGCCCCGGGCCGCCAGAGAAGCCAGAAAGGGAAACGAGGCCACACCAGCCGCCTGGGCCACCACGCCCACAGGCACCATCATGATCCGCCGGGCATAGTTGAGCAGGCTCACCGCGCCCTCGCCGGCCAGACTGCCGAACACGCGCACAAACTGCTCATCCAGCACCACCACGGACTGCCCGATCATGAAGGGCAGGGCCAGCAGCAGAAAGCGCCCCAAAAGCGGATGGCTCAGGCCCGGCCTCAGCCGCAGGCCGCCCGCCCGCACCGCCAGCCAGGGCAGCAGAAAAGCGCCCAGGGCCGCCCCCGCCAGCACCCCCCAGCAAAAGCCCTCCATGCCCGAAGCCAGGCCCAGCCGGGGCAGAAGCGCGCCGCACAGCAGAATGCATCCGTTGTAGACCAGCGGGGTCAGGGCGGGCACCGTGAACTGCCGCCGGATATACAACACGGCGGACAGGCAGGCCCCGGGCAGAAAAAATACCTGCGCGGGCAGCACAATGCGCAGAAAGACCGCCAAACGTTCCCGCCGGCCGGGCTCAAAGCCGGGCGCCACCCACTCGGAAAGCCGGGGAGCGCCAATCCAGGCCAGCGCGGTCAGCACGGCGATGGCCAGCGCGGCCCAGCAGAACACCGTGCCGAAAAAGCGCCAGCCTTCCTCCTCGTCGCGCTCGAAGCACCCGGCCAGGAGGGGAATAAGGGTGATGGAAATATAGCCGCCCGCCAGCAGATAATTGAGAAAGTCGGGCACCACAAAGGCGGAAAAATAGATATCCGCCTCGCCCCCGGCCCCGAACTGCCATGAAATGACCTTGTCGCGCACAAGCCCCATAAGCCGTGACACAAGCACGCTGAAGGCCATGATCAGGGCGGCCGCGCCCATTTTCTGCCGGGACGTCAAAAGCGGCATGGCGGCTTACCGGGTTGAGGCTTGTCAGGGCAAGGACAGCAAGCGCACGGATTCCGGCGGAATCATGAAGTATTCCCGGGGATGCGGCGCGAGCGTGTCGGCCAGTTCCGAGCCCCGCAGGCAGTATACCCCGCCGGGCTCCAGGCTGGAATCGAAAAAATGCAGCCCGCTTTCATCCACCCTATGGGTGGTGGTCCAGTGATCGGTCACGGGCCGGGGCCGCTGGGGCACACAGCGAAGAAAGCGAAACACCCCGGCGCGCCGCCGATCGGGCCTGGCGTACTCCAGCAGCGCGTCCCATACCTCGCCGTGCGGCGCGCCGGGGCCGAACGGCGCCTGTATTTTTAAAGGATAGCGGAAGCGCGCTGTCTCCAGCGTCTGATCCACAAGATCCAGGTAATCCGTGCGGCGGGTCAGTATGTTCAGAAAACGCTCCTCATCGCGCGATGCCCGCAGCAGCACGTTATTAAACAGTTCACGGCCCTGCCGGGGGCTGATGTCGTGCAGAATCTGAAGGGCGTTGAGTACCGCGTACACGGCGCAGAAGGTATCGATTTTCCCCTGGTAAAACGGCTGCATCAGGCTCTCGTCACCGCCCTGGCGGGCGCGGAAGCAGGGCCGCCGGAACGCGGCGCATGATACGGATACGCCTGTTCAATAGCCTTCGCCTCTCACCCCCGTCAAGGGATCGGACAAAACACGGGAAAACCGGGCAGGGCAGGGAGACGGGACGAAACACAGGGGGGCTGGACAGAACCCGGGGGAGCGTGTATAGATAGAGCTCCACTAACTATATTCCCATAACTTGATATGCAGATACTATCCACGCTTCCCGATCTCAGCGCCCAGGCCGAACGGTGGCGAACCGAAGGCCAGCGCATCGCGCTGGTTCCCACCATGGGCTATTTTCACGAAGGACATCTCGCTCTTATGCGCCATGCCCGCTCTCTGGCCCATCGCGTGGTGGTAAGCCGCTTCATCAATCCCACCCAGTTCGGCCCCGCCGAAGATTTGGCCGCCTATCCGCGCGACGCCGGGCGCGACATCGCCCTGGCCGGGGCCGAGGGAGTGGACGCCCTGTTCCAGCCCGCGGCCGAGGCCATGTACGCGCCGGATCACGCCACCTGGGTGGACGTGCCCGCGCTGTCCTCCGTGCTGTGCGGGGTCAGCCGCCCCACCCATTTCCGGGGTGTGTGCACGGTGGTGCTCAAGCTGTTCCACCTGGCCCGGCCCCATGTGGCCGTGTTCGGAGAAAAGGACTGGCAGCAGCTGGCCGTTATCCGCCGCATGGCGCGCGACCTGAATGTGGATGTGGACATTGTGGGGCACCCCATTGTGCGCGAGAGCGACGGGCTGGCCATGAGCTCGCGCAACGCCTACCTGAGCGCTGAGGAACGGGCCCAGGCCCCCGGCATATACCGGGGGCTGCTCGCCATGGCCCATCGCGTGCGCCAGGGCGAGCGCGACGCCGCCGCGCTGCTGGCCGGCCTGAGGGAAGACCTGAAACGTGACGTTCCCTCCGGTGAGCCGGACTATTTGTCCATTGTGCATCCCGACACCCTGCAAAACCTGACCAGGCTGGACGACGCGGCCCTGGTGGCCGTGGCCGTCCGCCTCGGCCGGGCCAGACTTATCGACAACCTGCGCCTGCTTCCCCTGTAACCCGGCTGCTGTGGCCGACGCCAAGGAGACACTGCTATGAATCTTCCCAAGGGCACATATTATTTCACGTCCGAATCCGTCACCGAAGGGCATCCCGACAAGGTGGCCGATCAGATTTCCGACGCCGTGCTGGACACCCTGCTGGCCCAGGATCCGGATTCCCATGTGGCCTGTGAAACACTCGTCACCACGGGCATGGCCATTGTCGCCGGTGAAATCACCACCAACGGCTATGCCGACCTGCCCCAGGTGGTGCGCGAAACCATCCGCAACATCGGCTATAACAGCTCGGACATGGGTTTTGACTGGCAAACCTGCGCCGTGCTGTCGTCCATTGACAAACAGTCCCCCGACATCGCGCAGGGCGTCAACCGCCAGGCCCCTGAGGAACAGGGCGCGGGCGACCAGGGCATGATGTTCGGCTTTGCCTGCAATGAAACCGATACCCTGATGCCCGCCCCCGTGTACTGGGCGCACCAGCTTTCGCTGCAACTGGCCCGCGTGCGCAAGGACGGCGTGGTGGACTTTTTCCGGCCCGACGGCAAAACGCAGGTGTCGTTCGAATATGTGAACGGCAAACCCGTGCGCATTTCCAATGTGGTGGTGGCCACCCAGCACGAACCCCAGGTGAGCCAGGGCGATCTTATTGAGGCCGTCAAGCGCGAGGTCATCCGGCCTGTTCTGGAACCCACCGGCATGTTTGATGAAAAAAAATGCGATATCTTCATCAATACCACCGGACGCTTTGTGGTGGGCGGCCCCATGGGCGACTGCGGCCTGACCGGCCGCAAGATTATTCAGGATACCTACGGAGGCATGGGCAGCCACGGCGGCGGGGCCTTTTCGGGAAAAGACCCCTCCAAGGTGGATCGTTCCGCCGCGTACATGGCCCGCTATGTGGCCAAGAATGTGGTGGCCGCCGGCCTGGCCCCGCACTGCGAAGTGCAGGTGGCCTACTGCATCGGCGTGGCCGAACCCGTGTCCGTGCTGGTGTCATCCCAGGGCAGCGGCGACGTGCCGGATGAAGTCCTGACCAGGGCCGTGCGCGAGGTCTTTGACCTGCGCCCCTATCACATCATCAAAAGGCTGGGCCTCAAGCGGCCCATCTACCGTAAGACCTCCTGCTATGGGCATTTCGGGCGTGAACTGCCCGAATTCACCTGGGAAAAGACCGATGCCGTCAAGGATTTGCTGACGGCCGCCAAAGTGTAGCGCCGCCGGCTTTATGTCCTCCACGGCCCCGCGCCATTCCGGCGCGGGGCTTTTTGCTCCGCGGGGCAGGGCCGCCCGTGGCCTTGGAGAAAGAATACCGGGGAGATGTCTGGGGACAGGTGCATTTTGGCCCGATCTTTGCTATACCCACAGGCACGAGGCTCATCTTTCGGTTTTTTGACGCCAGGCTCCGCAGGTTAGACCATGCCCCCTTTCCGCTTTTCCCTCGAACAGGTGCTTTCCTACCGCACCCAGCTGGAGCAGCAGGCCAGGGTGGAACTGGCCAGGGTGGAACAGGAGCGGCTGCGCGAGGAACAACGGGCCGAGAACCTGCGCGCCATGCTGGACGAACAGGAACGAAGCCTGGCCGCCCTGGCGCCGGATAAGACGGGCGAGCGATGGCTGGCCGAGAACTTTATCAAGGGTCTGCGCACGGATCTCAGCGTCACGGCACAGCGCGTGCGCAACTGGACCGTGGCGGCCGAAGCCGCCCGGACGGAGCTGATCCATCGCTCCAAGGACAAGAAAACGCTGGAAAAACTTAAAGCCACACAGGCGGAAAACCATGCACGGGAAGAACAACGCCGCGAACAGCGCGAATACGACGAAACAGCGTCCCTTCGCTACAAGGCTTCGCATTAGCCGCATTTGCCGACTGATTATGGTTCTGGCTGCGGTCAAAATCGCCTTTCTGGCCGCGTGGACATGGACGGCGGCCCCCGGGCCACAGGCCACGGCCCCTGTCGCCGTGACCGGCAGAGCCCTGCCCGCCCGGGAAGCGACCCTGACGGCAGAGCTCTCCCTGGCGGAGCCCGTGACGCAGGCGGAAGCCGGGGTCAATGCCACCCCCCCCGCATCCGTGACCCCCGTGGGCAACGACGGGGTTTCCGACATGCCGGCCAGCAGCTCCGGCGAAAAAGCCCGGGCCGCGGTTCACGCCTCCGCGCAGCAGGACGATCCTCTTCAGGCCGCCCTTATTCAGGCCTCGGCCCATTCCGCCCTGTCCGTGGCGCATGTTCTGGGCGCCTCCGTGGCCCAGGCCGCCGATCTGCCTCCCGTGCCCGATGTGGCGGCCCCGGCCCCCAGGGTTCGCCCCATGGCATCGCCCGTGGCTCCGGAACGCGTTATCCGGCCCGATGAAGTGACCCCTCAGGCGCCGCCCGCCCCCAAGGTGGGCCCCTATGTGTCACCCGACTCGGCAACGCGCAAGCAGGCCGAAATCAACCGGCGCGAACAGGAATTGCTGGGCCTGCAGCAGCAGATGGAAACCCGCATGAGCGAATTGCACGGCCTGGAAAACCGGCTCCAGGGCATGCTGCAGGATGCTGACGACGCCCAGGCCTCCAAATTCAAGCAATTGGTGGACATGTACGCCAACATGAAGCCCCGTGTGGCGGCCCAGGCCCTGACCAACATGGACGAAACCATTGCTGTCAAGATTCTGACTGGCATGAAGAGCAAAGAATCCGGCGAGGTTCTGTCCTACATGGATCCCGTGCACGCCGCGCGCCTGTCGGAAGTGATGAGCAAAATGCAGATGTAAAAAGCCGCACGCCCCGCCAAGAGGGGTGTGCGGCTCCCTGGCGCGGGCCTGACGGGCCCGGGCCGCAAGCGCTGAGGGCTAGCGCCCCGCATCCTCCATTTCGGCATGGGACAGCAGGGCTTCGAGGTCGAGCAGGATGAGCAGACGGTCGTCCAGCTTGCCCACGCCCTCGATATATTCGGAACCGATGCCCGCCACCACCGGCGGAGCATGCTCCACAGAACTCTCGGGAATGCGCAGCACTTCGGATACCGCGTCCACCAGAAAGCCCACCACGTTCTGGTGCAGCTCCATGACAATGATGCGCGACTGACTGTCCAGAGGTATCTCGGGCATCTTGAAGCGCTTGCGCAGGCACACCACCGGCAGCACCCTGCCGCGCAGATTGATGACCCCTTTGATAAAGGACGGCGCGTTGGGCACCTCGGTGATCTGCACCAGGCGGATAATATCATTCACCACCGATATTTTGACGCCAAATACCTCTTCACCCAGCCGGAACGTGACCAGTTGCAGCAGGTTGGCCTCTTCCGCGTCATTTCTGGTGTGTTCCACATTTGCCGCGACCTGACTCATGGAAGCCCTCCCTCATATTAAGTTCATTGTGCTTTTCGGCCGAAAGCCCGACTGACTTTAGCGCCCGGGGCAAAAGGGCGGGCCCGTGCCTATTGCAGACGATAGGCCGATGCCCCTGTCTCCGCAAAGCCGGGGTTATCCCATTCCACCGTGTTGGACAAGACGCCCACATTTTCCACTTCAATACGCACCGTGTCTCCGGCCGTGATGGGTCCCACGCCCCTGGGCGTGCCGGTCAGAATGACGTCGCCGGGGTTCAGGCTCATGATTCCGGACAGGTAGCTGACCAGTTCCAGCGGAGCGGCGATCATGTCCCGCAGAACGCCCCGCTGCCGCACCTCGCCGTTGACCACCGCGCGCACGGCCGAATCTTCGGGCGGCATGGTCGTTTCAATCCATGGCCCCAGCGGGCAAAAGGTTTCGTAACCCTTGCAGCGGCCGAACATGCGCTCGCCCCGCTGCAAATCGCGGGCGGTCACATCATTGGCGCAGGTATAGCCGAACACGAATCCGGCCGCCTGCTCAGGCGTCACATGCCGGCAGCGCTGCCCTATAACCACGGCCAGTTCGGCCTCGTAATCGACACGTCCCACATTGCGGGGCAGAAGTATGGTCTGGCCGTTGTCAATGAGGCTGCTGGGGGGCTTGAGGAAAAAGGACGGCTCAGCGGACAGGGGCATGTCGATTTCCGCCGCGTGATCGCGGAAATTCAGCCCCACGCAGATAATCTTGGACGGCGCCACCAGCGGCATGAGACTGACTTCGGCCATGGACAAAGGCTCCGTATAGCCCAAGTCGCGCTGGAGGCAGGTCAGCGTGCCGTCTTCACCCAAAGAGGCGTAAAAGGCCCGGCCGTTGTGGCGAACGCGGATGATGCGCATGGGTATCCTCGCAGGCGGATAAACAGGTCTGTGCCGTACCTTTACACGGCTGTCACGATGGGCACCACAATGGGGTCGCGATCCAGCACGTCCCGGAAAAAATGGCGCAGGCTGGATCGTATGCTCTCCTGAAGCTTGGGCAAATCAAAGGGAGACATGGTTTCCAGATGATCAAGCACCAGGCACTTGGCGTCCTCCAGCAGATGGCTGTACTGCTGCTCGAACACAAAGCCGCGCGAGATCATTTCCGGCCCGTGCAGCACCTCGCCGGTTTCCTCGGCAATGACCAGCACCACCACCACCAGTCCCGCCCCGCCGAGAATGCGCCTTTCCTTGAGCACCAGCCGTCCCACATCGCCCACGCCCTTGCCGTCCACAAGGACGGATTCGACAGGCACGGGCGCATCGCGGCGGCAGCCGTCAGGGCTCAGGGTGATGGGCTGACCATCTTCCAGGATCAGGCTGTTCCCGGGCTTGACGCCGCACTCTTCAGCCAGGCGGGCATGAAGGGCGAGATGACGGTATTCGCCATGGACGGGCACAAAATATTCCGGCCGCACCGCCTCGAGCACGGCCCGCAGCTCGTCGCGGCAGGCGTGGCCCGTGGCATGAATGGTGCGCCGGGCATCGTGGTACACCTTGGCTCCCTGGCGGTACATCTGATTGATGACCCTGGAAACGGCCCGCGCGTTGCCCGGTATGACGCGCGATGACATGATCACCGTATCCCCGGCCCGCAGCGCAAGCTGCTTGTGCTCGCCGTTGGCAATGCGGGTCAGGGCCGACATGGGCTCACCCTGGGTGCCTGTGGCCAGGATAACGGTTTTTTCAGGCGGCAGCGAAGGCAGCCCCGCGTAATCGCTGTGCAGGTTATCGGGCTTTTCCAAAAGCCCCAGGGCCACGGCCTTTTCAATATTGGCAGCCAGGCTGCGGCCGCTGACCAGCACGGCCCGGCCATACTCGCGGGCCAGCTCAAGCACGGAACGGACGCGATCGATGTGGCTGGAAAACAGGGTGATGACGATGCGGCCCCCGGCCTCGGCGAAAATTTCATGCAGGGTGTCGCGCACCTGACGCTCCGGCAGGGAATGCCCCTCGATGTCCACATTGGTGGAATCGGCCAGCAAAAGGCGCACTCCCTCCCTTCCGGCGAAGGCGGCGAAATCGTCGCACAAGGAGCAGGGTTCGCCCTGGGGGGCGGTATCCAGCTTGAAGTCGCCGGTGTGGATGACCCGGCCCACCGGGGTTTCCACGGCCAGGGCATAGCCCTGGGGAATGGAATGGCAGACCGGGATGAAATGGAAGGTCAAATCGCCCAGAGTCAGGGAATGCCGGGGGCCGACCGGGATGAGTTCCGCCCGATCCAGCAAGTTGTGCTCGGCGAGCTTGTGTTCCACCAGGGCAAGGGTGAACGGCGACCCGTACAGCCGCACGCGCAGGCTTTTGCACTGAATGAGAAGCCAGGGCAGGGCGCCGATGTGATCCTCGTGCCCGTGGGTGAGGACGATGTCCAGCATGCGCTCCGTATCCGCAAAGAGCGACTCGAAGCGGGGAATAACCACATCCACGCCCCACAGATAATCGTCCGGAAACATGAGCCCGCAGTCCACCAGAACGACGCCTCGTCCGGTTTCCCACTTTTGGCAGTTGAGGCCTATTTCCCCCAGGCCCCCCAAAGGGGTGATGGTCACATACGATTCCGACATGCACGCTCCAGGCCCTGATCAGGGCCCCTGTCTGCTTGTAGCGCAATGCCGTGCCCGGCACAAGGGCGGGCGGGCCACTTGTCAGGCGGCGGCTCATGCGCTAGTGCTGAGCCGTCGTTCAGCCCGGAGTTCCGCATGAGCCTGCCGTCCCTTTTCGCCCTGGCCCTGGCGCTGGCCATGGACGCCTTTGCCGTGGCCGTGGCCACGGGCGTCCACCTCGGCTCGGTCACGGGTCGCCAGATCTTTCGCCTGTGCTTCCATTTCGGGCTCTTCCAGGCTCTCATGCCCGTCGCGGGCTGGTTTCTGGGCCTGACCGTGCGCGATGTCATCGAAGAGTGGGATCACTGGGCGGCCTTCGCCCTGCTGACCTTCATCGGCGTCCATATGCTGCGCGAGGCTGTGTCCCATAACAGCGAAGGGCGGGAGGCGAAACCCCGCCCCGCCGCCGATCCCACGCGCGGCCTGTCGCTGCTCATGCTGTCCGTGGCGACCAGCATCGACGCCCTGGCTGTGGGGCTGTCCTTTTCCCTGCTGAACATGGCACCGTGGTTTCCCGCCGTCGTCATTGGCGTGGTGTGCTGCGCCCTCAGCGCCCTCGGGCTGGGGCTGGGCACCATCCTGACGCGCGCCGCCCTGCTGGGCCGCCGGGCCGAGCTGGCCGGAGGCCTGACGCTGCTCGCCATCGGCTTCAAAATTCTTTGCGATCACGGCGCGTTGGGACTTTAAGCCGCTGATCCGGCGTCAGAGCGCACCCGGCTCACTCCGATGAGAATGCCCCCAAGATTGAGAAGCCCCAATCCCACCAGAGAAACACGCATGGCGGTCAGAAAGGAATCCACGCTGTCCGCGTCAAGCCCGGCCTCTCCCATATAATGCCCCAGCACCAGAGTGATGAACACCTGACTGAACAGGCCGCCCAATGTCCGCATGCTGCCGATAAGGCCTGACGCCACAGCCAGATGCCGGGGCGGCACCCGTCCCAGCGTGGCCACCACGTTGGGCGCGCTGAAGCAGCCAATGCCCACGCCCAGCACCACTTGCGACGCTATGAGAACAGCCGGCGGACTGTCCTTGCCCAGAAACGCCATAACAAGGATACCCGCGCCGCACAGGGCCATGGCCCCGGCGGACACCCGCTCGGCCCCCAGATTGTCGGCCAGGCGGCCGCCCAGAGGAGATGAAAGCATCTGGGCCAGACTCTGAACCACCAGCATCAGTCCCGCCGTATACGGGGAAAAGCCCCGCACATGCTGCAGATACAGGGAAAACAGAAACACCAGCCCCATGGTGGAGCCGTAATTGACGAACATGGCCGCCATGCCCGCCCCCACGCCCTTCATGGCGCGGAAGGCGCGCACATCAAGCAGGGGAACCCGCGCCCGGCTTTCCCACCACACAAAAAGCCCCAGCAGGCACAAGCCCGGCAGCGCCAGCCACACAAGCCAGGCTTCCATGCCCATGCCGCCCGCGCCCAAAGCGATGCCGCTGAGCCCGGCCAGCAGGATCAGGCAACCCGGCACATCCAGGGATTCACCGCGCGCGTGGCGCCACTCCGTCCGGATAAAGCGGCGCAAAACCAGCCAGACGGCCAGGCCGGGAACAACCATGCTCCAGAACAGCCAGCGCCAGTCGCCCCGCGCGGCTATGGCCCCGCCCGCCACAGGCCCCGCGCTCAAGCCCAGATAGACGGCCGAGGTCACCATTCCCATAATCCGCCCCCGCCGCGAAGCCGGAGCCAGGCTCATGGCAATGGCCATGGTGCAGCTGGAAATCAGGGCCGCGCCCGCTCCCTGCACAAAACGCAGGCCAAGCAGAACGGGCAGATACGACACCGTACCGATGGCCGCCGTCACGGCGGTAAACAGCAGCACGCCGGCAAGCAGCATTCTGCGGCGGCCCCACAGGTCGCCAAGGCGGCCCCCCACCAGATTGAAGACAGCCTGAGCCAGTGTGTAGACCACGATAATCAGGGACAGTTCCACCGCCGAGGCGCCCAGATCGCGACCCAGCGCCGGCAGCAGCGCCGCAACGGCGGACATGAGAAACGGAGCGAACAGATTGCCTGTCCACAGGGCTCCGAGCAAGGTGCGCGAAAAAACCGGGGACTGCCCGGACGAAGAACAACGCGGCTCGTGCGGCATAATGGGGCCCCCCATCACGAATATTTCTAATCCGGCCGGCGCGATGCCGTCAATCGCGCGGCCGGAACCGGCGGCCATGCGGAAACGAGGTTCCGCCCAGGACGCTGTTGCACTTCATAACTGGTCAGACCCGTGCCCGCGGTGTTACATACCCCTAAAGCAAGGAGACACATGTCCGATTCTTCCAGACCGCCCGCCGCTCCCGGCCCGGATTCTGGTGACCGGGATGAGTCTGCGGCCCTGCCGCTGGTGGACGAGGCCCCGGATATCCGCACTCTGCCGGCCGGCTCCCCGCGCCGCTATGGATTTCATGTGGACACGGCGTCCGGCGGCGAGGCCATGTTCGCCGCCCTGACCTCCCGAAGCCGCGATCCGGAGGCCACGGGCAGCATGATGCCCGGCCAGGACGGAGCCGCGCCTCCCGGCCCGCGCGGCGCTTCCCCTTTTTTCCCTGCGAGAAACCCCATGCGCATCACCCTCCCGTTTCTGCTCTGCCTTATGCTGGCCTTCTTCGGGCCGTTCACGCCCCGCGCGGTGCCGGCCCCTGATTCCTCCAGTCCCCGCATGACGCCCGTGGTCAGGGCTGTCAGTCAGGTGGCTCCGGCCGTGGTCAATATCACCAGCACCCTGATCGAGCAGCGCCCCGTCACGCCCTTTGACGCCTTTTTCGGCCTGCCGAACCAGCCCTACCGCGCCGAAAGCGTGGGGTCGGGCGTTATCATTGACGGAGCGGGAAGCCTGGTTCTCACCAACGCCCATGTGATCAACGGAGCCACGTCCATTTCCGTGCGCCTGCTGGACGGCCGCAGTTTCAGCGCCGAGGTGGTGGGGGCGGAACCCGATTTCGACATCGCCGTCCTGCGCCTGGATGGCGCCAGAAATCTTCCCGCCGTGCGCATGGCCGAATCCACGGATCTCATGCCCGGCGAAAGCGTCATCGCCATCGGCAATCCCTTTGGCTTTTCCCACACGGTGACCACGGGCGTCATTTCCGCCCTGGATCGCACCATTCGGGCCGAAGACGGCATGTTCACCGATCTCATCCAGACCGACGCGGCCATCAATCCCGGCAACAGCGGCGGCCCGCTGCTGAACATCCTGGGGGATCTCATCGGCATCAACACGGCCATTGACACCAGGGGTGAGGGCATAGGCTTCGCCATCCCCATCCACAAGGCCCGCCGCGTGGTGGAGGAAATTCTGGACAAGGGCCATGTCACGCCCTCGTGGCTGGCGCTCATCGGGCAGGACGTGGAGCCGCGCGCGGCCCGCGTGCTGCGCCTGCCCAGCCCCGAAGGACTGCTGATCACCGAGGTTCTGGACGGCCCCGCCGCCCGGGCGGGCCTCAGGCCCGGCGACGTGATACGCCGCCTGAACAACCACCCGGTCAGCGGCCGCGACATGTACCTGTCGCTTCTGCGCAATCATCAGCCGGGCGACAGCCTCAGCCTGGAATATTCCCGGGACGGCAGGGCCGCCACGCTCACCCTGTCGCCCGCCATGTTCGACGACAGCACCGCCGAAAGCCTGGCCCAGCGGCGCTGGGGCGCGCGCGTCACGAACGGACGCGGCGGCGTGGCCGTCGATGCCGTGCGCGCCGGCTCCCCGGCCGAAAGTCTGGGGCTCGCCCAAGGAGACCTCATCACAGCGGTGGGCGGCCGGGCCGTGAAAAGCACAGGCGACTATCTCGACGCCTTCCGCCGCGCTTATCTGAACCAGCAGATCCTGCTGCGCGTGGTGCGCGGCAATCGCGTGTACCAGGTGCGCATGGGACTGTGAGGGTCAAAGCCGTCACACGCGCCGGACGCATCGGCGGCGCTCGGGACGGCCCGCCGCCAGAGCCCCCCCTCCGGCAGCAAAGCCATGCCGCAAAAAAGCTTTGCGGGCAGGGTTTTGCGTGAACGCGGAGCTTCGCTTGCGGGCGGGGGCAAAGACGGCTAGAATGGCCGCCTTCAGTGCCCGGCGAAGCAGCCCCGCGTCCGCGGAGCCGCGCAAGGCGCACGGCACACGAGCAAGCAGGGATGTGACATGGAGAACCGGGGAGAGGATCACCGAAAACGGACGGACGGGCGTTCCAAATTGCCGCGCCCTGCCGAAACGCGGGACGACAGAGGCGAAAGCGGCCCCGAAGGCCGCCGGAAACCTGGCTTTGAACGCAGGGCCGATGGACGCGGCCCCCGGCCGGAACGCGGCGGCAAGGGCCCTGAACGCCGTCCCCGCGGCCGCGAGCTGGCCGCCGTGCAGGATCTGGATGAGGAGCTGCTGCGTCTCGTCATGCGCCGTGCCCGCCTGCTGGACAGGCTGCGTGTGGGCGACCGGCTGGATCCCGATGTGGAAAAGACCCTGCGCGTCTCATGGGAAGAAAAGGCCGCCCGGCTGACCCGGGACGCCCGCCTGGCCCGGGAGCTTTTCCGTTTGCTCCAGGCCGTGGAGCCCCTGAGCCACGCCGAGGAGGAACAGCTGTTCTACAACCTTGCCCCCGCTCTCAAGCCGGTGGACATCCGCCTGCCCGCGCCCGCCGATACGGACGCCGCGCGCTGCTGGATGGCCCTGGCCGCCTCGGCCGGGCACGGCCTCAGCCTGGCCCGCGTTCCCCTGACCGACGCCGTGGTGGACGCCGTGAAAGTCCTCAACCAGATGGGCGGCCAGCTGTGGTGGGAAGAGGACGGCACCATTCTCAGCCGCGGCGGTTCGGGCCTGACACGGGGCATGGACAAGGTGCTCCATGTGGGCGACGACGCCTTCAACCTGTGGCTGGTCATCGCCCTGAGCCTCAACATTCCCAGCCGTTTCAAGATTACGGGCGCATCCTCCCTGCGCTTTCTTGACCTCGCGCCCCTGAGCCATTTCCTGCCTGAACTCAGCGCGCGCCTGACCACGGTGGTGCCCGGCCAGCACGGTTTGCCCATCCGGCTGGAGTGCGCGGGCATGGTTCCCGACACTGTCAGTCTGCCCGCCGGGCTGCCGCCCGACTTTGTGGCCGCCCTGGTGCTGGCCGCGCCCTTCCGCGAACGCCCGGCCCGCTTTATTCTGCCCGAAAGCGGCCCCGCCGCCCGCCCGCCGCTGCTGGATACCGTCCTGACCGTGCTGGCCGAAGCGGGCGTCACGGTGGAATGGAACGAGCGCTCCCTGACGGTGCTGCCGGGACTTCCCGGCCTGCCGGAAAAACCCGAGCTGCCCATGCACATCCTGCTGGCGACAACCCTTCTGGCCCTGCCAGCCCTGAGCGGCGGCCGGACGCGGCTGGAAGGCCCGTGGGCCTCAACGCGGGCCGCGGCCCTGGCCCGGCGCCTGCTGGAATGCGCGGGGCTGGAGCTCCACGCCGACCGCACGGGTATCCTGTCCACCCGCTCCACCCGGCAGGGACAGCCCGCCCCCCCGGATGCCGAAATCATGCGCGGCCTGGCCGCCGAAGCCCCGGCCCTGCTGCCGCTGGCCGTCCTGCTGACGGCCCTGGCCGCCCGCAGCGGACGGCCAGCGGCACTGACCGCGGTTCCGACCGAAGAAATTGAAAACTGCGAGGCTTTTCTCGCCCGCCTGGGACTGCTCATGGATGAACGGGGCGAACTCAAGGCCCGTGAAGAACGCGACGAGGCGCCAGATTCAGCCTGGCTGGCCCCCAGCGCGTCATGGGCGGTGGCCCTGGCCCTGGGAGCCTTTCTCCGGCCCAACCTGCGCCTGGCCAACCCCGGCGTGCTGACCGGCCTGTTCCCGGGCTTCTGGGCCCTGTACAACACCCTGCCCTCGCCCGAATTCGCCCACAAGAAAGCGGAGCCTCCTGATGTCAAACCCGCACGACGCCGTATTATCGCTCAGGGAGTCTATGGTGAGCTTCCTCCAGAGCCCCCTGCCGGAGACGATTGCTGAACTGGAAGACCAGATCGCGCTGATCGAAGAGACGCAGGGGCAGTGCATGCGAACCATACGCGAGCTTATGGCGCGCGAGGATCCCATGCACGGCGTGGCCTTTCCGGCGGAGATCCACGAGCTGCACCAGCAAAAAAACATGCTGGAAACGCACAAGGAGTTCCGCAAAGTGCGCATCCGGCGACTGCGCTTTCAGGAAAGCGGCCGCTGACCCCATCAGCCGGCGGCCCGCGCGCTGTCAGCGCCGGACGCGCCCACCCTCAACCACCTCCCCTGTCATGCTGTCTGAAAAACCCGTATGCAAACAGTGCGGCACCTGCTGCCGCAAAGGCGGCCCCGCCCTGCACCGCCAGGACGAAGCCCTTTTCCGCGAAGGGCGGCTGCGGGCCCAGGATCTGTGCGCGTTCCGCGCCGGGGAACTGGTGCGCGACGAAAGCGAAGGCCGTATTGTTCCCCTGCCCCAGGAAATTGTCAAAATCGCGCCCCCGGCCGGTTCCCGCCCGGACGACTGGACCTGCCGCTTTCTCACGGGAAGCAACGCATGCTTTCTGTACGGCGCGCACCCGGCCGAATGCCGGGCGCTGTTCTGCCAGGCGCCGGAGGCCCTGTTGTCCATGAACGGGCAGGATCGCCTGGATCGCCGTGCCCTGTGCGAGCTTCTCAAGGCTCCGGCCTGGTGGCGCGAACTCATGGACGCCCATGACGAACGCTGCGACTACGCGCGCCTGACCGGGCTGGCCCCGGCCCTGAACACGGACGAGGACGCCCGCCGCGAATTTCTGGAAATTGTGGAATACGACCGGGCCTTCCGCGACCTGGTCGTGGACAAAAAGGCCGCCCTGCCCCTGGAACTGGATTTTCTGTTCGGGCGTCCGCTTGTGCGCACGGTGCTCATGTACGGCCTGGACGCCCGTCCCTCCCCGGACGGCGGCATCACCCTGGTGCAAACCACCGGGGCGGCCCTGTAAATCCGGCCAGGCGTCAGCCCCCTCCCGAGACCCCAACCGCGCCCTTCTTCCGGCGCACAAAGGAACACCGTATGTATATCGTCACCGGAGGCGCGGGCATGATCGGCAGCGCCGTGGTCTGGGAACTGAACCGCCGAGGCGTGGACGACATCCTTATCGTGGACAATCTGGCCTGCACGGAAAAGTGGAAAAACCTCGTCCACCTGCGCTATGCGGACTATATCCACCGCGACGCCTTCCTTGCGGCCACGCGCCGGGGAGAATGGCCGGACGATGTGGAGGCCGTTATCCACATGGGGGCCTGCTCATCCACCACGGAGCGGGACGCCGATTTCCTCATGGCCAACAATTTTCACTATTCACGCGACCTGTGCCGGCAGGCCCTGCGCGCGGGGGCGCGCTTCATCAACGCCAGCAGCGCGGCCACTTATGGCGACGGAGCGCTGGGGTTTTCCGACTCGCTGGATCTCATGCCCCGGCTGCGCCCCCTCAATATGTACGGCTACTCCAAAAAGCTCTTTGACCTGTGGGCCGTGCGCGAAGGCGCCATCCGGAACCTGGCCAGCCTGAAATTCTTTAATGTTTACGGCCCCAACGAATATCACAAGGGAACCATGCGCAGCGTCGTGTGCAAGGCCGTTCCCCAGATTGAGGAAAGCGGCACGCTCACATTGTTCCGATCCGAACGCCCGGACTATGAAGACGGCGGCCAGAAGCGCGACTTCGTGTACGTCAAGGACTGCGCCCGGCTCATCCTGTGGTTTGCAACGAACCCGCGCGTCAACGGCATATTCAACGTGGGCACAGGCCAGGCCCGCACCTGGAATGACCTGGCCCGCGCCGTCTTCTCGGCCATGGATCGGGAAACGCGCATCGAATACACGGACATGCCCGACACCCTCAGGGGCAAATACCAGTATTTCACCCAGGCCGACATGGGCTGGATGAAGCGCGTGGGCTGCGACTTCCGGTTCCACAGCCTGGAAGAAGGCGTGAACGACTATGTGCGCCAGTACCTCTGCGCCCCCAATCCCTATCTGGAAAGCTGAGAGCCCGCGCCTCCGGGCATTCCTTCCGCGCCGGTCAGCGCGGCGTCAAGAAGCCGGGCGGCGTAAGCCGCCCCGCCGGAGCGGGGCCTCAGCCAGGCCAGAAAGCGCGCGCGCACATCCTCCCTTGCCGGAGCGGAATCGGTCTTGAGCAGCCATTCGCACGCCGCGCGCGGCGAGGAACAAATCCGCAGCAGGCCGGCCTCCTCCAGTGACGGCAGGGCAGGCCCGTCCGGCAGGGGCTCCAGGCCCAGAGCCCAGCGAAAATTGTCCAGAGACGGCCCCACGCAGGGCACAAGCCCGGCGGCCAGAGCCTCCAGAAAATTCTGGCCGCCCAGCCCAAAGCTGCCACCCACAAAGGCTGAATTTGCCACGGCATACAGGCCGGGCAATTCGCCAAAGCGATCCCACACCAGCACTGACCCGGGGAGAACCGCGCCCCCGCCAAGCTCTGTGGCGGCCATGGGCCGCAGGCCCAAATCATAGAGCCGGCTCATCCAGGCCTTCACGCGGTGCATATGCCGCGGCGCCACCACCACCGCGCCATCAGGCCAGGCGCGCAGCAAACGTCCCGCCCAGGGGCCCAGGAGCCTTTCTTCCTCCTTGCGCACCGATGCCAGCAAAACCAGATGAGACACCTTGCGAAACAGCGGGGCCAGGTTCAGGCAGGGCGGCGCGCCCAGAGTCTCCACAGCCCTGTCAAGCTTGATATTGGGCATAAGCTCCACGGTGACCGGGTGACCTGCTGAGGCTTCTCCATGCCGGAAGCCCGCATCAAACACCCGGGCGAAGCGATCCGCATCCCCCGGGGACACGGCGTACACAGCCCGCACGGGCAGCCGGCGCAGGACGGACGCTATAACCCGGTAACACTCATAACTGGTTTTGGTCATGCGGCCGTTCACCACATACAGCGGCACACCCGCCTCGGCACAGGCGCCCATAAGGCCCGGCCACAACTCCGTTTCCAGAAGAACCAGAGCCCGGGGCGCGGCCAGTTTCACAGCCCGCCGCGCCACAGCGGGCTCATCCAGAGGCGCATAGCGCACCAGCACCGACAGCCAGGGCTTATCCGCCCGCAGGCCGGGCATGGCCCCTTCGATCACCTGCCGCCCCTGACGGGTCCAGGTGCTCACCAGGACGCGCAGGCCGGGCCGTTCCGGCATGGCTTTCAGCAGGGCCACGGCCAGGTGGGCCTCGCCGCCCGAGGCCGCCTGCACCCACAGATCCACCGGAGCCTCGCCGGCCATCCAGTCAGCGGGCACGCAGCGCTCGGCCCAGCCGTCGGCCAGCCGCGCGCGGCGCTTCAGCAAGGGACGCGCCATACGCCACAGCCCCGCGTAGAGACGAAAAAACACGGAGGAAAAAACAGCGTTGCGAACCATGGTTCCTTCACCACACACAAAAAAAAAGGGCGCCGGAAACAGCGCCGACAGGAGCGCGCGCAGAGGCATCCCGCCCCATGCGCCGGGACAGGGGGACTCAATCCAGCGGCGGCCTGCCGCGGCGCAGACGGGCCAGGGTAAACCCGGCAAGGCCGCCCGCGATCATGCCCAGGATAAACGCCCGCGCCATGTTGTCCACAAGGCCCGATAACGCCGCGAAGACCCCCAGGGAACTTCCCATTAAAAGCCCCCGCGTTATAAAAGGACTCATAGTCATCCCTAATGGACGCTCACCGGAGCGTATGTTAAAAAGCACACTATATTCCTGGACAAGTTTGACGGGTTGTCATTTTTTTGTCAATGTACGCTTGGCCGGACACCGCACAGTCCGGGCGGTGGCACGAGCTATCTTCCGCCTGAAGAAGGAGTGTATTATGACCACACAGTCTGCTCGCGGCATTTTCCAGCTCCCGCTTTGCCTTGCCCTCGCCATCGCCGCGAGCGCGTGTTCGGACGACAGGAAAGCGGCGGACTCCTCCGCGCAGATGCCGCCGCCACTGGTCGCCACCATGGAAATAGCGCCGGAAAACGTGCCCGTGCAAGCCACCTATATGGGGCAGACCGCGGGTTACCTGTCCGCCACGGTCAGCGCCCAGGTGGGCGGCATTCTCAAGCAGCGCACCTACAGGGAAGGCGACTACGTCACCAAGGGTCAGGTTCTGTTTGAAATCGACCCGGCCTCCTATCAGGCGGCCCTGGATCAGGCTCAGGGGCAACTGACCATGGCCCAGACCCAGTACAACAACGCCAAGCGCGAATATGACCGCATCCTGCCCCTGTATTCCCGCAACGCCGTCAGCCAGCGCGACCGCGACAACGCCCAGGCCGCTTATGACAGCGCCCGGGCCCAGGTGGAAACGGCCAGGGCCGCGGTGGATCAGGCCCGGATTCAGCTGGGCTACACCAAGGTGGCGGCCCCCATTTCCGGGTACACGTCCAGCGAATCCGTGACCGAGGGCAATCTGATCGCCCCCGGCACTCCGCTGACCACCATCAATCAGACGGATCCCATGTACGTCAACTTTTCCATCCCCAGCTCGGAAATGCGCATGACAAAACGCCTGGTGGCCGAAAGGCGGGCCACGGCGACCATGGATGAAGCGTATGCCATCATGCAGCTGCTGGAAGGCGAACAGCTGTTTATCGGCAAGGTCTCCTTTGTGGATACCAAGGTGGATCCCGGCACCAGCGCCGTCCACGCCCGCGCCTGGTTCCCCAACCCGGAGGGCGGCCTGATGCCCGGCCAGTACGCCGCGGTCACCATCAGCGGCCTTACCCTGACCGATGCCATGATGGTGCCGCAGAACGCCGTGCTGCAAACCGCCCAGGGCACCATGGTGTATGTGGTGGACAAGGAAAACAAGGCACAGCTCACCCCCATCCGGTTGGGACAAATCTTCGGCAACGAATTTATGCTGAACGGCGGCCTGGAGCCGGGCGCCACCATTGTGGTGGAAGGCATCAACAAGGTGCGGCCCGGCAGTCCGATCACGCCCAGGCCCTTGCCCCACCCCTCCAGGGAAACGCCGCTGTCCGCGCCTGCTTCCATCAGCAAGCCTGAGGCAGGCCAGCCGGACGCTCCCTCGCCGGCGCTGCCGGCTGATGAAAAAGCCGCTGCCGCGGCGGCCGGCCAGTCCGCTCCGGCCGCTCCGGCCACTTCCGGCGCGGCCCGGTAAGGTGGAGGATTCCCATGCCCACACCCTCCACCCCGACTCCATCGCCCGTCCGGGAAGGCTTTTTTCTGCGCCGGCCGGTCTTCTCCACCGTGCTGTCCATCTTTATGGTTCTCATGGGGCTCATGGCCCTGCGGGTTCTGCCCATATCGCAGTATCCCGATCTTGTCCCGCCCACGATCATGGTCAGGGCGCAGTACCCCGGGGCCAGCCCCGAGACCATAGCCGAAACCGTGGCCACGCCGCTGGAACAGCAAATCAACGGCGTGGACGATATGATTTACATGAATTCGGTGAGTTCCGTCAGCGGCGTACTGATGCTCACCGTCTCTTTTCAGGTGGGCACCGACCCGGACATGGCCACGGTCAACGTCAGCAACCGGGTTCAGGCGGCCCTGGCGGGCCTGCCCGAAATTGTCCGCCAGTACGGCGTGACGGTCTCGAAGCGTTCGTCGGCCATTCTGCAATTCGTCACCCTGACCGCCGACGACGACATGTACGACACCATCTACCTCAACAACTACGCCACGCTCAACATCCTGGACGGCCTCAAGCGCCTGCCCGGCGTGGGCAACGCCGAAGTGCTGGGCTCCAAGGACTGGGCCATGCGAATCTGGCTCAATCCCCTGCGCCTGGCCGAGCTGAACCTGTCCACCGCCGACATAGCCCAGGCCGTCCGCGACCAGAACAACCAGTATTCCGCCGGCACCATCGGCGCTCAGCCCGGCGGTTCCGACATCATGATGACCTGGCAGGTCAGCGGCGTGGGACGGCTGCTCACAGCCGAGGAATTCGGCAATATCATCATCCGCACCCAGCCCGGCGGCGGAGGCGTTCTGCGCTTAAAAGACGTGGCCAGGGTGGAACTGGGCGCGGCCAGCTACGATCTGGACGCCAGGGTCAACGGCGTCAACGCCGTGCCCCTGGCCATCTATCTGGCGCCGGGGGCCAACGCCCTGGACACCGCCGACCGCGTGAATGAATACATGCGCGCCATATCCCAGAACTTCCCCATAGGGCTCAGATATGAAGTGCCCTACGACACCACGACCTTTGTGCGCATCTCCATCAAAGAGGTTGTCCGGACCCTCATCGAGGCCATCGTGCTGGTCTTCCTTGTGGTTTTCCTCTTCCTGCAAAAATGGCAGGCCACGCTCATCCCCTGCCTGGCTGTGCCCATCGCCCTCATCGGCACCTTTGCGGGCATTTACGCTTTGGGGTTCACCATCAACACCCTGACGCTGTTTGCCCTGGTGCTGGCCATCGGCATTGTGGTGGACGACGCCATCGTGGTCATGGAAAACATGAGCCGCGTGCTGGAAACGGAAGACCTCAGCCCCCGTCAGGCCACAGCCAAGGCCATGAACGAAGTGACGGCCCCGGTCATCGCCATTGTGCTGGTGCTGTGCGCCGTGTTCGTACCCGTGGGCTTTCTGGGCGGCCTGGCGGGCGTAATGTACCGGCAGTTCGCCATCACCATCGCCATTTCGGTCATCATTTCGGGCATTGTGGCCCTGACCCTTACCCCGGCCCTGTGCGTGCTGCTCATCCGCAAATCCAGCCGCGAGCCACGGGGATTTTTCAAGTGGTTCAATGCCTTCTTCGCCAAAATCACCGACGGCTTCACGTCCGGCGTCAAGCTCTTTCTGCGCTCCAGCCTGCTGACGCTGAGCGTCATGGGCGTCCTGCTGTTCGCCACCTGGGGGCTGTTCACCCGGGTGCCCACGGCGCTGGTTCCCGAGGAAGACCAGGGGACGCTGATGGTCATGGTCATCCTGCCCGACGGCACGGCCCTGCCCCAGACGCAGGATCTGATGAACCGCGTTGCCGATCAGCTGGCCAGGATCAACGGCGTCAAATACACCATCAGCCTGACCGGCTTCGACATGATGAACGGTGTGCTCAACCCCAACAGCGGAACCATCTTCCTGTCCCTTGACGACTGGGGCAAGCGGGCGGACATGGGCATCGGCGTGGATGATATCCTGAAGCAGGCCTACGTCATCGGCCTGAGTGAAACCAAGGGCCTGGTTCTGCCCTTCAATCCGCCGCCCATCGTGGGCCTGTCCAATACCGGCGGCTTTGAAATGATGATCGAAAGCTCCAGCGGCAACGACAAGGAGCTGTCGGACGTCACCCGCGCCTTCCTGGCCGCGGCCGCCCAGCGCCCGGAACTGAGCGGCGTCAGCAGTTCATACAGCGTCAACGCCCCGCGCCTGTTCGTCGACCTTGACCGCGAAAAGGCGCGCCTGCTCAACGTCAATGTCAGCGATGTGTTCAATACCCTGGGCGCCACCCTGGGCGCCACCTACATCAACGATTTCAACAGGGAAGGCCGCACCTTCCGCGTGTTCATGCAGGCCGACGCCGCCTATCGCAGCCTGCCGGACGACATCAAGAACATCTATGTGCGCAGCATGGACGGCAAGCAGATTCCCATGGTTTCGCTGGTCTCCGTGCGAACCGACAGCGGGCCGCAGATTGTCAACCACTTCAACGGCCTCACGGCCGCCAAGGTGACGGGCAGCCCGGCCGCGGGCCACAGTTCCGGCCAGGCCATAGCCGCCCTGCAGGATGTGGCCCGGCAGGTTCTGCCCCAAGGCTACGCCATAGCCTGGTCAGGTTCGAGTTATCAGGAAGTGCAGACCGGCGGTACCGACTTCGGCGTTCTGGGCCTGTCGCTGCTTATGGTCTTCCTCATCCTGGCCGCCCAGTATGAGCGCTGGACTCTGCCGCTCGCCGTGCTGTCAGCCGTGCCCTTCGCCGTATTCGGGGCCATACTCGGCAACTGGCTGCTGGGGCTCAGCAACGATGTCTATACCCAGGTGGCCATGATTACCCTGCTCGGCCTGGCGTGCAAAAACGCCATTTTAATCGTGGAGTTCGCCGCCGATCTGCACAAGCAGGGCATGGACATCGTGCCCTCGGCCCTTGAGGCGGCCCGCCTGCGCTTCCGTCCCATTATCATGACCTCCATCGCCTTCATTCTCGGCACCCTGCCCCTGGCCGTCAGCACCGGCGCGGGCGCGGGCAGCCGCCGGGCCATTGGGGTCAGCGTGGTCGCGGGGATGCTGGCGGCCACCATTCTGGCCCCTCTCATGGTGCCGTACTTCTACCGCATCGTCATGCAGGCGGCCCAAAAAGTGCGCGGCGCACGCGCCGCCTCGTCCTCGGACGAGAAAGACAGAGAAGACTAAGGAAACCATATGAAACGACTCATCATAGGCGCCCTGGCATCGCTGGCGCTGGCGGGCTGCTCCCTCGCGCCGGACTATTCGCGTCCGGCCCTGGAACTGCCCGCCGCCTGGAACGGGCCGGAGGCCGGACAGGGACTGGAAGTCCAGTGGTGGAAACGTTTTGAAGACCCCATTCTGAACAGGCTGGTCAACGAGGCGCTGGCCTATAACCAGAACATGGTCATAGCCATGACCCGCGTGGAGCAGGCGCGTGCCTACCTGGGCTATGCCAGGGCAGAACAGTTCCCCACCCTGGCGGGAGCGGGCAGTGGCGGCAAAAGCCGCATCAGCACCGAAGGATCGGGCACCTATGGTCTGGCCAAGGGCCTTGGCGTGCTGCAGGACGCCATCCACCGCATACATCCGGCGGTGCCCGGTTCCACCCCGCCCCCACGCGAAGGCGAAGCCTGGTCCGCTTCGCTTCAGGCCGTGTGGGAAATGGATTTGTGGGGCAAATACCGCAACGGCACCGCCGCGGCCCGCGAACAGCTGCTGGCCTCGGAAGCGGGCCTGCGGGGCGCGCTGCTCAGCCTGGCGGGGCAGACCAGCATCGCCTATTTTGATCTGCGCAACTACGATGCCCAGCTGAGCATTGCCAAACGCACCCTGGAAACCCGTGAAGAAGCCCTGAAAATCTATCAGGCCCGCTACGACGAGGGCCTCATCAGCGAACTGGACTTTTTGCGGGCCAAAACCGAAACCGACACCATGCGGGCCAAGGTGTACACCGCCGAATATCAGGTGGCCACGGCGGAAAGCGCCCTCATGGTGCTGACAGGCCGCTCGCCGCGGGCCATTTTTGAAGAGGTTCCGGAACGCGGGCTGTCCATTGACGAGCTGCCCGCCGCGCCCCAGCTGCCCGCCGGCCTGCCGTCGGAACTTTTGGAACGCCGCCCCGACATTGTGGCCGCCGAAGCCCAGCTGCGGGCCGCCAACTATAAAATAGGCGTGGCCAGGGCCGCATGGTTTCCGTCCATCTCCCTGACCGGGCAGCTCGGCACCCAGAGCAACAGCCTGGATACGCTCTTTACCGGCGCATCCGACATGTGGGCCTTTGGAGGCAACGTTTCCGTGCCGCTGCTGACCTTCGGCCGCATTTCCAGCAATGTGAGGATCAGCGAGGCCGCCATGCGCGAAGCCGCAGCCAACTACGCCCTGACCGTCCAGCAGGCCTTCCGCGACATCAGGAACGCCCTGGTCATCCAGCAGCGCACCACGGCCATCACCGATACCCTGGCCATTGCCGTGGACAACCTGCGCAAGGCTGTCGATCTGGCTCGCCTGCGCTACGAAAACGGCTATGCGTCCTATCTGGATGTGCTGGATGCCGAGCGCTCGCTGTTTGACGCGGAAGTGCAGCTGGCCAACGTGCGCACCAGCCACCTTTCGTCCATCGTGCAGGTGTGCATGGCCCTGGGCGGCGGCTGGGTGGACACGCCGGGCACGCCGACGGCCATGCCCGTTCCCGTGCCGACACGAAAGGCCGGGACGGCGGCGGGCCAAAACTGAAGGGCCATTCACGCTCACAGGGCCTTGTGCGCCTTCGGGGGCAGCAAGGCCCCCGCCTCTTGAAAAAAATGGATGCCGCGCCCCGGTGAAAGCTGCCAGACTCTCACCGGGGACGCTCATTTCAGCAAGGCTCTGTCCCGCCCCGTCAAGGTTCTGCCGCACACTCGCAAGGAGTCGCCATGACCCGAAGAAGCTTCCTCAAAGCCCTGAGCGCCGGCGCTGTGCTTGGCGGCGCAAGTGCCGGCGGGATATGGGCATTTCTCCGCCAGACAAAATTCGGGGCGCTTCCCGAAGGCGAGGCTCTCCGGCGTATTCTGGCCTCGCCCCATTATGCCGACGGAGTCTTCCACAATGAGCTTCCCACGCCAATTTTGACCGACAACAGCAGTTTTGGTGTCGCCCTGGTGCGCTCCCTCGTGACCAAACGGGTCAACCCCGTTCCTCCCGGCCCCCTTCCTTCGCAACGGGCGTCCCTTTTTTCCCCGGATCGCGCTCAGGATGCTGTTGTGTGGCTTGGGCACTCGTCGTTTTTCATCCAGCTTGCGGGCCAGCGCATGCTCATTGATCCGGTATTCAGCCCCTATGCGGCCCCGGTGTCCTTCAGCACGCGGGCCTTTGCCGGCGCCACGCCCTACTCGCCCGACGACATGCCGGATATCGACTGTGCGCTGATCTCGCATGACCACTGGGATCATCTGGACTACCCCTCCATGATGGCCCTGAAACCCAAAATACGGAACATTCTGTGCGGGCTCGGTACGGGGGCGCACTTCCAGCGCTGGGGATTTTCCGGCAACGTCATCCACGAAGCGGACTGGGGCGACACATTCGCCCTTGGCGCAGGCGTCCGGGTTCATGTGACGACCGCCCGCCATTACTCCGGGCGTTCCCTGACCCGGAACAAGGCCCTGTGGGCAGGCTTTTTGCTGGAATCGCCCGCGCGACGCATCTTTTTCAGCGGAGACAGCGGCTATGGCCCGCATTTTGCCGAGCTGGGCAAACGCTTCGGGCCTGTTGACCTCGCCCTTCTGGATTGCGGCCAGTACAATGAAGACTGGCGCTTTATCCATATGACACCGGAAGAAGCGGCCCGGGCGGCGGACGATATGGAAGCCAGACACCTGCTGCCCGCCCATATCGGCAAGTTCGCCCTGGCCCGTCATCCATGGGATGAACCGTTCAGACGCATGGCAAGCGCCAGCCGGAATGCACGTTTTCGCCTGCTGACCCCAATTATAGGGGAAATGGTGAATCTCACTGATCCCATTCCTGAGTATCCCCGCTGGTGGGAGTCGCCAGCCTTGTCATTTCCCCAAAACCCGCTATAAAGGTTCATGCTGTCACCCTAAAGCGCACCACAGGATACGTCTGGTCCTGACCATGCACACGGAGATACCATGACGGAACATGCGCCGCGAATCGCGTACCTTCATGACGAACTCAAGCATAAACTGCTGCGGCATCTGAAGCGCCCCTGCATCTGCCCCACAGCCATTCCAGGTTTTCACCTCGCCCGGCGTGACCAGACAGGAGCGCCGGAAAGCTGCTTTGAAAAGCCCATGGTCGGGCTTGTCATTCAGGGAACCAAGCATTCCCTCATGGGAGGCAGGGAGTATATCTATACGGAAAATCAGAGCATTGTCGCCGGTGTGGATATGCCTATATCGTCCTATGTCATGCATGCCACACCGGAAAAACCTTTTCTTTTTCTTTATCTTTATCTTGATACTCAATATCTTTCCTCTTTATCCATGGAAATAAAACAAGATTTTCCTGAAAATATACAATCAGATACAAGTATTTCAATCACTGATACCAATGAAGATATTCTGGAAATGTTCCTCCGTATGTTAGAACTGCTTGAAAAATCCAAACAAATAGCGCTTCGCGCACCCATGATGCTGCATGAGCTTCATTATCTTCTGCTTATAAGCCCCCATGGAAATATTTTGCGGCAACTGAACATGCCAGGCACTCAAAACCATCAGATTGTCCAGGCCATACGCTGGATACGAAAAAACTATAAAATCCCCATGCGCATCGACGAGCTGGCCAGGCAGGTCAATATGTCAACGGCAAACCTGCACCGGCGTTTTAAAATGCTCACAGGGCTCAGCCCCTTGCAATATCAAAAGCAATTGCGCCTGCATGAAGCGCAGCGCCTTATGCTGGTGGAAAACGAACGGGCTTCCAGCGCGGCTTTAAGCGTGGGATATGGCAGCGTTACCCAGTTCACCAGAGAATATAAGCGAATATTCGGCGAACCTCCCCTGCGGGACAGAAAACGCCGCCGCTCGCCGGGAACGTGAGCCTGCCCGGCACAAAGCCCCAGGCCGGCACATACGACGAGCGCCCGTGACGGGCGCTCGTCGTCCCTCATGCCCCATGGGTCACCGAAAAGCCACACGCATCCGCCATGCTCCGCATTCCGCACGCGCCAGGCCATCATGCGCATGGGGGTTCAAATTTTTTCGGAAAAATGGCGTATCGTTTGCATCATCAAAGCTTACTTTGCCTGATCAGGCTCGGGGATGACGCTGTTGACGCAGGCCAGCGCATTGAGAGTCCGGGGAAAACCGATGCAGGGAAGACTTTGCGCCAGCGCGTCAACCAGATTTTGCTTGGAATTTCCCACGGCCACATTGGCCTGCACATGGGAACGAACCTGACTTTCGCAGCCACCGAGGGCGGAAATGATGGAAAATGTCAAAAGCTCCCGGGTCTTCAGGTCCAGACCCTTTCTGGTATAGATATCGCCAAAGCAAAACGCGGAAAGATAATTTTGAACAATGGGCAGCTGCCCCGCCGGCGTCGCCTTATGCATAGTGTCTATGACATCGCCAAAAATGGATTTTTGCACACTCAATCCATCCGCGTAACGGGAAGATTCCGTAACCGTACTCTGACTTTCCAGCGGGAGAGGAATATTATTTTCGTTAAAAACCTCATTAACTTTTTTCAGCGCAGCTTCCGTTTTGGGGAAGCCAATGTATGGAGCGCACTGATATATCGCTTCCTTAATTTCCACAGGAGTTACGCCAACACGCAAGGCAGCATTGACATGCGTTTTCAAATCATCCAGAGTCTGGCTGGCTGTCAGCACAACCAGGGTAATAAGCCCGCGCTGCGTGTCACTCAATGATCCCCGATCCGCAATTTCACCATAGATCAGCCTGTCCCGTATGGCGGCAAAATCAGGATCATCAGTGGATGAAAGTGAAGATTCCGCGCTGCCCAGAAATTTCTGCATATTCTTTTCCATTATGGCAATCCTTTCCAAATTGTCTCCTGCGGCCTGCGGCTCAGCACAGGCTACATTAATCAATAAGAAAACAAACACAAATCCCAGACAACATATGATACTTTTGTGAAACATGTGCATAGTCCTCTTCGTTTCTGTTAAGGTGCATTGAATGCCTGTTCATGGAGCAAATGTTTGGACAAATCACATGGCGACTCATTGCTGACCTGTCACAAAAATTTCAGCCTTGGAATTTTCATCATCACGGATAATTTCTTCCACAAATGGAGCCACAATTCGTCCTGATCGGGGATTTTTAATACTGTCAACAGAAGTTGTGATAACCGCGTCCACATCCGACTTCTCAAAGCAAAGATCCGAATCAATAATTTCGCAATTCATAAGCTTCAGGTTTGTGCAGTAACATAAGGGTTGAGAGCTGAGTATCCGGCAATTTTCAAGAATAAGATTGTCGGAATACCAGCCAAGGAATTCCCCGCGGAGCACGCTGTTTTTGACGGTAACATTCCGAGCATGCCAAAAAGCATCCCGGCTGGTGATATCGCAATTTTCAAAAACAGAATCTTGCAGATATTGCAAGGCATATTTTCCCTTGAATCTCACATCGCTCAATTTAAGATTTTTGCTATTTAACATAAAATAATCACTTTCCACCACGCATTTTTCCATCACAAACCCGCGGGAAAACCAGCCGGCCTCATGGGATTTGATATCACAGTCACGGACGGTCACATCCCGGCATTCACGAAATACCTTAATTCCATGCAGTTCACTTTCCGCAGCGGTGATCTGCCCAGAATACCACAACGCCGCCCGGCACCCCTCGGACATGCGGCACTGCCGGATACTCAGCCGCTGCACATGCCAGAAGGGATAGCGCAGGTCAAAAAAACAGCCTTCGGCCACAACATCCGAGGCTTCCTTGACGGCGCTTTCTCCATCCGCCGGCCCGGAAAAAGCGCAGTTCACAAGATGAACATGACGAACGCCATACAAGGCCCGTTCCTCGTCATAGCTGTGATTTTTTATGAGTTCCATCATTGCTCCCGCGGCTCACCCTGGTATCTGCGTGAGCCTGACCTCTTCTTTTAAGTCTGTTTTGCCGCGCGAACCAGCGCCAATTCGCGCATCTTTTTGCCTATTCCCGCAAGTCCGTTCACGCCGCCCGGGGATTTCTCCCGCCGTCCGGTTTCCGTCGGAGCTCCAGACCGCGCAGGCATGATGGACGGCGGCCCGGGTTTTGGCCTGTCCGGCGCCGCTCCGGCAGGATATCATCAAAGCCGGCACACTCAAAGCGGGGACAAGCCGCCGCTGTTCCCGCGGGGTTCCCCCTCCGCGCCGGCACGGCGCGGAAACACCGGCAAACCCGCGCGGGCTGCCGCGCCGGCACGGGAAAAAGCTCTTTCCGCCCCTGCCGTCGAAACGCTTTTCAGCGGCAAAAAAACGGTATATATCTTGACCATTCCCGTATAGATTTGTGATTTGACTGAATGAAGCCGCATCAGGGTTTCCACCCGGCGGACGGCAGCTTCAGGGCGTTCACGCCCTGCGGACGGCCCGGCCATCCCCCCTTTACCCGGAGACTGTATCGTGGATCCGTATTATGCCGGCTGGCTTTCCATTCTTCCACCCGTCATAGCCATCACCCTTGCCCTGCTCACCAAGGAGGTGCTGTCCTCGCTGCTTATCGGCATCCTGACCGGCACCATCATTTACGCGGCCAACATGCCGGGGGTCTCGCTGCTGATGGGGCCGGTGGAAATAGCGTTCACCGTGATGGTGAACAAAATCGACATGAATATCATCATGTTCTGCTCGCTCTTGGGCGCCCTGGTCTACGTCATTTCCATGGCCGGCGGCACTGCCGCTTACGGAAAATGGGCCGCGGGCAAAATTAAAAACCGGCGCTCCGCCCTGCTGTCCACCAGCGCCCTGGGCGCCGTCTTCTTCATCGACGATTATTTCAACTGCCTGACCGTGGGAACGGTCATGAAACCTGTCACCGACAGTCACCACATTTCCCGCGCCAAACTGGCCTATATCATCGACGCCACGGCCGCCCCCGTCTGCATTATCGCGCCCGTTTCCAGCTGGGCGGCGGCCGTGGGCAGCAACCTGAAGGCCACCGGCGCGTTCGAGAGTGATTTCGCCGCCTTTGCGTCCACTATTCCCTACAATTTTTACGCCCTGCTTTCCCTGGTCATGATCGGGGTGGTCAGCCTGAGCCGCTTTGACTTCGGCCCCATGCGCACGGCGGAAAAACTGGCGGAACGCGGCGAACTGGGCGCGCTGGCCGTGCCTGCGGCCAACGCCGACAGCGGCAGGGTGCGGCACGGAGGCATCCTCGACATGGTGCTGCCCATTGCCAGTCTCATTGTGTTTTCCGTGCTGGGCCTGCTGTACAGCGGCGGCTACTGGGGCGAAGACCCGGCCTATCACACCCTGGCTGCCGCCTTCGGCAATACCAGCGCCTCCCAGGCGCTGGTCTGGGGATCGTGCGCGGCTCTGGCAACGGCCATGCTACTTTTTGTGCCGCGGGGTCTTGTTTCCTTCCACAACTTCATGAACGGCATCGTGGAAGGCATGAAGACCATGCTCACCGCCAACGTCATTCTGGTGCTGGCCTGGACTATCAGCGGCGTGTGCCGGGATTTGCTCCAGACTCCTCAATTTGTGGAATCCGTCGTGGCCGGAGGACAGGCTTCCGGCGCCCTGCTGCCCGCCATCGTCTTTGTTGTGGCGGGCTTTCTGAGTTTTGCCACCGGTACGGCCTGGGGAACCTTCGGCATACTCATTCCCATTGTGGTGCCCGTGGCCCAGGCACTTGACCCTCAGCTGCTGGTGGTCTCCCTGTCGGCCACCCTGGCGGGCAGCGTGTTCGGCGATCACTGCTCGCCCATTTCCGACACCACCATCCTGTCCAGCGCCGGCGCGGGCTGCAATCATGTGGATCATATCTCCACCCAGCTGCCCTATGCCCTGCTGGTGGCCACCGCCTGCATCACGGGCTATGTCGTGGCCGGGTTCACCGGCGGCAGCCTGGGCCTGAGCCTTGGCTCCGCCGTGCTGGTTCTCGCCGCGCTGATCACGGGCATCCGCCTGTTCCATCCGGCTATGCGGGCTGAACGCGCGCGCCAGGCCTGATTCCGTTCAGACCGGCGGCTCCGGATGGCGCGCACGGCCCTCTCGCGGGCCGGTTCCGCAACCCTGAACCGGCGCGTGATGAAGCACGCCTTCCCCGCCCAACGGAACGCAGGCGTCAACTTTTTCGCCGGCGAACCGATCCGCCAGGTGACAAGGTTTGCTTTTTTGGGTAGTGTGGACACAGGGGAGAACGCGCATGGTGTCATTTGAACCCAGCCTGAGCGCTCTGAACGCCTTTGCCACGGGTGTGCAGGGCACGGCCTACAATATCGCCAACGTCAACACCGCCAGCTTTCAGCCGGTTTCGGTGCGCTATCAGAGCGGGCGCCCGGCCGATCTGGGGGTGAACCCCATTGTCACCCGGCCCGCGCCGGACATCGTTTCCGGCGAACAGGCCGCCCCCTTTTCCCATGTGGATGTCGCGCGGGAAATGACCAATCTTATTATCAACCAGCGTTCCTTTGAAGCCAACACCGCGGTCATCCGCACCGGCGACGAGCTGCTTGGTGTTCTCGTCGATCTGAAGGTTTAGTTTCTGCCGCGGACTTTTCCCTCTTTCCCCGTCTGCCCCGCCGGCCACAGGCCGCCTGCGCGCGATTGCCCCGGCCCGGCAGGCCGCCACAGGCGCAATGCGTCAGATTCCGCAATGCGCATAGGGACGTGATCGCCCTTCGCTGATGCGGCAGCGTCCCCGTCCGCCGAAATGTCCATACCAATCCGGCGGGTTTGAAAGATTCACTTTTTTGATGATTTCAAGAAAAATTTTCCTTGAATTTCAAAGAATTAAGAAGCTGACCTTCATTGACAGGGCGAATGTTTCGCGGGTTTCAGACTCTGGTCAAGACAGGGGCGCGGATGCTATACCCGTTTCATGGCATTCTGGAGAAAACGCAACCGGGCCGTGGAACGGGCAACGGCTGAGGTCATGCGGCCCCTGCCCGTGCGCTGGGCTCTGATGCTGGGCCTTTTTGCCATTACGGGCGCGCTGTGGTGGAACCACTTTGACCACCGTCTCAACGATATTAAGGCGGAAAGCGCTTTCTGGGATGAAACCGGAACCTGGAGCGCGGCCGACCGCCGCTCTCTGGCCCTGCGGGCCCGCGCCTTCCGCCAGCATTGGGGGCTGGACGTGGCGGCCCATGTGCGCAGCGGCCCTCTGCAACTGCCCCGCCTCAAAGAGGGCGTTCTTTTTATCGGCATGGCCCCGCAGCGGGGCGAAGCCATGCTGATTGTTCCGGGGCTGGCGTCCACCGCCCTCAAGGCCGAAGGCGCCCGCCAGGGACGGGATATGCGCCTTGCCCTGGAAGAAGATTTGGGGCTGTGCCTGCGCGATACGCCGTCCAAGGACTGCCTGTTGCGCACCCTGGACAGCCTGGACGCCCTCTTTGCTTCCCACGGTGAACATTGAGGGGGATGGGCATTGAGGGGCAGTGCCCCCCTCCTCCGGCAGACAGCCGCACCCTTTTCCCGGCCCTCCTTTCTTCACCTCAGCCAACCGCTGGAGCCCGCCGCCAGGAGTTACTCCCATGTCCTTGAAACTTGTGAAAATTCATACTGACGGCTCCTGTCTGGGCAACCCCGGTTCCGGCGGCTGGGCGGCCGTGATGAGTTACGGCGGCGCGCGCCGCGAACTATCCGGCGGCTACGCGCAAACCACCAACAACCGCATGGAAATTCTGGGAGTTATCCGCGCCCTGGAAAGCCTGACTGAGCCCTGCGCCGTGGATCTGCATACCGACTCGCAGTATGTGGCCAAAGCCATACAGGATCGGTGGCTGGAGAACTGGCAGCGCAACGGCTGGCTGACCGCGGCCAGAAAGCCGGTCAAAAACCGCGACCTGTGGGAACGCCTGGCCGCGCTGCTCACGCGGCACACCGTTCACTTTCACTGGCTCAAGGGGCACGCGGGGCACGCCGAAAACGAACGCTGCGACGAACTGGCCCGCGCTCAGGCTGCCCGGGCCGATCTGCCGCCCGATCCGGGCATGCCAGCACAAAAAAGTCAATAATTCCTAACAGAAACGATATTGTATATCACAAAAGCCTTACGGCACCGAAACAGATCGGATCAGCGGGCATTTTTCACAGCCAGCCACAGGGTTTCGGGATGGCGCGCCTTGTTCCACTGGACACAGGCACTCACCTGGGCCTCGCGCCAGTTTTTTGCCCGCATCCAGCCGCCCACGGCGTCCATTTCGTCCGCGCCGCCGGGATGACCGGAGTAGGCGTGCACACTGAGCAGGCCGCCGGGCCGCAGCCATTCCCATACCGGATTCAAAGCCGCCAGGGTCGTCGCGGCGGAGCTGACGACGCGCTTATCGCCGCCGGGCAGAAAACCAAGGTTGAACACGGCCAGATCAAGCCGGGCGCTGGCGTCCGGCATCTGCCGGGCCAGCGCTTCGGCCATATCCGCATGATTGGCGAGCAGCAACCGCGCCCGCCGCTCCAGCCCCCGTTCGCGCAGCAGGGCGGCCGTCCGGATCAGCGCTTCATTCTGCCGATCCATGGCCAGAACGATCCCGTCTTCCCCGGTCAGTGCGGCCAAAAAAGCCGTATCGCGCCCGTTCCCCGCCGTGGCGTCCAGCATGAGGGGCCCGGCATGCCGCTCCCACACGGCGTGCGCCGTTTCCAGCAGGGCCGAAGGATTCAGCATGGCTCACGCGTCCGCCGCGTCTTGCGGATCCGCCGCGTCCACCGCCTTGTCCGCGTAAGCGCCAATGCTTGTCACATGCCGCACGGCCCGTTCCGCTTCCCACGCGCGGAAAGCCGCCTGCCAAAGCGCAAAGGGCGGCGCGCCCTCATCCTCCGCCTTTCCCGCCGGCGCTTCGCCGTTGGCCAGCTCCTGCACCCAACCGTGAAAGGCGTCCAGGCCCCGCCGAAAATCCGGGTCACTCACCAGATGGAAAAGGCGTTCGCCAAAGGCCGGGTCCGCCGGATCCGCCCCGACGCGGAGGGCCACATGCCGGAATACCGCGTCACGGGCGCCTTCCATGGATATATCCCGCCCCCGCAATGCTTCCAGCAAGGGAAAAAGATGGGGTTCGGCCCTCCGTGACGCCTCGGCCGCGGAGGCGGGCACACGCAGACTGGCTGCCAAAGGGTCGTCGGCGTCATCCGCGCCTTCCGGCGCATCCACAAAATAAAAGCGCAGCCAGTGCTCATAGCGGAGAGCTTCCAGCAGCGCATCCGACAGGGTGGGCTTGGACACAGATCCTCCGGATTGGAAAAGAACAAAAGGTACTATGGATGTTGTCCGTCTGGGGGTCAAGGCGGCACGGGATCTTTATTTTACAAAATTGTTATTTTAGCTCAAGCGGCACGAAGGGAAAACGCCCTTTAATTTTAAAAATCTATGCTTTTTGCTTGCCAAAATAGCGGAAAATCGCTATAGACTCCCCAGACAGGACATTATTGACATTTTTGTATACGGAGGTTCCCATGTCCCAATGGCTCAAGAATAATGACGTCCTCGGCACCACGAACCGGGGCAACCCCTGCGAATCCGGCCTGTGCACGCTGTGCCGGGCCGACTGTCAGGGCCGGTGCGAAACCTGGCTGGGTTCCATGCTGGGGAGGCATACCCTGTATCCCCGTGATTTCGGCGTGGTGACCGCGGGCAGCGGCAATACGGCTCCGGACGGCGTGTGCTACAACGCCCTGCGCATCAACGGCTATCTGTACGGCACCAGGGGCGCGGACAGGCATCAGGCCAAATCCGGGGAAACGCTGTTCACCGACGTCAAGCTGGAAACCTCGTTCGGCGCGCGGCACACGATTACCTGCCGCTATCCCTTCATGACCGGCGCTCTGGGTTCCACGTTCATTGCGGCCAAGTACTGGAATTCCTTTGCCACGGGCTGCGCCTTGTGCGGCGTGCCCGTGGTGGTGGGCGAAAACGTGGTCGGGGTGGACAAAAAGTCGGAAATCAAAAATGGCCGCATTGTGAAGGCGCCTGAGCTGGATCGCCGCATCGACACCTATCTGCGCTATTACGACGGCTACGGCGCCATTATCGTGCAGATGAACGTGGAAGACACCCGCAACGGCGTGGCCGAATATATCGCCGACAAGTACGCCGACAAGGTGATCATCGAACTCAAGTGGGGTCAGGGCGCCAAGAACATTGGCGGTGAAATCCAGGTCAAGGATATTGAATACGCCGCCTTCCTCAAGGATCGCGGCTATCTGGTGGATCCCGACCCGACCCTTCCCGAAGTGAAGGAAGCGTACAGGGCCGGAGCCGTCAGCCACTTTGCCCGGCACAGCCGCCTGGGCTATACGGCCTTTTCCAGCGCCGAGCAGGTGGAAAAGAACTTCCGGGCCCAGGTTTCCTACCTGCGCAAGCTCGGCTTCCGCTCCATTTCGCTCAAGACCGGGGCCTACGGCATGGAAGCCCTGGCCCTGGCCCTCAGGCTGGCAGGCGACTGCAAGCTCGACCTGCTCACCGTGGACGGCGCGGGCGGCGGCACGGGCATGAGCCCCTGGGATATGATGGAACAGTGGGGTGTGCCCAGCATCCTGCTGCACGCCAAGGTGCATGAGTACGCCTCGCTGCTGGCCGCCAGCGGCAGGCGCGTGCCCGACATTTCCCTGGGCGGCGGCCTGGCCAAGCCCAGCCAGATATTCAAGGCTCTGGCCCTGTGCTCGCCCTACGCCAAACTGATCTGCATGGGACGGGCCATGATGATACCGGGATTCCTGGGTTCCAACATCGAGGGAGCCCTGCATCCCGACCGCCGCGCCGACGTCTGCGGCAACTGGGACAGCCTGCCCAAATCCGTGCAGGACATCGGCTCCAGCCCCGAAACCATTTTTGCGGGATACCACGCCGTGGCCGCCAAGGTGGGCAAAAAGGAAATGGCGCACATTCCTTACGGCGCCATCGCCCTGTGGACCAACCTTGACCGCCTGGCCGCGGGGCTGCAGCAGCTGATGGCCGGCGCGCGCAAGTTTACCCTGCGCGATATTTCCCGCGACGACCTGAGCTCGGCCAACCGTGAAACCGAACGCGAAACCGGCATTCCCTTCATCACTGAAGTGCAGGATGAGGCGGCACGCCGAATCCTTCTGGGATAACGAGGCGGCACGCCGAATCCTCTTGGGATGACGAGGCGGCACGCCGAATCCTGCCGGAATCAAAGACATGCGGCCTCCCCCCCCCGCAAACGGGTGGGAGGCCGCGGAAGACGCGCTTCTCCCTCCTCGGGGGGCCAAGCGCTCATCGCGCGGGAAGGAAGAGTCTCCTTCCCGCGCTGTGTTTTCATGGGTCGGCGCGGCCGCGGCAGAACTCAGCTCAGGGGAAAATGGCAGCGCACAAGGTGTCCCGGACGCAGTTCCGTCAGCAGCGGCTCCTCGCGGGAACAGATATCCCCGGCGCGCGGACAGCGGGGATGGAAGGCGCAACCGGACGGCGGGTTCAGGGGACTGGGCAGATCGCCGGTCAGAGCCGGCCGCTCACGCCGCGCCCCATGGTCACGAACGGGTGCGGCCGCCAGCAGGGCTTCGGTATACGGATGAGCCGCCCGCCCGAACAATTCCTCACGGGCGGCCAGCTCCACCATCCGGCCCAGGTACATGACCGCCACCCGATCGCTCATGAAGCCCACCACGCCCAAATCGTGGGAAATGAACAGATAGGTCAGCCCGCGTTCCTCCTGCGCATCCCTGAGCAGATTGAGCACCTGGGCCTGAACCGAGGCATCCAGGGCGGACACGGGCTCGTCGCACACCACCAGCCGGGGCCCGGCAATGAGCGCGCGGGCCACGGCCACGCGCTGCCTCTGGCCGCCGGAAAACTCATGCGGATAGCGCTCGGCATACTCGGCCGGCAGGCCGACACGTTCCAGCATGGCCCGGGCCGCCTCGCGCAGCTCGCTCCGCGAGGGCGCGCGCCCCTGGGCCCGCCCGGCCAGCAGCAGGGGCTCCGCCACGGAAGCCCCCACGCGATGCCGCGGATCCAGCGAAGAAAAGGGATCCTGAAAGACCATCTGCACCCGCCGGGCCAGGTCAGGCGAAGGCCATTGCTCCAAAGGCCGCCCCTCCAGCGTGACGCCGCCGGAACTGGGTGCCAGCAGGCGCACGGCCATGCGGGCCAGGGTGGACTTTCCGCAGCCGGACTCTCCCACCAGGCCCAGAGTTTCCCCGGCCTCCAGTGTCAGACTCACATCATTCACAGCCAGCAGCCGGGCCGGCCGCGGGTCAAACAGGCCTCTGCGCGCCGCAAAGGAGCGCGTCACCCGCCGAAATTCCATCAGTGCGCCCAACTGACCCGCCTCTTTCCTTTTTTTACACCGGCTGTTTCATATCGCCGGTGACCCTGGCTCCGCTGAAGGTGGCCATATCATTGAACAGCGCGGCGGCGGCGCGCAGCAGAGGCAGGGCCAGAGCGCACCCCGTGCCTTCTCCCAGGCGCATATGAAGGCGAAGCAGAGGCTCCTGCCCCAGGGCGGCGATCACCCCCGCATAGCCCGGTTCGGCCGAGGCATGGGCCAGGAAGGCATAATCGGCCACGGCGGGGCACAGGGAGCGGGCGGCCGCATAGGCCGAGGTGGAAATAAAGCCGTCCACCAGCACGGGTACCCGGCACGACGCCGCGCCCAGCGCGACCCCGGCCAGCACGGCAATTTCATAGCCGCCCAGGGCCGCCAGGGCGGCCAGGGCATCCCCGGGCCCGCCTGAGGCGGATACCGCAGCCGCCACAGCCGCATGGCGGCGCAGGGCTTTTTCCACCACGCTGATTTTATGCCTGACACCTGCCGGATTAAGACCGGCGCCAGGCCCGGCCGCCTCGGCGGGACTCAGGCCCAGCAGGGCGCAAAACAGCGCGGTGGCGGGTGTGGAATTGCCAATGCCCATTTCGCCCGTCGCCAGCAGCCGGGCTCCCCCATCCACGGCCCGGCGGGCCATATCCACGCCGCACAGCAGGGCGCGCTGGCAGTCTTCCACAGACATGGCCGGCTCCTCGGACAAATCAGCCGTACCCGGGCCCAGGCGCAGGTTGACAAGACGGGGATGCTCCAGGGCCGCGCCCGCGCAGCCGGCGTCCACCACGGTCATGGACAGCCCGTTCAGGCGGGACAGGACACTGATGGCAGCGCCGCCTTCCAGAATATTGGCCAGCATCTGCGTGGTGACTTCCTGCGGATAGGGGCTGACCCCCTGACGGGTCACGCCATGATCCCCGGCCGCCACCACAATGACAGCCGGATCCACGCAAAGCGGAGTCTGCCCCCCGGCCACGAGAAAAAGACGAAGAGCCGCATCCTCCAGCGCGCCAAGGCTTCCCCTGGGTTTGGTCAAATCGTCAAGATGCGCCCGTGCCCGTGTGGACAGCGTGACGTCCACCGGGCTTATGGACTCAAGCACCGCGCGCAGGGAATGGTTCATGGATCCTCCACTGTTTTGCTGATGCCGCGACGATACAACGCGGCTTTGCGTCCCGCAAGCGCATGGGCTTCCTCCGGGCCGCCCGGCATGGCAGGGGCTGACGCCGGAGGGCTCCGCCGGCCGCGCCGTTCAGCGGATGAGCATGGCATCGCCGTAAGAAAAAAAGCGATACCCGCTGTTCACCGCATGGGCATAGGCGTCCAGCACGCTTTCGCGCCCGGCCAGGGCCGACACCAGCATCAGCAGCGATGACCGGGGCAGATGAAAATTGGTGATAAGCCCGTCCACCACCTGAAACTGAAAACCCGGGTAAATAAAAATATCCGTCCAGCCCTGCCAGCCCTGAGCCGGCAGGCTTCCGCACTCCCGCGCCGCGGCTTCAAGGGTGCGCGCCGAGGTGCTGCCCACGGCAATGACGGGGCGGCCCTGTCTCCTGGCTTCGCTGACGGCGAGGGCCGTTTCGGCAGGCAGTTCCGCAAACTCCCGGTGCATGGGATGCTGGCGGATATCCTGATGGCGCACGGGACTGAAGGTACCGTAGCCCACATGCAGAGTGAGCTCCCGCCAGAGAAAGCCCGCATCGGCCAGGCGGGAGCGCAGGCAGTCCGTGAAGTGCAGGCCGGCCGTAGGCGCGGCCACGCTGCCCGCTTTATCCGGTCGGGCATAGAGCGTCTGATACCGGGCCCTGTCCTCCGGCCCCTGCCCGCGCCGGATATAGGGCGGCAGAGGCAGGTGACCCGTTTCCTCCAGGCACGCAGTCAGGGAGCCCCGCCAGAACAGGCGCGCATCGTGCCTGCCAAACTCATGCCGGGCTTCCACCAGAGCCTCAATATACGGCCCGAAAATAAGCCTGTCGCCGGGATGAATGCTGTGCCCCGGTTTCAGCAAGACCTCGGCCTCAGCGGAAAAGACGCCTCCGCCTTCGGAGCGGGCCGCCCGCTCCAGCAGGGGCGGCGGCGTGAGCACCAGAAGTTCCGCCTTGCCGCCGCTGGGCCTTGTGCCAAGCAGACGGGCGGGCGTCACCCTGGAATTGTTGGCGACCAGAAGCGCGCCTTCGGGCAAATAGCCGGGCAAATCCGCAAACAGGGCGTCCACGCGCCGGCCCCCGTCCCTGTCCAGCACCAGCAGGCGGGAGGAACCGCGCCGCTCGGGCGGAAACTGGGCAATGCGTTCCGCGGGCAAATCGTAGTCGTAACTGTCAAGGCAAAAGGGGTCAGCGCTCATAGGCATCCGGAAAAAACAGGGTAGCGGAGCCCTGTTATGAGCCAAAACGGCCGGAACGTAAATCCCGGCCGTTCTGTTTCGGCGGCAGCCCCGGGAGAGTCTCTGCCTCTCCGGCGGCGTGTCAGCCACTCTTGGCGCGCACGCTTTTTTTAAGCAAGCGGGACATGCGCGGGAGCGGACAGATGAACGCCCGCATTCAGCGCCTGATATAGGTATGCGGTATGGGAGACTTGCAGGAAGCGCCGCAGTGGGCTCCGCACCAGGCGGCGCCCATGCTGATGAACGCGGCCAGAATCAGGGCCACGGCCGCGGCCAGGGCTCCCCTGGCCGCGGTGGACGACAGTTCATCGGCCTTTTCCCTCGCGCGATCGGACAGCTCCGTGATGTGGCGGCGCACATCATCCGCCTGAACACGAGCCTCATGCAAGGATTCCTGAGCCTTGCGCACCACATGGCCATAGGCGCTGACGGCATCGTCCACCATTCTTTCCGCGTTATCCCGGGTCAGCGCGCGGTGGCCCATGAGAGCCTGGACAGCCGCTTCCCGATCAATATCCCTGGTCAGGGCTTCGAGGCGCTCCTTTTCCTTATCCGCAAACTGTGCCAGGGATTTTTCCATATCCGAGGGATTCATGCTGAGCTGGTGGACAAGCTCCCTCAGGTCAGAACGGGCTTCGCGCATCTGCTGGCGCAGATATTCAGGCTGCAGGGTTTCCACCCCGGTATCGCGCAGAATATCCATGATCTCGTCACTCAGCTTGTCGGTATCCACATCAAGGCGCACATTGTCGCGCAAATCGGAAAAAACGTGGCCGGCCGCGCCCATGGCCCCTTTTCCCACAAACGAAACGGCCCCCGCCGCGCCCGAGCCCAGGCTTTTCAGCGCCGAGCCCGCCATGCGCGCAGTCGAGGCCATGGCCAGCGCCCAGAATGTCATGGATACCCACAATACCAGCGCCCAGACCACAAAGCCATGCTCAAAGCCGTGATGGCCCGCGCTCAGGCCAGCCATAAAGCCGCCCGCGGCCATGCTGATCACAAGGGAAAAACAGGACCAGCCGCTGAACGTCAGCGCCAGACCGGACAAGGGATGTTCGCTTTTGGGCTTGAACACTTTGAAGCCCAGGGCCAGCCCGAGCAGAAACATGACAATCCACACGCCCATGGCGGAAAAGGCGCCGGCAAAAATACTGCCCCAGGACAGTCGTGTAAACGCAAATGCCATATCGTGTACCATACTGAAAAACCTCCGTGCGTATAAAGCGAAGTCCTCATCCCCTGTGATGGGGATGAGAGCTTTCATTCAAGCACAGAGGAAGATTGGTGAACAAGGCTATTCTGTATGGATGGTTTTATTTTTTCCTGATCACTTTTATTTTTTTACGGGCCCGCGGCCTAAATTTCACGGGATGCAAAAAAACAGAGCCGCGGCCCATGCCCGGACAAAAGGGGGGCATTAAACGCCACGCCCCCGTGGGCACACAGGGGCGTGCTTCCATCCCCGCGAGCGGGGAGAAAGGGCGTTTTTTTCTACTTCAGCCAGGCTTCGGGCGAATACCCGGCCAGCGTTGTTTCGCCATTCAGATAGGATCGGGCGGCGGCCACCATTTTCTGGAACGCGGGCATGCGCTTCTTGTCCACCGGGTTCTCGCGCGGCACAATAACCCTGGTGGGATTAATAAACTTCCCGTTCTGTTTAAGCCGAAAGTCAAGATGAGGGCCAGTGGCCACGCCCGTGGCGCCCACATAGCCTATGGTCTGCCCCTGCCTGACGCGCGCGCCGTTCTTCATGCCCCGCGCGAAGCCGGACATATGGGCATATTGCGACTCCAGCCCGCCCGAATGTTTAATGATAATCATGTTGCCGTACCCGTTGCCCCAGCCGGCGCGGGTGATGACGCCATCGCCCACCGCCATGATGGGAGTACCCGCGGGCGCGGCGTAGTCCACACCCTGATGGGGCAGGGAATACCCCGATACCGGGTGCTTGCGGTTCAGGCTGTAGCCTGAGCTGATCCTGGTGAAGGCCAGCGGCGCCTTGAGCAGGGCTTTTTGCAGGGCTTCGCCCCCGGCATTGTAATGCCGTGGACGGCCGGCGGCATCGGCAAACAGGTAGGCTTCATAGTTGCGGCCCTGATTTTCAAAGCGGGCCGCCAGCATCCTGCCATATCCCTTAAATTCGCCCTCACGGTACAGCTTTTCCACCAGCACCTCAAAGCTGTCTCCTTCGCGAATTTCGTTGATAAAGTTGATCTCGCACGAAAACACATCGGCCAGATTCACGGCCAGCGCCGGCCCTTCACCCGCCTCGGCCACGGCTTCGAACAAACTGCTTGTGATGACGCCCTGAACCTTGACCAGCTGTGTCTCATATTCTATGCGCTCCACCGCGGCGGCAAAAGCGCTGTCCCGCCGCGTGATCACCAAACGCCGCAGCGTATCTATTTCATACACAAAGCGCAGAAAATCACCGTCCTGGGCGCGACACTCCACGCTGAACGGCCGCCCCTCATGAATGGTGGCCAGCGAAAACACCGGTTCAGCGGCGTTAATCAGGGACATGACGTCCGCGGCGGGCAGCCAGTCGTTGAGAATAACGCCCGCGGTATCGCCCCTGGCAACCACACTGTGAAAAATCTGATGCCCGTCGGCATCCGTCTCCACAGTATAGCGCTCATTATCCGGATGCACCACAGGCTCGCTTATGTCCCGTCCCCGGAACATTTCAATAAACGCCGCGGCCGCTGTGGACAGGGACGAAACCGGCCCGCGCGCTTCTTCGGGAGTGGGCAGGGAAAAGGGCAGACCTGGCCACTGCGAAAGGCTCTCCCCTACCGAGGCCAGCAAGAGTCCCGGCTGGTCAGGCTGTTCCTCGGCACGCTCCGCCAGGGAGGCAATCCCGGGCGAGCCCGGATCCGTGGCCTGCGCTTCGGGCACGGGCAGCGCCCTGGCGGGCAAAAGGCCTTCAGCCTGGCGCGCATGGGCCGTCTTTTCCCGCGCGGCGGGAGAAGCGGCCGCGGATTCCGCGCTTTTTCCCGGCAAAGCGTGATCAAAAAAATCCATGAAGTCGCCGTGAAACACGCACAGCGAAGCCATAAGCGCCGCGCACGCCGTCAGCCCAAGCCAGCGCCATGGACGGCGCCGCCTGATGACCGGGCGGGCATATATGCAGGGTGGTGATGATTTTTTCATGATAATATTTGTGGGGTTACTGATTTTGATACCTCTTGTCCAGACAAAAAATTTTTACGGAACTCCCGGATAAATTTCAGAAAACCTGGTTCACTTCTTCCGGTTTTCGTCCGCGGGCCGACGCCTGCCTTCTTGTTGCCCCACCGGTTTTCTGCTAAAACAAGGAAGGCGGCATCACGCGCGAAACGCGGAAAAATATATTTTTAAAATAATAAAATCAGTATATTATATGTTATTCTCACGGATTTGCGGTGTCCATTCTCTTCATGTGCCGAGGTTTGCGTGCCAACTCTTCCTTCTGTTCCATCGGCGGCCGAATCGCCCAAAGACGCGCTGCGGGCCGTGCTCGCGCACGAGCTTTTCGCCGGAGAGCCTGGCACGGCGGAAGCATGGCTGCGCGCCTGGTTTGAGCCTTTGGAACTGACTCTGAAGGATGGAAAAATATATGTGCGCTTTCCCCACGCCCTGTTCGCCGCGTGGTTTGAGCAGCACGGGCGGAAATCGCTGGAAAGGGCCGTGTGCCGGCTCTGGGGTGATCATACGCCCCTTTTCTGCGAAAACCCTCTCTCAGGCGCGGCCTCGCCCCCCGTCCCACCGGACGCGGCGCGAGGGCAAAGCCCGGCCGCGACGGCTCCCGAAAAGCCCCTTTCCCCGACTCATGCCTCGCCGTTTGCAGGCTTTTTCTGCAGCGGAAAAAACGAGTTTGCGCTGAACATCCTGCGAGGCACGGCGGATGGGAGCCGTGTTTACACGCCTCTTGTGCTGCGGGGCGCCCCCGGCACAGGCAAAACCCATCTCCTGCGGGCGGCGGCGCAGGCTCTGGCCGGCACGGGCGGCGTGCTTTTTTTCGGCGCCCACGACTTCACGGAACTTTTTCAAAAAAAAGGGCGGCGGGAAGCCCGAAACCTTCTGCGCGCCTGCGCGGGCATCTGCGTGGATGATATTCATCTGCTGGCCGGGCAGCCGGAATTTCAGGATGAACTGGCAACGCTCATTGACGCCTTCAGCCAAATGGGCCGCCCTCTCCTGTGCTCGGCGGTGACAGTTCCTGAAGATGCCGGCGCGCAAACCGGCCACGCGGCTGATCCCATGGCGAATCTGAAGCCCGCGCTCCTCTCGCGCCTGAGCATGGGCATGGTGCTTGAATTGGCGGAACCCGATCTGGATGTCCGGCTGCGTTACGCCCAGGCCAAGCTGGCGGAATACAGCCTGGACAAAGCCAGGGATATGCCCCTGCTGCTGGCCCGGCGCTGCACCGGCCTGCGCCGGCTGCACGGCGTCATTCTGCGCATGGACGCCTTTCGATCCCAAAGCGGACGCTTGCCGGATGAAGGCGATATGGATACCATATTGCGCTCCACGGGCAACGCCGGCTCGCTTACCCCGGACGCCGTGCTGGCTCTGGTGGCCGCGCGCTGCGGGTATACGTCCAGGGATCTGCGCGGGCGCAAGCGGGATCCCAGGCTGGTTCTCGCCCGTCAGATTGCCATGTATCTCTGCCGCGAACTCCTGGGCGAATCCTACCCTTCCCTGGGCCGCATGTTCGGCGGCAAGGATCACAGCACGGTCATGCATGCCGTGAAAAAAATGAGGGAAACGCTGGTTGCGAACAAAGATGTGCACATTCTCGTTACGGAATTGACAAACACATGCCGGCAGCACCTTTCCTGACCATGGAGGCCCATACAACCAGAGCTCCGTTGCCGGCAGTTTTCAAAAGTGTTGCCAATTTAACCTTATAAAAACAAGGTGATAGGGAAAATACGCACAAAATCCCTTCCCTAACTTCTTCAACAAAGGAAAATCGTATGTTTTTAACAGTGAAAAAAGAGCAGGTCATTGATGGTCTTCAAAAAGCCGCCTCCATCATTCCCAGCAAGGCCGGGGCGGCCTACCTGCGCTCCATCTGGCTTCAGGCGGTCAAGTCTCCGGAAGGAGCGGCAGGGGAAGGAAAACTGACATTAATGGCCACGGATGTGAACATTGAATTCACCGGATCCTACCCGGCCGGGGTCACGGAGGAAGGCCAGGTGGGCGTGAACGGTCGGGCTTTTGTGGAGCTTTTGCGCCGCCTGCCCGGGGGAGATATTCAGCTTAAGCTGGACAGCGCCGCCAACACCCTGCTTGTGGAACAGGGACGCCGCTCCTATAAGCTGCCGGCCGCCGATCCGGTGTGGTTTCAGGCACTGCCGCCCTTCCCCGAAGAAAATGCTCTTCTGTGGTCGGGTGATTTTCTTCAAGAGCTGCTGGATCGGGTGTCGTTTTGCATCAGCGACGACGACAGCACCGAGGGACTGTCCTGCCTGTGCCTGAAAAGTGTGGAACCAGGCAAGGTCGATGCCTGCGGCCTGAACGGGCATCAGTTTGCCATGGTTCGCTTTATTAATGATGAACTGGCAGCCAGACTGCCCGAACAGGGACTGCTGCTTCAGAAAAAGTACATCACCGAGTTGCGCAAATGGCTTGGCGGCGATGAAATCATGCTGAATATCAGTGAACGGCGTGTTCATCTGCGCACGGGCAACGGCAATGAAACCCTGAGTCTGCCGCGCTCGAACTTCAGCTATCCTGATCATCTGAGCTTTTTGTCCCGCCTGTCTGCCGACGGCGTATCCAGGCTGGATGTTGACCGCCGTGAATGCATGAATGCTCTGGATCGTTTGAACATTTTCAATAATGAAAGTGATCGCTGCACCTACTTCCAGTTTGCCGGCGCTGATGTGGTGCTGACCGCTCAGGGGCAGGAAACCGGATCGGCCACGGAACATCTGGAGGCCGAATTCAGCGGCTCTCTGGAGCGTATTGCCTTTCCCACCCGCAATCTGATGGACATTCTCGGGCACTTCCAGTCGCCCCGCCTGCTTTTTACCCTGACCGGGGCGGAGGGGCCATGCGGTATTACCGGAACCGAAGACCCGGATTATACAGTGCTGATCATGCCCATGAAAATTGCCGAATCCACCTATTATACGGAAGATGAGTAGGGGATCTGGCCGCGAAATATGCTTTTGGGCCAACGGATGATATATTCTGCCCTGCCCGCATTTTTTGAAAGAAAAGTGCGGGCAGGATTATTTGAAATTTTCTGACGTTTTCGCTATAAAGGCGAAAGCACGCCGAGCGAGAGCCGTGAAATTCACCAGGAAAATCACGGCGCTTTGAATCTCGGATGTTTTGTATCGCCCGCTTTCGCGCCCGGAGAGGGATGGCTGTTGAAGGGCGGCAACCCTATGTGTATTCAGGATCACTCATGACGCAAGAAACCATGGCATCCGGCTCTCCGAGGCCCGATTACAACGCCTCTTCCATCACCGTCCTGGAGGGACTGGCCGCCGTGCGCAAACGCCCGGCCATGTATATCGGCAGCACCGACACGCGCGGTTTGCATCACCTGGTGTATGAGGTGGTGGACAATTCCATTGATGAGGCCATGGCGGGCTACTGCGACCGCATTGAGGTCACCCTGCACCTCGACAACAGCGTGACGGTGCGTGACAACGGCCGCGGCATCCCCGTGGATATCCATCCCAAGGAAGGCGTGCCCGCCGTGCAGGTGGTCATGACCAAGCTGCATGCGGGGGGCAAGTTTGACAATAACGCCTATAAGGTATCAGGCGGCCTGCACGGCGTGGGGGTATCCTGCGTCAACGCCCTGTCCGAATGGCTGGAAGTGACCGTGCGCCAGAACGGGCGGCGCTGGCGTCAGCGTTACGAGCGTGGTGTTCCTGTCACTAAACTTATGGATCTGGGCGAGGCTGAAGGCCATGGCACCACGGTACACTTTTTCCCCGATGAACAAATATTTGAAACCACGGAGTTTTCCTTCCCTGTCCTGCAGAAGCGCTTTGAAGAGCTGGCCTATTTGAACCGCGGGCTCCAGATCGTGTGCGTGGACGAGCGCAGCAACGAAACCCATACCTATCACGCTGAAGGCGGCCTTGAGCAGTTTGTCCGGGATCTCAATTCCGGTGATACGGGCATCCACTCCATCATTTCCGGAGAAGGTCTGGCCGAGGGCGTCACCGTGGACTTTGCCCTGCAGTATAACGCGGCCTACAAGGAAAATGTCCATACCTTCGCCAACAATATCCGCACCTCGGAAGGCGGAACCCATCTGGCCGGGTTCAAAACCGCGCTCACCCGGGGCATCAACGCCTATATTAAGAGTCAGCCCGATCTGGTCAAAAAGCTCAAGGGCGAAGCCCTGTCCGGCGACGATGTGCGCGAGGGCCTGACCGCTGTCGTCAGTGTGAAGCTGCCTCAGCCCCAGTTTGAAGGCCAGACCAAGACCAAGCTGGGCAACAGTGAAATTGCCGGCATTGTGGGCAGTATCGTATACAACGAGCTGGATGTGTATTTTCAGGAACATCCCAAGGAAGCCCGCATAATTATCGACAAGGCGGTGGACGCGGCCCGGGCGCGGGACGCGGCCCGGAAGGCCAGGGATCTGGTGCGCCGCAAGGGCGCCCTGTCGGACAATGCCCTGCCCGGCAAGCTGGCCGACTGTCAGAGCAAAGATCCGGCCGAATGTGAGGTGTTCATTGTGGAAGGCGACTCGGCCGGCGGTTCGGCCAAACAGGGCCGGGATCCCAAAACTCAGGCTATTCTGCCCCTGCGCGGCAAAATTCTGAACACCGAGCGCACCCGCTTTGATCGCATGCTGGCCAGCGATACCATTAAATGCATGATCACGGCCATGGGCATCGGCATAGGAGAGGATGTGGATTATGACCGCCTGCGCTATCATAAAATTGTGATTATGACGGATGCCGACGTGGATGGCGCTCATATCCGCACGCTTATGCTCACCTTCTTTTTCCGCAATTACAGGGAACTCATTGATCGGGGTCACCTGTATATCGCCCAGCCTCCCCTTTACCGCGTACATAACAGCCGCATGGAGAAATTCCTCAAGGATGACGAAGCGCTGGAAGAATTTCTGTTCCAGCGCCTCAGCGAAGGGGTGGAGGTCAACACCTCTCATGGACGGGCTTTTCAGGGCGAAGAACTCATCAAGCTTCTGCGACGGATTGACAGTTTGGAAAAACGGGTTGTGGAAGCAGAAAATACCGCCATTGCCCGTGAACTGTTCATGACTTTCCTTGAGTATGATGAAAAGGTCATCGCGGAAGAAATGGCCGCTCATGCAGTGCCAGAAAGCTTTCGAAGCTGGATGGAACAGGCGGGCTACTCCATCCATACTGAAGTGGAAAAGCGTGAGGACGAGGAACGCACCTTTATTGTTTTTGAAAATAAAAGTGGCCATCGCACACGTTTGGCTTCGGAATTTTTCGCCTCGCGCATGTACCGGCAGGCGCGTCAGACATTGGAGGAACTTAAATCCGACTGCGGCGATTTTCCTCTCAGGCTCAGAAGCGGTGAAAGTTCCCGCAGTGTCGCCGACTTTTTTGAGCTGCGCGGCGCGGCCTTTGACGAGGCGCGCAAGGGCTATCAGATACAACGCTATAAAGGCCTTGGGGAAATGAATCCCGAGCAGTTGTGGGTCACCACCATGAATCCGGAAAACCGGGTTCTGCTTCGGGTGTCGGTGGACGACGGCCAGGCGGCCTCGGACGCCATTGAGGAATTGATGGGGGAACGGGTGGAGCCGCGCCGCGACTATATCATCCGCAACGCCCTGGCCGTGGACGAGCTGGATATCTGATTTTTGGACATTATCCGGGCGCCCTCCCCGCTCCGGAGCCGCGCCGCACGTCATGCAAAAGGATATATCGTGACTGACGAATTGGAAGTTCATCCGAATATCGACATTGAAAAGGAACTTCGGCAATCCTATCTGGCCTATTCCCTCAGTGTCATCATAGGCCGGGCCATCCCCGACGCGCGCGACGGTCTCAAGCCCGTGCACCGTCGTATTCTGTACGCCCAGTCCCAGCTGGCCAACACCTACAGGCAGCCGCACAAAAAATGCGCGCGCGTGGTGGGCGACGTCATCGGCAAATATCATCCGCATGGCGACGCGGCGGTGTACGATGCCCTCGTGCGCCTGGCCCAGGAATTTAACATGCGTGATCCCCTGGAAGACGGCCAGGGAAATTTTGGCTCCATTGACGGCGATTCGCCGGCCGCCATGCGCTATACCGAAGTCCGCATGTCCCGGCTGGCTTCCGAATTTCTGGAAGATATTGACAAGAAAACCGTGGACTTCCGTCCCAACTATGACGGATCGGAGCTGGAGCCCTCCGTGCTGCCCACCAAGGTGCCCAACCTGCTGCTCAACGGTTCGTCGGGCATTGCCGTGGGCATGGCCACCAATATCCCCCCCCATAATCTGGGCGAATTGTGCGACGCCCTGCTTCGGATTATTGACGAGCCCGAATGCAGCGTGGACGACCTCATGGATTTGGTGCACGGGCCGGACTTTCCCACCGCCGGCTTTGTGTACGCCGGCCAGGGGCTGACCGAGGCCTACCGCACAGGGCGCGGGGTCATTAAGGTGCGCGGCCGGGTGGAGGTGGAGGATCGCAAGAAGGGCCAGCAGGCCGTGGTCATCCGGGAAATTCCCTATGCGCTCAACAAGTCCGGTCTGGTGGAAAAAATCGCGGCGCTCATCAATGACCACCGCATTGAAGGCGTGTCCGACCTGCGCGATGAATCGGATCGCAAGGGTATCCGCATTGTTCTTGATCTGAAGCGCGGCGTCATGCCCGATCTGGTCATCAACGCCCTGTACAAGTTTACCCCGCTGGAAACGTCTTACGGCATCAACATGCTGGCCGTGGTGGACAACAAACCCCAGCTGCTCAACCTGAAAAGCGCGCTGACCTGTTTTCTTGATCACCGGCGCGAGGTGGTCATCCGCCGCACCCGCTTTGACCTGGAAAAGACGGAACTGCGCGCCCATATTGTGGAAGGCCTGCTCAAGGCCCTGGACGTCATTGATGAGATCGTGGCTCTCATCAAGGCCTCGGCCACGCCCGCCGACGCCAGGGCCGGCCTTATGGAGCGCTTTGGCTTTTCCGAAATTCAGGCCCAGAGCATTCTGGACATGCGCCTTCAGCGCCTGACCGGCCTGGAGCGGGACAAGCTGCTGGATGAGTTTCATGAACTGCAAAAGCTCATCGCGTACCTGAAGTCCATTCTTGAGGATGTGCGGGTGCTGCATGACGTGTTGCGCAAGGAAACCCGCGATATTAAAGAAAATTATGCCACGCCGCGCCGGACGGAGATTCTGCGGGCCGAGCTGTCCGGGATTAATATTGAAGACCTCATTCCGGATGATGATGTGGTGATTACCCTGTCCCGCCGCGGCTACATCAAGCGCACCACCCTGGCCATGTATCAGCAGCAGCGCCGCGGGGGCAAGGGCATTGCCGGTCTGCACACCTCGGATGACGACTTCGTTCAGGATTTTATCACCACCACCAACCATCAGTATTTGCTGCTGTTCACCAACAAGGGCCGCATGCATCAGCTGAAGGTGCATCAGGTGCCCGAAGGCAGCCGCACGGCCAAGGGCATGCACATCGCCAACCTGCTGCCCCTGGAGCAGGATGAATGGGTGGCCAATGTCATTTCCGTGCGGGAGTTTGCCGAGGATCGCTTTTTCCTTTTTGCCACCAGGCGGGGCATGGTGAAGCGATCCAGCGTGTCGCTGTACGCCCGCTGCCGCAAAAACGGCCTCATTGCCCTGAGTCTGCGCGACGACGATGAGCTTATCGCGGTGCGCGAGATCAGCGCTCGCCAGCATGTGGTTCTGGTGACGGCCAGGGGCATGGCCATCCGTTTTTCCGTGGCCGATGTGCGTCCCATGGGACGCGGCGCCGCCGGCGTCAAGGGCATAGGCCTGCGCCGGGGCGATGAGGTGGTTTCCTGCCTGCCTCTGGCGGCGGATGACCTGTCCACCGAGATTCTGGCGGTTTCCGAGCTGGGCTACGGCAAGCGCACCCGCGTTGATTTGTACCGTATGCAGAGCCGGGGGGGCATCGGGGTCATTAATTTCAAGGTGTCGCCGAAAACCGGGCCGGTCATCGGCGGAATGCCGGTGAAAGACGGCGATTCGCTGGTTCTTCTCACCACCACGAACAAGATTATCCGCGTGGGTGTGGACGAGGTGCGTTCCGTGGGGCGGGCCACCATGGGCGTGCGGCTGGTGAAGCTGGACGACGGCGCCAGCGTGGCGGGCTTTGATACGGTCGCGGATGTGGTTCCGTCCGGCGGCGGCAATGCCGAAACTTCCGCACCCTTGCCGACAGCCCCCGGCGGAAGCGCCCCTTCCGTGGAAGGGGCTTCGCCTGAATCAGGGGAGTAGCCCGGGTCTATGCGTCTGCTGCTTTGCCTTTGTCTTGTATGTGTCCTGTGCGCCTGCGAGCGCCCGGCCTCGACGGGCGATCTTTCCGCCGCGCAGGAGGCCGCGGAGCAGCGCGACTGGGCCCATGTCGCGCGCCTTCTCCAGCGCTATCTGCGCGAGGAAAACGAGCCGGAAAAGCGCTGGACGGCGTGGAACCTGCTGGTCAGCGCGTCACAGCACATGGGCGAGGACGCCTGGGTCATCGACTATCTGGAAAGCATGCTTCAGGAATATGGCGACGACGGCGCGCATACCGCCGATGTTCTGCGCCGCCTGGGCGAGGGCTATGAAAAGACACGGCAGTGGGACAAGGCCTCTGAAACCTGGCTGCATCTGCTGGACGTGACCGAGCTGACCCCTGACGAAGCGGCCCGCCTGTACCGGCGCATGGGCGTCTATCACCATCAGGCGCACAATTTTGCCCTGGCTGAGGACATGTTTGAAATGTGCGCGGAACACACTGTCAGCGCCGCGCTTTTGAGCGAATGCCGCTATCTTCTGGCCGATGTCCACGCCACGCAGGGGCATATGGACGAGGCCTCGTCGTACCTGGATAAAGTGCTGGGCATGCCGGAAACCACGCCCGATATACGGGGCCGCGCGCTGCTGCTGAAAGGCGACATGTATGAGCAGCAGGGCCGCCGCAGTGAGGCCGCGCAGGCCTTTGAAGAGGCCTTGCCCCTGCATCCCAATCCCGCTGTGGTGCAGAGCCGCATCGACTATCTGAAAAAGCACTCCCGATCCCTTGCCCCGGCCCGTCCGTGAGGCGGATGCCGGAATGGCCGCGCCCGCTGTCCGGCTGCTCCCGCCGGGCCTGGAGCCTGTTATGCCGAAGCGGCCGCTCCGTGGGCCTTCACCGCGAGATCCCGGTCGTAGGCAATGCCGGCCGGCGTGACGCGGGCCACCACGGCATAGGCCTCTACGCCGCGGGCAAGGGCCTCATGCAGGGCGGCGGCATAGGCGGAATCTATGTAGTCCGCCGGCCCAAAGCACAGCCCGTCCGGCCGCTGCACCAGGTACAGCATGGCGGCGCGGCACCCTTCCTGCACCAGCCGGCGCAGGGTGCCCAGATGTTTCACGCCTCGCTCGGTCACGGCATCGGGGAATGCCGCGACGCCGTCTTCCACCAGGGTGACATTTTTGCATTCAATCCACAGGGGGGCGAGCCCCGGCCCGGTGCACAGCCCGTCCAGGCGGCTTTCGCCGTGGACAGCCTCGCGCTTCAGGGAACTGTAGCCCCGCGCCCAGGGCAGCAGACCAGCCGCGAAGGCGGCACTGAGAAAGCGGTTGGGAACGGAGGTGTTCACTCCCACCCAGAACAGATCGGGATCATCGGGCTCGGGCACGCCGTGTGTTCCAAGCCCCAGGGCCTCCACAGTCCAGGCAAGCGTGCGGGCGGGGTTGGCCGCCGGTGACAGCAGCACGGGTGAGCCAGGGCGCAGCAAACCAAGCATGGAGCCAGTATTGTTGGTATGGGCCCATATCGGGCGGCCATCCAGTTCAACGGCCACACTGAAGCGTTTTTCCCGGCGGAGGAAGCGGCCTGCGCGGCAGCCTGGCGGATACGGAAGCAGCGGGGTCTGGTTCAATTTACAGTCCTTTCCTAACCTGCTACCGTATTTTTCTCCGTTCGTCATCTTGTCGGAACTGTCAGGGAGCGCAGATCATGAAATTCGCGGATCGTCTGAGTCGTTTCAAGCCTTCGGGGACGTTGGCCGTCAATGCCAAAACCCTGGAACTCAGGGCCAGGGGAATAGCCGTCACCAGCCTGGCCGTGGGTGAGCCCGATTTTGCCACCCCCATGCCGATCAAGGCGGCCGCCGGGAAGGCTATTGACGGCGATTTTTCCCGCTATACCGCGGTGGAGGGCATTGCCGAACTTCGTCAGGCCGTGTGCGGCTATTACCGCCGGGTGTACGGCGTGGAAGTCCACCCGGAAAACGTCGTTCTGACCAACGGCGGCAAGCAGTCCCTGTTCAATGCCCTTATGGCCCTGGTGAATCCGGGGGACGAGGTGCTTATTCCCAGTCCGTACTGGACAAGTTATCCCGACCTGGTTCTGTTGACCGGGGGCACGCCGCTTTTTGTCCCCTCGCCGTCCGAGCGGGGTTTTCGCGTCACGCCCGACGAGCTGGAACAGGCGCGCACCCCGCGAACCCGCCTGCTCATCCTCAATTCTCCCGCCAACCCCACCGGTGTGGTCTACACCGAACAGGAAATCGGCGCGCTGCTGGAATGGGCCTTTTCACATGATATCATGGTTCTGGCCGATGAAATTTACGATCAGCTGGTGTATGCTCCCGCCCGGACGGTCAGCACGTCTTCCTGGTGGGAAAAATACCCTGATCGCCTGGTGGTGGTGAACGGATTGTCCAAGGCCTTCGCCATGACGGGGTGGCGCGTGGGCTATACCGTGGCGGATGCCGCCCTGGTCAGGGAAATGTCCAAAATTCAGGGCCATATCACAGGCAATATCTGCTCCATCGCCCAGAAGGCCGCTGTCGAGGCACTGACAGGCTCTTACGAATGCGTGGATACTATGCGGGCGGCCTTCATGCGTCGGCGGGACATGGCGTACGCGGAAATTTCATCCTGGCCGGGCGTGCTGTGTCCCAGGCCGGAAGGCGCGTTTTATGCATTCCCCGACGTCAGCGCCCTGTTCACGGACAGTATGCCGGATGACACGGCGCTTTGCACCATGCTGCTGGAAAGGGCCCGGGTGGCGGTGGTGCCCGGAACAGCCTTCGGCGACCCCCGTTGCATTCGCCTCTCCTACGCGGTGGCCGATGATGTGCTGATGGACGCCCTGACCCGGATCCGGGCGGCCCTGTTCGCCTGAACGCCACGGGCGGGAAAGAGCGCCGGCTTCGGGCGGGCAGCGGTCACTGTCAAAAGGCTTAAAACATGTGAATGCGATCTGGAGGAATCATGTCGAACTTAACGCTTGATTGGTCGTATGCCTGGCCGTCCACAGCCGGGCCGGCGGACAGGGCTGGCGCCCCGGACGCCGCGGAGGCGGCGCAGCCTCATGCTGCCCGCTTGGAACAGTCTTTATCCGAGCTGCCCTTTCTTAGCCTGCCTTTTGCGGAAGAGCTGAGTGCGCAGCTGGACTCCCAGGCGGAATTTTTACGGGGATTCCGGCATCTTCTGGTGCTGGGCATAGGTGGTTCGGCCCTGGGTGCCCGCGCCCTGCAAAAGGCCTTTTTTCCCGCCCAGGACAGGCCATGTCACAGCGGGCCCTGGCTGTGGATAGCCGACAACGTGGAGCCCGTGGCTTTTGCGGCCCTGCTGGATACTCTGCCTCCGGACGAAACTCTGGTGGTCGTGGTCAGCAAGTCGGGCGGCACCATCGAAACCGTGTCTCAATATCTTCTGACGCTCCCGTGGCTGCAAAAGCATCTGCCTGACACCTGGCGGGAACACCTGCTTGTGGTGACGGATACCCGGATCGGCTTTCTGCGCGAGCAGGTCGGTCGCTATGGTTTGCGTTCCCTGCCCGTTCCTGAAGGCCTGGGCGGCCGCTACTCCGTTTTGTCGGCCGTGGGACTGGTTCCCGCCGCCTTTCTTGGGATGGACTGGAAGGCGCTTTTGCGCGGCGCGTGCGATGTGGGACGGCCTCTGGCGGCTCATCCCGCGTCACTGTCCGGACATCCTGCATGGAAACTGGCCCGGTGGGCGTTTCATCTGGCCACTCACGCCAAAAACCAGCTCATCTTTTTCTGTTATATTCCCGCCTGGGCCACCTTCGGCCCCTGGTTCGCCCAGCTGTGGGCCGAAAGCCTGGGCAAGAACGGCCAGGGTACCATGCCCCTCCCCGCCGTCGGCGTAACGGATCAGCACTCCCTGCTTCAGATGTTCCTGGACGGGCCTCTGGACAAGGGATGCCTGTTCCTGAGCGCCCCCACGCCGCGCGGCCCTGTCCTGGGGTCGCAGGATAAGCCCTGGGACTGGCTTTCCGGAAAAAGCATGGGGGATATTCTGGAAGCCGAAACCCTGGCTACCCGCATGTCCCTTGCTCAGCGGGGTGTTCCTCTTGTGCATGTGGCCGCCCCGGATTGCGGCGAATATGCCGCCGGCAAGCTGATTATGCTGCTGGAGGCAAGCACCATATTCACAGGCTGGCTCATGGGCATCAATCCTGTGGATCAGCCAGCCGTGGAAGAAGGCAAAAAGCTGGCCCGCGCTCGTCTCGGAGCCCCCGGCTCCGGGGCGGATGCCGAGCGTCTGGCCCGTTTTACCGAGCGTGAGGCGCAGGCCGACACCACGCTCGTCTGACGCGATGCTCTCCAGACGTCCCTTCCCGAAACAGGATGGGACGTCTGGAGTATGGGGAGGCCGCGGCGCGTGGAAACGCTGCCTTGGAGGATGGGCCACGGCGTTTCCTGCCGGGGCGGTCTGAAGGCAGGTGCTGGCTGGCGCATCGCATAAGCCCTGGCCAGGGCGCCGCCAGAACAGCGATGCGCCGGTCTGTCCCGGAATGCGCGGGCGGCCCTGACAAAAAACGGCCCGCGGCCGTGCCCATGGATGGAAAACGCTGCTGGCAGCCGAATCATGCAGGTGCTCGTCAAAGGATGGAAAAGCATGGCGGAGGAGCGGAGCCCCTCTCTGAAAGAAAAAAGGGCATCGGGCCTGCCATTCAGCCTCGCCCGTTTTTTTTCCTGGGTTTCCCTGGTGCTGGTGCTGGTTTCCAGCGTTATTCTGGCCTTGTTTATTGGCAATACCACCACGGCAACCTTGCTGGACAGTCAGGAAGAATACGCTCTTTTGCTGGCAGAAAACCTGAACAAGCAAATTTTCCGGCGTTTTACCTTACCGGTAACCTATGCGTCCGGGCGGGTTGCCTTGGGCGATCCTGTGCAGTACAGGCTTCTGGATGAAGTCGTGCAATCGCTTCTGCACGGTTTGCAAATTGAAACCATCCGTATTTATGACAGCAATTTTGCGGTGACCTATTCCACCAATCAGTCGGAAGTGCGGCGGACTGATCTCTATACAACTGGTATTCCTCTCATTTTTCAAGGAATTCCGCACCATTTTGATGTTCTGACCTTTATCCCCTATGTTCAGGCCTTGTTCACGCCGAGTCTGCCGGCGGGATCTTTCCAGCTGCGCACGGTATATCCGTTAAGTATTGATAAGGATTTTGAGCAGTTGAACAGAGCGGCACAGGACACGCCGGTTCTGGGCGCCCTGGAGATCATTCAGGATGTGACCAGCCATTACAAGATGGCCATCCGGTCTCAATGGCTGATTATGGCCGGTTTTTTGGTTTCCAGTCTTATTCTGTTCATCCTGCTTCAGGTGGTTGCCCGACAGGCCGAACGCATTCTGGCAGAGCGCATGGCCCGCACCCGCCAGCTGGAGGCCGAGCTGCATCAAAGTGAAAAGCTGGCCAGCATGGGGCGCATGGTGGCCTCCATCGCGCATGAAATCCGCAATCCGCTTGGTATTATTCGCTCCAGCGCCGAATTTCTTATCCGGCGGCATACGACGACGGATAATGGCAGCCAGCCAATACTTCAGGCCATTTATGACGAAGCCTGCCGCCTGGGGACGACGGTCAATGACTTTTTGGACTACGCCCGGCCGCGTCAACCCCGTCAGGATGACGTGAACGTGACTGATGTTCTCGGCAAGGCCATGGCGTTTCTGGGAAGCGAGTTTCAGCGTCAAGGCGTGGAGGTTGTTCTGGATGTGCCGGATCCTTTTCTCATTTCCGGCGATGCGGATTTGTTGTACCGTGCCTTTTATAATGTGCTGATCAATGCTCAGCAGGCCATCAAGGGTACGGGCCGCATTGAGATTCATGGCGCGCTTCGTGACGGCGGAGGACTTGAATTGAGCTTTTGTGACAGCGGCCCCGGGTTTCCGCCGGATGGACTGAACAAGCCCCTGGATCCCTTTTATACGACAAAAGATACCGGTACGGGCCTGGGTCTGCCCATTGTCCAGTCTATTGTTTCTTCTCACGGCGGAACTTTGGAGCTGGCCAACGCTGAGGAGGGCGGAGCCATTGTCCGGCTTATTTTTCCCGCCGCCGACGGGCAGCGCGCCGGGTGAGCCTCTCAAAGCCTGTGCCGTGCCGGGGCCTGGCCGCGCGGAAATTTTCCCGCCGTACCCCTGGCGGGCTGTATGGCGGCACGGGTAAGGGAATTGCTCCTGCCTCATGAGTTTTGAAGAAGGTGAAGTATGAGTGAAAACTCCCGCATTCTGATTATTGACGATGAAAAGAACTATGTGCTCGTTTTGGAGGCCATGCTGACGGATGCCGGGTATTCTGTGACGGCCCTCAACGATCCTGAAATGGCTCTTGCCTTTTTGGATGACTCTGAAGTGGATGTCGTCATCACTGATATGAAGATGCCCAAGCTGACAGGCAAGGAAGTTTTGCAATCGATCAAAAAATCCTGGCCCCATATTCCTGTGCTGATTATGACGGCTTTTGGCTCCATCGAAAGCGCTGTGGAGCTTATGCGTTACGGGGCCTTTGACTATATAACCAAACCCTTTGCCAATGATGAGCTTTTGCTTGCGGTTCACAATGCGGCGGAGTTATCCAAAGCCCATCAGCAATACCGCCTGCTCCAGGAAAATTTGGAAGATCGGTACAGCACGCATCAGATTATTGGCAAGTCCAAAGCCATTCGCGATACCCTGGCCATTGTGGATCGGGTATCCCAAAGCCGTTCCACCGTCCTTATCACCGGCGAATCGGGAACCGGTAAGGAACTGGTGGCACGAGCCATCCATTTTTCTTCCCCGCGCAAGGAAGAACCTTTTGTGACGGTCAATTGCATGGCCTTTAATGTGAGCGTGCTGGAAAGTGAGCTGTTCGGTCATGAAAAGGGTTCGTTCACCGGTGCTGTGGCCATGCGCCGGGGCAGATTCGAGCAGGCGGATCACGGCACGTTGTTTTTGGACGAAATAGGCGAACTGACTCTTGACCTTCAGGTTAAACTTTTGCGTGTCTTGCAGGAAAGAACCTTTGAGCGCGTGGGCGGTACGGAACCCGTCAATGTCGATATCCGTGTTGTGGCCGCCACCAACTGTGATTTGGCCAAATTGGTGGAAGAAGGAAAATTTCGTGAAGATTTATTCTATCGCTTGAATGTGGTGCAAATTCCCCTTGCCCCGCTGCGCGAGCGACGGGAAGATATCCCCCTGCTGGTGGCTCATTTTGCCGAAAAAATATCCACGGAAAATGGCATCAACGGTAAAAGCTTCAGCCAGGAGGCCCAGAATTATCTGACAGGGTACGAATGGCCCGGCAATATCAGGCAGCTGCAAAATGTTATTGAACGCTGTATTGTTATGGTGCCTCATGATGTGATCGGTGTGGACGATCTTCCTCCGGAAATACGCGATGAGGAATCTCAGTTTAAAAGTGCGGTTGACCTTTTGCCCGTGGAGCTCAATCTGGCGGACACACTGGATCGAATGGAGGCCGCGCTTATCCGCCGTGCCTTGGTTCGAGCCGATTTTGTCCAGGCGCATGCCGCGGAATTGCTGGGTATTTCGCGCAGCCTCATGCAGTATAAGCTGAAGAAATATAATATTTCTGGGCATTGAACATAATTTTTCATCCTGAGAAGAGCACGTTTGGGCTTTCAGCGTCTCTGCGCACGAGGGCAGAGACTCCGGCGCCTTGCCTCTGTTCATGGCGGCGCTGTGCGCATGCTTGCTGCGTTTGATCTTGATTTGCACGTCTTCCCGGCATGTTACCAAGTCCTTTGCGTGACATCTCTGCCTGATAATGGCTTTTGTGAGGGCTTTGGCGAAAAGGGGCGGGGCCAGTCAGATCCCTTTTTTTTCAGTAAAAGAAATCCTTGTTTCACGTGAAACAGAATATTTCCTTCACAGGGTTCCGTGCCCGGAGCCTGGCGACGAATGCCTCCCTGTCCACTGCCCCCCTGTCTTCGCTGATTTCACCGACCATGGATGTTTGTATCGGAAGAACACCTCACCCGTGTTCTCGCGCGTGCATTCTTTTCTGCTTCCCTTCTTTATACTGTCGTAACCGTTCAATACACGGGAACCATGAACATTATCCCGTAGAATGTTCTGACTCAGGCAAAGACCAGGCTCACGCCCGGAGGGGGGCACCTGACGCGGGTGGATATCTTGGGGTGGGGAAGGATGGAAGCTGTTTCTTTCTGGCAGGTGAAAGCGCTGCACCATGTGCCGTGGGAGAAAGGTCAATCTTTTTTCGCCCCCAGCTCCGGGGCATAGATGGCGGTGGGGAGCCTCAACCCTGTTTCACGTGAAACATCCAGAGACGAGCGGAGCAGAGGTTACACAAGCAGAGGGCGCGTTTGAACAGGCGTATCCGTTGAGATCAAAGACTGGATCACAGAAAGCATAGTATTTGAATTTTGAGTCACAGGGGTGCCTGTTTTACCTTCTTTCTGCTCTTGGTGATGAAAGTGATGCGGACACCCATGATCGTGTTTCACGTGAAACAGCCATGCCCGGGCAGGGCAAGATTGTAAAGAGAGTCCGTGGCTCCACAAGCTTTTTCAGGTACATTTCCCCGTGAGTGAAAAGCGTCCGCCGTTCGGTTTTTTTGAGGTAGGGGGTTGTTTTTTTGCGCCTTTTCTCCTTATTCCATGTGAACACGCACGATACGGAGTTCATGCACATGTTTCACGTGAAACACTCAGGCTTGGGCAGGGGCTTCGGTATGCATTCGCCATGAGGATCTTCAAAGGACATCAGGGAAAAAGGCGTTTCCTTCGGGTGGGGGGATGGCATGTTGCGGGTACATCGTCCGGAAGGCGCGTTTTTCATATTTTTATCCGGACACGGCCCTCTGGTACTTGCCATTCCCACTGCGAAAGTTTATGAGAAAAGTATCTCACATATATAGCCCGGAGGTTCTCGGTGACAAGAATCATAGCTGTTGCCAACCAAAAAGGAGGAGTGGGGAAAACCACGACGTCCGTTAACCTGGCTGCTTCCCTGGCAATCATGGAAAACCGTGTCCTGCTGGTGGATTGTGATCCTCAGGCAAATTCCACCAGCGCCCTGGGCTTTGATCAGGAAAGCATGAAGGTCAATTTATATACGTCATTTTATAAGCCGGAATCGTTGTCTGAAGCCCTGCTGCCCACAGCCACACCCTATCTGACGCTTCTTCCCTCCTCCTCCGATTTGGTGGGGATAGAACTGGAGCTTGTGGATAAGATGGCCAGGGAATACTATCTGAGCGAATTACTCCATCCTGTTTTGGGGAATTATGAATATATTATTCTGGATTGTCCTCCCTCGCTGGGTCTGATAACGCTGAATGCTCTCTGCGCGGCCAGGGAACTGCTCATTCCCCTCCAGTGCGAGTTTTTTGCTTTGGAAGGCATTGTCAAGCTGCTCCATACCTATGAACAGGTGCGCAAACGCTTGAATCCGGAACTGGAGCTGCTTGGAGTTGTACTCACCATGTATGATGCGAGGAACAAGCTGGCCCGGCAGGTTAAAAGCGAGGCGGAGCGCTGTTTTTCCGAACACATGTTCAAAACACTGATTCCCCGCAATGTTCGCCTTTCGGAAGCTCCCAGTCATGGGAAATCCATTCTTCACTACGATATCAAGTCCAAGGGGGCGGAAGCCTACCTGCAGCTGGCCAAAGAGGTCGTGCACAAGCGTCTTCATAAAAGCGTTGCGTAACCGGCAGTTCAGGATGTCTGGCAGGATGGTGCGGTCTTGCCACATACAGCGGAGGGAAATATGGCAGCTTTGGAACGTGGTTTGGGGCGGGGGCTAGATTCGCTGTTGCGTTCAACCCGTGAGGCGGAAATTCCTTCGCGCGATGCCAAAAAACTGGCTCTGACGCAATTGACCCCCGGGCCGCATCAGCCACGAAAGCGTTTTGACGATGCGACTCTCGCCGATTTGGCTACCTCCATCAAAAATCAGGGGGTCGTGCAGCCGCTCATTGTCCGCCCCAAGGCTGACAGTTCTCCCCAGATATATGAGATCGTCGCTGGCGAACGCCGCTGGCGTGCCGCCAAGCTGGCAGGGCTCACGGAAATCCCGGTAGTCATCTGCTCCTATACGGATGCGGAAGCCATGACGGTAGCCCTGGTGGAAAATCTGCAGCGGGAAAACCTGAGTCCACTGGAAGAAGCGGAGGCGTTACAGACTCTGCGCGATACCCATAAGCTCAATCAGGAAGACCTGGCCGCCAAGCTGGGCAAAAGCCGTTCCGCCGTGGCCAATGCCCTGCGTCTGCTCCAGCTTCCGCAGCACTGCAAAGAAGCCCTTGCCGAATCACGCATCAGCGCCGGCCATGCCCGAACCTTGCTGTCCGTCGGGGATGAGGAAATCAGGGATCGATTGCTGGAGGGCATTATTCAGCGTGATCTGTCTGTCCGCGATGCGGAATCCATTGCTGATTATTGGAAGCGCACGGGCCGCTTGCCCGCGCCTCTGAACGGCGAAGAGTCAGGCGCCGCCGCGGCGGACAGGGAAACAAGGCGCCGCGCCCCCAAGCCTCAGCGCTTGAAGGATATTCAGATCGTATTGCGGAAAACCGTGCATCATGGCGCAAGTATCAGCGGCAACGAAGAAAAAGGGCGCATTGCGCTTCCGTATACCTCACCTGAGGAGCTGGAATTTTTGCTGAAACTGCTCGGCATGAGCGAGGAATACCAGGGCGGCTTTGAATCTGGCGAATGCGCGCCCGAGGGTGGGGCCGCCGGGGCTGAGCCTGAGGCGTCTATGCCTGCGGACGACGGCGCCGGGTTCGGGGCGGGGGAACCTGTCCCGGAGAGTGAAGCCGGCGCGTTTGAGGCTGACGGGGCCATGGCGGCGGAGGACGCCACCCGTGCTGAGCTTGAGGCGTTCATGCCCGTGAATGA
>JAFLSV010000004.1:0-42047 GCA_022510785.1 Desulfovibrionaceae bacterium | reverse complement strand
GTGGCGGCGGAGGACGCCACCCGTGCTGAGCTTGAGGCGTTCATGCCCGTGAATGTGGGGGCCGAGGGCGCCGGGGGTGCCGGGGTTGAGCCTGAGGCGTCCATGCCTGCGGACGACGGCGCCGGGTTCGGGACGGGGGAATCTGTCCCGGAGGACGAAGCCGGCGCGTTTGAGGCTGCCGGGGCCATGGCGGAGTCAGCCTCCGCGCCAGAGGCTGACGTCCGTCCCGTGGAGGATAGCCATGCGTGAGCCTTCCCGGGAATTGTGCAATCCCCGATATGTGGACGAATTGTCCAGGGGGCGCGTGCTGGTGGTGGGCGACGTGATGATGGACACCTATCTGATCGGCGACGCCGTGCGCATTTCTCCAGAGGCCCCTGTGCCGGTGGTGCGGGTGGAGGAAATCCGTCACCGTCTGGGCGGGGCGGGCAATGTTGCCCGCAATATGACAGCGCTGAACGGTCGGGCCGTTCTGGTGGGGCTTATCGGCGAGGATGAGGACGGCCATCGGCTTAAAAGCATGCTGAGCGAGGCGGGCGTGGAACCGTGTCTGGTATGCGGCAAGCGGCCCACCACGGTCAAAAGCCGCGTCATGGCCCGCAACCAGCAGATGCTTCGCCTGGACAGGGAATGCCTGGCGCCTGCCACACCTGAGGAATATGCCGCCCTGCTGAAGGAGCTGGAAGCCCGCGTGCCGGATTTTGACGTGGTGGTGGTGTCGGACTATGGCAAGGGACTGATTTCTTCCGGGCTGTTGGACGATATCCGCCGTATGGGGTGCAGCGGAGGGCGGGGCGCGCCAAAAATTCTGGTGGATCCCAAGCCCCAGAATCTTTCCTGTTACCACAGGGCCTGGATGCTGACGCCCAACACCAAGGAAACCAGCGAATCCACCGGCCTGCCGGTTCGTACCCGCCCGGAAATTCTGGCGGCCGGCCGCCATTTGCGGGAAAAGCTGGATGCTGCCCATGTGCTGACCACCCTGGGGGCGGAGGGCATGGCCCTGTTCAGCGCGGAAGGGCCGGTGTGGCATGTGCCCACCATGGCTCGCCAGGTTTTTGATGTCACGGGCGCGGGGGATACCGTCATCGCGCTCATCGCGCTGGCGCTGGCTGTGGGGGTTCCGCTTCTGGATGCCTGCGTGCTGGCCAACTACGCGGCGGGCATCGTCGTGGGCAAGGTGGGCGCGGCCACGGCCTCGGCTGAGGAACTGCGCTGCGCCATGCGGGAATACCCCGTGACCATGGAGCGTTGGGATTGACCGCGCGCTTCCGGCGCAATCCGGACTGACTTTCCACACAAAATCCGGGGCGGAGGCTTCGCGCTATGCACGCCATTGCTTTTTACCTGCCGCAGTTTCACGTTATTCCGGAAAATGAGGCCGTCTATGGGCCGGGGTTTACCGAATGGAGCAATGTACGCTCGGCAAAACCCCTGTTTGAGGGGCACCAGCAGCCTCGTATCCCTCATAACATGCTGGGATATTATAATCTTTTGGATGAGAAAACCCTGGTTCTTCAGCATTATCTGGCATACAGCAATGGAATACATGGCTTCTGCTACTATTATTACAATATGGCTGGGCGCAGGCTTTTGGAAAAGCCTTTGAACATTATCAACGCCAGCCATGACATTCAGAACAGTTTCTGCCTGTGCTGGGATCACAACAGCTGGTATGACAATACCAAAAAAGAACGGGATGTTCCGTTCATGCGGCAGGAGTATTCCAGGGAACATGCCAGAAATATGCTTCATGATCTGGAGCAATACTTCAGCAATCCACGCTACATAAAAATAGACGGAAAGCCCCTGTTCCTTGTGTTTGCGCCAGAGCGCTGCCCCGGAATTGAAATCTATGCCGACATATGGCGGACGGAGGCGGAAATTCTGGGTTTTCCCGGATTGTATCTGGCCGGAGTAGAGGCCTTTGTCGGCTGTTCGCCCGCACCGTTCGGATTTGACTGCATGGTGGAATACGCTCCCAACTGGCGCACGGAAAATATGGTGTGCGGGATGGAAAATCCGCCGCGCCGGCTCGATTATCAACAGACCATCAAGTTCATGCTGAGCAAGCCCATGCCCGACTATCCCGAAATGCGCTGCGTGTTTCCCGACTGGGATAATACACCCCGGCGCGGAATGAACGGGATAGCGTCGGTCAATGTGTCGCCGGAAGTTTTCCGGGTCGCCCTGGAAGGCATGGCGGAGTTCACGCGACGCTTTGTGCCGCGTCATTTGCAGTACCTGTTCATCAATGCCTGGAACGAATGGGGGGAAGGCTGTTACCTGGAGCCGGATCAAGGCCATGGCCTCACCTATCTGAATATCGTGAGCGAGGTCATGAAGCGCTACGGTGACTGAAGGCGCCGGAGCCGGCTCTTCATCAGGCCGGGCAGCGCGGCTTCTGCGCGGGGCATCGGGTATCGCTTCCGACGCCCCGCGCCGCGTTTCAGGATTTCCGGAGCAAGGCCAGAAACAGAATATCCTGACCGGCGCCGCCGGGCAGCATCAGATGCTGATCCTGCACGTCCGCATCGGGGTGAGTGGCCAGAAAAGACGCAATCTGGTCTTCGTTTTCCGCGCGCTGGAGAGCGCAGGTGGCGTATGCCAGCAGCCCTCCGGGAGCAAGCGCGTTCCATGCCGCGCCCAAGAGTTCGGCCTGCAGGGCCGGAAGCCCGGCCCGCGCTTCGCTGGCCAGGCGCAGGCGCAATTCCGGGTTACGGGCCAGGGTGCCCGTGCCGCTGCACGGCACATCGAGCAGAATGAGCGGAAAATGGCCGGTGAAGGAGCTTGCCAGCGGCTGAGCGGGGGAACATGCCAACTGCGGCCGGGGGAGCCGCAGGCGCGTTATGGCGCGGTTCAGGTCGGCCAGACGCGCCTGAACGGGATCGCTGGCCACAGCCACATGAATGCCTTGCTCCAGCAGGGCGCAGCTTTTGCCCCCGCGGCCGCAGCAGGCGTCCCACAGAGGGCTGTCTTCCGGATAGCCGCCGGCGCGGATGGCTTCGATGAGCCGCTGCGTGAGCAGCAACGAGCCCTCGCCCTGCCTGGTGATGCGCCCGTCACGTTCCAGGCGCTCAAGCAGCGGAAAAAGTTCGGCGCCGGGCTGGGGAAAACGCATGCCCCACCGCCCTATGGCCTGGCCGCCGGCATCCAGCAGAGCGCGCAACGTGTCCGGCGCGTCGGGGCGCGCGGCATTGAGCCGGCAGACCGGCGCGGGCCGGCGGCTCGCCCGGCGGGCAAAGTCCCAGGCCGCGGCCGGCCCGTAATCGCGCAGCCACTGCGAGGCCAGGCCCGGCGGCAGGGAGCCCAGGCGTTCCACATCGTCAACGGTGGCCTCATGCGGATCCCGGGCCAGGAACGCGGCATCCTCCGCGCGGATACGGTCACGATCGCGGTTCACGGCCCGCAGCACGGCGTTGGTCAGGCCGCCCAGAGCGGGCCCATAGCGATGCCTGGCCAGGCCCACCGCCTGATGCACGGTGGCGCGGCCCGGAATATGATCCAGAAAAAGCAGCTCATAGCTGGCCGCCAGCAGAAGAAGGCGGAGCGGCGCGGGCAGCGCCCCGGGGTTGCGCAGAAAAGGCCTGACGGCGGCCCACAGGCGTTTTTCCGCGCGCAGAACGCCGCAGGTCAGTTCCGTGACAAGCGCCGTGTCCCGGCTGTCAAGGTTTCGATGCCGGGCGGCGCGATCGATCAGCACCGGCAGAGGCGTGCCATCCGGCTTGCCATACAGGGTTTGCAGAAGCGAGACGGCGGCCGCGCGGGCCGGAGAAGCATGATCAGTCACGGCTGATCGGTGTGGCGTCCGGGCAGAACAGGCCGTAAGGGGGCGCCAGATCCCGCAGGCGGCCGTTGCGGAAGTCTGCCGCGCTCATGGCGGCTTTGCCCGCCGGGCGCAGGCGGGTCAGTCGATACGCGCCGTGCCCGCACGCCACCACCAGGGCCTCGCCGTCAAAGCCGGCAATGGTGCCGGGGGGCTGCCCCGGCAGGGTTCGGGCGTCCGTGTCCTCAAGGGGCTGACCGGGCTCCAGCCGCAGGGGCAGAGGTTCCCGGCCGGGGATGTGCAGCACGGTTCGCGCGCCGGGCGCGGGGGTCAGGCCCCTGATATGGTTGTGCACAGTCCGGGCGGGCAGAAACCAGTCGATGCGCTCCTCATCCGGACTGAGCTTGGGGGCGTAGGTGGCCATGCTGTCATTTTGGGGGATGAAGGCCGTCCTTCCTTCCGCCACCATGCCCAGCGCGCCCGTCATAAGCCTGGCCCCCTGTTCGGCCAGCAGGCCGGTCAGGCTGCCCGCCGTATCGGCCGCCTCGATGGGCAGCGCCTGCTGCAAAAGCATGGGGCCCGTATCCAGGCCTGCTTCCATCCGCATGATGGTGACGCCGGTCACGCTGTCGCCCTCCATGAGCGCGCGCTGGACGGGAGCCGCCCCCCGGTGGCGGGGCAGAAGCGAGGCGTGAACATTGTAGGCCCCGCAACGCGGTATATCCAAAACGCATTGCGGAAGAAGAAGGCCGTAGGCGGCCACCACCAGCACATCGGGAGCCTGCCGGCGCAGACTGTCCACCGCGTCGGGCGTTTTGAAATGGGGGGGCTGGCAAACGGGAATCCCCAGCTCCAGCGCCGCCTCCTTGGCGGCTGGAGCCTTGAGCTTTTTGCCGCGCCCGGCCGGCCGATCCGGCTGGGTGTAAAGCGCCGTCACCGTGCCGCCGTCCCAGGCGGCCACGGCCCGCAGAATGGTCGCCGCAAAGTCCGGCGTTCCCATGAACACAATGCGCAATGGTGCAGCCATAGGCCTGCCTTGTGCCGCGGCTCCGATGCGGTGGACTTTGCGCCGTCGCCCGGGCGGCGGTTTACATTTTCCGGTTTTTTTTCAGCTTCTTGTCGTACAGTGAACGTTTCAGGTAGCTTATGCGGTCAATGAACAGCACGCCGTCCAGGTGGTCGGTTTCGTGCTGCATGGCGGCCCCATAGTAGCCTTCGCCTTCCAGATGGACAGGCTTGCCGTCCAGATCGACCGCATCCAGGGCCACCCGCCGGGGGCGCCTGACCCTGGCCCGGAAGTCGGGCACGGACAGGCAGCCTTCGTTTTCCTCGTGCGGTGCCGGATCAAGGACGGTCAGCACCGGGTTGATCAGGGGCGCAAGTTCCTGCGGCGCGTCGGGATCATGCCGCGCCTGCGAAAGATCCAGAATGACAACCCGTTTAAAGACGCCAATCTGGGGAGCGGCGATGCCCACGCCGCCGATGGAGATCAGGGTATCCTTCAGATCCTGGACGAGGCCGCGGATCTCCTCGGTGATGCCGTCCACGGGCTCGGACTTCTGGCTCAGGCGCGGATCAGGATATTGCAGAACAGGGCGCAGCATGCTTACTCCGTGGGTTTGGCGGCTTCGGCCGCCTGTTCGCGCAGTTTCAGGCCCAGTTCCCGCAATTGCCGGGCGGCCACGGCGGAGGGGGCGCTGGTGAGCAGACAGGTGGCCTTCTGGGTTTTGGGGAAGGCGATGACATCCCGGATGGAGCCCGCGCCGGTCAGCAGCATGGCGATGCGATCCAGGCCAAAGGCGATGCCGCCGTGCGGCGGGGTGCCGTATTCCAGGGCCTGAATAAAATAGCCGAACTGATCCCGGGCCGCTTCGGCGCTGAAGCCCAGGGCCTCGAACATGCGGAACTGGGCTTCAGCGCTGTGGATGCGGATGGAGCCGCCGCCCACCTCGTTTCCGTTGAGCACCATATCATAGGCGCGGGCCCGGGCGGAAGCCGGGTCGCTCAGCATGCTTTCGTAACTGGCGTCCTGGGCGGCGGTAAAGGGATGGTGGCAGGCCACCCAGCGCTTCTCTTCCTCACTGTATTCGAACAGCGGAAAGTCCGTCACCCACAGGAAATTCCAGGCATTGTCCGGGATAAGGTTCAGCTGCTGGCCCAGCCGTACGCGCAGGTTGCCCAGAGCGGCGTTGACCATGTCGGGGGCACCGGCCTGGAAGAAAACAATGTCGCCCGCCTCAAGGCCAATTTCAGTTTTGAGGGCGGCCTTTTCCGTTTCCGACAGGAACTTGGCAACGGGCGACTGCCAGTCGTCCCCGTGGATTTTGATCCAGGCCAGACCCTGAGCGCCGTAAATTTTGACAAATTCGGTCAGCTCGTCAATGTCCTTGCGGCTCATGGAGGCGCCCTGGGGCACGCGCAGAGCCTTGACCATCGGGGCGCTGGCAAACAGCTTGAAGCCGGAGCCGCGCACGCAGGAGGTCACGTCCCTGAGCCTGAGATCAAAGCGGGTATCGGGCTTGTCCACGCCATAGTCGCGCATGGCGTCCTCAAAGGCCATGCGCGGGAAGGGCAGGGGGATGTCCACGCCAAGGGCCTCCTTGAACACACGGGCCATGAGCCCTTCGGCCATGGTCATCACCTGGTCTTCATCCACGAAGCTCATTTCAATGTCGATCTGCGTGAACTCGGGCTGGCGGTCGGCGCGCAGGTCTTCGTCCCGGAAGCAGCGGGCAATCTGGTAATAGCGCTCCACGCCGCTCATCATGAGCATTTGCTTGAATTGCTGCGGCGACTGGGGCAGGGCGTAGAACTCTCCCTGGTTTACCCGGCTGGGTACCAGAAAGTCGCGCGCGCCCTCAGGCGTGGATTTGGTGAGGATGGGGGTTTCAACCTCAAGAAAGCCCAGCCCGTTGAGATAGGCCCGCGTGGCCTGGGCTATGCTGTGGCGGATGCGCAGGTTGTGGAGCATGCGCGGGCGGCGCAGGTCGAGATAGCGCCATTGCAGGCGCAGGTTTTCGCCCGCGTCAGTGCGATCCTCGACGGGAAAGGGCGGGGTTTTGGCGGTGTTGAGCAGCTTCCAGTCCAGCACCACCACCTCGATTTCGCCCGTTTTCAGGTTGGGGTTGGTCATGCCCTCGGGCCGGGGACGCACGCGGCCTTTGATGGCCAGCACATATTCGCTGCGCAGGACATGGGCGTCGCGGTGGGCATCCGGGGCGATTTCGGGGCTGAACACGACCTGGGTCAGGCCCTCGCGGTCGCGCAGATCCACAAAGATGAGGCCGCCGTGATCGCGCCGGTACTGAACCCAGCCCATGAGGCAGACTTCGCGGCCGTTGTCGGCCAGGGTCAGCTGGCAGCAGTGGTGGGTGCGCCGCCAGTCCCCCAGGGCTTTGAGAAGGCGGGCGTGGTCTTTTTGAATGTCGGCCTGCATGCCAAGGAGGGTGCGTTCCCCCGTCAGTTCGGTCTGGCTCATGCGTGTTCTCCCGATGTAGCGGCCGCCGGGCCTTGTGCGGCGGGTGAAGAGAGGGCGGCGAGGCGGGCCGCCGCGTCCGCACGAGGCATGGCGCATTGCTCGCCGTTTTCCATATTTTTAAGCATCACGGTGCCGCCCGCCAGTTCATCCGGCCCCAGAAGCAGGGCGAAGCGGGCGCGCGACTTGTCGGCCTGACGCAGGGCGCTTTTGACGCTCCGGGGGTCAAATCCGAGGATTCCCGCCAGCCCGGCCAGGCGAAGATCCTGAGCCAGGCTGAAGGCCGTGTCGCGGCAGCTGTCGTCAAGCACCGCAAGATAGAAGTCCGGCCGCGGAGTGGGAATATCCTGTTCCCGCATGAGCAGCGCCAGGCGCTCCATGCCGCACGCGAAGCCCAGGCCCGCCACATCCGGCCCGCCCAGCGAGGAGACCAGTCCGTCATAGCGCCCGCCCCCGGCTACCGAGCCCTGCGCGCCGATATCGCCCGACACGACCTCGAAGGTGGTGCGGGTGTAATAATCCAGGCCGCGCACCAGGCGGTGATCAATGTCAAAGGGGATCTTCCTGGCCCGCAGGAGCCGGGTCACAGCCGCAAAGTGGGCGGAACATTCCGGGCACTGATGATCGAGAATGTGCGGCGCGGCCGCCGTGTTGTCCTTGCAGTCGGGCACCTTGCAGTCCAGCACGCGCAGGGGATTGGTTTCGGCGCGGCGGCGGCAGTCCTCGCACAGGGCGTCCGGAGCCAGAGAGGCCAGCCAGGTGCGCAGCAGCGTCCGATAGGCGGGACGGCACACGGGGCAGCCCAGGGAATTGATATGCAGGGTCAGGCCGGTCAGACCCAGGGTGTCGAGAAATTCCATGAGCATGCAGATCAGTTCCGCGTCCGCTTCCGGTTCACGGGGCCCCAGGCATTCGCAGTTGATCTGGTGGAATTGCCGCATGCGGCCTTTCTGCGGGCGTTCGTGCCGGAACATGGGGCCGATGGTGAAGAATTTGCTGACCGTCTCGCGCGCGGCCACGCCATGCTCGATATAGGCGCGCATCACTCCCGCCGTGGCTTCGGGCCGCAAGGTCATGGAACGTCCTTTGGCGTCGGCGAAGCTGTACATCTCCTTTCGCACCACGTCCGTCTCGGTTCCGATGGAGCGCTGAAAAAGTTCGGTGGGCTCCATGAGAGGGGTGCGCAGCTCGCCGTAAGCGTAGCGGGGAAACACAGCGCGGGCCGCGGCCTCCATGCGCAGGAACAGGGCGCTTTGCGCGGGGAAAAGATCGGCGAAGCCTTTGATGGCTTGAATCTGGGCCATAGATGGTCTCCCGGAAAAAAATACGGAGTGGAAAAGATAGAGCCATCGGGGAGGCTTGTCAAAGCCGGAAAATCCGGCGCACTGGCCGGCATCGGCGGCGTGTGCGGCAAGGCAGCCGGAATCATGCCCCATGCGCTTGACAGCGGGTGAAGCCGCGCGTATGGTCAATGTGCAAATAGTTCCATTAAATCAGACCAAGGCAGTGGTTCTTTTCACATATACCTCGTATCGAGCTGCTTCTCAGCGAACAAACACCCGCAGGATTTCATGCAAAAAGTCATTTTTGTGGTTGATGGCGAATTCATGCGCAAGCGCATTATCGCGCTGAAAGCTTTTTACTTCGACGGCCCCGGCATCCGGCGGCATTGTCTGTCCCACCTGGGAGATGACGAACGCCTGGGGCGCATCATGTATTATGATGCCCTGCCATTCACGGGCCGGGGCGAGCATCCCGTCAGCGGGCCGATGGATTTTTCCCAGACGCCTCTGGTGGCCCGCAAGCAGCAGTTCCTTCAGTCCATGCGCATCACGCCCCAGGTGTTCATGCGGCTGGGGCGGTCGGCCTGGCAGGCCGGGCAGTGGCAGCTTGACTCCACCAAGCTGGGCGAGCTCATGGCAGGCGAGCTGGATGTGGATGACATTGAGGCCGGCGACATTTATCCCGACATCCGCCAGAAGGGTGTGGATGTGTGCCTTGGCCTGGATATCGCCACCATCGCCATCAAGAAAATGGCCGATCGCCTGGTGCTGATCGCCAATGACGCCGACTATGTGCCCGCCGTCAAGATGGCCCGCCGCGAAGGGCTGACCGTGGCCCTTGACCCGCTGTGGACGCGCGCGGCGGAGGATTTGCGCGAAAGCGTGGACTATATCGTCAACAAGCTGCCCCGTCCTCAGCACGGGGGAGGCCATGGGGTGCATGTTTTTGACGATCCCAAGGAATATGACCCCTTCACCGGCAAAACCGGACGCCTCGACGACGAGCAGCCGGACGACATCTGAGTCCGCTTCGTCCGCTGGCGCATAGCCATGGCCGCGGGAATACGGGTCGCGGGGAATCCTTATGTGTGGAATTTTTGGCATAATCGGGCATGAGGATTCTTCGCGACTGGCGTATTTTGGTTTGTACGCGCTCCAGCACCGGGGACAGGAAAGCGCGGGCATAGCAAGCTGGGAGGACTCGGGCGGAGGCCGTGCCCATGTTCAGGCCGGCATGGGCCTGGTGCATGATGTGTTCAGTGAAGAAGCGCTGCGCCATCTGCCCGGAGACGCCGCCATCGGCCATATCCGCTATTCCACCACCGGCAGGCCGGAACGCCGCAACGCGCAGCCCCTGGTGGCCCGTATGCGCGGGGGCATTCAGCTTGCGCTGGCGCATAACGGCAACCTGATCAACGCGGCGGAACTGCGGGCCGAACTGGAAGACGGGGGGGCCATTTTCCAGTCCTCCAGCGACAGCGAAATTTTTATCCATCTCATTTCCCACGGGCTCCGGGGCAAAAGCCTGGAAGAAGCCATCCTGGGCGCCTGCGCCCGCGTGGAAGGCGCCTACAGCCTGATTATTCTGGCCAATGGCAAACTTATCGCCCTGCGCGATCCCCACGGTTTTCATCCCCTGTCTGTCGGGCGTCTGGGCGGGGCCTGGGCTTTCGCATCCGAGAGCTGCGCCTTTGACCTGCTGGAGGCCGAGCGCCTGCGCGAGGTGCGGCCCGGGGAAATGATGGTGGTGGAACGGGGCTCTCCGGACTGCCGCAGTTACGAGCTGTCTCACCCCGCTCCGGTGCGTCAGTGCATTTTTGAGCTGGTGTACTTCGCCCGGCCCGATTCCATCATTTTTGGCGAGGATGTGTACCAGTGCCGCAAGCGCATGGGCCTGGAGCTGATCAGGGAAGCTCCGGCCGAGGCGGATTGCGTCCTTCCCTTCCCCGACTCGGGCATTTATGCCGCCCTGGGCGTGGCCCAGGGGGCGGGGCTGCCCTATGAACACGCGCTTATCCGCAATCACTATATGGGCCGCACCTTTATTCAGCCCTCCCAGAGCATGCGGCAGTTCGGCGTGCGGGTGAAAATCAACCCCGTGCACTCCATGATTGAAAACAAGCGCCTGCTCGTGGTGGATGACTCCATCGTGCGCGGCACCACGGTGCGCACACGGGTGGCCAAACTGCGCGATATGGGCGCCAGGGAAGTGCACTTCAGGGTGAGTTCGCCGCCCGTCAGGCATCCCTGTTTTTACGGTATCGACTTTCCTTCCACCGGGGAGCTGGTGGCGGCGCGGCACGCGCCCGAAAACCTGGCTGCCCTGCTGGGCCTGGATTCGCTTCACTATCTTTCGCTGGATGGACTCAGGCGTTCCGTATCCCGCCCCGGTGACTACTGCACGGCCTGCTTTGACGGGAAGTACCCCACCGCGCTTCCCCGTGTGCGGGATAAATATTCCCTGGAACATGACCCCGGCCAGGCGGGCGCCGTCTGAGAAAGGCGGCCGGCAATGCCGCATCAGCGGAAGGCGCCGGACGAGCGGGTTTGAAAAAAATTAGCGGCATCGGCATCTTATAGGGTAAGATGCCGCGCATGCCCCCGGCTGAGAGATCTGGACAGCATGGAACGCCCGATACCGTCCACCATCCCCACCACTCCCGGCGTCTATCTGTACAAGGACGCGGGCGGGCGTATCATTTATGTGGGCAAGGCCCGCAATCTGCGCAGGCGGATTCTGTCGTATTTCCGGCCCCCCGCGCAGCTCACGCCCAAAACCGCGGCCATGATGGGCCACGCGGTCAGTCTGGAAACCCTGAACACCACCACGGAAAAGGAAGCCCTGCTGCTTGAGGCGAGCCTTATCAAAAAGCACAGGCCGCATTACAATATTGTGCTCAGGGACGACAAGCAGTATGTGCTGTTCCGCCTGTCCGAAAAAGATGAGTTCCCTCGTCTGGAAATCACCCGCAAGGTGCGCCGGCGGGATGGCGCGCGCTACTTCGGGCCCTTCACCTCGGGCATGGCCGCGCGGGAAACCTGGAAGGCCATTCACCGCATTTTTCCCCTGCGCCGCTGTACGGACAGGGCCCTGCGCAACCGGGTCAAACCCTGTCTGTATCATCATATCCACATGTGCCCCGCGCCCTGCTCGGGGGCCGTCAGTCCCGACGCCTACGCCGACATCACGCGCAAAGTCGTGTTGCTGCTGGAGGGGAAGTCGCGTGAACTTCTGGAGCAGCTCCGGGCCGGCATGGAGCGGGCGGCCGAAGCCCTGGAGTTTGAACGGGCCGCCGAATTGCGCGATCAGATTCAGGCCATCGAAAGAACCATCGAGCGCCAGGGCGTGGTTTTGCCCGGCGGCGGCGATCTGGATGTGCTGGGACTGGTCACGCGCCCGGACGGGCTGGCCCTGGGTATGCTCTATGTGCGGCAGGGAACGCTCATTGATCGGGCCACCTTTTTCTGGCCGGGCCTGGGACTGGAAGAGGCGGGGGAACTTCTCTGGAGCTTCCTGGGCCAGTTTTACAGCCCTGCGGGCTCCATTCCGCCCCGTATTGTGGTGCCCTGGCTGCCGGGAGATGACAGCCGCACGCCGCCGGAAGAAGGCGCCACGCGGGGCGGAGCGGCGGATGCGGCCCCTCGGGATGCGCTGACAGAGCCGGCCGGGCCGGATTGCGGGGAAAATATGCACGCCGCGCTGGAAGCGGCCCTCGGCGATATGCGGGGCGGGCCGGTGCATGTTGCCGCGCCCCGCAATGCGGATGAGCACCGCCTGGTGGATATGGCCAAGAGCAATGCGCGTGAGGCCGCGCGAAGCAAGGCCGATATGCCCATTGCGGAACGCCTGGCTCTTGCCCTGCGGCTTGAGGCGCCCGTGCGGCGCATTGAGTGCGTGGATGTCTCGCACACCGGCGGCACGGCCACCAAGGTGGGCGTGGTGGTCTATGATGACGGCAAAGCCCTCAGGGATGCCTATCGGGTCTGGAATATCGAGGACGCCCACGGCGATGATTACGCGGCGCTCAGCGCCTGGGCGGCAAGGCGTGTGGAACGCGGCGGGCCCTGGCCCGACATGCTCCTGGTGGACGGCGGCAAGGGGCAGCTGGCCGCGGTGGACAAGGTATTCCGCGAGTCCTTTGCCCGTGACGAACACGGAAACTCCCGCATCCCCTTTTTTCTGGCGGGTATTGCCAAAGCCCGGGACGAGCGCGGGCATGCCGATCGGCGGGCCGGCAATGTGGCCGATCGAATTTTTGTGCCCGGCCGCTCCAATCCTCTGCCCCTGCGCGAAGGCTCGGCGGAACTGCTGTTTTTGCAGGCCGTGCGGGATGCCGCCCACGACTTTTCCCTGGGCAGGCACCGGCAGGCGCGCGCCCGTCAGGCCTTCAGCGGTGAATTGCAGCGTTTGCCCGGCGTGGGGCCGCACACGGCCCGCCTGCTGTGGGATCGTTTCGATTCCCTGGAGGCCATGCGCGCCGCCACGCCGGAGGATATAGCCGCCTTGCCCGGAATAGGCCGCAAGAGGGCTGAAAAGCTGTGGCAGTCCCTGCAGGGCCTGTAAGTTTCCGCTTCCCGCCTTGCTTGTCAGTCGGCCCGGGCTCTGGCAGAATACCGCCACATCTGTCAATCAGGGGGCTTTATCATGGATGTACTCGCGATCAGGCGCGCGCTTCTGAGCGTAACCCGCAAGGACGGCTTGGCGGAATTGGCGTCTTTCCTGCATGGTCAGGGGGTGGAGCTGGTCTCCACCGGCGGCACCATGAAATTTTTGAAGGATCAGGGGCTTCCGGTGACGGCCGTCAGCGAGGTGACGGGCTTTCCGGAAATTCTGGACGGCCGGGTGAAAACCCTGAATCCCCGCATCCACGGGGGCATCCTGGCCGACAAGGACAACCCCGCGCATCTGGCCACCCTGGCCGAACACGGCATCACGCCCTTTGATCTGGTCTGCGTCAATCTCTACGATTTTGCCTCGGCTCTGGAAAAAAAACTGCCGGCGCGGGCCATGGTGGAGGACATTGATATCGGCGGGCCCTGCCTCCTGCGCGCTTCGGCCAAGAATTACCACAGTGTGCTGGTGCTGCCGGATCCCGCATGCTATGGCGAAGCCATAGCGCTACTGAAGCGGGGGGGCGTGGATCTGGCGTTCCGCCAGCGCATGGCCGCCCGGACTTTCCGTATTACCTCGCGCTACGATGACATGATCGCCGCCTGGATGGAATCCCTGACGGGGGCGGCGCTATAGCCGCCCGCGTCGAAGGCCGCACGGCCGGGCTCAAGCCCAGCGAACTCAAGGCGCTGTCCCGCCTGGGGCAGCGCCGCTACAGCCCGCGCGGCGGCTACAGCCTGGAGCAGGCCCGGGAGCTGGCCGCCCTGTCCCGCCTTTTGTCGCGCCAGATTGGCCTTGTGCTGGATCGGCAGGGCCGGGTGGAGCTGGTGCTGGTGGGGGACGCCGCGTCCATTCTCATTCCCGGGCTGCCCCGCGCCAGAACCGGTGCGGGCCGCCTGCGCGGCCTGCGGCTTCTGCACACCCATCTGACGCCCGATGGCCTGTCCCACGAAGATCTCATGGATCTGCTCTTCCTGCGGCTGGACAGCGTGGGTGTGCTGACCGTGGACGCTTTTGGCGCGCCTCTTCAGTTTCAGTCCGCCCACCTGCTGCCGCCCCCGCCGGACGGAACAGGCGCCGCGGCCGATGACACGTATCGCGTGCAGCCCCCGCTGGCCTGGGACCGGGTGGAAACGGACTTCACGGCCGAGGCGGAAATGCTGGAAGATGAGCTGTCCAGGGTGGTGGATCATGCCCGGCAGGCCGGGGACGACACCCGGGCCGTGCTGGTGTCGGTGGCCGCCGCGCCCCGGGCCGTGCAGGAACGGCATCTGGCCGAGCTGACCGAACTGGCCCGCACGGCCGGCGTCACGGTGACGGGCTCCCTGATTCAGCGCGTGGCCGATGTGCATCCCCGGCATATCCTTGGTCAGACCAAGCTGGCGGAACTGGAAGTGCTGGCCCTGCGCGGCCAGGCATCGCTTATTGTGTTTGACGGCGAATTGTCGCCCGCGCAGCTGCGCAGCCTGGCCGAACTGACCGAGCGCAAGGTTTTGGATCGCACGCAGCTTATTCTGGACATCTTCGCCCAGCACGCCACCACGCGGGCGGGCAAGCTTCAGGTGGAACTGGCTCAGCTCAAGTATGCGCTGCCCAGGCTTGTGGGCAAAAACCGGGCCATGGATCGCCTTATGGGCGGCATAGGCGGGCGCGGCCCCGGCGAAACCAAACTGGAGACCGACCGCCGCCGTGTCCGGGAGCGCATGACCCGCATCCGCAAGGAGCTGGACGGCCTGCGCCGGCAACGCTCGTACACGCGCGCCCGGCGTTCCCGCCAGGGGCTGCCTCTGGTGGCGCTGGTGGGCTACACCAACGCGGGCAAGTCCACCCTGCTGAATGCCCTGACACGATCCGAGGTGCTGAGCGCCGACAAGCTGTTCGCCACGCTGGATCCCGCAACCCGGCGCCTGCGCTTTCCCCGGGAGCGCGAACTGGTTCTCGCCGATACCGTGGGCTTTATCCGCAATTTGCCCAAAGAACTGATGGAGGCCTTCCGGGCCACGCTGGAGGAACTGGAGGCCGCCGATCTGCTGCTACATGTGGTGGATGCCGCCCATCCCGAGCTGGATGCGCACATCGAGGCCGTGGACAGCATCCTGGCCGACCTGGAACTGACGGGCATAGCGCGGGTTATGCTGCTCAACAAATGGGACGCGGCCGATGAAGACACACGGGCCGTCCTGTCGGCGAGATACCCTGACGCCGTGCCTGTTTCGGCGCTGACAGGGCAGGGGCTGGATCGCGCCTCCCGCGTTCTGGAGCGCCGTCTGTTCGAGGCGGCGGCCGGGGAGGCCGGGCCGAGCCCCGGCCCGGATCGGAGCAGGCAAGGCGGCTCCGCTTTCCCTTGCGGGCAGACCCCGCATGACGTATAGCCAATCTGTGCCCTTTCTCTACACGGAGCAATGCCATGCGAAGAACAAGCATAGTTGATCTGCTGGCGGCGGACGCGCCGCGCCCCGGCGTCACGGCCTGCGGCTGGGTGCGAACCCGGCGGGATTCCAAGGGATTTGTCTTTCTGGAGCTCAATGACGGTTCCTGCCTGACCAATATGCAGTGCATTGTGGACGAGGGGACGCCCGCATGGGCCGCGCTGGAGGGCGTCAATACCGGAGCCTCGCTGTGCGTGCGCGGCGATCTGGTGGAATCGCCGGGCAAGGGACAGAAGTGGGAGTTGCGCGTCCACGGCATGGACGTTCTGGGCCTGGCCGACGCCGAAACCTTCCCCTTGCAGAAAAAGCGTCATTCCGATGAATTTTTGCGCACTATCGCGCACTTGCGGCCGCGAACCAACAAATACGGCGCGGCCTTCCGCATCCGCTCCGAAGCGGCCCTGGCTGTTCACGATTTTTTCCGGGGCCGCGGCTTTTCGTATGTGCAGACCCCCATCCTCACCGGTTCGGACTGTGAGGGCGCGGGTGAAATGTTCCGGGTGACGACACTGCCCGCTGTGCCGGACACGGGCGCCGCGCCTTCGCCTTCCGGCTCCGTGTTTGACCGGGACTTTTTCGGCAGGGAAGCCAAGCTGACGGTGTCCGGCCAGCTGGAGGCCGAGGCGCTGGCTCTGGGCCTTGGCAGGGTTTATACCTTCGGGCCCACCTTCCGCGCCGAACATTCCAACACGCCCCGGCACGCGGCTGAATTCTGGATGATCGAACCCGAGGCCGCCTTTGCCGACCTCGAAGACAATATGGAGCTGGGCGAAAGCCTCATCCGGCATGTGGTGCGCCATATTCTGGAACGCTGTGAGGCCGACGTGAGCCTCTTTGACAAATTTGTGGCTCCCGGCCTGCGCGGCGATCTCATGGGCCTGGCCGGGCGGGACTTTGTGCGCGTGCCCTACCGGGAGGCGGTGAAAATACTGAAGGACAGCGGGAAAACGTTTGAATATCCCGTGTCGTTCGGCGTGGACTTGCAAACCGAGCACGAGCGCTTTCTCACCGAGGAGCATTTTAAGGCCCCGGTTACGGTGTATGATTATCCCAAGAGCATCAAGGCCTTTTACATGCGCCTCAATGACGATGGCGAAACCGTGGCGGCCATGGATCTGCTGGTGCCCCGCATCGGCGAGCTCATCGGCGGCAGCCAGCGCGAGGAGCGCCTGAACGTGCTGGAGTCCCGCATCCGCGAGCTCGGCCAGAGGCCGGAGGATTACTGGTGGTATCTGGACTTGCGCCGCTACGGCACCGCTCCCCACGCGGGCTTTGGCATGGGCTTTGAGCGGCTTATCATGCTGCTCACCGGCATTGCCAACATCCGCGACGTCCTTCCCTTCCCGCGAACCACCGGGTCTCTGGAGTTTTAGGCGTGCGCGGCATGACGGAACGCCGCCGGAGGCGCATCGAGCAGGTGCTCAGGCAGCGCCAGAAGGATCTGACGCTGGTTCTGGCCAATATCCACGATCCGCACAATGTGTCGGCCATTTACCGCAGCTGCGACGCCTTCGGGGTGGCTTCGGTGCATCTGTATTACACCACATGCGCGTTCCCGGTTCTGAGCAGGAAAACCTCGGCCTCGGCCCGCAAATGGGTGGAGACCGTGCGCCACGACGACAGGCAGAGTCTGTTTGCCGCCCTGCGCGCCCGGCCCTGCCAGGTGCTGGCCACCAGTTGCAGCGCCTCGGCCAGGCCCGTGGGGGACTATGACTTCACGAAGCCCACGGCCATCATTATGGGCAATGAGCACGCGGGCGTGCCGGACGAGCTTCTGCCCTGTGTGGACGGCGAGGCCTATATTCCCATGTTCGGCATGATTCAGAGCTTTAACGTCTCGGTGGCCGCCGCGCTCATGCTGGCCGAAGCTTCCCGGCAGCGCCGCGAGGCGGGCATGTATGAGCGCATGGGCTGGACGGACGGGGAATATGCCGAGCGGCTGGCCCTGTGGCTGGAAAAATAGATCACGTGCCGCCGCGGCTGTCTCCGCCGCGTGAAGCGGACACGGCGGCACGGCAGTTCAGGCCGGAGGCTTTTGCGGAGGCTCAGTTCAACGGGGTGATGACGCGATAGATCAGCTTTCCGTCGGAAAGCACGTTGACCAGAATGGAGGCATCCTTGGTATCGGAGACTTCCGTGGGCAGTGTGGGGTTGCCGACAATTTTTTTCAGGCGATTGATGCGATAACTGGTGTCTCCCTGGTCGTCCAGAGGGTAGCCCGAACCGTCGGCCAGAATAAGCTCGAAGGTGGCCTTGCCCGCCACCTGGGACACCTGCTCGGTATTGTACAGGTCAAAGGAAATCCGCAGGCTGCGGGCCCCTATCCGGCGGGCGTTGAGATTTTCCACCCTGACTAGTCCTGTATCCACCGGGTCGCGCGCGCGCGCCGGGTCTGAGGCGGCTTCCGGGGAGGAAACGCCGTCCGGAGAGTCCGCCGCCCCAGGCGCGCCGTCCGCCGCGTCGGGGGCGGGGGGAGAGTCACCGGCAGACTCCGTGGCGTCTGCGGATTCGGCGGACTTTGCGGGCGGCTCCGCGGCAGGCTCCGGGCCGGAATCCGGCTGGGCCTGGGCTTTGTCCGCAGGCGCTGCCGGCGCGGGGCTGTGCGCGCCGGAGCCCGCGCCCGAGCGTGACGGAAGGAGATCGTCCAGGCCCTGGGGATCCGTCTTGCGCAGGAACTGCTCCAGGTTCGCCAGCCGGGCCGTGGTCTGGGCGCTGCTTTCCAGCTGCCGCCGCAGATTCTGGTTGTCCGCCCTGAGGGCGTTCAGTTCCTGCCACAGCCGGCTGTTGAGCCACAGGCTGGCGGCGGCTATGACGGGAATGAGAATACCCAGAAAAATCAATGAGCGCACAAGAGCCGGCCCTATGCGCCAGCGATGGGTATCACCGCCGTCGTGCAGGAATATGACACTGTATTTCCCGGTCATGCGTTCTCACTACATCGTTTTTATGAGGCCGTCCATGTTTCCGAGGCGATGCGCCAGGAATCGCCATCGGGATAGAGCAGCATTTCCTTGGTGCCCTTGTCCTGATAGCCAGCCGTATCGCGGTACAGCTGGGTCATGTCCACCCGCACGCCCCGATCTTCCAGGCGCACGCGCAAGCCGGAAAACTGTACCGCCAGGGGTTTTTTCCTCTCTGTCCAGGTGCGGTTTTTGCGGGCGATGATGGCGTCCAGACCGCGCTGCCTGTCCTGGATGGCATCCTGGGCATAAAAGGAAACATACGCCTCAAGATCGCCCCTTTCCCATGCCTGGCGCCATTGCTCGATAAAGGCCACCACGCTGGGCGCCAGGCCGTCCAGATAGGCCCGCTCCATGCCCAGATCCTGAGGCAGCCATTCCATGCCCACGATTCTGAGTTCGCCGTTTGCCACCGGCTGCCAATACAGGCGGCGTATGCCCTCGGTGCTCAGGTTGGGGGCGCGGTAATACTGCCGGAACCACGATACCCAGTACCCGGGGCCTTGCAGCACATTGATTTCACCGTACTGGATCTGAATCCAGGGCAGGCGCTGAAAGAGCTGTTCCTTTTGGGTGCGGAACGCGCTGAAGGATTCGCCCTGGGCGCGGGTGTAGGCGTCGGAATCGTAAAAGTCGAACATGGCCGCCGAGCGCGAGGCCCAGGCTCGGTTCCAGTCTTCGGTTCTTTCCGTCAGCAGCCTGGTGACGGCCTCCGTGGCCGGCGCGGCCGCCGCCACGTCAGCTTTGATCTCCGCGGAGGGCTCAATGGCGTCGCTGACAATATTTTCCGCCACCACAACAGGGGTGCCGGGAAGCAGATGAGGCGCCAGGGCGTCAATGTCGGCCAGATCCACGGCGATACAGCCGCGGGTGGTCTGGGTGGCAATGGGGCGGCCCTTGCTGTGAATCCAGATGCCCCCGCCCGTCTTGCCGCGCAGCTTGTCCACCGGATTGGGATAGTTGAGCGGATAGGCCTGGCTGCCGTATTCCTCAAAGTCCAGCGGCCCGCGGATTTTGCCGATGACAAAGTACACGCCTTCCGGAGTGCGCAGATCGCCCTGCTCTAGCTTGTCGCCCTCGACCTGCCCGTGAATGCTGGGAAAGGCCTGCTCAATGGTCAGCGGACTTCGTTTTTCCAGGTAAAACAGCGTATGGTTGCCTTTGTCCACCGCGACCAGCGCGGGCGGCAGGGCGGCATCGTCCGTCAGAATCAGTTCCCACGCCGGGGCGGGGCGAAATGAAAGCAGGCTGGCTGTCAGCACACACGCGGTCAATGTCAGGATGCGCACCAGGATCTCCTATGGGGTCAGCCCCGGTCGCTGCGGGCCAGTTCCAGAAGTTCTGCCCTGCGAAACAGGGAACGCAGGGTATAGCCCGCCGCCTGAATGGCTTCGCGGCCGCCCTCTTCCCGATCCAGCACAGTGCATACGGCCGCGATGTGAAAACCGGCCTCGCGCACTCGTTCACAAGCCGTCAGCAGCGAACCGCCGGTGGTCACCACATCTTCCAGCATGGCCACGGACGCGCCGGGCGTCAGGTTGGCAAGCCCTTCCAGGTATTGCATGGTGCCGTGGCCCTTGGGGGTCTTGCGCACGATGAAGGCGGCCAGCGGCCGCTTGAGCTCGTAAGAAATGACCGAAGTCGCTGACACCAGGGGGTCGGCGCCCAGGGTCATGCCGCCCACAGCGGCCAGACGGGGCACATCGGACAGGAGCTCATTGAACAGGTGGCCGATGAGCCAGCCGCCCTCAGGGTGCAGGGCCGTCTGTTTGCCGTCGAAATAATAGTCGCTCTGACGGCCCGAGGTCAGGGTGAAGTGACCTTCCTTATAGGATTTTTCTACCAAAAGCTGCGCCAGACGGCGCTTCATGTCCAGAATGTCGGCCATGTCGCAAGTTCCTTGAAACGCGCCGCAGCGCTCATGCCATCAGTATGCCGGCCGGGGCGAACGCCTGGCCGCGGGACTGTCGGAGTGACGCCCGGCCCCCTACAGGGCTTCATCGCGGAAAACCCGGTCGAGCATCAGTGATTCGTAGCGGGTATAATAGCGGGTATCAAAGAGGGAATCAAGCTCTTCCGAACCCAGGCGCGAGCCTATGGCCGCATCCTGACGCACCGTGTCGGGGAAAGAGACTTCGTTTTCCCAGCTGTGCATGGCGCAGCGCTGTACCATGACATAGGCTTCCTGCCGGGGCAGCCCCTTTTCCACCAGGGCCGTGAGCAGCCGCTGGGAAAAGAAGATGCCGTGGCTGGCCCACAGATTGCGCTCCATGCTGCGCGGCAGAACCACCAGACCGTCGAGGAGCCGGGTCAGGCGGTGCAGGGCATAGTCGGCGAGAATGGTGACGTCGGGCATGATCACCCGCTCCACCGAGGAATGGCTGATGTCGCGCTCGTGCCACAGTGCCTGGTCTTCCAGGGAGGCCAGGGCGTTGCTGCGGATCAGGCGGGCAAGGCCGCACATATTTTCGGCGGAAATGGGGTTGCGCTTGTGCGGCATGGCTGACGAGCCCTTTTGCCCCTTGGCGAAGCCTTCTTCCACTTCGTGAACCTCGGTGCGCTGCAGGTGGCGCAGCTCGGTGCACAGGCGCTCTATGCCCCCGGCGGCCACGGCAAGGGCCGTGAAGTAATGGGCGTAGCGGTCGCGCTGGATAATCTGGGTGGAAATGGTATCGGGCCTGAGACCAAGCAGGGCGCAGGCCCGGGCCTCGATGTCGGGGGTCAGAAAGGCGTAGGTGCCCACCGCCCCGGAAATCTTGCCCACCCGGATACCCTCCACGGCGGCCGCGAAGCGGGCTTTTGCCCGCTGAAATTCGGCGTGGAACCCCGCTATTTTCAGCGCGAAGGTGGTGGGCTCGGCGTGGATGCCGTGGGTGCGGCCCATGCAGATCAGGCCCCGGTGCCGGAGGCTGAGTTTTTTGAGGGCTTCAAGCGCCAGATCGAAGTCGTCCAGGATGCGGCGGCCGGCTTCCACCATAAGCAGAGCCCCGGCTGTGTCCACAATATCCGACGAGGTGCAGCCCAGATGAATGAAGCGCGCGGCCGGCCCGATTTTTTCCTCCAGCGAGGTCAGGAATGCAATGACATCGTGGCGGGTGACGCTTTCGATTTCGTCGATGCGGGCGGCGTCAATATCGGCCCTGGCCCGGATTTCGGCCATGTCGGCGGAGGGAATGACCCCCTGCTCATGCCATGCCTCGCACACGGCCAGCTCAACCCTGAGCCAGGCGCGGTAGCGGTTTTCCTGGCTCCACAGGGCCGCCATTTCGGGCCGGGAATAGCGTTCAATCATAGAAAGTCCTTGTTATGACGCCTTGGCGGCGCTTTGTGCGGGGGTGCTTGCGGGGGTGGATCGGGCGGCCTTGCCGCCGCCTTGAGCGGACGCGCTTTGTGCCGCGGGCGCGTGTTTTTCCCCCGCTCCGGCCTTTGATGGTGCCGTGCCCGGCGTATCGGCCGCGGCCTTGCCGGCGGCCGGCGCTTCAGATCCTGTCGCGGCGTCCTTCGGCGCATCCGGCGTCTTGGCGGATGCATCGGGGGCAGCGTCGGGGGCAGCGTCAGGGTCGGACGCCTCGCTTTCCGCGTGATGGGAACCGTATTCCGTCACATACCAGCCCCCGCCCTTCAGGATAAATGTGCTCTGGGAGATGATGCGCGCGGAGGCCTCGCCGCAGACCGGGCAGGGATGCGTTGAGGCGTCGTCGTCTGACTTCAGCCATTCTTCAAATTTTTTACGGCAATGAGGGCACTGGTATTCGTAAATAGGCATGGAAAAAGCTCCGGAGAACGGACGTTCGGCCCAGGGAGCGCAAGGACGGTCAACGCCCAGGTATCCCGGCCTGACAGGCCGGGAAAAGTGGCGGACAGTGGCCCGGACGTCGCAAAATCGCGCGGAAAGGCGCCTGCTGTGTTTTCGGCACGCGGGGCAGCCCATGCTGAACAACGGCTTTCCCCGCGGAGGGAAGGCAAAAGGCATCTCCGGCGGACGGAAAACGAAAGACAGGGCGAACCCCGCTTCCGTTCTTCCGCATCCGCATGGGGCGGGCGTCTTTTTTCCGCTACTTCTTGCCGCTTCTGGCCGCGGCCTGCGCTTCGTGAATACGATCCCTGAGGCGTTGCTCGCGGCGATGGCGGCGGCGATCCAGTTCCTTTCTGCGTTCAACTTTTTTGTGGGCCATGATGATGCTCCTTGGCAACAGATGTTGTCTGTGCTGTATAAACACTGCGGCCCCGCCTGTCCAGAGGGACGGCTTTTCTGGCAGCCTTCCCGCCTTGTCAGGCCTGACCCTATGCCGTATGGTACGGCATTCCCAAGCCACGCGAGGTTGAGCCCATGAATCTTGAGGAAGTTCGCCGCCATTTCGATGCCCACGACACCTTTGCCCGCCATCTGGGCATTGATATTGTCGAAATAGGGCCGGAAAAAGCCGTTGTGTCCATGCCCTTTGACGAGCGCCACCGCAACGGCCTGGGCCATGCCCACGGCGGCGCCATTTTCGCCCTGGCTGATCTGGCCTTTGCCGTCGCGGCCAATGCCGCCGGCCCGGGCTGCGTCAACGCCCAGACCTCCATTTCCTACATCGCGCCGGGAAAGGTGGGCCCCTTGCGCGGCGAGGCCCGCGCCCTGCACATCGGACGCAAGCTGGTCACCTACGAGGTAAGCATATCGGACGCCGCCGGCACCCTGGTCGCCAAGGCCCAGATTACGGGCTATGTGAAGGGACTGCCTCCGGCGCTCTGAGGCCCGCATGGATGGCCGCGAAGAACGCAATGGCCGTGCCCGCGCGCCGGGTTCAGGGACTGCCGGCGGCCGCTATGTTGTGGGTTCCGGTGACCACGGCGTCCGGCTGGACGCTTTTGCGAGCCGGGCCTCCGGCCTGTCGCGCTCGAGGGTCAAGAAGGCGGTGCTGGCCGGTTTGTGCCGGGTGAACGGGCGCGTCTGCACCGAGGCCGATGTCCGTTTGGATGGCGGGAGTCTTGTGGAACTGGAGCCGGGCTCCGTCGAAGCCGGGCTGACGCCGGAAGAGGGCGAGCTTGCCGTCCTGTACAGGGATGAAAGCGTGGTGGTGGTGGACAAGCCCGCCGGCCTGACGGTTCATCCCTGTCCCAGCTGCCCGGAGGGCACGCTGGTTCAGCGTCTTCTGGCCCATTTTCCCGAGCTGGCGCGGCAGGAGGGTGCCCGCCCCGGCATTGTGCACCGGCTGGACAAGGACACGTCGGGCCTTCTGGTGGCGGCCCTGACCGAGAGCGCCCGCCTGGCGCTGAGTTCCTCGTTCGTCGCGCGGGCCGTGGCCAAGACCTATCTGGCCCTGACCAGGGGCGTGCCCGAAGCCGAGGGCAGGGTCACCCTGCCGCTGGGCCGCCATCCCACCCTGAAAACCCGGATGGCGGTGGTGCCGGAAAACAGGGGCGGCCGTTCCGCCTCCAGCTCCTGGCGCAGGCTGTACGCCGATCCGGCGGGGCGCTTTGCCGTGCTGGCCGTGAGCATCCACACCGGCCGCACGCATCAGATCCGGGTTCATCTGGCCGAAGCGGGGCACCCGCTGTGGGGCGACAGGCTCTATGCCCCGCGCGACAGCCATGATCCCGCGCCGCGTCAGATGCTGCACGCCTGGAAACTGACGTTTCCCCATCCCGCGCGGCCCGGGGGCCTGACCTGCGTCTGTCCCCCTCCGGAGGATTTCACCCGCGCGGCCCTGGAACTGGCCCGGCGGACGCAGCGCGTGGTGCTGACCGGAACGCCGGGCTGCGGCAAGTCGTCCGTCCTGCGCCTGCTGGCCGCCGAAGGCGTGCCCGTGTGGAGCGCTGACGCCGTGGTGGCCCGCCTCTATCGCCCCGGTGAGGACGGCTGGCTGCTTCTGCGCCGCCGCTGGGGCAGTCGCTTTCTGCAAGGAGAGGACGGGCCGGTGGATCATGCGGCCCTGGCCGCGGCCCTGATGGCGGATGCCGGGTTGCGGCGCGAACTGGAGCAGTTGATCCATCCCCTGGTGTTTGCGGACATGGAGCGCTTTTTTTCCCGGGCCGAGGCGGACGGGCACAGACGCGCCGTGGCCGAGGTTCCCCTGTGGCACGAAAGCCGCCGGCGCGCCCAGGGCCTGGCGCCGGACATGGTGGCGGTGACCGTGGCCTGCCCGGCGGACGCGAGGCACGCGCGCCTGCGGGAGGGCCGGGGCTGGAGCGGCGAGCGGGCACAGGCCGTGGATGCCTGGCAATGGCCCGAGCGGGACAAGATTGCCGCGTCTCACTATGTGCTGGACAACGGCGGCCCGGTGGAAGATTTGCCCGGCAGGGTCCGAACCCTGCTGAAGCTGCTGGACGAGCGCCGCGCCGCCGCCGGGGCGGCCCTGGCGGATACCTTGCGGGCCGTGTGGGGCGACCGGGCGTCCGTTCGGGCCTGTTCCGCCGTTTCTGAGGACAAAGGAGTATTGCCATGACCGTCACGGTGTATGGAGGGGGCAGCTGGGGGACGGCTCTGGCCCATGTGCTGGCCTGCGCCGGGCGCGAGACGCGGCTTTTGGTGCGCGATGCGGCCGTGGCCGAAGCTGTGAACGAGCGCGGGGAAAACCCCCGCTATCTGCCGGGATTGCGTCTGCATGAGGGCGTGAGGGCCGTGATGGATTGTTCCGCGCTGGCCCGTTCCGATCTGTGGGTGCTGGCGGTGCCCTGCCAGAGTCAGCGGGCCGCGCTGGAGGGGGTGCGTCACCTGCTCCGGCCGGATACGCTGCTGGTGAACGCGGCCAAGGGCATAGAACTGAACAGCCTGAAGCCCATGTCCGAAGTGGTGGCCGAGGCTTTGGGCCGTCCCGGGCATTTCGCCCGGCGCTACGCCGTGTTGTCCGGGCCCTCCTTCGCGCGCGAGGTGGTGGAGGGCAAGCCCACGGCCGTGGTTCTCGGCTGCGCCGACGATGCGTTGGGCGCGTCCCTGCGGGAGCTCTTCGCCTCATCCTGGTTCCGCAGCTATTCCAGCACCGATGTGCGCGGCGTGGAGCTGGGCGGCGCGGTCAAGAACGTCATCGCCATCGCTGCCGGGGTCAGCGACGGGCTGAATTTCGGCCACAACGCCCGAGCGGCTCTGATTACGCGCGGCCTGGCCGAGATCACCCGCCTGGGCGTGGCGCTGGGGGCGCGGCCAGCCACCTTCATGGGACTGTCCGGGGTGGGCGACCTCATGCTGACCTGCGCGGGAGATCTGTCGCGCAACCGCCAGGTGGGCCTGCGCCTGGGCCGGGGGGAACGCCTGTCCGCCATCACCGGGGACATGCGCAGTGTGGCCGAAGGCGTCAAAACGTCCGCCGCCGTGTATCGGCTGGCGCAATCCCTGGGGGTGGACATGCCCATTACCGCCGCCATGAACGCCGTGCTCGACGGGTCGCTGTCTCCGGCCGAGGCGGTGCGCGGCCTTATGTCCCGCGCCCTGAAAGAGGAAGGATAGCGGGCGGAAGGGCGGCGCGGCAACGGGCTTTTGCCCTGATTGCGCGCGGTGCGCCTTTGTCCGGTGCCCTATTCCTGTTCCTCGAACAGGGCGTCTTCCTCGGGATAGAGCGCCTCGACACCGGCCTTGTAGGCGCGGAAACGCCCTTCCAGAACAGCCTGGCGCGCTTCCCGCACAAGCTTGAGGAAATAGCTGAGGTTATGCAGGGAATTGAGGCGAAAGGCCAGCAGTTCCCTGGCCACATACAGGTGGCGCAGATAGGCGCGGGAAAAGGTGCGGCAGGTATAGCACGGGCACTCGGGATCGAGCGGGCCGTCGTCTTCGGCGTATTCCCGGCGCTTGATGTTGATTTTGCCCCGCGAGGTATACAGGGTTCCGTTGCGCGCATTGCGCGTGGGCAGAACGCAGTCGAACATATCCACCCCGCATTCGATGCTGTGCAGGATGTCCAGGGGGGTTCCCACGCCCATCAGGTAGCGGGGTCGGGCGTGGGGCAGGATGGGGTCAAGCTGGCGCAGGCAGCGCAGCATGACATGTTTGGGTTCACCCACGGCGAGGCCCCCGATGGCATAGCCCTCAAAGCCGATGTCCATAAGCCGGCGGGCGGACTGCTCGCGCAGCTCGGGATAGGTCACCCCCTGGACAATGCCAAAGAGCAGATTTTCCGCCGTGCCCGGCCTGTATGCCTCGCGGCAGCGCAGGGCCCAGCGCGCGCTGCGTTCCACGGCGGCGGCGGCCTGACGCCGATCCGCCCCATAGCCCAGGCACTGGTCGAGCTGCATCATGATGTCGGAGTTCAGATGGCGCTGGATGGACACGACCTTTTCGGGCGAAAAAAAATGGCGCGAGCCGTCCAGATGCGAGCGGAATTCCACCCCGTCATCGCTGACGCGGGTCAGGGCGTTCAGGCTGAATACCTGAAAGCCTCCGCTGTCGGTCAGGATGGGTTTATTCCAGGCGCTGAAGGCGTGCAGGCCGCCGCGCCGGGCCACCAGCTCGTCGCCCGGGCGCAGGTACAGATGATAGGTATTGCCCAGTATAATCTGCGCGCCCAGAGCCTCCAGATCGTCGGGGGCTATGGCCTTGACGCTGCCCACCGTGCCGACGGGCATGAAGATGGGAGTCTGTATGGAACCGTGGGCGGTGTGCAGAACTCCGGCCCGGGCCGCGCCGTCCGTGCCGTGAAGCTCAAAGCTGCCTGGAGAGGGAGCCATGGATTATCCTTTGCGCAAGGGGTTCATTGAAAAGCTTTGTCCCAGCACCACAGAAGGAACAGGGGAACGGCCAGGCCCGCGCTCCAGCTGAGCAGGCGCGGCGGCGGGCCGAGGCGCTTGAGGAGGGACGACACGGCCAGCCCCAGCCCAAAGCCGGACAGCAGACCGAAAATGTGGGCGGCATAGTCGGTGCGTTCGCCTTCCGTGCCCAGCATGGCCAGAAGAGCCAATCCCGCGGCCAGGGGCGGAAGCGCGCGGTGTTTGAAGCCCTGCGCGCCGTTGTCGCGTATGACGGTGTCAGCGCACAGAAGGCCGGTCATGCCAAAAAGCGCCGTGGAAAATCCCACGCTGCTGTGCTCCGGGGGGCGGAACAGCACATTGAGCGTGTCACCCAGAATACCCGCCAGCAGGGTCAGGCCCAGCGCCAGCCCCAGCCCCAGGCGCCGGGCGAGGAGGATGAGAAAGGGCGCGCCGAACAGCAGGTTTGAGAACAGATGCCGGCTGTCCGCATGCAGGGTGAGAGCCGTGGCCGTGCGCCACCATTCGCCGAGCGCGCGCACCCGGTGCACATGGAGGCCGCCGCACAGCAGCCAGTAATCGGGGTCGGGCAAATGGGCAAGGGGCAGGGGCCACCAGCCCATGCGCAGGCCGTGCCAGAACATCAGAATCAGCAGGGCGCACAGCGCCCAGTGGGCATTATGGTGAACCTCCACGGCGGCCGGTGCTCTGGCGTGGCTTTCAGCGGTCAGGGCCGCCAGCTCGGAACGCGCCAGGCCTTCGCGCAGGGCGGGGACAAAGAGGCGCTGGTTGGCGCCGTGCCCCGCGACGAGGTGCGGGATATTTTTGGCTTCCAGAGTCAGACGCCATAATTCCATGGTGCGCGTGCCGGGGCCGGGCAGGGATCGCCCGAAGGAGTCGGTGCCGCTGTCGTCCACCACCCGCCAGTGAGCGGGAGGCAAAGCGGATCTCCGCCACATGGGAACATACTGGCGGGGGGAACGGCGGCGGCGGAGGGCCGGAGAGCCGTCGGCGGCGGAGTGGCGCGGCACCATGCTATTCCTTGGGGAGTGCCTGACGGGAAAAGCGCGTCGGGCCGGCGATAGCCCGGGGCACGACTTTTTGCCGGCCGGAAGGCCGATTCAAAAAAAAGGCGGGGAAAAGCCCCGCCTTGAACTCTTTGAAAAGAGCGGCCTAGTTGCCTTCGCCCCGGGTGCGGGCCACAGGCTTTTTGACCGCCCCGGAACGCAGACAGCGGGTACACACGGTAATGCTGCGCACTTCGCCGCCGGGGAACTGATGGCGCACGGTCTGCAGATTGGGGTTGAAACGGCGTTTGGTCTTGATGTTGGAATGGCTGACCAGATTGCCCACCTGCGCCTTTTTGCCGCACACTTCACACTGTTTGCCCATGATGCCCTCCGTCTCTCAAAGACCCGGATGACCGGGCCGGATTCGCCTGAAGCGCCTTCCGTCAACGGAAGGACTGTTAGCAAATAGCTTGCCCCTGAAAAAAAAGCAAGAAAAAAGTTCGGCGGCGCCGCCGCAAGACAGAGGGATCGCCCCGCCCCGGGAACGGCTGGCCACGCGGCACGGCGTGAATGGTGCGCGTCCGTTGCCGCGGGCAGTTCGCGCCGTTTCAGCCGCGCGGCGTGGCGCAAAACGAAAGCAGGCCGCGGAGAAAGGCCTGCGCCTGGCGGAAGGCGGCTTCATTGTGGGCCAGGCTCAGGGGTTGGGGCAGCTGGATGACCATGCGGCCCGCAAGGCGTTCCTGACAATAGGGGTACAGGCTTTTGGGCATGCCCAGGGCGTCGCGGGCTTCGGAACCGAACAGCAGCAGGGTTCTGGGCCGCAGCAGGGCGGCTCCGGACCAGAACAGCGAGGGGGCATCCGGCCCGCCGGGCGCATCGTCCCCCGGCAGGGCATAGGGCCAGAAAACGTGGGTACCGCCGGGGTGGCCCAGTTCTCTGAGCATGCGCACGATGACTCGCTGACGGATCGGGTCGGGCGTGCCCATGAGGTCGTCACCCAAACCGGCGTATGTCCAGAATACCAGGGGCCGTGGCGGCAGGGGCCGGCGTTTTCTGAGCGCCTGCCAGGCCGCCGGCCAGGCATCGGGAGCCAGAACGCGGCCCTGGCTTTCGGCGTTGTCCCGCTGGAGGGGCCGCGGCGCCGCCTGGGGGCTGTCTTGCTTTGCCGCCCGGGCGGGCGCGACACGCTGGGCGGGCGGGCGCGACGCGCCCGGAACGGGGCGCGCCGGAACTTCCGCGTCGCCGGGGGCGGCGGCCTGTGACACCGGAACGGCGCGCAATTCGGCCGCGCGCTCAGGGTTGTCCACAAGCAGGACGGACAGGCCGGCCTGAATCCAGGGACGGAGGGCGGAGGAAAGGACAAGACCGTTCATGAGCAGGACTCACACGGTGCGCAGCCAGGAAAGGATTTTCCATGCCACGTCGCTTTTGGGCTGGTCAGGCCACGATTCCTCGCGGCCCTTGATGTCGGCCACAAAAACCCGGTTGCGGCCGCGCCCGAAGCCGTCCTCCACCGTATTGCCCACCACCATGTCGGCCCCTTTGGAAACCAGCTTGCGGCGCACGGCGTGGGCCAGGGCGTCAGCTGTCCCGGCGGATTCCGCCGCGAAACCCACCACCTTTTGTCCTTCCTTTCGTTCGGACGACAGAAGGCGCAGAATATCCTGGTTGGGCAGAAAACGCAGGGAAAAACCGTCTTCGGCCAGATTTTTTTTAAATTTGCCCGGGCCATGCGCTTCGGGGCGGAAGTCGGCCACAGCGGCGGTGAAAATGCCGATGCCGGCACAGGGCCACAATTCTTTGGCCTTTTCCAGCATGTCGGCGGCACTGCGCACATCGTGGCGGTGGAAGCAGGAATCGGCGGGCAGCCACAGATTCACCGGGCCGCACAGCGCGTGAACCTCGGCCCCGCGCAGCCAGGCGGCCACAGCCAGGGACGCGCCCATGACGCCGGTGGACGCGTTGGTCCAGAAGCGCACATCGTCCCAGTCCTCGCGGGTGGGGCCCAGTGTGACAAGCACGGTGGATCCTTCCATGTCCTGCGGGGTCAGGGCCTTGAGTCCGGCCAGATACACGGCGCGCAGGTCGGCGAAGCGGCCCGGCCCTTCGTCCTTGCAGGCCACAACGCCGCTTTCCGGCCCCACAAAGGTGACGCCGCGTTCACGCAGCACGGCCACATTGGCCTGAGTGGCCGGGTTCTGCCACATGCGGGGGTTCATGGCCGGAGCGGCCACTATGGGCCCGTCGAAGGCCAGCGCCTGGCAGGACAGCATGTCATCGGCCCGCCCCGCCGCCAGCCGGGCCAGCATGTCGGCCGAGGCCGGCGCCAGCACCAGGGCGTGGGCGGTCTGGCCGGGTTCCAGGTGCTCAAAGGGCGCCTGGCCTGTGAACATGCCGCCATAGACGGGCGACGCCCCCAGGGCCTCAAAGGTCAGAGGCGTGATGAATTCCCGCGCGGCGCGGGTCAGCGTGGCGCTGACGCCCACGCCCGCTTCCTGCCAGGGGTGGATGAGTTCGGCCGCGCGGAAGGCCGCCACCGAGCCGCACACGCCCAGGTGCAGGCGTTTACCGCCAAATCCGTGATAGCTCAGATGGGCATCCATGCGGCCTTTATCCTGAAAGTCAAGGAGAAAACACGCGGCGCTCCGCACAAGAGCGCTACTGATTCAATGGCTGCGAGGTAAAACCGCCTTCCCATACCTCGGTGGCGCTGCTGGCCGGGGAGGAGGAGAACGAGCCGGGTACGCCCGAAGGCAGACCGAAGCCGCCAAAGCCGCCTTCGGTCAGCCGGTTGAGAACCCAGACCTCCATGGCCGTGGTCATGGTCTGCTCATAGAGGTAGAGCACCACATAGCGGGTATCCTTTTCATGAACCTGCATGGTGCGCTTGCCCGTGACCGAACCGCGCAGGGACCAGCCCTGGCGGGACAGGTTGTGGATCATGGCGTTGGACAGGGATGCGGCCTCCACCCGGCCCTCAAAGCTTTCCAGCCCCACCCTGGTGCCGTCCTGGGTGGCGGTGACCAGGCTGTTTTTGGGCACGCTTTTCATGTCGGCCGGGATGGGAATGTCGGGAAACTGGCTCATGTACACATCGTTGACGTCCGACGTGGTGGCGAATGGGTTGGGAATGTTGAGACCGGAACAGCCCGTCATGAAAAGGACGGCGAGGCAGAAGGCGGAAAAGCTGATGCCGGAGCGCATGGGTGACCCTTCCTAAAGGATGTGGACAGGAGAGCGGACAAAAGACCTGACAACCATTACTTCGGTGGTGGGCGGTGAGGGGTTTGAACCCCCGACAACCGGCGTGTAAAGCCGGGGCTCTGCCAGCTGAGCTAACCGCCCGCCCGTCGGTCTTTGGTAGAAGATGAAATTCTTTCTGTCAATGCAGCCGGCGCGGGGAGAGACAGGCCGGAATTTCCGGCATTCTGCGCTTACGCTGATGACAGGTTTTTTTTGCGGATAAGCAATTGGGGTGAGCCCTGCCTTTTATAAATAAAAATGCAACACGCCATCAACAAATGTATAACAATGTTGCCAGGGAGTGCATCCTTGCTCTTTTCCCACTGGTTGTTCCTGAGGCTATGGGTCGCTGTACAGAGCTCCTCCTTTTGGGTAACTATGCCAAATTTTTAATATGAATGTCGACAGAACCTGGCTGAGAGAAGCCAAAAGGGCTAAAAGCAAGTCATGGCAATCAAAAACAAGTACTCCTACCGTTCAAAAATTTCCGAAGCCAAAATCCGGCATCGTCAGGTTTTTTGCCGCTCAAAAACGCCCGAATGCGGAGTCGGATTGATTTGAAAAAAGCCTGCCCATTCTTTTCCAGAAGGAATCTGACGAATCGCCGGCAGGCGAGCCGGAAAACGAGCCGGAAGACAGGCGCGAACCCTGGAAGGATTTGGGAGATGTCCACATATGCAGCAGGGTGGCCATATCACCGGCCACGGCGGCAATAAGCGTGGACATGGGATCGGCGGGCATGCGGTTTTTGATCTGCACCAGCAGAAAATCGCGGGCGGGCTGACAGGGCAGTGTCCCCGCGTGGGCTATGCTCCACAGCATGTCGCCGCTTTTGACGTCGTAGACTTCCAGGTGCAGGGAAATTTTGGAGCTGCCCGTCTGTCCTCCGTCCAGATAGTAGGTGATATAGCCCCCCACCAGCATGTCCGCGCCCTTGGCCTGGGCCAGGGGCAGGGCCAGATCAACGCGGTAGGGCGGGGCCATGTTCGCCAGTTCCAGGGTGGGAAAGGTTCCTTCGCTCAAAAACTGCTGCCAGACCTGCCGGGATACCCCTTCGGACACCGGCAGGGAATCGTTCATGTCCTGGGTGAGGCCCAGGGGCACGAACAGCGCTGTGGGAGACCTCTCCAGGTTGACGTTGGGGTGAACCATCACCTGAATGTCCCCCAGGTAGATCCTGCTGTCGGAGTATAGTGTCCCCGGCGTGGTCAGATCGAGGTTCCCCCGCCCGGAGGGGGTGTTGATGGCGGCACATCCGCCCACCAGGAACATCACGCCGAGCAAAGCCCAAAGGCGCAGGGAAAGTGCCATGATAAAACCTCCGAAAGCGCAATGCACGGAGACATGCAAAAAAAGGGCCAGGCGGCGCAGATTGGCAAATGCCGGGCGAGGTGTCAGGATGCCGCCGGCGTCAGCATGAGGGAAGCCTGAACCAGGGCCAGCATGACGGCCAGGGCCAGCAGAAAGAGCGGGAGCAGGGCCAGGGCTGTTCTGGCCCAGCTGAGGTTCAGGGCATATTTGCAGCCCGCGAAGGTGGAGGCCAGGAACCACATGGAGCCCACCGTGCCGCCCCAGAGAGGAACCACGCAGAGCACCAGAGGAGAAGCGCTGTACGCGATGACCCGTACCACGGTGTGGAAACTGGCCCTGTCCGGCTGGGCCAGCCGGATCATGAGGTGGTAGAATGCGGCAAACACGAACAACTGGAGAATCATGAGGAAAGGCGTCATCACCAGCATGAGGGGAGTGTTCATGCCCTGCATAAGCACATCGATGCGGGCCAGGGCCTGCGGGTCGGTGACGTTCTGGCTGAGTTCCTGCAGGGAGTTCATGGACCATACGCGGGTCATGATGGTCTGAAAAAAACTCAGGAGGACATAAAAGAAGACGGGGCGCGTCAGAGGGGCGCCGCCGCCCATTTGCCCGAAAAAGTCCGGCGCCCGGAACATGACGCGCAGCACGGTTTGGGCGAAACTGGCAAAAAAGCCATAGCGCTCCGGGTGCTCCCAGGGCACGTCATCTCCCCCGCCGGAGCTGGCGGCATAGTCTCCTTCCGGGGTGTTCCGGCCGTGGCGTCCGTCGGGGAAACTGTCCTGATCCGCGCGGCGCGGCCCAAACCACGGGCGTTTGGCTTTCCGCGCTCGGGCGGGAGCCTCCTTCTGCCCTTCTGGGGTTTCGGGCGCGGCGTTTGCCGGGCCTGTCTCCGGGGGCCCGTTCGCCGCGTCGTCCAGGTGGGGGATAATGGCCCCGGGGGGCAGAGGATCATCGCCCTCCTGTTCCGTGGGCAGATGGGGCACAGGCGCGGCTGCTGGCGCCGGGGCGGCGGAAGCTTCATCGGGCCGTGCGGTTCTGCCGTCCGGGGCTGCCGCCGCGTCAGCGCCGGATGAAGCGGCGTGCCCGTCGCGCGGATCGCGGAAGCGAAAGCGGGTGCCGCAACGGGGGCATGTGGCCACGGTGGCGCTGGCCGGGATAGTGTCGCCGTCCATGTCTCGTTCAAAATGACATTCCGGGCAACGGATGAGCATACAATCTCCGGGGCGGGACGCGCGGGCGCGTCGTCTGTTCTGCGTTTGCGGTACGGCGCTGTGCGGCGGGGAGGAAGGGTTTTTGCCCCTGCCGCCCGTGCCGGACGGGTAGGGAGGCAGTATACAGCCTCATGGAAGAAAAAGCAAGCAATTTCCAGATCATACGCGCGGATTGAAGCCTCATGCCGCGCCTTCACTCAATGCGCATGGCCTCCAGGGGCAGACCGTGGGCGCGCAGATACACATAGATTCGGGCCGCGGCCAGGGCGTCCGAGGCGGCGTTGTGGTGATCGAGCGCGATGCCGAGGTGCGCGCACACGTCGCTGAGGCGGTTGCGGGGCAGGCGCAGACCCTTGCGCGCCCCCCGCACCGTGCACAGAAAGGGCGCGGCGGGTGCGTCCACGCCCGCGGCTGCGCAGCAGCCCAGCAGAATACGGCGATCAAAGGGGGCGTTGTGGGCCGCCAGATAGTCCGCCCCGCGCAGAAAGGCGGCGCATTCCGGCCACAGCTCGGCAAAGCCTGGGCAGTCCCTGACCATGTTCCAGGTAATGCCGTGAATATGGGTGTACCATATCCGGCGGCGGGGCGGACGGATAAGCCGGTAGAAGACATCCTCCACCTCGCCGCCGCGTACCCGGGCCATGCCCAGGGCGCAGGCGGAGTCCGCGCCGTTGTCGGCGGTTTCAAAGTCCAGGGCGATGACAACGGGTTCCATTATTCGGGCAGTCCCGCGCCTGAGCCGGCGCTTTTCGTTGCATGGCCCCCGCGGCGCATGGCGCGCCCTGGCGCCGGCGTTCCCGGGGCCGAAACATTCCGGAGATTCGGCATGTCACCATGTCACAGGGTTCTGCCCAGCAGGGCGGCCAGATAGATTTCATACTGCCGGGTTTCCTGCCGGGCCCGTGTGCCCTGATGGACGCTGTTGCAGGGATTGTTCCAGACGGGGCGCACGGGGATATAGGCATGGGAGCTCAGAACCTGCTCCACCAGCGTGTGATACGCGGCCGGAATATATCCGTCGTAGACCGTGGTGCGCCCGCCCGCGCGGGCCAGCACCACATCCAGATAATCCGGCAGCAGCCCCTGCTCGCACAGGCGTGTGACCGCAAAGCTGATTTTGTCGGGCCTGTAGAGCTGTTCCAGGCAGGCGCGCAGGGCGGGAGAACAGGGCTCCTGCCCGGCCGCGATGCGCGCTATGAGGACATCACCGGATATGGCATGGCACTGGCTGAACAGATCCCGGCGCAGGCTGCTTTTGCCGGAGCCTGGTTCCTGCGCCAGCAGGATGAAGAAGGGACGCTTGCGCCGGATATGGTACACCGAACGCGGCAGGGGATCGCCCGCCTGCCCCACGCTTTCCCCCATATATTTCCAGGCATAGGGAGCCAGGATGGATTCCAGAAGGGGCCTGGTGGGAAAAAGGCGCGTGTCGATACTGCGCCGCGCTTCCTTCCATTCCGGGCTTTGCCCCGGGGCAATGCCCACTTCCAGCGCCAGCATGCCGTCGGGAGTCAGGCGGGCGGCGAGGGCGTGGATCAGGGCTTCCTGATCGTCGGCGTAATGAAGGGCCGAGGCGCACAAAATGACGTCAAAACATTCTTCGGGCGCGAAATCATTCCAGTTTTGCAGCCGGAACTCGCACTGGGGAAAGAGCCGCCGGGCCGAATCCAGGGCGTCCTGGCGGATGTCGATGCCCAGCACCCTGGCCGCTCCGTCAAAAAAGGCGAAGCCGCAGAAATAGCCTTCATTGCAGCCCACATCCAGAAAGCTCTTGCCCGCCAGGGGCGGAAGGCAGAGGCGAACCAGCTTGCCCGCTGAGTTGGAGTCTCCGGCCCGATAGGGAAAGGACTGGTATCTTGGCATGGCGTATTCCGGCGTGGATAACGGAAGCCGCGAGCGCGCGGCGGATTGGCTCTTTCAGCATGGCATAAAGCGCTGCGGCGTGCAAGGCGGGGAAAACGCCGTCAGGCCCGGCGGCCGGCGGACTGCCGTGAAATCAGGGCCGGGCAAAGGGCCGCCCGCGGGCGAGGACGCGGGCAACACTCAGCGCATGAGCGGAGTCATGGCGGGATGGGAGCCGTCCGTATGATCTTCCACTTCGGTTCCCGGCGGGGGGGTGAAGGTAAAAGCCTCGTCCTTCAGGGCGGCGTCGGGGGTCAGGCTGTCAAAACGGATCAGGTTGGTGTTGCCGTAAAAATCCATGACCTGGGCTTGCCGGATGAGCGACGTTGCGGGATCAATCCATACCTGGGCCTCGGTCAGCTGGGCGCTGGGCTCCCTGGGATAGAGCAGAAGATGAATCAGGTTGGCGTCGCCCTGTTCGGGGGGCAGGCGCTCCACGTCAAAATCGCGATCCAGGGGGCTCTGGCCGGTGACGACCATGATGATGGGCAGGGAGTCGCGGGCAAGATCCAGCGAATAGCGGTAGGCCAGCTCCTCGTCGGGCAGCCAGTTCCAGATATCCGTGGCGCTGACCAGCAAAAGTTCGGGACTGGGGCTGTTGGTTTCCCAGCGCACAAGCAGCGGCTTGCGGAACAGCAGGGTGCCGTGGCGGGTTTCTGTGCTGGCGCTTTCCTGGTGGGTCAGCTCCTGGGTAAAGGTGGCCTGGAAGCCGTGCATGGCCGCGTAGGCGGACTGAAGCTTGCTTACCAGAGGGGCCGCATCAGGGGGGGCCGCCGGCGCGGCTGGGGGGAGAGCGAGCAGGGCGGCCGCAAGAACCATTGCCTGGAGCGCGTGCCATATGTTCATGAGAAAACCGGGGCGGGCATATCCCGCGCTGTCAAAGGTTCACGGAAAGATCCGGCCCTGGGCGGGGACGCCGAAGCGTCCCCGCCCAGGGGCTCAGGCGCTTACTCTTTGTCTTCGGCCCGGTCGAGGCCGTGGTTGGCGGCCACGATGGGGCCGAAATACAGGGAGATGTCGTCCAGCTCTTCCTCAATGCGGAGCAGCTGGTTATACTTGGCGATGCGATCCGAACGGCTCAGCGAGCCGGTTTTGATCTGGCCGGCATTGGTGCCCACGGCCAGGTCGGCAATGAAGGAATCCTCGGTTTCGCCCGAGCGGTGCGAAATAACCGTGGCGTATGCCGCCTGCTTGGCAATTTCGATGGTGTCCAGGGTTTCGGTCAGGGTGCCGATCTGGTTGACCTTGATCAGGATGGCGTTGGCGATGCCGTCTTCGATGCCTTCGGTCAGAATGGCGGGATTGGTGACGAACACATCGTCGCCCACCAGCTGAACCGTGGAGCCCAGGCGGTTGGTGAGCAGCTTCCAGCCCTCGCGGTCATTTTCCGCCATGCCGTCCTCAATGGAAATGAGGGGATAGCGTTCGGTGAAGCCGGCCAGCCATTCCACCATTTCGGCGGAGCTCAGCACCTTGTTTTCCCCGGCTATATGGTACTTGCCGTCCTTGTAGAACTCCGAGGACGCGGCGTCGATGGCAAGGGCGACTTCAGAACCGGGAATGTAGCCCGCTTCTTCAATGGCCGCCACCAGATAGCGGAATGCCTCATCATGGCTTTTGAGGTTGGGCGCGAAGCCGCCTTCGTCACCCACGCTGGTCACATGGCCGTCACGGGCCAGCAGGGTCTTGAGGGTGTGGAACACTTCCGCCCCCATGCGCAGGGCATCGGTGAAGGTTTCGGCGCCCAGGGGCATGATCATGAATTCCTGAATATCCAGGTTGTTGGGCGCATGAGCGCCGCCGTTAATGACGTTCATCATGGGCGCGGGCATGACCTTGGCGTTGACCCCGCCCAGGTACTGGTACAGGGGCAGGCCCAGGTATTCCGCCGCGGCGCGGGCCGTGGCCAGGGAGACGCCGAGCATGGCGTTGGCGCCCAGGCGCGACTTGTTGTCCGTGCCGTCAAGGTCGATAAGGGCGTTGTCCACCTGCACCTGGCGCAGCGCATCCAGGCCCACGATGGCTTCGGCTATTTCGCCGTTGACGTTGTCCACGGCCTTGGACACGCCCTTGCCCTTGTAGCGGGAGGCATCCCCGTCGCGCAGCTCCAAAGCCTCGCGGCTGCCGGTGGAGGCGCCGGACGGCACGGCCGCGCGGCCGACGTGGCCGGATTGCAGGCTGACTTCAACTTCCACTGTGGGATTGCCGCGGGAATCGAGGATTTCGCGGGCCCAGACCGATGCGATGATGCTGCTGTCGTCCATGAGATAACTCCTTGGCAGGCCGGATTGCATATCCGGGTATCGGGTACAAGTTAAGGCCGCCGCCCAGTCCAGGCAAGGCGCAGTCCTTCCAGTATGAGGTCAGGGCGCAGATGATCCAGGGCGTCGCACACCCGCGCCACATCGGCGGCAAAGCCCCCGGTGCCCACCACAAGCGTGGGACAGGGCAACTGCGCCTTGAGACGCCGGCACAGGCCCTCGGTCATGGCCGCGAAGCCGAAAACAAAGCCATGGCGCATGCTGGTGGCCGTGCTGCGTCCCACCAGAGGCTCGTCATCCCGCACCTCCAGCGAAATGCGGGGCAGCTGTGCCGTGCCCACGGCCAGGGCGGCGTGCGAGGACAGCACGCCGGGGCAGATGAGCCCGCCCAGATAGGCGTTGCCGCTCACGCAGTCAAAGGTGGTGGCGGTGCCGAAGTCCACGGAAATCAGTGACGCCGCTTCGGGATAGAGCCGTCGCGCCGCGTAGGCCGCCAGCAGGCGATCGGCGCCCACTTCATCGGGGCGCTCATAGCGGTTTTCCATGTCCGGGGAAAAATCGGCGGGAAAGGCCAGGGGCGTCTGCCCGAGGAAGCGGATGCAGGCCTGCCGGAACAGAGTGTCGAGGCCGGGCACCACCGAGCACAAAAGGCAGGCGCGTATGTCAGCGGGCGTCCATCCCGCGTGGCGCAGCAGCTCCACCAGAGAAAGCCCGAGGCTGTCCGCCGTATGCTGGGCGCGGGTGGGCAGCGTGTAGCTGACCTCCACAGCGTCAGGGGTGGCCAGGCCGATTTTCACGCAGGTGTTGCCTATGTCAGCCAGAAGAAGCATGTCGGGCATGGCGATGCGGGTTGGCGTTGCAGGGATCTCTACTTTAACCTGCCTGCGCTTGGGACGCAAGCCGTGAAGTCCGCCCAGGCCGGATTGTCAGGGGCGCGTCCCATTGTTTGAAAACACTGTAATAAAATTTTGAGATCTTAAAAATGTTTGTTCCGTCATATCAGTATAATTTTTTTGAATATAATATGTGCATAGATGATGCATAAAGTATATGCAATTTTATGACAATTTTATTATATTCAAATAATTTAAATTCTTATTCTTTGATTGTGTTTATCCATGGATAAAACCTCTTTCAACACAAAGAAAAATAATTATATCCGGGTTTAGGTATTTTAATAATTCGGACGACCATAATGGCGCTCCAGCTCTGCTTATATAAATTACCTTTTTAAATATATTATTGAAAAACGGTGAAATTGAAGCTTCAAATGAATCACCAAAAATTACAACAGTCTGTTGTGATATTGGCGCGGTATTTTTAATGATATCAATATGTTTTTCAGAATTATTAACGATTATATCTGTTGAATTAAAATCGATATGAGAATTTTTTTCTGATTCTATATCTATAGAAAATTTTGCCAGATTATAACTTTCTCCATCATAAGAATAGCGAAGTAATGATGGCTGGATATACCATTTTAGTATAAATGTATCACCATCTCTTAAATTAAAATATTGAAAATTTCCAATACGAATTAAGTCGCCTGCACCCGTTTGCCCGTCAATCAGTTCATAGGCTGGTAATGGCGGCCAATTAATTTGAAAATGAGAGCTTATAAAATTTTTAAGCCCATTATACGCAATAGCGCCAGCGGCAATATTCCAGTGTGTGTCAGTCCTGTAGTATAGCAATCTTTTATTTTTATTGCTTTTGAGTAATGCTGTGGGATCAAAGACAGGGATGCCCTCCTGTTCTAAAGATGCCGCCAAAGCCTCTCGGACGCCGGTGTTCACCGGGTGCAGCCAGTCAGGCAGGTATTCGGGATAAATGGTATGTTTGTTGGGGCCAATCATGACCATAAAAGGAATGTCCGCCGTTCTGCATTGGTTCGCAAGGTCACGGATGAGGCTGAAAAAACGCTGATGCGCGCGGCTGTCTATATTCACACCCTGCAAGGCATCCACTGTTCTTGCGTAATCATTCCCCAAAAACAGCCAGCCATCTTTGCCGCGGAAGGCTTTGTTCCGGTTTGAGTTATCCTGAACAAGCTCATTATATTTGGCAATAAATTTTAGTATATGTGCCTGGAAAGGGAAATTGTCATACATATATTTTTCAATCTTATGTCTTGAATTAATTATTAATATTCCAATAATAATAAATGCAATAATACCAATGACTGAAAAAGATTTCAGCTTATTTATATGTAAAAGAATTATATTTTTTACATCTATAATAGTCATCGATTTCATGTGCTGTCCGTGCCTTAGTTTAGTATTGTTAGAAATTAAAATAAAGAAATGGACTTTGCGAACCGGAAACCATAAAACATAAAGATAAGCATGCCACTACAAAAGATGCTATATAATGATAAAAAGAGATATTTCCGGATATGCTTTCGGCACAAAAATATTTTTTAGGCAGGCAGCAGATGAGACTGCCAATAATAATTATCATGAATGAATTATGCAAGCTGGTCAGGGAGAAAGAATAATTTGCATTAAAAAGTGAATAAAAATAGTTTAGGGCGTGATCCATAGTATCTGCCCGAAACCATACCCATCCCAGCATGACGATCAAAAGGCAGTATGCATGACGCACAGCGCGTGGCAGCCGTGAGACACAAGCCTCCAGTCCGGCCCCTTCCATCAAAAGGAACAGGCCGTGCCATACGCCCCAGATGATAAAGGTGACATCCGCGCCGTGCCACAGGCCGCATGCCAGAAATACGGCAAGTTTGTTGGCGTGGGTTCTCAAAAAGCCGCACCGGTTGCCGCCAAGGGGGATATAGAGATAATCCCGGAGCCATGCTGTCAGGGACATGTGCCAGCGGCGCCAAAAATCACGGATGGAAGTCGCCTGGTAGGGGGCGGCGAAGTTTTCGGCAAAGCGGAAGCCCAACATGGCCGCAAGTCCGATGCCCATGTCGGAATAACCAGAAAAATCAAAATAAATCTGCATGGTGTATGCCAGCAGACCAAGCCATGCATCCGGGCAGGACAGTGTGGCTTGCTGGAATGCCGTATCAGCTATTTGTGCGGCGAAATCGGCAATACAGATTTTTTTCCCCAGACCTATGCAGAAGCGATAGACACCGTAGCTGAAGAGCGACATGTCCGGCCCCCGCTCTGTCAATTCGGGCGCGATGCGTGCGTAACGGACAATGGGCCCTGCCACCAGGTGAGGAAACATACAGAAATAGGTGAGAAAGCCAAGCCAGGAGCGTTCTGCGCGTACTATATTTCTGTATACATCCACTACATAACTTATAGCATGAAATGTAAAAAAGCTAATTCCAAGCGGCATATGATTTGAAAAAGTATAGTTATTGTGCGTTATGCTGATGAATGAAAAAATCCAACCCAGATATTTATAATAACACAGAACGGAAAGATCTACAACAATTAATAAAATAAGAATGGATAAACGCTTCCGTGCATTTTCAAGGAGAAGACCTCCCCAAAAATTGAATAATCCCAGGAACACCAGAAGAACCAGGCCTCTGCCCCCGCCATCCCACGAATAAAAAAGCAGACTTATGAAAAAAAGTCCTTTATTTCTGGATATGGTGGAATGGACAGATCGTGACCACAAATCCCAGGCCAGGGCTAAAGGAAAAATGAAAAATATGAAGGGAAGCGAGGAAAAAACCATATCTTTTCCTTGTTATTTTTCATTTCTCAGATAAAAAATTTTGGGCAACCATCTTAAATTTTTCAGATTCAGGATAAAAGGTAGTCATCGACAGACGCATTGATGATGAATTGAATAAATACGAAATAAAAAAGAATTAAGATGCCGAATTTATATATTTTTTTAATGCTGGCTAAAAATTTTTGAAAATTCATATTGCCAGCAAAAAAATATCAGGGTATTTATGTTTGGCGATCCATCATCAATGCGTCTGTCGATGA
>JAFLSV010000039.1 GCA_022510785.1 Desulfovibrionaceae bacterium | reverse complement strand
CCCTTAGCTCAGTTGGTAGAGCCTCCGGCTCATAACCGGCAGGTCGCAGGTTCGACCCCTGCAGGGCCCACCAGATTTTGAGGCGCCTACCGCCAAGCGGCAGGCGCCTTCTCTTGTGCGTTCATACCTTGAAGCGCATGAGCACATACAGAAAATTTCAGCAGCGCTTTATATGTATTCATCATGTCAAATTTACATAGATGATTTGGCTAGTTGAATAATTCTTTCCGCCATGAATACAATTTCATATTTAGTAATTTCTGAAGAAGCTTCCTGGCAAGCTGGAATAAATGGAAGCTTGCTGTCTTTATCCGTCAAAAAGAGTTCCGCCACCGGGCACCCAAGAATCTGTGCCATCCGCTCAAAAGCATCGCTTCATGCAGTACGGCTTCCTCTATTCATCAATCTCCCTGCGCAGATATTCCAGAAATTTCTCCGCCGCCTTGGAAAATATCTGATATTTCTTCCACACAAGGCTGATCCCCACGTCCAGCCTGGGTTCCAGGGGCCGGAAGCAGAGCGGGCTGTCCTCTGAGCTGCGGATGATGCCATCCAGCCCCAGGGCATAGCCCAGCCCTTCCTCGACCATGAGCGAGGCGTTATACAAAAGCGTATAGGTTGCCACCAGATTCAGCGGCTTTCGCGCGGCGCCCATCCAGCCGGCCAGCTCGTTGTGGCTCTGGCGGGAGCACAGCACCGGAAGCCCCTCCAGATCGCCGGGGCTGACAGCGCTTTTGGCCGCCAGGGGGCTGTCCTTCCGCATGAGCACGCCCCAGCTGTCCCGCGCCGGCAGCTCAATAAAAGTGTACCGGGACAGATCCACCGCCCCGATGACCAGCCCGAAATCCACCAGGCCCTTGTCCAGCCGTTCCGCCACATCGTCGGCGTTGCCGCTGAACAGATGGTAGGAAATATGGGGATAGCGTTCCTGAAGCCTGGCGGCTGTGCGGGCCACCAGGCGCATGGCCTCGGTTTCGCCGCCGCCGATGGACACCTCGCCGCTGATATTCTCGTCCGGCATGCGGAATTCCGCCCGGGTTCTGTCCGCCAGAGACACAATTTCCTGCGCGCGTGTGCGCAAAAACTTGCCTTCCTCCGTCAGGGCGATTTTTCGCTTGCCCCGCACAAAGAGTTTTTTGCCCAGCTCTTCCTCCAGATCCATCATCTGGCGGGAAAGGGTGGGCTGGGTGACATACAGGCGCTGGGCGGCTCCGGAAATGGTCTCTTCCTGAGCCACCGCCAAAAAGTAGCGAAGGACTCTCAGTTCCATGGGGCTTTTCCCTTTCGGGTGCGGGCCGGCGGCCTTGAGCCGTGTTTCCGCCGCGGTTTTTGGCATGGTATTCCGTAAAAACATGCTTGTAAAGCATAGAAAGGTATTCACTATAAATATTTGCTCTTTAAATGGGCGGGTCGTACACAGGGACGCACATCGTGCCCATCACCTGAACTATCACGGACAAGGCTTGTATGAACGCTCAAACACCCGCCGTTCCACCCGAAACACCATGCTGGTCAGCCGTTTTTTCCCTGTTTATGGGCGTGACCAGCCTTATTGCGGCCGAATTCATTCCCGTCAGCCTGCTCACTCCCATGGCGCGTGATCTGGGTATCACCGAAGGCATGGCCGGACAGGCCGTCACGCTTGTCGGGGTGTTTTCGGTGCTTTCCAGCCTGCTTCTGGCGCCTTTGGCCGGGTCGCTGGATCGCCGGCGCATTGTACTGAGTTTTTCCCTGCTGCTGGCGCTCTCCAACAGCCTGGTCGCCCTGGCTCCGAATTACGGCACGCTCCTGGCCGGCCGGGCCTTGCTGGGCATCTGCGTGGGCGGCTTCTGGTCTCTGGTGCCGTCCGTCTCTCTGCAGCTTGTTCCCTCCAGGGATTTGCCTCGCGCGCTCAGCATCGTCTATGCCGGGGTCTCCGTGGCAACCATTCTTTCTTTGCCGCTTTCAAGCCATCTGGGGCATCTTGTGGGCTGGCGCAATGTCTTTTGGCTGGCCACCGCTCTGGGCGGGTTTACCTTTGTATGGCAGTGGGTGGTTATGCCGTCTCTTCCCGCCAGGCCGGGCGGCAGCTTCCGCAACATGCTCGCGCTGGCGCGCTGTTCCTGGGTGGCGGCGGGCATGGGCGGCATCGTGTTCAGTTACGGCGGCTACCATGTCTTTTTTACCTATCTGCGCCCCTTTCTGGAACAGAATCTGGCCCTGCGGCCGGATGCGCTGGCCGGGGTTTTGCTGGCCTTCGGCATCGCCAACTGCGTGGGCACCGTGCTTGCGGGCGCCATTCTGGGGCGCTGGTTCCGGCGCGCCCTGCTCTGGGTGATGCCCGCATTTGCCGTGGCGGCGCTTCTGCTCTTGGCCAACCTGGGCCTTATCGTCAATCTGGCACTGGTTCTGCTCTGGGGCCTGTTGTTCGGCTTTATTCCCGTGGGCTGGTCAGCATGGATCGCCCGGGGCCTGAGCGACAGGGCCGAGCTTGCGGGCGGGCTGTCGGTCGCGCTGACCCAGTTTTCCATCGGCCTGGTGGCCGCCGTGGGCGGGCTGACTCTTGACCACGTTGGCATGCGGGGAATTTTTTCCATCGCCGTTTTCTTTTCCCTTCTGGCCATGCTGTGCGTGTGGCTGAGCCTTGCTTTGCACGTCCGCCAGACAGGGCGGCCGCTGTAGGAATCGCTCCGGCGCGCGGAGGCGCGGGCCGGCGTGTCTTGGCAGGCAGGGGGATGCGGCCTGTGCCGCCGCAAAATAACCTCGGCAAGGTGCAGATCGGGTGTGGTGGGCGCGCCCTGATACCGTATGCCGGCAGGATTCACCGTCCCTGCGGGGTTCCGTGCAGCAGAGCGGCCAGCGCGCGCAGGGCCGAGCCCAGCTGGCCGCGGTCTTCCACGCCGCCCAAAGCCAGGCGCACGCCGTGCTCAGGCGTATTGTGGCCCATAAGGAAATGTTCGCCTTCGGCAACCAGCACACCCAGGCGGCGGGCCGCATCGGCAAAGTCCGTGCCTGTCCAGGGCCGTGGCAGCCGCAACCAGCAGAAAAAGCCGGTATCACGCGACTCCAGACCGAAGCCGTCCAGGGTCGAGCGGGCCAGGCTGTTGCGCGCGGCGGCTTCCGCCCGTTTGGCGGCCAGCACATGGTCGGCCGTGCCGTTGTCTATCCACAGGGCGGCCAGTTCCGCCATAAGCGGCGGCACCATGGAAATGGTGTAGGCTATGGTTTGTTCCAGATCCGGCAGCAGGTGCTGCGGCGGGCACAGATAGGCCACGCGCAGCCCTCCGCCGAGAATTTCGCTGGTGGCGGCAATCAGGCAGGTTCGTTCCGGGGCCAGTGCCGCGAAAGACGGAATTTCCGGGTCATCTGCCTGAGGCAGCAGGGACAGGGCGAACACGTCGTCCTCAATAATCAGCACGCCGTGGCGGCGGCAGATGTCCACCAGCTCGTGCCTCCTTGCGGCTGGCACAGTCCCGGTGGTGGGATTGCGGCAGGTGGGCATGAGGTACACGGCGGCCATGCCTCCGCTGTGACAGGCCGCATCCAGGGCGTCGGGCAGCATGCCGCTTTCGTCGGCGCGGATGGGCGTCACATGCAGACGCAAACGCCGGGCCAGCTGCCTGAGCAGGGGATAGCCCAGCATTTCCGTTGCGATACGGTCTCCTGGCTTGCACAGTGATGTGAGGATGGTCAGCAGCGCGTGCTGGGAGCCCGCGCAGATTATAAGATCGTCCGGGCTCACGGCCACGCCGTAGCGGCGTGCCCAACGCGCTCCGGCCGCCCTGTGCCTGGGCAGGCCCCCCGGCCTCTGATAGCGTTGCAGTTCGCGCAGGTCGCGGGCTTCTGCTTTGGTCAGACGGGCCAGGGCTTCACTGAGGGAAGGATTGAGCCATTCAAAGGGCGCGATAAAGCCCAGGTTGAGGACAGCGCTGTCCCCGGCTGGCCCGGCGGTGCTGTTTTTTCTGGCCGGCGGGCTGGCCGGGGCGGGGTCGCCTGTCGGAATATCCACATCCGGCCGGGTCTCGGCAACAAAGGTTCCCTTCCCCGTGATGCCTACGGTGAGACCGCGCCGGGCGCTTTCGGCATAGGCCCTGGTGATGGTGCCGACAGTCACGTCCAAAGCTTCGGCAAGTTCGCGTTGCGTGGGCAGTGCCTCACCGGGGCCAAGCAGTCCGCTGGCAATACCGCGCTCCACGGCATCGGCCACGGCCAGATATTTGGGCGAGGAGGGCAGGTACAGATCGAGCAGCTTCATGAAGGCTTTGTCACCGTGACAATGTTTATTGTCTCCATACCGGGCCGGATACTCGGCACAGGGCGCTTGATGCGGTACAGAAAAAGCATCGTGTCCCGAGGCCTTGTGTCGCCGGGGGCTCACATCTGATTGTACCATAAAGGAGCGTGACATGGAACATGGCACTTTGCGGTTGAAAACCGGTCTGGCGGAGATGCTTAAAGGCGGCGTGATCATGGATGTGACCAGTCCCGAACAGGCCGGAATTGCCCAGGAGGCCGGCGCCTGCGCTGTCATGGCCCTGGAGCGGGTGCCTGCCGATATCCGGCGGGAAGGCGGTGTGGCCCGCATGGCTGATCCCGGTCTGGTGCGCCGCATTATGGATGCGGTCAGTATTCCGGTCATGGCCAAGGTGCGCATCGGGCATTATGTGGAAGCCCGCATTCTGGAACATCTGGGGGTGGACTATATTGACGAGAGCGAGGTGTTGACCCCGGCCGATGAGCGTTTTCACATCGCCAAGCACGAATTTAAGGTTCCCTTTGTCTGTGGGGCGCGCAATCTGGGCGAGGCTCTGCGCCGTATAGCCGAGGGCGCGGCCATGATTCGCACCAAGGGCGAACCGGGCACGGGCAACGTGGTGGAAGCGGTGCGCCACTGCCGTGTGGTTCTGGGAGAAATCCGCGCCTTGTGCTCTTTGCCCGCAGAGGAAGTGCCGGGCTTTGCCAAGGAGATAGGCGCGCCTCTGGAACTGGTGGAGCGTGTGCGTACCGAGGGCCGTCTGCCCGTGGTCAACTTCGCCGCCGGCGGTATTTCCACCCCCGCCGATGCCGCGCTTATGATGCACCTGGGCTGTGACGGGGTATTTGTGGGGTCAGGCATTTTCAAATCCGGCAATCCTGCGGCGCGGGCGCGGGCTGTGGTGGCCGCCGTCACCCATTACGACGATTACGCGGTGCTGGCCGACATTTCCGCAAATCTGGGCGAAGCCATGCCCGGCCTGGAAATCACCTCCCTCGCTCCGGAGCAGCGCATGCAGGAAAGGGGCTGGTAATGGCACGCATAGGCGTGCTTGCCCTGCAGGGGGCTTTTCGGGAACACATCCGCGCGCTTGAACGCTGCGGCGCGGACGCGCTGCCGATACGCAGGCCCCTGGATGCCGGCCCTTACGGCGGGCTGGACTGTCTGGACGCTTTGATTCTGCCCGGCGGAGAAAGCACAGCCATGGGCCGCCTGCTGACAGACTGGCACCTGCTGGAGCCTGTCCGCCGCTGCGGCCTGGACGGCATGCCCCTGTTCGGTACCTGCGCGGGGCTCATCCTGTTGTGCCGGAACATCGTCACCGGCGTTCCGGAGGCGGCCTTTTGCGCTGGGGAACCCGCGTTGCGCCGCCCGGGCTTTCGCCCTTCGGATCAGCCCCGTCTGAATCTGCTGGATGCTACGGTGCTGCGCAATGCCTTTGGGCGGCAGATGGACAGCTTTGAGTGTGATCTTGAAGTGCGCGGGGTGACGGACGCTCCGCGCCACGGTTTGCCGCCGCGTCCGCTGCGCGCGGTGTTTATCCGCGCGCCGTTGCTGCTGCGGTGCGGGGCGGATGTGGAGGTGCTGGCCCGCGCCCCGGGCCGGGCCGGTGAAAGCGGTCTGCCCGTGGCCGTGCGCCAGGGCCGGGTGCTCGGCGCATCCTTTCACCCCGAACTGACCGGCGACCTGCGGCTGCACGAGTATTTTCTGTCGCTGGTCAGACGGGGGTGAAGCTTCGGCCCTCTTTCCTCCCAGCCAGGGCCGCGTGAAATACGGCGCCATATTTCACGCGGCTTTGGTTGTGTCTGCTTCGGGTCTCACCCGAAAAAAAAACGCTATCCCAGGGAGATAATGTCGTATGTCCGGCTGCCGAGGCCCAGTTGTGCGGCGGCTTCCACGGTATGTATGCCATGCCGGGAATTCATGCGCTGCACCAGGGCCGCTTTGCCGGGATCGGACGAGTTGACCACGGCGTCATAGCAGGCCTGATCCAGCGCCACCGGATCGGTGGAGGCGAAGATGCCGATATCCGCCATTTCCGGATCATGGGGATGGGAATCGCAGTCGCAATCAACGGACAAATTGTTGGCTACATTGATGTAGACAATATTTTCCCTGCCCTTGTAGTCCATGACGGCCTTGCACGCATCCGCCATGGATTCCAGAAAATGATCCTGCTCCGGCAGCCTGCTCCAGCATTCTCTGTGGTCGGAGGTGGCGGCGGCTGAATGAATGTTGGCTTTTCCGCCGGTGGAGGCAAGGCCTATGCTCATGTTTTTCAGCGCGCCGCCGAAGCCGCCCATGGCATGCCCCTTGAAGTGTGAAAGCATGAGTATCGAGGCATAGTTGTCCAGATGCTTCCCCACGAGGTTTTCTTTCAGATGAAAGCCGCCCTTCACCGGAAGGGATATCTCCCCGAACTCGTCCATAATGTCGCAGGGGGCAATGGCCTTAAAGCCGTGTTCCTCGATAGCCTGCCAGTGATCTTTGGGATTCAGGCGCCTGCCGTTATACGCGGTGCAGCATTCCACAATGGTTCCGTTCAGTCTGCTGACCAGCGGCGCAATGAGGGCCGGCCGCAGAAAATTGTGCCCGCCTGGCTCGCCGGTGGAAATCTTCACCGCTACCCTGTCCTTCAGCGGATGCCCCAGAGCTTCGTATATTTTTATCAGGCTTTCCGGCGTGATGGCGCTGGTAAAATAGACCTTTGACGCCTGCGCTGGCGTTTCCGCCGCTGTGGCCGCAGATGGACTGAGCATGGCGGCATGCGCCGTGCCGCGGGTCAGGCCGTTAAGAGCCAGCCCCCCCATGGTTATGGCCCCCGCTTTCAGGAACGTTCTCCGGGAAAGGCGCGTCCGCTTGTTCATGTGCTTGTTCATCAGTTGCCTCCTTCAGACAGTTTTGGAGAATCCCAAACTCCGCCTCCTGCGGGAGCAGGTCGTTTGCTGCGGTGCCAGACCGAGAGGATGCGGCGCCCCTCCCGCCCGGCGCATCCGGCGGGCTCAATGCGCTTTCATGATAGCGCATTTCCCCCGTGCGCCCAGACACAATACTGCTTTATTCTTGCCTGATCCTCTCTGTATTTTGGTTTTATCAGTGTTCCTACCCATCAGGATCCGCAGGGGCTCGGTTGATTCCGTTGAGCAGGTTGATACGGGTATTGGCGGCTCGCTGCGGCTGACCATGACAAAAGAGCCGTGGGCTTGCCGAACCATCGTAGATGGTGTTAAGTGTTAGGTGTCACCTTTTTAAATTTGCCAATGTGTTCACACGAAGAGACAAAATGGCTAAAATTTTCGATTGCCAAAAATTGAATTTTTGTATATTATAAATTAGTTTATATTAAAAAGCATGGAGGTGTTTTATGGCAAGGTTAAACAAAGAACATTTTAAAGAAAAATCACCAAAGCATAGTAGTATTCAAGATATTGTAAATGCTACATACCATAGTTTTATTTTGGAAGGACAAAAGTACTTTCAGATTGATTCCTATGGGAAAGCTAATCGAGAAATTCCTGGTAAAGTTAGCCAAACTATGCAGTTTGATAAAGAGTTTGCTGAAAAACTTGTTATATTATTAAAACAAGAATTTCAAATTTAATTAGTGTTATAGAAGCTCCGGTTTGACTGACAGTGCTTTTGGTTCGTCGGCTGTCAATATCTAATGAGTTTAGTTATCCAAATAGCTTGATGTAGAACCACGCCCAGACATCTTCAGAACTTTCTTGAATTATACGGCAAAAAGCGTAAAGGTGCAAGCCCCTGGAGGACATCTATGACCCCGCAATGGTCTTTGGCTCTGTATATCTTGCTGACACAGTGGGCTGCCGGCCTGGCCCTGTTCACGGCCTGGAAGACACGCCGCGCCCTGCGCGCCGGCGGGCAGCCGTATGGAGCCGCCTGGGCGCCGGTGATGCTGACGGCGCTTGTGGGGCTGGTCATATCGCTGTTCGGGCAGTGGCGGCCCGGCGAGCTGCTGCCCGGCCTGGAAGGCATGGCCCTGACGCTTTTGCTCACCGTGGCCTTTCTTGCCTGGCATTTGCGGGGCGGCAGGGTGCTGAGCACTGTGGCCGCGCTGGCCGCCCTGGCGGGTCTGACATTTCAGGGGCTGCGCTGCACCCCAGAGCCATGGCCTTCGTCTGTGGCCGTGCTGTTTTCCTGGCTCTTTGCCCTGGGCGCATGGACGCTGGGCGCGGCCTTCGCGCAGCTGGGGCAGGCTCCCGGGAACGGCTTTGCCCGCGCCCTGCGCGGCGGGCTGTGGCTTCTTCTGGCAACTCTGGCTCTGGTTCCCTGCCTGGGGAGCCTGTCCTCCGAGCCGGCCATGCGTCTTGTGTCCGTAATCTGGATGGAGTTTCTGCCCTATTGGGCCGCGGTCATGGCCACGGGCGTGAGCATCGGCCTGTCATACATGGGGCGTTCCACAGCGGCTGTTCAGGCCGCTCTGGTGCTGGTATCCGCCTTTTGCGTGCGGGTGACCATGTTTGTGGGAGGAGCCGAGCTTTTTCTGTAAGGCCCGCCTGCGGGCACAAGTCCAGTATCTACCGCGTCCCGATGGCTTGCGCCATGCGTTCCGCGCGCTTGCCCGAATCGGGGTGGGAGGAGAGCATGCCGCCGCCACCGCCCCCCAGCCGTTCCAGCTTGCGCAGGGCGGTCACCGCCGCCTGGGTGTTGTAGCCGTTGGCCTTGAGAAACTGCATGGAATAATCGTCGGCCTGGCTTTCCTGGCTTTGTGAAAACTGGGCATTGAGCGTAGCTTCCAGCAGATCGCCCAGCACAGAGCCGGAAAGCGCCTGCGCCGTGGGACTGAGCGCGCCGATGCCCTTGCGGGTGGCCGATCCTATGTAGGCCACGCGCATGGCGCGCATGGTGTCACCATGCGCCACATGACCAATTTCGTGCCCCAGCACAAAGCGGATTTCGTCGTCGGTCATCAGATCCATAAGCCCCGAATAGACGCGTACCGAGCCGTCGGCGGAGGCGTTGGCGTTGACTTCCGAAGTCAGATATACCTTGTAATTGAGCGGAATACCATTCACTTCGGTATGCCTGGCCATAATCTGGGCAAGCCGCCTGGTATAGGCGTCGTCGGCCCCGGCCACCCGGGCCTCGGCGTCGCCCTGGACGCGCATGGCGCGGGCCATGTCTTTGAGTTTCGCGTCGTTAAGCGTGGCCGCTATGCCCAAATCGGCCACGGCGCTGCCCACCTGGGCCAGACTGATCTGCTGGACGCACCCCGCGCCCAGTCCCAGCAGGCAGCAGCCCGCCAGGGCAACAAGGAAATTTTTCATACAAACACGCTCTCCCTGAGACAGAGAAGACTTGGCTTTCCTTATAGCGCTGAAAGCCCGTGAAGGCCAGTGGCGGATTTTGGGCTTGACTCCCCTGCCGCTCGGCGCTAATTACATCCGTCCGGGTCGTTAACTCAGGCGGTAGAGTACCTGCCTTTTAAGCAGAGAGTCGCAGGTTCGAATCCTGCACGACCCACCATTTTCTCCTTTCACAAAGTCCCGCAAAGCCCGGAATGCCTTGCGGGACTTTGCTTTTCCTGAAGCCATGCCTCCAGCGTGGTCTCATAAAGTCCATAGGCATACCGACCGTCGGGACGAGATGTGTATCCACGGCTTCCGAAGCATGGCGTCCACGCTTCGGAATGAGCGGGGATACCGTCCTGATGTCATTGAGGCGCAGCGTGCCCGCGGGGAACGAAACGCCATCCGGGCGGCCTACAACCACACGCAGTATGTGGATGAACGCCGGGCCATGATGCAGGCGTTCGCTGACATGCTGGACACTCTCCGGGCGGCGGGAACAGGGCGATCACCCCTCGACGCGGGCGCGTAGTGGAAGCGGCGGGCGGGCGTGTCTGGTTTTTGTTCCCTCTTTGTCCAATGCCTGGCTCGCCGCTGTCTTTGCGGGAGGCACAAATATAGCCCACTAGGGGTTTTCTGGTGAAAACCCGTGGGCAAGCGTGCCACTTGATCGCCAAAGACAAAGGGCACGATCGGAAGGCATGCCCGCTTGAGCTTCGCGCTCTGCCGTGGGAAGGGAGAGGGGAATGACGCACTCATAGTTCAAACCCCTTCTCTTCTCGGAATAAACCGTATCCATGTCCTGTCGTACAATTCAGCTAAATCCACACTCCGGCAATTGAACAATCCGTTAAAGTTATCTATAAAGCGGCACGGGCAAATCCTATCCCTCAGGGGAGGTGATGCCTATGGAGCAGTTCTTGCTAGACCTCTTTTGCCAAATACTGGCAGGGGTTCTGGTTGTTCTCATTGTCCGCCTCTGGCGAGATTAAATGAGTTTGCCGCCCAGTGCAAGGGGCACTGAGCGGCGATAAAAACGGCGATATGCCTAACACATATCGGAGGGACTTGCCCTAGGGGCGGAGGGTGGAGCCCCTCCGTCCCGACCGTGGAAAAACGATAACCAGAAGCGCGGGACACGTCAAGCTGCGCACTTTCTGTCTTTGGGCTTTCCGGGGTTCGAAGGAGCGACGCCCCCCGCCAGGATCGGCAGGGGGCAGCGCGGCAGCATGTGCCCACAACGAGTAGCCTGGCCTTCCGGGATAATGCCGGACAAATGAACATGCATCCGGTTGAATGTATGGCTTTTTGAAATCTCTGGCAGAGTGTGGTACAAGGGAAGAAACTAAAAGGGAGCAGCGAAGTTTTTGGTCGGTATATGTGTCGGCATGTTTTCTGTATGGAAAAAAATTGTTCTGCAACTCCGCAATGTTAAGATGGTCATTCTGCTTCTGCACGACCACCATTTTCCGAGGCACTTGCGGTTTTCCGCGGGTGCCTCTCTTTAGAGGGACTATGCGTTATTTTTTCTGTATCCTGTGCGCGCTTGCTCTCACGGCGGCCCTTCCGGCCTCGCTTGGCGCGGCCCCGGCCTCATCCGGCAATTCTGGCGCCGCCGTTCTCACCGATGCCCGTTTTACCGCCCTTGACGCCGACGGCAACGGCCGCGTTACGTGGGAAGAGTTCCACAAAACCAACGAATCCATCAGCCGCCAGGGTTTCGATCTCATGGACATCAATAAAAACGGCGAGCTGTCTCTTGAGGAGTGGCGGGCCTTTGCCGCCAGCCACGGCATGAACATTTCCATGCCGTCCTCCCAGGTCACCGTGCCTGCCCGTCCGCTTGATCCGCCCGTGGCTCCGAATCCCGGTCAGCCCACCCTGCCGCTGATTATGCCTCCGGCCGATCCCGACAGCCCGGCTGCCGCTGAAAGCGGCGCTGCGGCCTCGCCCGAGCCGGCCCGGGTGGAAAAGCCTTCCCTTCCCCTGCTCATGCCTCCGGCCGAAAGCACCGGCCCCACGCCGCCAGGGGTCACGCCTCCCGCCGGGCCTTCGGTTCCTGCCGTGCCGCTTGTCACGCCGCCCGCGCTGTCATCGCCCGCCAAGGGCAGTTCCGGGGGTCACAGACCATGAAAGATTCCACCCTGCTCTCCCATGTCGGACGCGATCCGGCCTCCACCCGCGGCACGGTCAATATGCCCGTGTATCGCGCCTCCACCATCCTGTTCCCCTCGCAGGAGGCTTATGACAAGCGGGGAGAGCGCCGCTACGACGATGTGTGTTACGGCAGCTTCGGCACGCCCACCACCTTTGCCCTGACCGATGCCGTCAACGCGCTGGAAGGCGGCGCGGGGTCGGTGGTCATGTCGTCGGGGCTGGCCGGATGCACCATGGCTATTCTGCCGTTCGTGTCGGCCGGAGATCACCTGCTGGTGCCAGACTCGGTGTACGGCCCCACGCGCGGTTTTTGCGACCTGCTGCTCCGGCGTTTCGGCGTGGAGACCACCTATTATGACCCGACCCTCGGCGCGGAAATCGAAGCCCTGATCAAGGCCAATACCCGCGTGGTCTTTACCGAGGCGCCCGGTTCCCTCACCTTTGAAATGCAGGACATTCCGGCCATAGCCGGGGCCGCTCACCGCCAAGGCTGCGTGGTGCTCATGGACAATACCTGGGCCACTCCGCTGTATTTCAAGGCGCTGGCCCACGGAGTGGACATCTCCATTCAGGCCGCCACCAAGTATATGTCCGGCCATTCCGATCTGGTCATGGGCATCGCCACGGCCCGCACCCGCGATCTGTATCTCAGGCTGAAGGATACGGCTGCTCTCATGGGCGAAATCACGTCGCCGGACGACTGTTACCTGGTTCTGCGCGGTTTGCGCAGTATGCCGGCGCGGATGCGCGCGCAGCAGGAAAGCGCGCTGACCATCGCCCGCTGGCTGGAGGCCCGCCCCGAAGTGGAGCGTGTGTTGTATCCACCCCTGGAGAGCGACCCCGGCCATGCCCTGTGGAAGCGTGATTTCACCGGCGCGGGGGCCCTGTTCGGCGTGCTGCTGCCCAAAGTGCCCGGCCCGGCCCTGGCGGCCATGATGGACAAGTACCGGTACTTCGGCATAGGCGCGAGCTGGGGCGGATACGAAAGCCTGGTGCTCGCCTGCCGTCCCGGCCGCACGGTGTCCCGCTGGGACGATTCGGCCCATACCCTGCTGCGCTTCTCCATTGGTCTGGAGGATACCGACGATCTTCTCGCTGATCTGGAAGACGGTTTCCGGCGTTTGAACACGGCGCTCTGAACGTCAGCGGGCCTGTCCAGGCGCGCGGCGGATGGCTGCCGCCGGCCGCCGGCCAGCGGGCGTTCACCGTCTGGCCGCCGTGGGCGGCTCAGGGCCATCAGAGACTGCCCGCATCAGGCCAGGCCGGCCCTCGCGCGGACTCACAGCACATAACGGCTGAGATCCGCGTCGTTCTTCACATCTTCAAGGTGGGCAGACACATAGGCACGGTCAACCACAATGTGCCGGCCCTGGCAGTCCGGAGCATCAAAGGAAATATCGGCCAGAATCTTTTCCAGAATGGTATACAGACGCCGCGCGCCGATATTTTCGGTGCGGGTATTGGTTTCTTCCGCAAAGGCGGCCACTTCTTCCAGCCCGTCGGGGCTGAACCGCAAATCCACCCCCTCGGTGGAGAGCAGGGCCGCGTACTGTTTTTGCAGCGAGTTGTGAGGTTCGGTGAGGATGCGGTAAAATTCGTCCTTGCCCAGGGGCTGGAGTTCCACCCGCAGGGGAAAGCGTCCCTGAAGCTCGGGGATAAGATCCGAGGGTTTGCTGAAGTGAAAGGCCCCGGCCGCGATGAACAGGATGTGGTCGGTGCGCACCATACCATATTTGGTATTGACCGTGCTGCCTTCCACAATGGGCAGCAGATCGCGCTGCACCCCCTCGCGCGACACGTCGGACGAGCGCTGCTGCGCCCCTGACGTGGCTATCTTGTCCAGCTCGTCGATGAACACAATGCCGCTCTGCTCCACGCGCTCCCTGGCGATTTCCACAATGCGATCCTCGTCGATGAGCCCTTCGGACTCCTGCTGGATCAGAATATTCCAGGCCGCGCGGGTTTTCATTCTCTTCCGGGTGGAGCGGGGGGGCATGATGCGCCCCATCATGCTTTTCATCTGCGAGCCGAACTGCTCCATGCCCGGCATGGCGAACATATCCACCTGCGGCGCGCTCTCCTTCACCTCCACTTCCACCTCGTGGTCGTCAAGGTGGCCCAGCCGCCACAGGTTGCGCAGCTTTTCACGGGTGGCCTCGCGGCTGCCTTCGGAGCCCGTGCCCGGCAGAAGCAGATTCAGCAGGCGTTCTTCAGCCTGTGATTCAGCCTGGGCGCGCACGCGCCTGTTTTCCTCGTCGCGCACCAGTTTGATGCCCAGGTCAAGCAGGTCGCGGATCATGGATTCCACATCGCGGCCCACATAGCCCACTTCGGTATATTTTGTGGCTTCCACCTTGATGAAGGGCGCGCCGGTCAGCCTGGCCAGGCGCCGGGCTATTTCGGTCTTGCCCACGCCGGTGGGCCCCATGAGAATGATGTTTTTGGGCGCTATCTCGTCGCGCAGAGCCGGATCCAGGCGCTGACGCCGCCAGCGGTTGCGCACCGCCACGGCCACCATGCGTTTGGCCTGTTCCTGGCCGATGATGTACTTGTCAAGCTCGGCCACAATCTGACGAGGCGTGAGTGTGCTCATGAGCAAATCCTTTACGGCCTTTGGCAGCTCAAAAAGGCGTTTTGGGACGGCAGAGCCGTTTTCAGGAACCTGTGCCTGCCATACGGCAACATTCCATACCCCGGTTTCTGGAAACGGGACATCGCCTGATGCGGATCAAAGAATAAGGCCTTTTTTGTCCGAGGGAAGGGGTCAGACTTTCACGCCCGTGCGCTGGTTAAATTCTTCGATGAGGGCGTCGATGCGCGGCAGCAGGCCGGGCAGGTTTTCCCAATAGTCGTCGCTCCACTGGGCCGCAAGCTCGTGGGAACTTTTGCCCTGCTGCTCCACCCATGTGTAATATTTGAGGTTGTGCACCCGTTTGCGCTCCGGCCAGGTCAGTTCCAGCATGTCGGCCGTGCTCTGCCCCAGCACCCATCGTTCAAACACGGCGGCGGCCTCCGCCTCTTTCATCGGGCCGAGGGCGGCGTCCATCTCCTGCAGGCGCGAGCCGTACATTTCCATGGAGTCGGTGGCGATGGTGACGATAAGATCGTCCGAACCCAGTTCATAGTAGCGGGCGAATTTAATGGCGGCCAGCACATTGGCCACGCCGGAAATACCCAGCAGATCAAGCTGTTCCAAAAGGGCCGGATCCACTCCCCGCTTTTGCAGCAGCTGCCTGCCCGCTTCGGCATGGAAGAGGCGTATGCCGCGCATGGGGCCTTCGTCGTCCACGGCAATGACCAGATCGGTGTTCCTGACGTTGTGTATCCAGGGTACATGCTTGTCGCCGATGCCTTCGATGCGGTGATCGCCAAAGCCGTTGCGCAGCAGGGTAGGGCACTGAAGCGCCTCGCTGGCCGCGATGTTCAGCCAGGGGTACCGGTGCTTGAGATAATCGCCCGAAGCGATGGTGCCGCCCGACCCGGTGGCGGAAACAAGGCCCCGGATGTGCCGGGTTCCGCGCGGGCCCGTGGCCAGGGGCAGCAGGGCTTCCTCCATGGCCGGGCCGGTCACGCTGTAATGCCACAGATAATTGCCGAACTCGTCAAACTGGTTAAAGATCATCACATCGTCGCCCGAGGCGCGCAGCTCGTGGCAGGTGTCAAAAATTTCCTTCACGTTTGATTCGCAGCCGGGGGTGCGGATGACTTCCCCGGCGATTTTTTCCAGCCATTCAAAGCGCTCGCGGCTCATGCCTTCCGGCAGGATGGCGATGGAACGGCAGCCGAGCAGGGCGCAATCATAGGCTCCGCCGCGGCAGTAATTGCCCGTGGAAGGCCAGGCGGCCCTCATGGAGACAGGGTCGAACTGTCCGGTGACCAGGCGGGGTACCAGACAGGCAAAGGCCGCGCCCACCTTGTGCGCGCCGGTGGGAAACCACTTGCCGGTCAGGACGACAATGCGCGCCCGGACTCCGGTCAGCTCGGGCGGCAGTACCAGATGGTTGACCGCTCCATAGCCGCCGCCCCTGGCCGTGGGCTGGTTTTTCCAGGTGATGCGAAACAGGTTGAGAGGGTTCAGATCCCACAGGCCCACGCCGCCAAGACGTTCACGTATCCGGGCCGGAACCAGCGATGGATCGCGCATCTGGGCGAACGTGGGGATGAGGATGTGCCTTTCACGCGCGCGCTGTACCGCGTGTTCCAGTCCCTGGGGATGGATGCTCAAATCTGTCATGACGGCGTTCCTGTGTTCAGAGCGAAGAAAAAGGTGAATGCTTTGTTTCCAGTCCCAGACGGAAAAGGGCGTCATCCAGAGCGGCCGGGTCGGGATCGACGCTGACCGGCCCTTCCACGGTTTCAGGCAGGGACAGGGCCGCCGTTACCGCGCCGGGGTCTTTGAGGCCCGACCCGGTGACCACAAGGCAGACCGTGTCCCCGGGCGCAATCAGTCCCTGCCTGGCGGCTCTGGCAAGACCGGCCAGGGGAGCGGCTCCGGCGGGTTCGGCAAATACGCCGCAGGCCCGGGCCAGGGCGGGCACGGCGGACAGGATTTCCGTGTCGGACACGCGCACAAAGCGGCCCCGGCTTTCGCACACGGCCCGCATGGCTTTGATCCGATCGCGCGGCAGGCCGGCGCAGATGGAATCGGCCGCCGTGCGGGCCGCGATGGGAGCCTTGGCCAGCACCGCATGGGCAGTGCGGCGTCCTTCCTCCCATGCCTGGCACAAAAAGTCGCTGCCTTCGGCCTGGACGCCGTACAGGCGGGGAATGCGGGCCGTCCGCCCCAGGCGAAGCAGATCCGAAAATCCCTTGTGCAGTCCGGCCAGGATACAGCCGTCACCCGTGCCTACGAAGACGGCATCCGGCGTCTGCCAGCCCATGTCTTCGGCAATTTCAAAGGCCGCGCTTTTTTTGCCTTCGGCCATGCAGGGGTTGTACGCGGTGTTGCGGTTGTACCAGCCCTTGCGGCGGCAGGCTTCCATACACAGCGCAAAGGCCTGGTCATAGGTGCCCCGCACAAGGATGACATGCGCGCCGTAGGCCAGCGGCTGGGCCACCTTGGCGGCCGGAGCCGAGACGGGCACAAAGATGACGCAGGTCTGATGCATGGCGGCTGCCATGCCCGCCAGGGCGGCCGCCGCGTTGCCCGTGCTGGCCGTGGCCACAACGGGTGCGCCTTGAACCCGGGCCAGAGCCACGGCCAGACAGGAGGCCCTGTCCTTGAAGGATCCCGTGGGCTGCCGGGTATCGTCTTTGATGAGTACCCTGGCGCAGTTCACGGCGCGGGCCAGGGCGGGGGCGTCATACAGCGGCGTCAGGCCTGTGAGCGGGGGAGGAAGCGGAGCTGTCCAGGGCAGGGGCAAAAGAGCGCGGTAACGCCACAGACCGGGCTGCTCCGAAGCTGGAAAACGGGCGGAAGCAGCCTCATAATCGTACTCGATATCCAGAATACCCTCATCGCCGTGATCGGGACAGACGCAGGCGTTGTTCAGATAGGCCGGGTCAAAGCGGCGGCCGCATATCACGCAGCGGGCCCCGCTGACGAACGAATCTCCGGAGGGTGAAAAGCTGGCGGCAGCCTGGAACAGTGGCATGGAGACTCCTTGCCGATGGAGCGCGACATGAAAAGCGTGATGAGTGTAGAAAAGGGAGCGTCAAAAGGCAAGGCAGGACGCCGGATTCGGGTGTGCCGGCACAGAGCCGGGCACGCCACGCGCCATGGGACATTTTTTCACGAAACCTGAAAACCCGCCAAAGCTGATAAGCCTTGGCGGTTCTCATTTCTCATGCGGCATGCTTTCATTTTTTTGGTGAGCATGCACCGGGGTTGGTTTCATCCGCTCAAAATTATGGTCATGACCGTGATTTTTGCTTGACCTCGGTTCTGTCTTTGGCTAAGACACATCTTGCGCCGGAAAGGCGCTCCTTTCCCCGATAGCTCAATCGGCAGAGCGGGTGACTGTTAATCACTAGGTTGGCGGTTCAAGTCC
>JAFLSV010000038.1 GCA_022510785.1 Desulfovibrionaceae bacterium | reverse complement strand
GTTCAAGCGAGAAAAAGTTGTCGCGGCTGTCCACGCCCGGCGGGGGAAAGACCTCCACACTGCGGTTGAAGAGACGGCGCACCTGTTCCGCCGCGCGGCGGATGGTGGCCGTGGAGGCGATAACCTTGGGCCGCACGGTGTGTCCGTCAAGCTGCCACTGGCACAGGGTATCCACGGCGTTTTCATACAGCGCCGTCATGGAGCCCAGCGGCCCGCTGATGAGGTGCAACTCGTCCTGTATGACCAAATCCGGTGGACGCAGCCAGCCATGCGCCTCAATGACGGCGGCAGGTGCGGTGCCGTGCTTCCGATGCCCCGTGCCCACAGATTCATCAGGAACATCCGGCGAGGTGAAGCCATGACGCGGGCAGTGCCCTGTCACCCGCCCGAAGAGCATTTCCACCTCGCCTTTCCAGGGCATCTGGGCAAACTTGTCCACCGTGGAAATGAGCAGAGAGGGAGGACGGCGATAGATTTCCTCATCCACCACCATGACCGGCAGCCCCTCATCGGGCGACTGCTTTTGCGAGAACGCGCACAACCCGTCGCTGTCACCGCAGAAGGTGAAGCAACGATTGGGGCTGGTGATGCCGTGGCGCACCTTTACGCTGTTTTCCGTAATGGACGCGCCGCACCACGGGCAGGTGCGGAATTGCAGCGGGGAGCTGAACTCCGCCATCAGGCCCCCGTGTGTCCGCTCCAATTGCCGGGCCGCGTGCTCCAGCTTATTGGGGGTGGATTTTGAGCCCACCCACAGGCCCAGGCGGAAAGGTTCGTCCCCCCAGACAGCGGGGTTCGCACGGCGCAGAATTTCGCAGGCACAGATGAGCGCCGCGGCGCGCTGGAACTGTTGCAAGGTCAGCAGGCGCAGGGTGTAGCGCATAAAGACGCCCACGCCGTGTGTCGCGTCCAGCCCGCCCAAGTTGGGGTGCAGCCGTCGCATGGCCAGAGTGAAGGCCGTCAAACCGAGATAGGCTTCCGTTTTGCCGCCGCCCGTGGTGAACCAGAGCAGCTGGGCCACCGCCCCGTTTCCCTCGCCGCTCCGCTCCGGGTGCAGGGGATTGGCCAGAGTGGGAATGTTGCACAGCACAAAGGCCAGCTGGAACAGACGCCAGCTTCGGTTGCCGGGCTGGTTGACTTCCTTCAGAAGTGCCTTGCGCTCCGCGGCGGTGGGGGAACTGCCCTGAACCCGCCGCGCATAGATGCTGTGAACGCGCTGGTAGTGCATGGCCTTGTTGGCAAAGCGAAAGGCACTGAGCGCGTCGGCATCGTGCCGCAGCACGTCGATACCCTCGCGCATGCGGTCAAGGGCGCGTTTTGCCTCATCCTGCGCCCGGGACGCCACCGTGGCAAAGGCGGCGTCAGTGACGCGGCCGGGCAGTGATTCCGCCCAGGCGGCGTAGGCTCCGGCCATGCGTTCGAGATTTGTCAGCAGGTCATCCGCGTTCATGGCGGCCAGTTCCTTCATGTCCAGCACGATGCCATGCAGCAGGGCGTCGTCCTCTTCCGTGCGCGATGTCTGGCCGGGTACATAGGCGACGGGCAGAAAATCCAGTTCCAGCTTGCGGGCGCGATCCGGGGCGTCTTCTTCCTGCCGATGCGCCTTCACGGCGCAGCCGTGCCCCCTGCCGAAGATCTGGCAGTGGCGGTAGCGCAAATCCAGTCCTTCCATCTCGCGGCGTTCATCGGGGTCAAGAAGCTCCCGATTGCCGCTGTCCGAGGGAGGACGATTCACAAAAACGGGGCGCTGCTGTTCGTCCGCGCTTTCCACGCTCATGGATGCCTGAAAAATCCAGCAGGCATCCTCCTTGCGCCGCTTTTTGGACTGGGCATTGACCAAAAACAGGGTCACATACCAGAAATCACCGGGATCATCACGGCGACGGCGAATGCGCCAGCACACCCGCACATTCTGCTCCGTATCAAGCGTGGCGCTGCCTTCGTTCTGCTTCAGGTCGATGCGCAATGGCGCGGGCTGCACCGGCACACGCTTCCAGGCCGACAGGGGATTGCCCGATTTGTCTTTTTGCGCGGCGCTGGTGATGCGTTCATAGCGACCCCATTCGGCGCGCACCAGCAGGGCTTTCTCCTGACCATCCACCATGCAGGAAAAGCCGGCCGAGGACGGCAACAGACTGTCCACAAGAACGGGCTCGCGCTCCGTGGGGCCGGCCTCCGGGCCATCGTTGCCGTCAACGGCCAGGGTATCGGCCTCTGTTTCCCCGCTTGGTTCCTCGGCGAAGAATTCCTGATCCCGTGAAGACGCCATGCCATGACCCGCCGCCGCGCCTCCTGGAGCCAGGCCGCCCAGCGGATAGCGGCGCGTCACCCGGTTTTCATACGCTGACAGCTCTTCCTCTTCGCCGTCAGCAGGCCCCATCAGGTCGCGACGCAGCAGATTGATGAGTTCCTCGCGCAGTTCATAGGGCGTTGGCATGGGGCATCCTTGGGAGTTAAAGGAGGGTTAAGAGTCTGTATGCATTTTCTCCGTGATTTTCATGGCGAGATCATGAAAATTATCTCGCGCATTACGCACGGCGTTGGCATGGCTGCCTATGGCCCCATCTCCGCCTGTCAGATTGAAAATGGGCTTGCGGACTTCCTGCGCCAGGGGAACAAGACTGCGGTAATGCCGGATGGTGGCAAGGCAGTATGGATCCTCTTCCTGGCTCATACTCGGAATGGGCGCTTCTTCAAGCACACATTCACGGTATACGGAGGGGATGCGCTGTACCCACTTGTCATAGGCCCTTACCGGACGATCCAAACGCACAAGATGCTGCTGACACAGATAGCCCAAGGGCTGCATGCTGCCTTGGGGCAATTGAAAGTTCTCGAATTTCTTTTGGTCAACAGGGGACATTTCAGCCAAATTTTCCCGCCAGTTTTCCCGCCGCCGCTGCCATTGCCTGCGCCAGCTTCGCAGCGTGGGGCCAAGGTTTTTCAGGCCCTGCAAGGAATAGAGATCCGCGCCAAGCGGAATAACCACAAAGTCTGTGGCGATAAGCACGGAGCGGTTGATAGCGCCAAGGTTGGGGCCAATGTCCACAAGAATAATATCTGCCGCGGTTTGTTGCCCCGCCATCTGCATGACCTGCCAAAAGGCACTTAAAATGCGCAGTGGACGGTATATATTGGCATCTCCAAGGCTTTTGGGCCAGGCTTCTGACAGGGCATCTTCAAAATTCGACAGCCCCACATCGCCAGGGATAAGGGCAAGCCGCTCGTTGACCGGCACCAGCCTGGGCGCGGATATGTCTTCCACATCCGAAAGCGGCTTAACGCAACGATAAATAGTCGTTCCCTTGTCCTCGGAATCCCAGATGTCGCCGATTCGCTCTTCATCCAGAAACGCGGCTGTCAGATTTGCCTGGGGGTCAATATCAGCGCAGACAACGCGCTTTCCCATTTCCACAAACATCCAGGCGAGGTGATAGATGAGGGATGTCTTGCCGACGCCCCCCTTGTTGTTGAAAAAGGTGAGGATGGGACAAGTCATGCGCGTTCCCTCACAATGCACAGAACGTTGTGCGTGTCAGGTCTGAATTCGGGAGCGGGGTTGCCATTCTGCTCCATAAGTTTACGCGCTGTGGCGATGCCGCGCCCGAACTGCTGAATGAAGCCCAGGGTCTTCATGGCGGAAGCCAGGTTGGGATTGCGATAGTCCGTTATGCCGGGCTTGCCGAAATTTTCGCAGGTGACGTTGCCATAGGGGCCGCCGGGGCTGACGATCTCGATGCGGTCGTTGTACCAGTACACCCGCACAGGCGTATTGGTGCCTTCGTATGTGCGGTGCAGTACGGCATTGTAGACAAGCTGATCAAGGGCCGCCACGGGATAGAGCGCTTCCATCCTGTGCGTGGGGCCGGAAACAATATCCACGGCCGTTCTGTTGTGGGCCATAATTTTTTCGCGCAGCGAGCGAAGCTGTTCGGCTATATTGCCGCGCAGGAGCGCTTCATCCACGACATCATCGGCCAGTTCGACGCCATTGATGCGCAAAAACTGAATTTCCGCCCCGGGCAGGAAATCCTGCGGCGAGATGCCGAGCACCAGCAAGCCCAGAACGGTCGGCGTGGGATCGTCAGGCGACGCTATCATTCTGCACGACGCCAGGCGCTCTTCATAGCTGCGCCCGTTAGCTTCAAGAACATCCGCCGCAAAAGCGGCCGGCAAAAACTCATTTTCAAAGTACAGCCGCGAGAGCGTGTCCAGACCGGACGAGGGCACGGGGTTGATGTCAAAGGGAATATCCTTGTACCGGCGCTTTTCGTTGAGGATGCGTTCTTCCTGGGCGCTGGCGATGGCGCGGCGCGACCCGATGCGAATCCAGATGCGGCCGTCGTATCTGACAGGCGGCATATCGGACGGCAGCACCGTTATGACCGCCATGTCCGCGCCCTTGAGGCGGCGTTTTTCGACCGTCATGACCGGCAGGGGCAAGATTTTACCGTCGCTGTGCATGTCGGCCAGCTCACGCAAAAGTGCGTCCGTCACAGGCAGCCCTGTGGGGCGGCCTTTGTCCGTCACCCCGATAAACAGGACGCCCGGCGCGTTGTGGCCAGGCAAATCGTTGGCAAAGGCGCATACGGCCTGGCGCGCCTTCTCCCGCACATTGCCGCCGTTGAAAGATTCCTTGCGCTCCACGCGATCCGATTCCAGATCGTCAAGGAGGGCTTCAAGCTCCGCATCCGAAAAGTGATGGTTCATGGGCATGGCACACCTTCCTGTCGGCCATAGGCACTATGGCACAACAATCGTTCATTCCAGCAGGGTTCCCTGGCTGGCCTTGACTTTCCCGCGCGGAGAACGCCCCGCTTTTTTTGTATTGGTATTTGGCTCTCCATCGGGTAACGACTTTTGCTCTTCCTCCCAGCGCTGACGGTTGAGCGCGGAAAGACGGCGTAGCACTTCCAGACGCACGGATTCCGCAATGGTATGGCGCGTCTTGTCGTTGGCGGGCAAGTATTCCACCTGCCGGAAATCGTGCGTCATGTCCAGATCATTCCAGCCGTAGGCAAGGGCTGCCAGCCTGTCAAGTTCCTGATGCCGGGCGCGCAGGGCTTCCACATCCGCAAGGCGGCTTTCCGGATCATGCAGATGGTTATACAGCCCGGTCAGGCCCATCCGCTCCCGCTGCATGGCGGCGGCGCGGGCGGCGTGCAGGGCCTCAGCGCAGTCGCGTATGTCGCTCAGGCGGTCGAACGGCGGACGAGGAAAGGTGTCAAAGGCGCTGGAAGGAGTGTAACGCAAATCAGTTCGCATACTGGAACTCATCTTTCGTGCCCAGGCATGGTGGATTGTGGATTGCAGCAGGCCGAACAGGGCCGCGTCGGTGGAGGCGAAGACCACCAGCATCATGGCAAAAACGGAAGTATTTGGAACAAAAGAAAATACTCCGTGCTTGGATACCATACTTATCACCAGCACCCGTTCCAGCGGCGGGAATGGTTTCCAGAATTTGGGGTGGTTGATGAAGGTATCGCCACGGCCAAGGGCGTGATAGAGAGCTTTGGCATCTCGACCATATCTCCACCAAAATTTTTTTCTCCCTTCCGCAGTCGGATTTCCTCCAAGATTCTGTCGTACAGGGTAAACATCATTTTGAATTTTTGAAAACGGTGCAATAAAGGAAGCACTTTTTCTTTCAGTCCAATCGTAAAAATTGATAACCCATCGTGAAGGTGCTTGACTTGGACTCTTGGTCAAGTCATCTCCAATCAGATACGGGAAAAGTACCTTGGCATTACGTTCATCTTCCGTAATCCATTGCCGGGCTTGTCTTTCTGTGATTAAAAAGCCTTCGCCTAGCACATAGCTGCCGATAAAGGCCAATCCGGAATTCTCTTTAAGAGATTTTGCCTCCCATTCCTCTTCTCCAGCTTTAAGGAAAGACGAAATCGTGTTCACTGAGATATCGGACAAACATATCGCACCCGCATAAACCTTTGCTGCATCCTCGGGATGGCGGACAACAACCTGGCTTGTACAGACAGTGGCATTACCTTCCCAAGGCGTATCGGGCCAGGCGGCGCGGATGATATTGCCAGCCTGTTCAAGAAGCAACAGCCCCGCTTCCCTGGTGTCGCCCTGAGCCAAGGTATTGGTGGCCACCAGACCGAAATCCCCGCCCTGTCGCACAAGCTGGGCGGCGCGAAGGAAGAAATAGGCCACGAGGTCGGCAAGCCCCCGCACACCTTGCCCGAGTACTTCCACCAGATATTCCCGATAGAAGTGCCCTAGGGCCTCACGCATACGCTGACTGCCCAGAAAGGGCGGATTGCCCACCAACGCGTCAAAGCCGGGATTCTCCCGGTCAAAGATTTCCGGAAACTCCAGCACCCAGTGCAGGGGGCGAGTGAAACCGGGGTTATTGTCTTCATCTTTTTGCTCAAGCGCCTCGCCGCTGCCCTGAATGAGGGCCTGCCGCCGCTCTTCCAGCCAGGCATCCATCTCGTCAGGATGCTCGGTAAAGGCCGGGGCCAGCAGTTTGTCCACCAGTTCATAGCGCCGGTCTTCGGTGATGTCCCCGCGCCCCTGCACGACGGCCATGATGAGGGCGTCGGCGCGCTGACGCAGCTTGCGCGTGGCCGCGCTGGACTGTTCCAGCAGCGCCGTCTTGCGCTCCACATTGAGGGGCGTATCCGAGGGGATGGACTCCAGCTGGTCGCGCGCCCGCCGGGCGTTTTGCACGGATTCCCGCATATCGGTGGAGCCAAAGACAAGCTCGCGCGTGGCCCCGGGGAACAGGGTGAAATCCTCAAGCTGGCGCATGTCCGTGAGGCCCATAAGGGCGTCGCCGCAGCGCAGGGCGTGATCCAGAAAGGTGAAGGGCCGCTCTTTTTGCAGCGTGGTGAGCCAGAGGGAAAGCTTGGCCATTTCCACGGCCAGCGGATTGTTGTCCACGCCGTAGAGACAGCGGTCAGCCACAAGACGCCGGGCAAGGGCAAGTCGTTCTTCCGCGTCTTCGGGCAGGGGGGCGAACGGCTTTAATGCCTCAGCATCGGCCCGCGCCCACGCCTCCAGCAGGCGCTCGGCCATGTAGCGGCAGGTTTGCACGAGAAACGCGCCGGATCCCATAGTCATATCGCAGATTTTGAGCGACAGGAGTTCTCCGGCGCTGCGCAGACGCCACTGCTCTCGCGGCAGTCCCCGCGAGGGGCCGTCATAGACGTGCGGCTCCAGCGTGGCGGATACGAGCACCTGCGTCAGGGCGCGCGGCGTGTAATGGGTGCCCGTGTCTCTCCGCTGGGTTCCGGCGGTCACATAGAGCCCGCCGTCCGGCACCACCAGCGGCAGGTCAAAACTGTCCCGCCGCAAAAAGCGGGCAAAGGGGCGCACCCGTGCCATGAGGGCTTCATCGCCGTCACAGGCCATGCGCAGGCGGGCCTCGGCACGGGCAGCCTCATCCCGTTCAGCGGCTTCGGTGAGCATATCGGCCTGCATCGCCCGCCGGCCCCGGGGCGTTTCTCCGCGCGGCGGACGGCCAAGCGCGGCTGGGGTGAAGCCGGTCAGGGCCGCCAGCTCTTCCAGCAGCCTGTCCTCTCCCTGCCTGCGCCATGCCTCCGCCTCAGCCAGAGAGACAAAGGGCTCTCCCTTGCCCGCCCTGCCCGCGAGGCCCAGCAGTACGCCCCTGGCGCGGCGGGCGGTGCGGTCAAGCAGGCCTTCGTAGACATGGCCTATCTGCTCCACGTCCAGGCCGCGGAAGGAGAGGCGCACGGCCTCATCCCGGCCTGTGGCGCGCTTGTCCCGTAAAAATTGCAGGGATTCCAGCATGTGCAGGATGACGCGGTTGTCCACGGGCAGGGGGCTGGCCGGACTGGTACGCCAGGTGGTGCCGTGCGCCCGGCCCTCAAGGAACGGATAGGCGTCCGGGTCAAAGAGAGAGCCCCCATAGGCGGGCAGGCGCAGGTTTTCATGACGAATGCCGCCATGCACCGCACGGAACAGGGAGAGCAGGCGCACCCAGGCATCGTGACGGTATTCCAGCACCTCCTCGCCCTGCTTGTCGGCCTCTTCCCGCAGAGCGCCGCAGAGCGTGGACGCGGCATAGGCGTCATCGTAGGCGGGTTCGCCAAGGCGCAACAGGCCCCGCTCTTCGGCGGACAGCAGAAAAACAAGACGCATCATGACCGTAAGCGCCGCCTCATACAGCGTCTTGGCGGGGATGTCGGCCAGCAGGGATTTTCCGCCGCTCTGGCGGTCAAATCTGTCCAGGGCGCGCAAAAACTCGGTGATGGCGCTGCGCACCTGCTCGCCCAGCCTGTCGGTCACGGACTGCTGAGCCTCGGCGCTCTTTTCCATGAGCCGGGGAAGGGTTTCTTCTTCCGTCATGCCGAAAAAACGCTTCCGGCACAGCAGGGTGACAAAGGAACGCAGGGTGATGCGCTCTTCAAGCCAGAGGTCGGCCTCCCAGGTCACAAAGGTGGTGGTGCGGTTCTGGCGAGCATGCACCAGCATGAACTGGCGTCCGTTGCTCACCAGGCCCAGCGGAATGCCGGAGGCGCGGCACAGTTCCGCCATGCGCCGGGCCGGACTCCAAGAACAGCCGCGTCCCTGCATGGGGGCGTCCAGACGGCTGCCCGGCGCAAGGCTCACCAGCAGCGCGGGAGTTTCCGGCCTGGCATCGGCATCCGAAGCTGTTTCGGGGGCCACATCGGGAGCGGGTTCGTCCAAATCGAGCAGCGGCGCGCCTGCCCCGCCTTGTGGCGGCAGAAGGACGAAATCCGGCAGCAGTTCCTCACCCATTTCCGGCAGGGAGAGGCAAGGGGCGTTTGGCAGCGATGCGGCTTCCACCAGAACCGAAGCGTCATAGCCGAGGATATCCGCCAGCACGGCGCGGACGCATTCGCGGCAGGCCTGTTCCGGATTTTTCGCCGCATCCCGCACGGCCAGAGCCGAACGAAGCAGGGGCAAAGCATCCCTGTCCAGTTTGTCCAGACCGTCCGGCAGGTATTGCAGAAGGACGGGCAGAGTCAGAAAGGGGCCGGAAACATCCAGCAGGGAAAGCCATTCATTGTGTTCGGCGGCAACGGCGGCGGACATCAGCGCAGCCCTCCACGAGCGAAAGACGCGGGAATGAACCAGAGCACGGCCAGGGGAAAAAGCGTCGGGCGCGGCTGCGCATAGCGGGCCAGCAGGTGGCGGCACTCCTCCTCTTTTTCTTTGGGAATGCGCCGCAGACGCGCCGCAAGCACACTCATATCGGCCTGGTAGGCTTCCTGTTCCTCCTGATCAAAGAATGACAGCTGCTGGGGGTGCTGCATGGCTTTCAGCTGGGCCTGGATGGTGGCCTCCAGATCGTCCATAACGGAGGAAAAGCGCCGGACTTCATCCTGAGCGCGGCGTTCCATGCGCGTGGCAAGCGTTTTCAGGCGTTCGTCACGACGCGCCTCAAGCGCCTGCATGGCGGCCCTGTTCACAAGAGGCCACAGATCGCGCACCGTATCTTCCAGCGCCACGGCCCTTTGCGGCGCGGCATCCTGCGACATGGCGCTGTTCCAAAATGCCTCCAGCTCCTGCACGCCCATGCGGGCGAAGCGCCCGCGCTGCACGCGCCCCCCGGCCTTAATCAGTTCCTCATAAATACGCTGACTGGTGCTGCCCACCACGATGATGCGGCCCAGTAGCACAAGAACCGGATCGGAAATGAGGGAAGTCGGCACCACGCGGCAGGTCGCCCGGTGAAGGCGGCTCTCCATATCCGATGCCCAAAGCTGCGCCCGCAGGAGGCGCAGGCTCATGCCCACAAGCCTGTGGTTCAGGTGGGCCAGCACCACGTCATCGCGCCCGGCGGCATCGTCACCACTGAAAACCACGGGGCGCGGCAACCCGGTGAAGGGATGGGCATTGCCGTCAAGGCATGCGGCCCACGCCCCGTTGAATGCGGGCAGGCGGAAGGCATGGCCCGGAGGGATGCCTTCCACATCCACAGGCTCAAGGGGCGGCTGATGCGCAAGGCGCAAGGCCACTTCCACCGTATGCCGCACATGCTCCGGCGTAAGCAGAAGCTCGCGGCGCGTGGAATCCATGCGGGAGTGGATGTCATCCAGAATACGGCGCAGGTCGCGGTCAATCTTGAGCACGGCGCGGGCCGTCTGCGCGTCGCGCTCGGCCTGGGTGGTGGCGAGCTGCCGGGGGCTTTCGCCGCCGGCCAGCATGATCTTTTCCACCTGCTCGGCAATGACCGGCCCCACCTTGCCCAAGTCCTGCCGGATATTCTCCACCTTGTTGGCCACGCGGTACAGGAACTCGAAGTCCGCCGCAAGCACATCCCCCTTGGCGGCGTTCTCGGCAAGGCCCGCAGCCACGAAATGATAGACATCCACCGTGGAGGCCTTTTGGCCGTGCCTGTCCACCCGGCCATTGCGCTGCTCCAACCGGCTTGGATTCCAGGGAATCTCGTAATGGATGAGGCGGGAGCAGTGATTTTGCAGGTTGATACCTTCAGAGGCTGCGTCCGTGCCCAGCAGAATACGCACCAGGGATTGGGCGGGATGCGCCTGGAAGGCGGCTTTTGCCGCTTCCCGATCTTTGGCGTTGACCGCGCCGTTAAGGCAGATGAGCCGTTTCCCGCCCAGGCCGGCCCGCGTCAGCATTTCCGCCAGGTAATTCTGGGTGTCCATATATTCGGTGAAGATGACAACCCGTGTTTCATTCCATGCGCCGTCCGGGCACAGCGTTTCCTTGAGCCATGAGACAAGGCGTTCAGCCTTGGTATCCCTGCGTACCACAGCCTGTTCCGCCCAGTGCTGCAACTGACGGAGCAGCTCATCCTCGGCGGCGCTGGGGCTGTTCATGGACGCGGCGGACTGGGAAAGGATTTCATCAACGCTTTCATCCTGCTCCGTATCCAGCATGTCATCCAGTTCCGGCAGCCGCCATTGCGACGATATGCCGCTATGGCCGGCGGCCACCCTGTGCCGCCGGTGTTCCGCGTGTTTGGCCAGGGTTTTTGCAAAGGCCTGGGGCGAAGAAAAAAGCCGTTTTTTCAATAAAATGAGGACAAACTGAAGCGCCAGGAAGGGCAGCCGCGCCATGCCGGCCGCATTCTTGAGGCAAAGTTTTGAATATTCCTGAAAAAGCTGGTGGACCTTGTGTTCCTCCTCACTGTAGTCCACTTCCAGCGAATGGATGACGCGGCGCGGAAAGCGCGGTGTGCCGTCGAAATCGACAATATCGCTTTTCATACGCCGCACCATGACCTGGCCCAGCGCTTCAGCGGAAGGCGTCACACCGCGGATAAAACGCTGCGGGTCAAGGGTTTCCAGCAGGGCTGAGAAACTTTCCCGGTAGCCGTTGTGCGGCGTGGCCGTCAGGAAAAGCCGATGCTCGAAATGCGGCACGATTTCACGGATAATCTTTGTGCGCAGTGAGGGCTTGGCATAGTGCAGGGAACCGGCGGGGGCAATATTGTGGGCTTCGTCTACGATGAGCAGATCGTACTGTCGGGGCCATGTGCCCGCGCCTTCGGGGGGCAGCGTCTCGCGGAAGCGCTGGAACACGCGGTCCTGCTTGAAATAGTCGATGGATGTAATCAGGCGGGGGAAATGCGTCCACGGGTTGACATGAATGCCGCGCTGACGGCGCAGGCGGGAAACTGTTTCGCTGTTGATGATGCGAAACTCCAGCCCGAACTTGTCGCGCATCTCATCACTCCACTGAAATTGCAGGGCTGCGGGACAGACGATGAGCACCGATGTGACCCGGTTGCGCAGCATGAGTTCCTGCATGGTCAGTCCGGCCTCAATGGTTTTGCCAAGGCCCACGTCATCTGCCAGCAGCAGGTTGACGCGCGGCATGGTCAGGGCTCGCGCCACAGGCTCAAGCTGGTAGTCCTCCGGCTCAATGCCGCTGCGGAACGGTGACTGCATGGTGCCGTGATCCATCTGGGAGATGATGCCCCAGCGCACGGCGTTCAAAAAGGCGTCAAGGTCGCCTGGCTCGTCAAACTGCTGCAAAGTCGGCAGGGAGGAGGATTCGCGGATTTTCGCGCCTGGCTCAAGCTCCCAGATGACATGAAGTTTTTCGTCAAGAGAGTTTTCGTCAAGACAGGAAAGCGTCACCAGATGCTGGCAGTCCTGAAGCGCGTCCGGCAAGGCCTGCACAGCGCATTCCTCAACAATGTAGGGTCTGCCCCTGACCAGCACTGTCTGGCCGACTTCAGGCGCTGTCAGCATGGCCGCTCGCTCCTTCCGGTGAGGACTTGTGCCCGATGCGCGCCTCGAAAACCGGCATGGACACCAGTATGCGTTTTTGATACCCTACCAGAGAGAAAATATATAGTCAAGATAGCAGTATTGCAAAGATATTCATCTTTTCAATGTAAGATATTTCTTAATTCTATTGAATTATTAAAAAATTCTTTGAAGTCATAATGTACAACCTGTGCTACTTTTTTCTTGCCTTTGAATAGATTCGTGCGGAATGTCAGGATTAAGCCATTTTTGGGCCGCTATCGCGGCATCCAATATTGCCGATAACCCGGTGGATGGGAAGGATAGCTAATTTTTGTGGACAGTTATACTGAAATTTGCTATAGTTAACGAAAGGAGAATCATTCTATGGTCCACAATAGATATCCAGCCGATCTACCTGTCACTCTTGAAGATTTTAAATCTTCGGGATATGAATCTGTGATAGATTCTTTGGAAGATTATCGAGCAATGTGGACCGCATTATATAGAGCAGCAGAAGATGCCAAGAAAAATGGACAATTAAAGCATGGAAAAATATTATGGTTATTAGCGGATGCCTGTTCCATGATATTGGAACCTGATAATCGTAATAATCCATTTAAGCCGTTAATATTATTTGAAGGAAAACGTTCTGTAATTCTTGAAGATTTTACAAATGATGATATACTATTTTTTTCAAAAATTGTAATGTTTATTAACCACAACATGTTAAAAGCACGTATTTCTGACATATTATGGCTTCGTAATCGATCACTAGGGATAGAGTTTGCACTAACAGCAATTGATTCATATATGAATATCAATATTAATACTACGACAATGGTCACTGGGGGTAATGACTGCTTAAGGCGAGCAATAAATTTATCTAAAACTCTAAAATCTGGAGCAGGGAATAGACTAGACCAAATAAAAGAAAAAATATTCAACATTTTATTAGCTACAAAAATTGATGATGGCGAGTTTGGAATATGGCTTGCTGACTTGTTAATTGATAGTGATATTGAAAAATCAAAGTTGTTTAAAGTTGCTGAAAAACTGGAAAAACTAACTAAAGATTTTGAATTTGCTAATGATAATTCTTTTGCACAAGAATATGCGAGTGAGACTGCAAAAATTTACAATATCTTAAATAATAGTAAAAAATCAGTAGAAATGCTAGTCTGTCAAGCTGAGTGCCTTATGAAATACGCTGCTAATAATCCAAGTAAGCTGGCAGCAATAAATTTTTATGAAAAAGCCATTGAAATCTACAGAAGTGTTCCCAGAAAAGAGCGGGCAAAATATAAAATTGATGATAGAATTGCCGAATTATGGGCATTACGAACCGATGCTGGCAAAGATGCCTCACTTGAAATGAATATAGTACAGTCTCCAGGAATATGTATATCAGAAATAATCAACGATGCAGAACAATTAGTTAAAGGCAAAACAATTCAAGAAGCTCTTCTAGCATTTGCAAATTTATATTATTTTGCCAACTATCAGGCTATAAAGGATAAAGCTATAAAGCAAATACAAGAATATCCAATCCCTGCACTCTTCCCGTCTATGATAATCAACAATGACGGTAGAATAGTAGCAAAAACACTTGGCATCCTTTCTGGAGAGGAAAATGCGGAAGCAATTTTCTCACAAATGGTACGAATCTATTTAGATCACTTGGGGGTAATTGTCCACGGCAGAATTCTGCCAGCCAAAAGAATTTTACATCTTGAACATTATTTTTATAAAAATGATATTTACTCAATTGTGAAAAATTCTTCTATTGTGCCTATCGGAAGGGAGTTGATAATAACGAAAGCTTTATATGCTGGGTTTGAAAATGATTTTATTACATATACTCATTTAGGTATACCACAAATTGAAAACATGATAAGATTTAATTTAAAAAAAGTTGGAGCTAGGACATCTACACTTAATCAAGATGGAACTGAGTCTGAAAACAGTTTAAATACATTAATTGATCTTCCAGAAGCAACAGAAATTCTTGGAGAAAATTTAGCTTTTGAGATTAAAGCATTATACTGTTCACAGTTTGGCCCAAATTTGCGAAATGAGACTGCACATGGACTTATTGAAGAAGATAAATGTTGTTCTGAATATAGTATATATTCATGGTGGTTGATGTTTAAAATAATTTTTAATAGTTTCTGGTCTTTGAAAAATAATACTACTGGCCATGAAAAACTGTCACCACCTGAAGAAAATTAAATTTAGGAACATCTACGACTTTCAAAGCAAAAAATTCGAAGGTAAGCTCTGCCTTTGTGTGCTGTGATATATCCGCGTCATCCGCCTCTAGCCCCCCCGATGCCATGTGGCTCAGGCTCCCTGACGGATTCATCCCGCATCTGGCGGACTTGCTCCCTGGCATGACCCTCCTCCCATATCCTCATGACTGAGCCGTGCAATTCCCGGTGCAGCTGCGCCACCCGTGCCATGTTTTCTGAAATCTTGCGGTGCTCCTGGGTAATAAACTCCAGCTCCTCCCTGCCTGGCAATTCCATGGGAATATCCCGGATGCTTTCCAGGTTGACGGTGAGCAGGCTGGAGCCGATGGCCTTTGAGCGGATAAACCGCACAACCCGATCCCGTTTGAGGTAATAATAGAGCCAAATGGGATTCATGTCCGGCAGGGCGCGGATGATGCACAGGGATTGCCCGGTGATGGCGGGTTCGCCCTCTTCTTCCACAAAACCCACCTGCCCCACGGAGAGCGCCGAGCCGCGGAAGGCGAACACAATGTCATTGGCCTGGAGCAGATATTTCCCCTGCTTGCCCAGGCGTGTCAGGGCCACCTTGACCCGATTGCCCCGGTATTCGTCCACAAAGCCCGTCATGGGATCGAGTTCGCTCAGGGAAATTTCGCGGGCCACAAAGGGCGCGTCCGGCTCCTGGCCAAGTTCCTCAAACCATCCCAATTCCTCTTCTGTCAGCCGTTTTCTCGGAAGCTGGCAGCGCAGCACCTGCGCGAATGAGCGCAGGGTCCGTCCGCTGGAGGTGCTGATCGCGGGCGTCAGCCAGGCGGTGGGCGTCAGGTTGAAAAGGCCGTCCCTGGCGGATTCTCTGGGTTCCAGTTCCACAGTGTCGGCGCTGCCCGGCGCGCCGTCGAGCAGACTGAGGCAGGCCGCCTGATCCAGACCCCCCGGCCCGGAGCCGCAGTCGGAAACACGGGCCAGACGGATCGGCCTGTCCGGCGCGGGCGGCCGGAGAGTGAGGATGGCCGGGTATTCGGCCGCGCTCTGCCGCCTTGGCCGGGGCAGTTGGAGAACGCTGTCAATAAGGCCGGCCTTCAGCCAGAGAGAACGGGTATGCGCATGGATGCGCACGCCCAGAAAGCCCCAGCCGCAGAGGAACACGCCTCCGGCCATGGCCTCAAGACGGCTCAGAAACTTCGGGTCACGGACGCCATGCGCCAGAGGATCACACGCCAGCACCCAGGCATCGGGCGGCAGCTCTCCGTCCTCGCCCGGATTGCGCCGCCACACAGTTCCCGGCAGAAGCTGCTCCAAATCCTCAATGAGCAAATCCGCCTCGCGCCGCTCCTCGCCCTCCGGCGGCAGGAAAAAGGTCCGCCCCTTTGTCCCTGTCGCGGCCGCAAGCCAGATGGCTGCCGGAAGCAGTCCCCAGTCCAGCAGGGCCACCGGCCCGCCCTCATGCCCGGCCATGCACCGGAGCATGATATTGGCCATGAGCAGGCACAGGTCATGGGGCGGGAAGAACTCCGGCGCAATATCCCTGTATTTCATAAGCACATAATAGGGGAAGCACCCGGGAGGGCGTCCGTACACCCATCCACCCCGCTCGTCCCACCGCGCCCGGAGCAGGGCCACAAGGGCCGCCAGCGGGCAGTCCGGGTCGTACTCTTCCCGCGGCAGCATGCCGCTGGTGTAAGCATCCGCTTCTATCTGCCTGCCTGGATCGTAGTCGAGAAGATTGGGCTCCATCCATACACCTCAAGAGTCTTTGTGTTTACTCTAGGGAAACATTGCTTAAATGGCAATCTTAAAAAATTAACTTGCAAATAATGAAATTACGCCCTAAAAAATATCCACAGGCCGGATGCACTTTTCAACCCCGGCCTGAAAGGAGTTCTCATGCAAATCGGCTTCCTCGCCCAACCCGAACAGCGCGTGGAATCTGGGAAACCCGCTGAAGGATGTATGCTCACCTTTGATTCCGGGCGCGGCATCACCTTCCCTGATGCCAAGCATCATCTGATTGGCTGCGGCACGACCGGTGTGGGCAAGACAACATGCTACTTTCTTCCCTGTACCCGGCATCTGCTGGAGAACAATCACTGCGGCCTGCTGGTGGACATCAAGGGCAATGTCAGGCGGCAGGTGCGGGCGCTGGCCCACTCATGCGGCCGCGACGGCGACATCGTGGAATACGGCTCCGCCCCGACGGCAACGCCGCTCAATATCCTCCAGGGCATGGACCGCTACGCCATGTATGAATTCTTTAAAACACTGACCATTCAAAGCTTCCAGGGCAGCAGCCAAAGCCTCGACTGGCATATGAGGGGCGTTGGCGTGGCGGCGGACTGCGGACAGCTTCTGCTGTATCTGAACGGGCTTGATCCCATGTTCAGCCCCGATGTCGTCACCATCGCCGCCATGCTCAACAACCCCGCCAAAGCGCTTGAGCTTTACAAACTCTTCAAGGCGCGTGTCTATGACAGCCAGGATGAGGAACAGTCTCTGTTTGTGAACGCCGTGGACAGCAACCGCTTCCATGTGCTCCGGGAACGTATGGGAGACAAAAACTCCAGAACCGCGATTGAGGATGACCAGCAGATGACCTGGAACCTGCAAGGAGTCCGGCAGGCGCTTAAGACCTTTCTGGATGCGCCCGGCATTTGCGACAATTTTGCCGCGCCTGGCGGCCCTGGTCTGGATATGCGGCACATCCTGCGGGAAAACAAGGTGGCGATCCTGCGCTTCGGTCTGGATACCGGCCCCATCGGCGTATCGCTCGCGCGGGCCATCCTTTCCGACTACTATGCCGCTGTGTATGAACTGGGCATGAGTCTTCCCGCGGGGAAAAAGTGCTTTGTCTGCATTGATGAATATCAGGAGGTGGCGGATTTATCGAACGACCGCTTTTCTGATGTCAGCTTCGTTGCCCAGGCACGGGAGTTCAACGCCATTTTTCTCGCGTCCACCCAATCCATGTCCGCGCTGATGCACCGCAGTTTCAACCCCGCGGCTGTCGAGGCGTTAACCAGCAACTGCAACGGGCGCGTGGTGTTTTATTCCGATGATCCGATGACGCAGGCTATGGTGGCCCGCTACGAACCCGGTCTTGACCTCAAGACGCTCCGGCCGGGGGAAGCGTTTGTGATTCGCTATGAAAACGCCGGACGCCGCCATCTGCACGGCACGGAAACCTTACAGGAAGAGTTTGAGTCCACCAGGGCCATCATTGAAGGCGCAAAAACAGAAGAAAACCCCGTCCGGCCCGCGCCCGCGGTTGAACGCCATTCCCTGTCCGAGCTGGCCGCCTGGGCACAGGCAAACAAACAGCCGCAAATCGAAACGGCCCCTGGCGTGAATCCCGGCGAGACACATGGCGACAGAAACCCGAATCAGAAAAACATTCAGCCACAGCGGGTTTGTCCCGTGAAGGAAGCTCCTATGACACGGAATTATAACCAAAATGGTATTATGGAAAAATTTCCCGACTTTTTTGTGGATGAAGAGGTCTCCATTTCAGTGCCCGCGGGCTGGCTCGACTTTGCGGAACACGCCCTGACGGCCTTCAGGGCAAGCGGCCTGCGTGTGCGGCTCACATCCCTGTCGCTGGAGGGCAACGCCTTGTGCGCCTCTGAAGGCAAAGGTGACGGTTTCAGGCACAGGTCAGAATCGGGAGCACTCAGGCTTCTGAATAAGCTCCTGCAAGGCTCAGGCAAAATCTGCGCCCTGTGCGGCGAACGGATGACATCTCCCGTTGCTGAGGCGAAATCCAGGGAAAGGGATATGTATGGGGATGACGATGACGATTCCTGTGAATCCGACACTCTGCCCATCTGCGGGAAGTGCCTGCAAAAATATGAGCTGACCTTTTCCAGCGAAGCGCCAAACCCTGCCAAGTAGTCCTGACAGGCGGGACACGGCCGTGCGCCGCGTCCCGCTTCCGTTCCAGCCCCCGGCGTCTTGATGCGGAGGCTGGTCAGTGTGTGCCTTGCCGGGAAGGCTTTCATGTTATCCGGTCTAACCCATCAAAATTATTCCACTTAATAAATAATTACTCATTACTGTTCATTTCTATTCATTTCTGCTCAAAACCGAATCATCTCTGTTCATTTCT
>JAFLSV010000037.1 GCA_022510785.1 Desulfovibrionaceae bacterium | reverse complement strand
CAAGCTCATTACCACCCCGGACACCATGCTGGAAACCGTGATCAACATGAAGCGCTAAACATACCCCGTTTTCCCCTGTCTTGCGGGGGCTTCCCTCAGCCCCCGCCCGGAACTTCGGATCACAAGGCCGCCGCGCGGAACCCCGCGCGGCGGCCGCGCGGCTTAAGGGGGCGCCGCCTCCTGCCTTATCCGCCGCGCCAGGCGCCATACCATGGACGCCATACGACTGCCGAATGTTTAAGGGGGGCCGGCGCGTCGGAAATTTCATGGCCGCTCCGGCCGGATGCGAATTGTTTCAGGCCCTGGCCGAATGACGCTCGATGAGCTCCACGGTATGGCGTATCTGCCGGCCCAGGGGGCTCTGGCGGCTCATTTCGCGCTCCAGCCCAGTGATGCCCTTGAGCACCGTGGAATGCTGGCGGTTGAAGCGCCGGCCGATGTCCTCCAGGGTCATGTCGGTGTGCTTGCGCAAAAGGTAAAACGCGGTGTTGCGGGCCGTCACCAGATCCTGCCGGCGCGAGCGCGAGGCGAGAAGCGCGGGCGAAAGCTGAAAGCTGCGGCACACCAGCTCCACCACGGTTTCCAGACTCAGTTCGCTGTGGCTGCTGGCCACGCTGTGGATGACCTCCAGCGCCATGTCCTCGTTGACCGGACAGCCCAGCAGCCGGGCCTTCAAAGCCAGGTTGCGCACGCAGCTTTCCAGCAGGCGCACATCGCCGGTGACGCGCTCGGCCAGCATGTCGGCCACGCTATCCGGCAGGATGACAGCGTTCCGGCGGGCCTTGTCGAGCAGGATGTCCAGGCGGGTTTCCCTGCCGGGGCGCTCCATGGACGCCACAAAGCCGGAGCAGAAGCGCGACACCAGCTGGGAGTCCACCCCGGCCAGATCGCGCGGCGCGAAGGAACTGGTCAGCACCACCCGGCCCCCGCGATCCTGCAGGGCCTTGATGGTGGAGAGCAGCTCCTCCTGGGTCTTGTCCTTGCCCCGCAGAAAGTGCACGTCTTCCAGGAGCAGCATGTCCAGATGGCGGAAATGCTCCTTGAACTCGTCCATGGAGCCGAAGCGGGAGGCCTGCACAAAGCGGGTGGTGAATTCCTCGGCGGTGAGGTAGTCCACGCGCACGCTGCGCCTGTCCGCCTCCTGGCAGAGGGCGCGGCCCACGGCCTGGGCGAGGTGGGTCTTGCCAAGCCCCGGGGCGGAGCACAAAAAAAGGATATCGGCCTGGGAGGAGGCGGAGTTCTGGAGCATGGTGCAGGCGGCGGCGTGGGCCAGCCGGTTGCAGGGCCCCACCACAAAGTCGTCAAAGGAATGCTTCCAGCCCGGAAGGGCCAGGGGCCGGGGCTGGTGCGGCAGGGGCAGGGCGAGCTGACCGCGGCTGGCCAGCACGGCGGGCTTTGTGGGCAGGGAACGGGCCAGCTCCTCAAGCGTGAGGGGCCGGGGCAGGACGGCCCGGGCGTTCCCGTCCGGGGCGGACGCCCCGTCCCCGCCGCGGGGGGCGGCGGAGAGCAGGGTCAGCACGGGGGCTGACCCGCAAAGCCCGGCGGCGGCCTGAAGAATGGGCTGGCTCAGGCGGTCGCGCACCCAGGCGGCCGCGAAATCGTTGGGCGCGGTCAGAACCAGTTCCCAGGCGGCATCGGCGAACGCGGCCGGCTGCCCGGCAGCCTCGCGGACATCCGCCGAAAGGGGCTCCAGCCATACCTTGACAACCCCTTCGGGAAGGCTTTGCCGCAATTGCTGAAGAATCTGAGACCACGTCGCGTTCATGGAATGGGGTGTACGGCACTTTCCGCCGGCGGGCTAGGGCAAAAAGACCGGGCCCGCAGGCATGGCCTCCGCCACTCTTCCCCAGCGGAGCCTTAAGTTATTTTACTGTTTTTACTTACTTTTTCTGAAAATCTGGATTTGCTGGCCTTTTCACAGCCACCTGAATGGACACGCATTTTTTGATCGGAAGCTCTTTTTTCCATAGGAAGTCCATTTTTTTATCCACAGGGTATTTTTCTTTTTTCTCAATTTTTCTCAAAAATTCTCTTTTTTTCTCAAGAATGGCTTAAATACAGTCCTTAAGAGCTGACGAGAATAGCGCGCCGGGCCATGCGGATGAGGCCGCCCGGAGTGAGACCCCGAAATTGTGGGGGCTTGCCGGGGCTGCGGGGCACGGCACAAAAAAACCGCTCCGCCGGCGGCCGCCCGCGGGGAAAAACGCGGGCGGCCGGAGGCGGAACGGGGAAAAACGCCAGGCGCTCGAACGGCGGAAGGGCGCTCAGGCGTACAGGCGTTCGGCCGGCAGGATGGGAATATGGTGCGCCTGAAGCACCTCCAGGGCCTGGTCGGTGCGGTCGAAGCGGAAAATAAGGGTGGCGTTGCTGCCCTCGCGCTGCACAAAGGCGTACATGTATTCCACGTTGATATTTTCCCTGCTGAGGATGCCCAGAATGTGATCGAGGCCGCCGGGCTGATCCGTCACTTCCACGGCCACCACGCTGGTGCGGCCCACGGTGAGCCCGCGCTCCTTGAGCACCATTTTGGCCTTTTCGGTGTCGTCCACGATGACGCGCAGGATGCCGAAGTCGGAGGTGTCGGCCAGGGACAGGGCGCGGATGTTGATGTGAGCTTCGGCCAGGGCACTGGTCACTTCCAGCAGACGGCCGGCCTTGTTTTCAAGGAAGATGGAAATCTGTTCCACGATCATGGGGAGCTCCTCGCGCGTTTGTGCCCCGCCCGCGCCGTGCCGCAAGGCGGACAGTCAAAAGAAAGGGAATCAGGCCTTGGTATCGTCGCCGCCCGTTTTCGCATCCCTGGGGGTGATGTCGATTTCATCCGGCTCGGACGAGGCCTGGCGGAAATTGCGTATGGCCCTGCCCATGCCGGCGCCGATTTCCGGCAGCTTTCTGGCCCCGAAAACAATGAGCACCACCAGCAGAATAAGAATAAGCTCCTGCGTGCCAATACCGAACATGGCAACCTCCAGATGTTCTGAGTGATATATATAGGGGGACAGGCCCGCAAGGTCAAGGGCGGGCGCGGGGCCGGCCCCCATTGCGCCGGAGCCTCCGAATGTCTACTATGGGTGTGTCACGGAGGTTCCATGCCGCGCACCGCCCGTTCGTATCTTGTTCTGCCAAGGCTCCACCCGGAGCTGGTCAGCCCCGCCCTCCTGCCCGAGGGCGCGCTCTTTCTGTGGCCCGGCCTGCCCCGCCCCCCGCGGAGCGGGGTTTTTCTCCCCGCCTACCCCTGGACGCCGGATCAGGCGGCCGCCTGCCTGGCCGATTTCGAGCGCGCGGGCAGGGATGGCGCCGGCGGCACGCACGCGGCCCGCCTGCGCGCGGCGGATTCGGGCTGGCTGCCCGGCCTGCCGGCGGATCGTCCGCGGGATCTCCCGGAAAGCGAACGGCGGGCCCTGCGCCGGTTCATGGAGCAGGCCGCTCCGTCCCCCGCCCTCCCCAACCCCGCTTTCTCCCGCGCCCCGGACGATGCGCAAGGCGATGATCCGGACGGGCTGGAGCGCCTGCGGCAAACGGCGCAGCAGACCCTGCTGCTGGCCTGGCTTCAGGAAAAGCAGGCCCTGGAACTGCGCGAGCTCTCCCTCCGCGCGCGGAGGGAACAAGCCGCCCTGGCCGGGCTGCTCGGCGAGGGCAACCCGCCGCCCTTCAGCCCCGGGCCGGATGACATGGCGCTTGCGCCCCCGCCGCCGCTGCCCCCGTGGCGGGCCGTGCTGGCTGCGGCCGCGCTCTTTCTGCCCGCGCCATCCGCATCCCCGGCCCCGGATGAAGGCCGGGGCATGGCCGTGCTGGCCCTGGACAGGGACATGAGCGAAAGCCTGGCCCATCTGGCCGAAGGGGAGGGAGCGCCCCTTTGCGCGTGTGAAGGACTGCGCGGCGCGCGCCTGAGCCTGGGCCAGGTTCTGGGCCGCCTCCGGAGCGCGGGCCCGGTTCCGGCACCAGAGCGCGATATTCTTTTTGTCTGGCCCTCTGCCTGGCCCTCACCCTCCACCCGCCCCGCCGCCCGGGTTTGACCGGAGACCGCATGTTCCATTCGCCCTGTCCTGACGCCTGCCTTGACGCCACGGCCCTTGCCGGCATTCTGTCCCGTCTGTACGAGCGGGGGCCGGATGGCATCATCTTTGACTGCGACGGCGTGCTGGTGGATTCCGCCCCGACCAATATCCATTACTACAACCTGCTGCGCGAGCGCTTGGGCCTGCCCCCCATGAGCGAGGAACAGGAGCGCTATGTGCACATGAGCACCGTGGCGCAGGCCATTGAGGCCATTATTCCGGCCCCGATGCGCCCCGCCCTGCGCGAGGTGAGCGCCTCGGTATCCTATACCCGCGACATCCTGCCCCTGGTGACGCCCTTCGAGGGCCTGCGCGAACTGCTGGACGCCTGCCGCGGCCAGGGCCTCAGGCTGGGCGTTCACACCAACCGGCTGAGCACCATGCCCGAACTTCTGGCCCACTGCGACTTCACCGAGTATTTTGACCCGGTGATCACGGTGGCCAGGGCCCAGCCCAAGCCTCACCCGGAGGGTACCCTTCTGGTGCTGGAACACTGGGGCATGCCCCCCGAACGCGCCCTGTTCGTGGGCGACAGCAGCACCGACCGCGACGCGGCCCGGGCCGCCGGGGTGCCCTTCCTGGCCTTTCGCGCGGATGATCTCTCGCCCCAGGGCTGCTGCTGCGCCTACCGGGATCTGCTCGCGGCCCTGCGAAGCCTGTGGGCCGCGTAAATTCCTCCCCCGGGCAAAACGGGCCGCGAAGGCGCGGTTCCGCTTCAGCCCCTTCCTTTACATTGCGTCTTTTGTATCTTATAGAGGAAAACGACACGAACGCGCGGCGACCTGTTCCCGTCGTCCCCGCAAGGAGGCACCTTGACCCCTGAAGACCTTGAATACTTTCGCAAACTGCTCAACTCCATGCTGGAGGAAAATCAGCGCAAGGGCGATTCCACCCTGGAGGAACTCACCGACGGCGAGGCGGCCTTTGCCGACCCGGCCGACCGGGCCACGGCGGAATCTGACCGTTCCTTCACCCTGCGCATCCGGGATCGCGAGCGCCGGCTCATCCATAAAATTCAGGAGGCTATCCGGCGCATCGACGACGGCGTGTACGGCATCTGCGAAGAGTGCGGCGAAGATATCGGCGTGGCCCGCCTGAAGGCCCGCCCCGTAACCACCCTGTGCGTCTCCTGCAAGTCCCGGCAGGAGGAAGGCGAGGAAATCCGCGGCAGCTAGCCGCCTTCCCCTCCTGCCCCGGGCTCTCCCCGGCCTGTTTCTGATCTGTTGTGGACGCGCATCTGTTCCGACGCCTGTGCGACGCCCTGATCCCGGCGCTCTGCGGCGCGCGTATGGAAAAAATCCACCAGCCGGATCAGGATGTCAGCATTTTCACCCTGTACGGCGGCGGCCTCGCCCGGAATGACGGGCTTGAGCCCGGCGGCCGCGACCCGGCCCGGACAGGCCCGCAGGCCGCGCCCGGACAAAGCGGGGGCCGGCTTCAGACCGGCGGCCCCGCCAAGCGCTATCTGGTCTTGCGCGCCGATCGCAAGGCCCCCCTGCTCTTCCTGTCCGCCCACCGCGTGCCGGCCGGCGCCCAGCCCCCCGCTCCCGTCATGCGCCTGCGCAAGCATCTCTCGGGCCGCCACATCGTGCGCGCCCTCTGCCACTGGATCGATCGCCGCCTTTATCTGGAAACGTCGGGCGGCGTCACCCTGCTGCTGGACGTGCGCGAGGGGCCCAGCCTCCTGTTTGAAAGCGCCCCCGCCTTTGACGAGCCGGCCTGGCCCGGGGCCCCGCGCGAATCCTCTCCGGCCGCCCTGTGCGAGGGCGAGCTCTGGCGCGCCTGGCCCGCGCTCACCCCGGCCCTGCGCCGCACGCTGCCCCGCCTGGAGCCGGAAGAGGGCCGGGCCCTGCTTATGGATTTGCAGGCCGGGGGCGGCGATGTCTTTCTGTACGAGGGGCCGGGCGGAGAGCGGCAGGTTTCGGCCTGGCCCCTGCCCGAGGCGCTGCGCGCCGGCATGAGGGAAAGCGTGTGGGGCAACCCCCTGCCCGCCCTGGCCCTGGCGGGCGAAAGCCAGGTGTATGCCGCCCTGGCGGCCAGGGCCCGGCAGACGGCGGCGCAACCCTTTCTGGCCGAAGCGCGGCGCCTGGACGCCCTGCTGGACAAACTGGACAGGGATCAGGCCCGCCTTGCCGCCATGCGGGACAGGCAGGCCGACGCCCTGCTGCTTCAGGCCAGCCTGTACCGCCTTGACCGGAACACCAAGCTCTCCGCCCTTACGCTGGACAGCCCCGACGGCCCGCGTGAGCTGAGCCTGAACCCCCGCCTCAGCGTGCGGGAAAATATGGACGCCCTTTTTCACCAGGCGGCGCGGGGCAGGCGGGGGCTGGAGCATCTGGCCAGGCGCCGGGAGGCCGTTCTGGCCGAACGGGACGCCGCCCTTGGCGAGCTCATGCGGCGCGAGGCGGCGGGCACGGGCGGCGCGGCCCCCCTCCCCGGACAGGCGAAGGGGGATGCCTCAGCCCGCCCGGGACGGCGGGACAGGCCGGGCGGCCCCCTGCCCAGGCAGGTGCAGATGTTCCGCAGCAGCGACGGATTTATCCTGCTGCGCGGGCGCGACAGCAAGGGCAACGCCCTGGCCCTCAGGCTGGCCGCGCCCCATGACTACTGGCTGCACACGGCCGACGGCCCCGGCGCCCATGTGATCATCCGGCGCGACCACGCCGGGCACGCGGTGCCGGAGCGCACCCTCATGGAAGCCGGCGCGCTGGCCGCCCTGAAAAGCCCGCTGCGCGACGCGGCCGGGGCCGATATTCAGTATTCCCTCGCCAAGTATATCCACCCCATGAAAAACGCCGGCCCCGGCATGGTGCGCATTGACAAAAGCGAGGGCAGCTTCCGGGTCAGCCCCGACCCCGGGCTGGAGGAACGGCTCAGCCGGGAAGAAAAGAGCTGTCAGGAAGAGAGGCTCAGCCCGGCAAAGCGCCCCGGCCAGCCCCAGCGGCGCGCATGACGGGGCCGCGCCGGAACCGCACATCCAACCCCGCAGCAACGCCATGCCAGCATTACGCCAGAACCGCGCCACAGCGAAGCCCGAACCCGGGACAGCCCCCGCGCCGCGAAAGCCCTTTCTGAAATGGGCGGGGGGCAAATACCGCGTTCTTGACAGGATTCTGCCGGAACTTCCCGCGGGTTCCCGTTTTGTGGAACCCTTTGCCGGATCGTGCGCCGTATATTTGAATGTTTCGTTCCAAAGCGCACTGGTCTGTGACGCTAATCAGGATCTTATTCATCTCTATCAGCATATCCAGCGGGAAGGAAAAAATTTTATTGCATATTGCCAATCCCTGTTCACTCCTGATACCAATACCAAAGAACAATATATAAAATTTCGCGCCGAATTTAACAGCTCTGCGGCTCCGCGCCGCCGGGCGGCGCTTCTGGTCTATCTCAACCGCCATTCCTTCAACGGTCTGGTGCGCTATAACGCAAAAGGTCAGTTCAATGTTCCCTTTGGACAATACAAGGCACCCTATTTTCCCCTGGCGGAAATGACGGATTTTTTCCACAAGACAAGGGAAATGAAAACCGACTTTGTCTGCCGCGATTTTCGGGACGTCTTCGCCAGTCTCAGGCGGGACGATGTGGTGTACTGCGATCCGCCCTATGTGCCGCTTTCCGGCACGGCGCGCTTCACCAGCTATGCGGGGCGCGAATTCAGCCTGGACGATCAGCGCGATCTGGCCGCCCTTGCCCGGAGCGCGCGGGGCAGGCATATCCGCGTGCTGATCAGCAATCACGATACCCAGGTCACGCGCGCGCTCTATGCCGATGCCCGCATACGCGCCTTTACCGTTCAGCGCTTCATAAGCTGTCAGGGGAGCACGCGGGGGGCGGCCCCTGAGCTGCTGGCCCTGTACCGCTGACACAAGACCGCCCCCGCGCATCAGGTTCCATCCATGGACAACACAACTCTCATGTACAGCGCCCTGGCGCTCCATATCGCCGTCATGCTGGCCGTGGGCCTGCATCACGCGCGGCGCGCGAAGACCTTTGGCGACTTTGTCATCGCCGGGGGCCGCCAGGGCGGCGGCCTCATCACCCTGTCGCTTTTGGCCTCCATCCTGGGGGGCTCGGCCACGCTGGGCCTGGCCGACCTCACGCTCAGCATCGGCTTTCCGGCCTTCTGGTGGCTGGGCGTGGGCTCCGCCGGCCTGCTGCTCCAGGCCTGGCTTTTGTCGGCGCGGGTGCGCGGCCTGGGAGCCCGCACCCTGCCCGATGTGGCCGGCCTGACCGTGGGGACGGAGGCGCGCGTTCTCACCGGCCTTATCATCGCCGTCACCTGGACGGGCATTGTGGCCGCCCAGTTCACGGCCCTGTCCCGGATTCTCGCCGCGCTCACCGGTCAGGAGGATACCCGCGCCCTGCTGGCGCTGGTCTCCGCGCTGATCATCCTCTACACGGCGGCGGGGGGGCAGCTGTCCGTCCTGCGCACCGACGCCTTGCAGGCGGCCCTGGTGTGCGGCGGCATGGCCGCCGCCTGCGTGTGGCTCTATGCCTCGTCCGGTGAGGGCCCTGGCGGATGGCTGGCCGGGGTGGAACCCCTCAATGATCGCTTCGGCTGGAGCGATCTGGCCTCCCTGCTGCTGCTCGTGGGGGGCAGCTACTTCTGCGGGCCGGATATTTTTTCCCGCAACCTGTCCGCGCGGGACGGCGCCACGGCCCGCCGCTCCACCGCGGCGGCCGCCGCGCTGCTGATGCTGTTCGGCCTCATCGTCGTGGCCCTGGGACAGTGGGCCGCGGCCCGCGGGGTGCGCGACGGCGCTCTGGTGGCCCTTATCCGCGAGTATCTGCCCGCGCCCCTGGCCCTGCTGCTGGGGCTGGGGCTGGTGTCGGCCCTGGTGTCCTCGGCGGATACCTGCCTGATGAGCGCGGCGTCCATTCTGGAACACGACTTCCTGCGCCGCGAAAGCGTGCGCCGCACCCGGGTCTTCATTCTGCTCATCGGGGGGCTGTCGCTGGGGGTGGCCCTGCTCCGAAGCGACATCATCGGCCTTCTGCTGGCCGCCTATTCGGTCTATGCGCCGGGGGTGGTGGTTCCGCTCTGCGTGGCCGTCATGGCGCACGGGCGGCGGCCCGTGCGCCGGCCGCTGTGGCTGGCCGGGGTGGCCACCGGAGGGCTGTGCGGCTTTGCCTCCGGGACGCTGGCCGCGCCCTGGCTGGCGCTCACGGGCATGGGCCTTTCGGCCGTCCTGGCCCTGGCCGCCCTGGCCCGGCCGGCGCGGGCGGCTTTTCCCCTTTTCATGCCGGGCATCCGCCTCTTCGTGAACTTCCCGCAAAATTTTTTCAAAAGCTTCATGAAGCCAAGGGCTTAAAACCATCATCCCCTCCCTTGCCTTGCGGGGCGGGGCGTCTTATTCTGTTTGCGGTGCTGGCATGTTCCGGCGGCTCCGGGCGCGGCTTCAGGCCGCCCGGCCGGTGTGCCCGCGCCCTGGAGCGGGTATGGACGAACCACGCGATGATCACAGGCCGGAGCATGAATCCGGCATCCTGACCCGGGACGAGCTGCGCGAGCCCGCGCTGTACCGCGTCCTTCTGCATAACGATGATTACACCACCATGGAATTTGTGGTGCTGATCCTCATTGACATTTTCCGCAAAAGCGCGGAAGAGGCGGCGGAAATCATGCTTTCCGTCCACGAGAAGGGCACAGGCGTGTGTGGCATGTATCCGCGTGAAATCGCGGAGCTGCGCATCCGTCAGGTGACCGGACGGGCGCGGGAAGCGGGCTTTCCGCTCCTGTGCACCATGGAAAAGGAATAGGCCGGCGCCGGGCGGCAGGACGTGGAAAGGACAGCGCGGGCCGCTCCCGGTTCCGCCGCCGGACAGGATTCCCGCCGGAACCGGCTCCGCCGCGAAAGCCCGCTTCGCTATGGAGGATGACGCGATGATGGGTCGCTCGCTGATGCAGACCCTGGCCGTGGCCGTCATGGAAATGCGCGGCCGCCGCCACGAATGCCTTACTCTGGAACATATTCTGCTGGCCATGACGCACGAGCGCGTGGGCAAGCTTATTCTTGAAGGCTGCGGCGTGAACCTTGCCGAGCTGCGCCGTCAGCTCGACAGCTATCTCAACACCTTCCTTGCCACGCAGGACGTCATGGACGACGGCGAGGTGGTGCAGACCGTGGCCGTGGAACGGGTTCTTGAACGGGCCATCCGGCAGATCCGCTCGGCCGGGCGTGTCCGGGCCGAGGTGGGCGACGTGCTGGCCGCCATGTTTGAGGAAGAGGACTGCTGGGCGGTGTATTTTCTGCGCCGGCAGGATGTGAGCCGTCTGACCGTGCTGGAGTACATTTCGCACGAACTGCCCGCCGCCCTGCGCGAGGCGGGCCAGCAGGGCCAGGAGGAGGGGGACTCCGATCCCCGGCCCGGCGCGCGCCCTGACGACGCGGCCGACCGGCACGAGGCCGCCTCGGCCCTGGACAAGTATGCCGTGGATCTGGTGGCCCGGGCCCGCGCGGGCGCTGTCGACCCCCTGGTGGGACGCGAGAAGGAACTTGGGCGCATTATCGAGGTGCTGTCCCGGCGGCGCAAGAACAACCCCCTGCTGGTGGGCGAACCGGGCACGGGTAAAAGCGCCGTGGCCGAGGGCCTGGCCCTGCGCATCGCCCGGGGCGAGGTGCCCGAAGCCTTCCGGGATGTGCCGGTCTACGCCCTGGATATGGGCGCGCTGCTGGCCGGCGCCAAGTACCGCGGCGATTTCGAGGCCCGCATCAAGGCAGTGGTCAGCGAACTCAGGCAGAAGCCGGGCGCGGTGCTGGTCATTGACGAAATCCACACCATTGTGGGCGCGGGAGCCACCAACGGCGGCAGCATGGATGCCTCCAACCTGCTCAAGCCCGTGCTGGCCACGGGCGAACTGCGCTGCATCGGGGCCACCACCCACGAGGAATTCCGCAATCATTTCGAAAAGGATCGCGCCCTGGCCCGCCGCTTTCAGCGCGTGGACATCCGCGAGCCGTCCATCGCGGACTGCCTGGCCATCGTGCGCGGGCTTCAGCCCCATTACGAAAAATTCCATCAGGTGCGTTACACCCGGGGCGCCCTGCGCTCCGCCGTGGAACTGTCGGCCCGCTATGTGCAGGATCGCCCCCTGCCCGACAAGGCCATTGACGTTATGGACGAGGCCGGCGCCGCCGTGCGCCTGCGGCCCGGCTTCCGGCCGGGAAGCGCGGTGAGCGGGCAGGATGTGGAACGGGTGGTGGCCCGCATGGCGGGCATTCCCGTCAGCTCCGTCAACCGGGGCGAAAAGGAGCGCCTGCGCGGCCTGGCCGATGCTTTGCGCAGCCGCATCTTCGGGCAGGATGAGGCCGTGGACGCCGTGACCCGGGCCATTATGCGCTCGCGCGCGGGGCTGGGCCGGGCGGATCGGCCCGCCGCCTCCTTCCTGTTCCACGGGCCCACCGGCGTGGGCAAGACCGAACTGGCCCGCGCCCTGGCCGATCTGCTCAAGGTGAACTTTCTGCGCTTTGACATGAGCGAATATATGGAAAAACACGCGGTGGCCCGGCTCATCGGCTCGCCTCCGGGCTATGTGGGCTTTGAGCAGGGCGGCCTGCTCACCGAGGCCGTGCGCCGCAGTCCCCATGCCGTGCTGCTGCTGGACGAGGTGGAAAAGGCCCACCCCGACATCCACAACGTGCTGCTTCAGGTCATGGATTACGCCACCCTCACCGACAACACGGGCCGCAAGGCCGACTTCCGCAATATCATCCTGATTATGACCACCAACGCGGGCGCGCGGGACATGGAAAAATCCCCCCTGGGCTTTACCGGGGCCAGCGACGCCGCGCAGCGCGGAAGCAGGGCCGTGGAAAACGAGTTCAGCCCCGAATTCCGCAACCGCCTGGATGCCATGATTCCCTTCCACAGCCTGACAGCCGGCCTCATGGGGCGCATTGTGGACAAGGCCGTGAGCGAGCTGGCCGCCTCCCTGAAGGCCAGAAAGCTGAAACTCATCCTGGAGCCCGACGCCCGGGACTGGCTGGCCCGGCGCGGCTTTGACGCCCGGCTGGGGGCCCGGCCCCTGCAGCGGGTGGTTCGCGCCGAGCTGGAAGACGAGCTGGCCCGCCTGGTGCTGTTCGGCGACCCGAAGACCGGCGCGGACAGCCCGGGCAAGGGCGGCCTGGTGCGGGTGAGCGTGGATTCTCCCGAGGCCGAACACCTGAGCTTCGCCTTGGAGGGTGCATCATGAGCAGGCCCGAATCCCCGGCACGGGACAGAACGCGCAGACGGCGCACGAATGCGGAGCCGCCCGTGGAGCTGGCCGTGGATCTGCCCGAGGGCCGACAGTCGGTACGGATGATACCAGAGGGCTCGCCCGCGGACTTTCCGCCGGAGAGAGAGTGGCTGGCGACCGGTCTGGTGGCCGCCGGGGCCGATCTGAGCTCCAGACGCCTGGTTCAGGCCTACAGCCAGGGTATTTTTCCCTGGTACCATGAGGGCACGCCTATTTTGTGGTGGTCGCCCAATCCCCGCTGCGTTCTTTTCACGGACGAGCTGCACATAGCCCGCAGCCTGGCCAGAACCCTGCGCCGGGGCGCCTTTTCCTTTTCCATCAACCGGGCCTTTATTGAGGTCATCCGCAGCTGCGCCGCCATGCGCCGGCCCGGCCAGAGGGGCACCTGGCTGACGTCATCCATGATTGCCGCCTATCTGGGGCTGCACCGCCAGGGCCTGGCCCATTCCGTGGAATGCTGGCTGAACGGCGAACTGGTGGGCGGCGTGTACGGCGTGGCCCTGGGCCGGATCTTTTTCGGGGAGTCCATGTTCCACACCCGGCCCGACGCCTCCAAGGCGGCCCTGGTCACGCTGATCCGCTGTATGCGGGAGCAGGATTTCCTTCTGCTGGACTGCCAGCAGACCACGCCCCACATGCTGCGCCTGGGGGCGCGGGAAATCCCCCGCCGCCACTTCCTGAACCTGATGCGGGAACACGCGCAGCTTTCCCCGGATGGAAAACGGCCCACATTCCGCAACGTTCTGCCAAACGCGGAAGAGGTCAGATCTCCGGTTTCTCCCGCCGCGGCATAAAGCGTCCGCCCATGGCCTGGAATACGGCGTTGACATGCTCAATGACCGTATAGGCCCCCCGAATCACGGACTGCATGGAATCGTTGGCCGTGTTCAGCGCCTGCACCCAGTCCCTCAGCTCATCCGCGCCCAGCTGATAGCGCCGTTCACGGTAGGCCGCGATGCGCACATCGGCCTCGTGCTTCTTCTTCATGGTGTCCAGCTGCTCCACGGCGTTGCGCCAGCCCCGCCAGTAGCCGTCCACCTCGTTCAGGGCCGTGGTGAGGGTTTTGGCAAAGTCCAGCCGGCGTTCCTCAAACTGGGTTTCCGAAATGCGCAGCCTCCATCGCAGGGTGTTCCACTGCAAAAAGGGCAGGCGCAGGCTGACGGTGCCGGCCAGGAAGGGCACCCGGAACAGGTTGTCCGCGCTGTCCGAAGACGCGCTGAGGCCGCCGCCCAGACTGATGGACGGGTACAGGGAGGCCTTGTCCGCCTGCCAGTCGCTGAAGGATTCCTGAACGCGGTATTCCGCCGCGCGCACGTCGGGCCGCAGCCCCAGCACGGACAGGGGCACATCCGGATTGGGCCGGGGAGGGCGCACCTTCAGCAGATCCACGGACGGAATGTCCAGATTCGTGTCCGGCCTCCGGTTGAGCAGGTCGCGCAGAGACTGCTCCGTATCGCCTATTTGCGTTTCCAGATCCGTCAGGCTGGCACGCGCGGCCAGCACGGACTGCTCGGCGGTGACAGGTTCCAGCCCGTCCACCTTGCCCGCCCGGAACTTGTCGCTGACGATGCGGAAGAGCTCCTCGTAAAAGTCCAGGCTGCGCCGGGTGAGCTCGCGGGTCGCCCGCAGATACTGAAGCTGGTAATAGGCGTTGATCACCCGGTTAATGAGGGTCAGGCGCACGCTTTCACGATCCTCTTCGCTGGCGCGGTATTCCCAGTCCCGGGCCGCGGCGGCGTCGCTCAGGCGGCGCCACAGATCCAGCTCGTAGCCGATATCAAAACTGGCCCCGTAGGATCGGAAGGATTCACCGCTTTGGGTGTTCAGCCGGCTTCCCGCGCTGCCCCCGGCGGAGGGCTCGGGCCACAGCTCCGCCCCGGCCTGCCGGGCCTGAAAAAGCGCCCGCCGGACAGCCAGACCGCTTTTGGCCAGATCCACGTTGGCGGCGAGGGCCGTATCCACCAGAGAATCCAGAACGGGATCGTTGTAGGCCTTCCACCAGGCGCGATCCACCATCCAGCCCTCTTCCACCTCGCTTTGGCTCAGAAGGCCGCCGGGCGGCATCTCATAACCGCGCCCGCCGCAGCCGGAAAGCCCGGCAGAAAGGGCCAGCAAGGCCGACAGAATCAGGCAGCGCGGCGCGCGCCGCAGCGTGCAGAGCTTCATGTTCTACTCCCGCGCCAGGGCTTCCACAGGATTGAGGCGTGACGCGCTGCGGGCGGGCATGTACCCGAAAATCACCCCGATGAGGGTGGAGCACAGAAGCGCCAGCAGCACCGACCCCACGGAAAAGCTCATGGGAAAATTTTCCACCAGGCTGTTGAACACCAGGCCCACCAGGGCGGACACAAAGACCCCCAGCGCCCCGCCGATGATGCAGATGAGCACCGCCTCGATGAGAAACTGCTGGAGCACGTTGGCCTGCCGCGCCCCAATGGCCATGCGCACGCCGATTTCCCTCGTGCGCTCGGTCACCGACACCAGCATGATATTCATGACTCCGATGCCCCCCACCAGCAACGAAATAAAGGCGATGCACGAAATAAGCAGGGTCATGGTGCCGGTGGCGCTTTCCACGGTCTGGCGTATGCTGTCGGAATTAACAGTGAAAAAGTCCGTGGTGCCGCCGTGGCGCACGGTGAGCAGGCGGGTGAGGTTCTGCTCCGCCACCTGGGGGCTCACGTCGTCCCGCACCTTCACCGTGATGGACGAAATGAAGCGCTCGCCGCTGATGCGGTTCATCACCGTGGTATAGGGCGACCACAGGTTGAGGGTGTCCGCCGGGCCGAAGCTGGCGTTCTGCTTTTTGGCCAGCCCGATGATTTCCAGCGGCTGGCGGTTGAACAAAAGCACCTGCCCGATGGGGTCCTCGCCGCCGGGGAAGAGCTTGGCCCGGGTATTCTCGTCAATGATGACCACGGCGGCCCCGCTTTGCACGTCGCGGCCGGTCAGGTTGCGGCCGGAGGCCAGCTCCAGCCCCTTGACGTCAAAATACTGCTCGCCCACGCCGTTGAGGCGGCCCGTCAGGTCAAGATTGCGCCAGGTGATGGTGCCGCTGGCCGTGGTGGTGGGCGTGGAGCTGGCAATATAGCTCTGGCCGGCCAGCGCGTCCGAATCCTCCACCGTGAGGGTGCGGATGCGCCCGGCCCGGCGGTCGCCAAAGCCCGTGCCGCGCATGATATCAATGGTGTTGGTGCCCATGGAGCTGATGTCGGCCAGGATTTTCTGCTGCGAGCCCCGGCCCAGGGCCACCACGGACACCACCGAGGCGATGCCGATGATGATGCCCAGCATGGTCAGGATGGAGCGCAGCTTGTGGGCAAAAATGGCCTGCACCGACATGGCCAGGGATTCCATGAACTGATCCTTCTGGAAGAGCAGCCGCCCGCGCGGGCGGCGGCGCGCGGCCCCGCGCTCCGGAGCGGCCGCGGGCCTCGCGCGGGTGTCGGCGATGACCTGGCCGTCCCGGATCTCGATGACGCGGTGGGCAAAACCGGCAATGTGCCGATCGTGCGTGACCACAATGACCGTGTGCCCCCGGGCGTTGAGCTGCATGAGAATATCCATGACATGCTCGCCGCTGGCGGAATCCAGCGCGCCGGTGGGCTCGTCGGCCAGGATGATCTCGCCGCCGTTCATGAGCGCGCGGGCAATGCTCACCCGCTGCTGCTGCCCGCCCGACAGCTCGTTGGGCCGCTTGGCGAGCTTTTCAGCAAGGCCCAGATCGCTGAGGAGCCGCCCCGCCCGCCCGCGCCGCTCGTCCGGGGCCATGCCCGCGTACACGGCGGGCAGGGCCACATTGTCCACGGCGTTCAGGCTGTTCAAGAGGTTGTAGCGCTGAAAGATGAAGCCGAACTTCTGCCCGCGCAGCCGGGCCAGGCCGTTGGCGTCCAGGCTGGCGGCGGGCACGCCGTCCACCAGGTACACGCCGTCGCTGGGACTGTCCAGGCAGCCGATGATGTTCATGAGCGTGGACTTGCCCGAGCCCGACTGGCCGATAATGGCCACAAAGTCGCCCTCCCCGATGCTGAGGTTGATGTCCCGGAGCACGCGCACCCGGTTTTCTCCCTCTCCGTAATACTTGTTGATGTGGCGCAGCTCGATGGCGCTCATGCTACCTCCGCATTCTGGGCATGGGGCCGTTCGCGGCGGCGGCCGCGGCCTCGGCGCCGCTCATCTGGGCGGAAATCACCCTGTCCCCCGGCTGAAGCCCCGACTTCACTTCCGTGAGCATGGCGTCGGCAAGCCCGGTTTCCACATCACGCTCCTCAACCCTGCCATCGGGCCGGAGCACCCGCGCGTACGAGCGGCCGTCCGGGCGCTGAAACAGGGCAATGCCGGGCACCACCGTCACCTGCCGGGCGCTGGCCACCTCAATGACGTTGCGGGTGGTCATGCCAATGCGCAGGACGCCGTCGGGGTTGGGCACCACGGCCTTGGCGTAGTAATAGACCGCGCTGTCCAAGCTGGACGAGGCGCTGTCATACTTGCCGTCGCTTAAGGTGGTGAGCCCGGGGTCGATGGAGTCCAGCACGGCCCGGCGGGTGACGCCGGGTTCGGCCAGAGTGCTGTATTCCACGCCCATGCCCGGCTTCACCTGGGTAATGTCGCCCTCGGCGATTTCAATCCGGATTTCCATGCGCGAGAGGTCGGCAATCTGCACGATGGTGGGCGTGGTCTGGTTGGCGTTGACGGTCTGCCCCTCCTCCACGGGCACGGCCACCACCGTGCCGTCCAGCGGGGCCAGAATCTTGGTGTAGCCCAGGTTGGTCTCCGCCGTGTTGACCGCGATCTGGGCCTGCTGGATCTGCGATTCCAGCTCGGTCACGGCGGCCTGGGCGCTGGCCAGGGCATTTTCGGCGTCTTCCAGGCTTTCGCGCGAGGTGGAATGGCTTTTTTGAAGCTCCGCCTCGCGCCTGTGCTGGGTCTGGGCCACCTTCAGCGCCACCCGCCGGGCCGCGAGCTGAGCCTGATAGGTGCCCAGCTTGGCCTGATTGATGGCCAGCTCGTTGCGCTGGGTGGTGGAATCAATGTCCGCGATGGGGTCGCCCCGGCGTACCTGCTGGCCCACCCGGACGTAGAGCTTTTCAATCTGCCCGGAGGCCTGCGCGCCCACGCTGACCAGCTGCACCGCGCCCACTTCGCCGGCGGCATTGACCACCTTGCGAATGTCGGCCACGCGCACGCTTTCGGTGAGATACTCCACGTTGTCGCCCTTGCCGGACAGAAGCAGCCAGGCTCCGCCCGCCGCAAGCAGAACGATGACGAGACCAAGGGAGAGGAAGGTGCGGATTTTTTTCATCGAAGCTTCCTGTATGGTTGGCGCTCCCCGTCCGTCTGCCCCCGGCAGGCCGGGAGGGGGCTCCCGGGTCAGGAACCCATGAGGGCTTGCGCTTTTTCTATACAATCGGCCGGCCGCCCTGCACAAGTCAAGAACCGCATCGAAATAGCCCCGGCGGCGTGAGAACTATGAACGAATCTTTAAAGGCGGCGGAAACCCCGGGCCGGCCGGGCAAAAATCCGCATGCGAGCGAGCCGCGGACTGACGCCCGCGGCTCGCTCCGCCTGAGGGAGAATGACCCCGCCTTCCGCTGTTCCGGATTTCACGGGACGGGAGGGGATTGGCGCCACCGGACAGAACCGGCCGGCGCGCGTTCTTCCGTCTAGTGATGCATCAGGCCGGGCAGGAAGGTGATGATGCCCGGGAAGTAGGTCATGATAAGCAGTGACGCCAGCAGCGCGATGAGATAGGGCATGACCTTCACCGTAATCTTGTCCACGGAAATCTTGGTGATGGACGACACCACAAAGAGATCCAGGCCCACCGGCGGCGTAATGCAGCCAATGGCCAGGTTCACCACCATCATGACCCCGAAGAAAAGCGGATCAATGCCCAGGCCCATGGCCACCGGCAGCAGAATGGGCGTGACGATGACCACCGCGGCCGAGGCGTTCACCAGCATGCCGATGAAGAGCAGCAGCACGTTGACCATGAGCAGGAACACAAAGGGATTGCTGGTGATGCTGGCGAACTGCTGCGCCAGTATGTGGGGCACCTGCGCCCAGGTGAGAATCCAGCCGAACACGTTGGACGCGCCCACCACAAACATGATCATGGTGGTGCTCTTGGCGGCGGAAAGCAGTGTGTTGGGCAGATCCTTCCACTTGAGTTCCTTGTAAATGAACAGTCCCACAAACGCGCCGTACACGGCGGCCACGGCGGCGGCCTCGGTGGCGGTGAAAATGCCAAGGTAAATGCCGCCCAGAATGATGGCGGGCATCATGAGCGCCCACACGCACTCCCGGAACGAGCGAAGCACGCGCATGAGGGAAAAGCTGCCTTCGCCCTTATAGCCGTTTTTCTTGGAGATGACCCAGCTCACCAGGCACATGACCACGCCCATGAACAGGCCGGGAATCACGCCGCCCATGAACAGGTCGGCAATGGAGGTGTTGGCGATGGAGCCATACACCACCAGCGTTACCGAGGGCGGAATGACAATGCCCACCGTGCCGCCCGAGGCCACCACGGCGGCCGCGAAGGTGCGCGGATAGCCCCGGCGCTCCATTTCATCAATCATGGCCGAGCCGATGGCCGCGGTGGTGGCGGCGGACGATCCGGACAGCGCGGCGAAAAACATGCCGGCCACGGCCACCACCAGGGCAAGACCCCCGGCCAGCGCGCCCACCAGGGACATGGAAAAATCCACAATGCGGCGGGTGACGCCGCCGTCGGACATGAAGGCCCCGGCCAGCATGAAAAAGGGCACGGCCAGGAAGGAATAGGAGTCCACCGCGGTGAACATTTTCTGCACCACGGCGATAAGCGGCGTGCCCATGACCGTGGACATGGTGATGGCGGACGACAGGCCCAGGCCCACGCCGATGGAGGCGCCGCTGGCCAGGATGACGGCAAAGGACGAAAGAATGACCCACAGTGCCAGTGTCATGCGCGCCTCCTACCTGACCTCGTCCGCGGGGGTGCGGAGCAGGCCCATAAGATTTTCAATGGTATACAGCAGCATGACGAAGCAGCCGAACGGAATGACGCAGTACACATAGGACATGGGCAGCATCATGGCCGGCGAGGTCTGGAAGTGGGCCAGCATGACCATTTTGCAGCCGTTCCACACCATGATGGCGAGAAAGATGAGGGAAAAAATGTCGGCGATGATGCGGCAGACCTTGAGCCTGGCGCCCTTGAGGCGGTTGGTCAGGGTTTCGATGGCCATATGCCCGCCGACCCGGGCCAGAAGCGGCAGCGACAGAAACACCGTCCACACGAAAAGATAGCGCGACAGCTCCTCGCCGAAGACCGGCGTGTAGTTGAAGCAGTACCTCGTGATCACCTGCGCGAACACGATGATGAGCATGAGCGCGATGCAGACAATCGTCAGCTTTTTCAAAAGGGCGTCGATGAGGTTCAGCAGCCTGGTCATGGGCAGTCTCCGTGAATGGGCAGTCTCCGTGGGCCGCACAAGTTTAAGGCGGCCGTCCGGCCCCGCCGGCGGTTCAGGGCAGTCCGGTCACGCGCGTCCGCGCGGCGGGGGGGACAGGGGCCGGCCCGTCCCCCCCGCCCTCTCCGGGAACGGGGAAGGCGGAAGGGATGGGGAACCCGGCCCGCGCAAAGCCTACTGGATGGCCTGAATGGCCTTGATGGTTTCGTCGCCGAAGCTGTCGGTGTACAGCTTGTACACGGGGGCGGTGGCCTTCATGAAGGCTTCGATGTCCACGTCGTCGTTGACCTGGGCATGACCGCGCTCAAGGATGGCCTTCATGAACTCGCTTTCGGAGTCGCGGCAGAGCTGGCGCTGCCAGTCGCGGGTTTCCTCGGCGGCCTTGAGCACGATGTCCTGCTGTTCGGGGCTGAGCTTCTTCCAGGCGATGGTGCTGATGAGCACCACTTCGGGCGCGTAGGTGTGGCCGGTGAGGGAGATGTACTTCTGCACTTCGTCAAAGCGCTTGGAGGCGATGTGAGCCAGCGGGTTTTCCTGCCCGTCCACCACGCCCTTCTGCAGGGCGGTGTACAGTTCGCTCATGGCCATGGGGGTGGGGCTGGCGCCGAGCACCTTCATCATTTCGATGTACACGGGCTGTTCCATCACGCGGATCTTGAGGCCCTTCATGTCCTCGGGCTTGCGGATGGCGTTGCGGTTGTTGGTCATGTGGCGGACGCCGTTTTCCCAGATGGCCAGGGTGATCATGCCCTTCTTTTCGCCCAGCTTGCACAGCTCCATGCCCACGGTGTCCAGCGCCTTGTAGGCGTGGGGGATGTCGCGGAAGATGAAGGGCAGGTCAAACACGGCCACTTCGGGCACAAAGTTGCCCATGACCGCGGTGCCGGTGAGGGTCATGTCCACGGTGCCGAACACCAGGCCTTCCACCAGGTCGCGCTGGTTGCCGAGCTGGCTGGACGGGAAAACCTGGATATCCACTTCGCCGTTGGTGCGTTCTTTCACCAGTTTGGCGAAATAGTCCGC
>JAFLSV010000036.1 GCA_022510785.1 Desulfovibrionaceae bacterium | reverse complement strand
CTGTTCCAACCGCTTTGAGGATGACTTTCTCAAACCGCTGTCCGCCGGCTGACAGGCATGGAGACACACGCCATGGATACGCCCATGACGCAGCAGATTATTCTTGTGACGGGCGCTTCGTCCGGCATCGGGCGCGCGGTGTGCCGCGAGCTGGCCGGCCAGGGGGCGTCCATTGTCCTTCTGGCCCGCAGCGAGGCGGGCATGAGGGAAACCATGTCCGCCATGCCGGCGGAACGCTGCCTGCCGCTGCGGGCCGATCTGCGCGATCTTGCGGGCCTGCCCGCCGTGGTGGATCAGGCCTGGAACTGGCGGGGCCGCATCGACGGCTGCGTGTACTGCGCCGGCGTGGCGGGGCGCGCCCGCCTGCGCGACACAAGCCCCGAATTCATGGCCGAGCGCATGCAGGTCAACTGCCTTGCCTTTGTCGAGCTCATGCGCCTGCTGGTAAAGCATAAAAAAAAGGCGCAGCCCCTGCGGGTGGTCACCCTGTCTTCCCTGGCCGCGCTGGGGCGCGACAGGTACCTCAGCGCCTACGCGGCCTCCAAGGCGGCCATGGAGGCCGCGGCCAAAACGCTGGCTGTCGAGCTTCTTCCCCGCGCGGTCACCATCAATATCATCCGGCCGGCCTTTGTGAACACGCCCATGATTGCCAGCGTCACCGACCCCATGGGCGAGGGCGATTTTGTGGAACGCCTTGAAGAAAGCGGCTATCAGCCCATGGGCGTCATCGAGCCGGAAGAGGTGGCGCACATGGCGGCCTATCTCATGGGGCCGGGGGCCGCCCACATCAGCGGAGCGACCTTTTCCATCAATGCGGGGGCCGCCTGCTAGGAGTTTGCATGCACCACGCCACCCTTGACCTGTTTTCCGCCGCGCACGACGCCCTGAAGGCCCGAACCCGCTGCGGCCTGACCAATCTTTTTCAGGACAGCCGCGACCTGCGCGATCTGCTGGACGCCAAACCCTGCCTGCTGCACGAGGCGGACAAGGCTCTGTTTCTGCTCATCCCCTACCACGAAACCTATTATGACTGCCTGTACCTGGCCGCGGACGGCGGCGCGCTGGCGGACGGCCTGCGTCAGCTTCTGGCGGCCTATCACGGGCCCCTGGCCCTGCGCGGCTCGTGCGTGGGCAAGGAACCGCAGGCCGGGGAAGCGGCGGAGCTGTTCCGGCAGCAGGGCTTCAGGCTGACCAAGAAGCTGATGCGCACGCAGCTTGAGGCCGCTCCGGAAAAGATCCTGAACGCCATGCGGCCCTATGCGGACGAGTACCGCGACGCCATGTCCTTTGCCCGGCCTGACGATGCCGAAGAAATTTTCGCCCTGCTCAGGGAAGAATTTGACATTGTGGCGGATAACCTTCCCGAATTGTCCGCCATCCGGGAACATATCCGCCAGGGCAAAATCGCGGTTCTGCGCTGGAACAACACCATAGCCAGCCTTCGCTACTTCCATGTCCATAAAAATACGATCCACAACCTGTATGACCTGACGCGCCGGGAATATCGCCGGGAAGGATTTTTCATGGCGCTCGCGTTCTTTGTGTATGAACATATCAGAAAGGAAAAAAAAGCCCTGCGGGCTTTTGGCTGGCGGGATATATCGCGCGAAAAGCTTGTGAAATATGCCAGGGAAAGCAATCAGATCTGTGACGGAGTTTTCATTTATCATATGCTCTGGACGCCGCCCGGCACCAGCTCGCCCGGCGGCGCTTCCCTCTCGCGGGCATAGGCTGACAGGATTTTTTGTATGTACATGACCCATATTATGCAAAAATTTGAATCTGTCGCGCGGGCCTGCCCCGACAGAACGGCGGTTTATGACAATGGCCGCTCCCTCACGTTTCAGCAGCTCTATGACTGTGTGGTGGCCGAAGCTGTCAGGCTCGGCGCACGGCTTCACGGAAAAACCGGGCAGATTATTGCCGTTTTGCTGCCCAAAAGTCTTGAGGCGGTCATAGCGCAGCTGGCTGTGCTGTACAGCGGCAACACCTATATGAATGTGGATGTCAGGCATCCGGAAAAACGGATACGCGCCATTCTGGAGCAGGTGAGGCCAGCCCTGGTCATTGCGGGAAAGGACTCCCCCGCCTGCGCGGAAAACGTGCATATTTTCGAGCCGGAGCCCGCGTCCCGCCAGGCCTGGACGCCGGAAGAGCGCGCCGCCCTTCTGCTCCGGCGCGAGCAGTGCATTGATACGGATTTGCTGTGCATCATCAATACCTCCGGCTCCACAGGCATTCCCAAGGCGGTGGCCCTCACCCACCGCAGTTTTATTGATTATGTGGAATCTGTCAGCGCCGCAGGGCTTGTGGATGACGGCGAAACTGTCGGCAGTCTGGCGCCTGTTGTTTTTGATCACTACAGCTTTGAGCTTTGCCTGCTTGCCGTCAAAGGCTGCGCTCTTATCCTGATCCCGGAATCGTACGCGGCCTTTCCCATACGCATGCTGGAACTTCTGGCCCGGCAAAAGGTGACATTCCTTTTCTGGGTGCCCACCATCATGGTCAATATCGCCAACATGGATCTGCTGCGGCAAATTACCCTGCCGACCCTGAAAAAGGTGTGGTTTGCCGGCGAAGTGTTTCCCACGGCAAAATTTAATTACTGGCGCCGGCATCTGCCGGATGTGCTTTTTGTCAATCTCTACGGGCCCACGGAAATTACCGTTGACTGCGTGTACCATGTCATTCAGCGGAATTTGCGGGATGATGAGCCCATTCCCATTGGCAGGCCATTAAAAAACACTTCCATACTTGTTCTGGATGACAAGAACAGGCTTGTGACAGAGCCGGGCACAGAAGGTGAACTGTGTGTCCGGGGTTCTTCACTGGCCCTGGGGTACTATAACAACCCTGAAAAAACCTCCGCGGCTTTTGTGCAAAACCCCCTCAACACGGCCTATCCGGAAATAATCTACCGGACGGGTGATATTGTCTTCTGGAATGAATACGAAGAACTGGTTTTCAAGGGAAGAAAAGATACCCTCATCAAGCATTCGGGGTATCGGATTGAGCTGGGCGAAATTGAGCATGTTGTTGTCAACACCCTCAAGCTCATGCCCAATTGCTGCGCCCTTTACGATGCGGAACGCAAAAGGATTGTCCTGATAGGCGAGTCCGCTTCCCCCCTGCCCGAAAAAGAGCTCCGCCAAAAACTCGGGGCGGTTCTGCCGCGGTATATGGTGCCCTCGGTCTACACCTTCATTCCCGAAATGCCGCTGAACAGCAGCGGAAAAATCGACCGGCAGCTTTTGAAGAACCTTCTTAAAAACACGCAGGAACCATGCACACCACCGCATACACGCTGATCACCGGCGCCTCATCGGGCATGGGCGAGGCCACGGCCAGGCTGCTCAGCGCCACGCGCAACCTCATACTGCACGGACGGGACGAGGGCCGCCTTGCCGCTGTCGGCCGGGCCTGCGCGGACAACGGCGCGGATGTTGTTCTCTTTCCGTTTGATCTGGAAAAGGCGGACGCCGTGAGGGCCGCCCTTACCGGACTGCTCGGCGCGCGGAAGCTGCCGGTGGAAGCCTTTGTCCATTTCGCGGGCATGACGGAAGTCCTGCCCATGGACAAAACCAAGTACTCTGTCGGCCTGCGCGTGATGAACGTCAATTATTTTTCCGCTACGGAAATCATCAGCGCCCTGCTCAAAAAAAAGGTCAACGGCCAGGCGCTGCGCCACATTATCCTGACCTCAAGCATCATCGCGCAGGGGGGCAAGCGCTATCAGCCCCACTACTGCGCCAGCAAGGGCGCTGTCAGCGCGCTGGGCATGGCCCTGGCCTGCGAGCTGGCGCCGGCTGTCCGCGTCAATGTCATTGCTCCGGGCTCCTTCCGGACCCGCATCGTGCAAACCACCTTTGCCAGCCTCTCGCCGGACGCTCCCTGGAATCCGGCCACACTTCTGCCCCCGGGAGAGGTGGAGGACGTCGCGCGCATTGTGCGCTTTCTGCTGTCCGATGACGCATCGTACCTCACCGGACAGATTCTCACTGTGGACGGGGGCGAGCATTTTCCCCGTTTCTAGGGCGGTATTTCCGAAGTCATATGTGGGGGCAATCAGAGTTCAGGCTCTGGCGCCTGACGGCTGCAAAAGCCTTTGGGAGAAACTCGAATGAACACAATTCTGTTCCATGGCTCGCACGAAGAGGTAAGCGGCGGCCGCCTGCGCGAAGCCCTGCTGCGTGTGGGCGCGGCGGAGTGCGATGTGCTGTACGTCCACACGGACATGACCTTTGGCCTGCCCGCCCTCAGGCGGGGCGCGCTGCTGGCCGAACTGCTGGGCATTCTGGAAGGCCTCGGCGTGGCCACGCTGGTTTTTCCGACCTTCACCTTCAGCTTTTGCAATCATGAGCCCTTTGATGTGCGCAACAGCCGCACGCCCATGGGGGCGCTCAATGAATACGCGCGCAAAAGCGGGAGGGGACGGCGCTCGCGCGATCCGCTCCTGTCCGTGTACGTCCTGGGCGATCCGCTCAATCTTGTGGACGGGCTCGGCCCCTTCTCCATTGGGGCAGACTCCAGCTACGACCGGCTGCACCACTGCGGCAAGGAGGCCCGCTTTCTCTTTTTCGGGGCGGATATGCGCGACTGCTTTACCTATACCCACTATGTCGAAGCGGTCCATGGCGTCCCCTACCGCTACAACCGGGAATTTTCCGGAACCATTGTGGACGGGGATCAGACCGAATCAAGCCGCGTCTGGCTGTACTCCACCTACGCCAACTGCCGGCTCACCACCCGGCCGGTTGTGCATGACGCCCTGCACGAGCGCGGGCAGCTGCGAACAGCCACGGTGGGTGACGGGCCCCTGTGCTGTGTGCGCGAAAAAGACGCCTACGAGACCATTTCGCAGCTTTTGGCTCACACTCCCCTGTGTCTGACAGACGGCCATTTCAACGCCGACATTAAGGATACAACCTATAATCCCGACGGGGAACGGATCGTCAGTGTCCGCTAATCCGGGCTGCGGGGCTGTATGATGGATCGCATAAAAACACTCTTCGCGCTGCATGATGAAGCATGCGCCGCATCAGGCAATTCCGCCCGCAGCCGTTTCGGTTCCCTGTGGCGTCCCGGGGATGGCATCATCCTGTATCCTCCCCGGGATGGGGCGGCCGACTATATCACGCTGCTCAAGGCGACTGTTCCGGACATTCCCCTGCTTGTCTGCGACGACACGGGCTCTGCGGCGCGCTCTGTGAGCGGGCTGCGGGTACACGGCCTGGACGAGGCCGTCGCACGCCTGCCGCGCGCGCTCTGGGTTCTTTTCGCCTCGGGCGACAAGGCGTCCGCGCTGTTCGCCCGCATTGCCCCGCGGCTTTCCGCGGCGCACCTCAACAATATGATTACCTTCCGCCAGCTTGGCGAATTTCTGCCCGTGGGGGACAAAAAAAGCCGCTATTTTGACGGATACCGCAAAACATTTCTGGCGGCGGCTCCACGCACCCGCGCAAAAGTGGAAAACGCGTTTGAACTGTTCCGCGATCCGCTTTCCCAGGCCGTGTTTTGCGCGGTGCTGAAGCGCTATCTCCTGTGCTCGGATACCCTGATTCCGGTATCGTCTTCTCCCGAGTATTTTGAGGATGTCTATACCCGGCTGCCCGATGAAGTCTTTGTGGACTGCGGCGCCTATACCGGCGATACCCTGCACGACTTTCTCCGCCTGGGCGGAAGCCTGAAAGAGTACCACGGCTTCGAGCCCGACCCCGGCAACTTTGCCGAGCTGTCGGCCCATGCGGCCAAGCTGCCCGCACAGCTTCAGGCCAGGATTCACCTGTACCGGAATGCGGTGGGGCACGAGCGCGCCACAGTCTTTTTTGACGCCGCCGGCACCATGGGATCAGCGGTCAATCCCGACGGAACAAGCGCCGTGGAATCCGTCGCCCTGGACGAGACTCTGAACGGGGTCTCCCCCACGCTCATCAAGCTTGATATTGAAGGGTATGAGGCGTTTGCCCTGCAGGGGGCCCGCGGGCTTATTCGCGGCGCGCGCCCCGTGCTTGCCCTGTGCGTGTATCACCATCCCTTTGATCTGTGGGAACTGCCCCTGCTCGTCACCAATATGGTGGACGGGTACCGCTTTTTCCTGCGCGCGTATCAGGAGCAATTCAGTTATATCTGTTACTGCGTGCCTTCCGAACGGCTCGGGCCCGCCTGCGCGGGATGAGCATGGCAGCTTTCGCCGCACGGGCATGGTATCCGGCAGTGATACAGAATACGGAGGACGGCCATGATAAAAATAGTGCTCATCAATGCGTTTGAACCCAGCTACCTGGGCACCAGGTGCCTGGCGTCATTTGTGCGGCAATACGGCTTTGAAACCCATAATATCCTGTTGGGAAACCACCGTTTCATAGCCATCGAAAATCCGGCCGGCGAAGTGGACAGATCCCGCCTGTATGTGGATGGCGCCGTGTATGAACACTATTGCTACAGCAATCCTTTGACTGAAGCGGACTTTCAGCGCCTGGAAGAGGTTTTGCGGGAAGAGCGGCCGGACATTCTTGGCTTTTCGGCGCGTACCAAAAATAACCACCTGGTGCCCTTGCTGATCCCCATTTTTAAAAGAGCCGCGCCCCGCGCCCTGCTGGTGGCCGGAGGATACGGCCCCACGCTTGAACCCGCCGTCTATCTGGACGGGGGCTTTGATGTGGTTGTGCGCGGCGACGGCGAAGAATCCCTTCTGCAGCTGGCCCGATGCGTGGAAAGCAAGGATTTTGATTCCATCACCCATGTGCCCAACACATTCTGGAGCGCCCAGCGGGGGGGGAGCCGCAACCCGCTCTGCGATCAAAAAAAGGACTTATCGGAATACCCCCCTCCACTGATTGGCAACGCCCTTTTTTCCTATATCAATGACGGCACCTTGCGCAGAAATTATGATCCCATGGCGTCAGGAACAGGATATGTGACCTATTTCGGCCGTGGCTGTATAGGAAAATGCTCCTATTGCTCCGGAGGGCAATGGAGTACCCTGTACAGAGATGAAGGAAAAAAGGCATATAAAAGAAGAAACAGAAGCATGGAAAGCGTTATTGATGAATTACGCTCACTCCCTCCCAATATTAAATTGATTGAATTTGCTGATGAGTACTGGTCATTGACCACGCAAAGGTGCAGAGAATTTTTTGAATTGTATAAAAAATATGTCCATGTGCCGTTTTGGGCTTACCTGGATTACGAGCAAATGGTGACAAATCCGGATTTGTTTGACCTTGTGCTGGATGCCGGACTTTATAAAACAGGGGTTGGCTTTCAGACAGGTTCCGGCGAATTTGCCAAAACGTATTATAACCGCAAGCAGGATTATGAAATTCTGCTGGCGTATACAGATTTGCTATTCAAAAATAAGGTATATGTAAACCCTCAGTTTATTGGAGGAAACTGTTATGAAACCATGGATGTTTTCTTTCAGACAATAGAACTTGCCAAAAAATTGCCATTTTCTATAGAATCTCCATTTTTCTGCCGCATTCAAACATCTCAATTACAGGTATACCCCAAATCGCCATTAAGAGAACTTGCGCCAAAAGTTATCCAGGAGCCCATGCCGGCAAAGGAATGGTATTACCGCGCAATCCTTCTTGAACTTTCCAGAATTGTTCCTGAAGATCAATTTAATAATATTATGAAGATAAAAAGATACAGAAACAGACCCAATGAGCTGCAACGGTTTTATCGCATTTTATTGTTTAATTTGCAATATGAACACTTTAAAAAACTTATCGAAGAACAAAAAGATAAGAAGTGGATATACTATGGCGCCGATTCAGCCTATCACAGAAATAAGGATTTTTTCTCTGAGCTGCGTCCTGAAATGATCATGATAGACAAAGACTCTAACACTGGAGAAAAAACAATTGACAATATTCCAGTTATTACACCGGAAGAATTTTTTACATCCCACAAGCCAGACGAATATCAATTCATGATTTTTATACCTTCAGAATTCAGCTGTATTGCCGCAAAAGAATTATTGCGCACATACAAAGTTCCTTATGACAATATTCATTCGTGTACATCGGATCACATGAGTCCATTTGCCGCTGATCTTATTGAACAGTATTATGATCCGGCATTCTAGAAAAAAGATGGCGGAACCCGGCATTTCCAGTCATCGTGCAAGGCTCGGGGGAATATGAAAGATTTGTACATTGTGGGCGCGGGCGGTTTTGGCCGCGAGCTGCTGAACCTCATCCTTGACATACAGGCCCTGACCAGACCGCGCTGGAATATTGCGGGCTTCCTGGATGATACGGAAGACCCGCTGCGCGGCAAGGCCTGTGATTTTCCTGTTGTGGGCACAATTGCGGACTACAGCCCCAAACCCGGCGACGCGCTGGCCATGGGCATCGCCAGCCCCGCCGCCAAAAGCAGGCTTGTGCCCATGCTCAAGGCGCGGGGGGCTGTGTTTGAAAGCATCATCCACCCGCGTGCCTACCGGGGGCGGCACAACACCGTGGGCGAAGGCGTGATCATCTGCGCCGGCTTCAGCATGACCGTCAATGTTGAGGTTGGCAATTTTGTGACCCTTCTGGGGCCGGGAATCCTGGGCCACGATGTGCGCATTGGCGACTACAGCACCATTTCTGTAACGTGTAATATCCTGGGCCGGGCGAACCTTGGGCAGGGCGTCTTTGTGGGCAGCAATGCCGCCATAGCGCCGCGCGTGCATGTGGGAGACGCCGCCTACATCTGCATGGGCAGCATGGTTATGAAGGATGTGGGAAAAGGCATGAAGGTCATGGGAAATCCGGCCCGGGAAATTGGCGTGGCTGCGCACGTATAAGCAGAGGAGTCATATCATGACAAAAATAGTTTTTGTGAATGCGTATGAAGTTCCCTATCTTGGCACACGCTGCCTTGCCTCATTTTTAAGAAAACACGGATTTGAAACCCATAATATTTTATTAAGCGGCAATAACTACGTTCCCGTTGAATATCCCAGCGCAGGAGATACCCGGGCATATCATGTTTATAAATTTGGCAAGGCGCACGAATGCAATGATATGCGAACTCTGACAGACCGGGATTTCCAGTGCCTGGAATTGCTGATCAAGGAACAACAACCTGATATTATTGGTTTTTCAGCAAGATCCGTCAACAACTATCTCATACCGTACTGTGTTCCCGTTTTTAAAAAGGCCGCTCCCCGCGCCATGCTGGTGGCCGGAGGATACGGCCCCACGCTTGAACCCGAACTCTATCTTGACGGTGGATTTGATGTGGTTGTGCGCGGGGACGGGGAAGAAGCCCTTCTGCAGCTGGTTCAATGCGTGGAAACAAAGGATTTTGATTCCATCACCCGCATCCATAACACCTTCTGGAGCAAGGCATGGGGCGGCGCGCGAAATCAGCTGTGTGATCAAAAAAAGGACTTGTCAGAATATCCGGCGCCACTGAGCGGTGACCCATTTTTTTCGTATATCGAAAAAGGCAAGCTCCATAGAAATTTTGATCCTGCATTAACATTCAATAATTCATATTTTACTTACTTTGGCCGTGGCTGTATAGGCAGCTGTTCCTATTGCTCCGGTGGGCAATGGAGCTTGCTGTACAGACAGGAAGGCAAAAAGGCATACAAAAGAAGAAATAGAAATATAGAAAGCGTTATTGATGAACTAAAGGCACTTCCCCCGCGTATTACCAAAATTCTTTTTGCTGATGAATATTGGGCATTATCAACCCAAAAATGCAGAGAGTTTTTTGAACTGTATAAAAAACATATACACTTGCCATTTTGGGCTTATCTGGATTATGAGCAAATGGTAGCAAATCCGGATCTGTTTGAACTTGTGCTGGATGCCGGACTTGTTTCAACGGGCATTGGCTTTCAAACAGGATCCGGCGAATTTGCCCTAAAATATTATAACCGCAAACAAAATTATGAAATGCTTCTGACATACGCACATATGTTATTTAAAAATAAAATATCTGTTAATCCCCAATTCATTGGCGGAAACTGCTATGAAACCATGAATGATTTTCTGCAAACAGTAAATCTGGTCAGAAAATTGCCATTTTCTATAGAAGCTCCATTTTTCTGTCGTATTCAATCAACAAAATTGCGGGCTTATCCCCAATCATCATTGAGAGAACTTGCGCCAAAAGTTATCACCGATCCAATGCCAATTGATGAATGGTATTATCGCGCAATTCTCCTTGAGCTTTCAAGAATTGTTTCTGAAGATAAGTTTAATGAAATTTTGAATATAAAGCGATATAGGAATAAACCAAATGAACTACAAAGACTGTATCATATTTTACTATTCAATTTACAATATGCCCATTTTACAAAACTTATCGATGAAGAAAAAACAAAAAATTGGATATATTATGGTGCTGGATCGGCATACAGAAGAAATAAACACTTCTTTTCTGCTCTAAACCCAAAAATGATCATGCTGGATCAAAAATATGCCGGAACTGAAAAAGTGATTGACGGTATTCCTGTCACCACTCCGGAAGAATTTTTTGCCTCCAACAAACCTGACACATGGAGGTTTATGATTTTTATATCATCTGAATTCAGTGAAATCGTGGCCAAAAAATTGTTGCGCACCTATAAGGTTCCCTTTGAGCATATTCACTCGTGCACATCCTGCTTTTTAAGCCCGTTTGCCGCTGATCTCATTGATCAGTATCATGATCCCACTTTTCCGCAGGCGCATGCCTGACTCCGCGGTGTGTGACCGGCCGCCCGGCCCGGCCGCACGGCAGCCCGCTCCGCCGGCCTTGTGGAATGCGGCCCATGAATCACGGATTCCACGCTTCCGGGCGCGGCGCGGGCAAAGCTTCCCGGATCATCCGGTGCATCCCGGAGGGGCACCCGGGGGCGCCAGATCCCCAAAAGCCGCGCCCCGGGTGAGCCTGCCCGGAAAAAACAGAGCTCTTTGACAGGATGCCATTATGCGACTGCGTATCACCTTTCCGTCCATCACTCTGCTCCGTCCGGTGGAAATCGTGGCGGCGCTGCCCAACGCATTCACCGGCGCGGCGGGCATACCGTACCGCACTGTCTGGGCCTTGCACTGCGCCATGAGCGACGGCAGCTTTTTCTTTGAGCAGCTGGACGCATCCGCTCTTGTTGAGCAGGAGCGCATCGCCTTTATCGCGCCAAGCCTGGGCAATGGCTATTTTGTCAACTCGCCGCTTGAGCGGCAGGCAGATTTTCTGCAGGAGATGTTTGAACGCCTGCGCGAAGTTCTGCCCCTGTCCCGCCAGCGCGAGGACAATCTTGTCCTCGGCATTTCCATGGGGGCTTTCGGGGCGTTGCGCTGGGCCATGACAAACCGGAACTTTGGCGGAGCCGTGGGAATTTCCGGCGTTTTTGACTGCACCCTGCCGCCCGATGCCCGCATACGGGAAAACCGGGCCCAGCGCGCCCTGTACGCCACATGTTCCGGGCTCATGCGCCGCCTTTTGCTGGATGGGGACGGCCATATGCGTGACGATGCGGATATCGCGGCGCTTGCGGCGCATTCCTCCCACCCCGCAATTGCGCTGTATTGCGGCGAAGGCGATTACCTGAGCCTGTCACAAACGCGGCACATGGAGCAGCTTTGCCGCCGGCACGGGCATTCTGTCACCCTGAGCATCACGCCAGGCGAACATGACGAACGCTATTGGAAGCAGGTTCTTCAGGATTCCGTCTCACGATTCTTCAGCGCGTGTTCATCGTAGCTTTCCGGAGCACCTGCCCTGAACCGGCTTCTGATTGCTTGCGCGTCCACCTGAACACGGCCGCCCTCCTGGAAAACCCAGGAGAGGCACTGCGGGGAAATCCCCGGTTCAGCTTTTGGCAACGTCCAGCTTTGTTCGCCCAACGAATAGCGCACCCGGTCAGATTTTCCTTTGGATCAGTTCAGCAAGTGGTTTTGCCGGGGAAATGGTCAGACGGATGGAGCACCGCCCAGCCGCCATAGTCGCGGCTGGTTTGTCAGCGCACGCGCCAGAAAATGGAGAAACCGGTTCCTTCAGGGAAGTGGCGAAGCTTTCACGGGCAGGAGTTCCTGTCCCGGGCATTGCCGCGGCTTTCTGACCGGAGATGAACAAAGCCGTCGTGCCGCATGACGCAGGCAACGGCTGACAGTCGATGCAATTGCCCTGCGGCTTGGGCTTGCCCGCAGCGGTGTTTTTCGGGTGTTGCGCAAACTCGGGCGCTTCCGGCGTGCGTCTCTGAAAAAAAGAAGCCTGTACAGCGTTATCAATGGGAAAAGCCGGGGCAGATGCCGCACAGGGACATAAAGCGGCCGGGCAAGACGGCATTGGTCACAGGATGATTGAACGCAGTCAAGCCCGGCCGCCCGCGCTCAGAAGGTAAAGCGCACTCCCAGCATGAACTGGTGGGCGTAGTTGTTCTTGCTTTTGACTGTGGCCAGTTCGATGCCGGCCAGGTCAAGAGCGGCCTTGCCGTTGCCCGTCAGCAGAAAGCGATAGCCCAGATCCAGGGCGGCGTAGTCCGTGATGGCATAGGAGCAGCCCAGCCCGATTTGCCCGGCGAACACGGCCCTGGTGTCGGCGAAGGACAGTCCGGCGGGCTCGAGGCCGGCCGGCGCCGCCGACACCGTGCCCTCGACCCGGACAAAGGCCAGGCCCAGGCCGCCGCCCACATAGGGCGTGAAGCCGGAGTAGGTGCCGATGTCATAATAGGCGTTGAGGAGAAGGGTCTGGAGGCCGACTTCCGTCTTTATGGAAGCGGAACCTTCCTCACCCACGGCGCTGAGTGTTTTGGAAGCGCGGCCATAGATGCCGTATTCCAGTTCGGCCCGCACCGGGATATTCATGGTTTTGCCGAAGTCATAGCCCACGGCCAGGGCGCCGCCCGCGCGGGCGGCGGTTTTGCTGTCGCCGCCCAGCGTGCCCGCGCCGATCGCGCTCCATTCGCCCTTGGCGTGCTGGATATTGAGCACAAACTTGGGCGCGACATACACGCCGGCCTGATCCGCCGCGCGGGCCTGCCATGCGGGCAGCAGAAACGCGGCAGCCAGAAGAATCACTCCGAGTTTTTTCATCATGCAAACCTCCTCAAAAAGAATTGACCTGTTGCTGGTACTATAGTCCCATTCTCGTGTCAAGGGCTTTTCCGTATGGTCAACAGATGGAAGAGTACCCTCATCTCAGTGAAGCCCTGGCCCTTGTTTTGAGGAGACGGCGGGAGGGGCTGGGACTGAGCAAGCTGCGCATGTCGGAAGAGACCCGCCTGGAGCGGGCCTATATCACGTCGCTGGAGCGCGGCGACAAGCGCCCCACCCTGAACGCCGTCTTTTTTCTCTGCGACGCGCTGAAGATGAGCCGGCGGGACTTTCTGGCCGAGCTGGAGGCCGAAATGGAGCGCCTGAAGGCCCGGGCGGGCGAAGGGCGCTGAAGCGGCGGCCCGGCCGCCTTTCCGGCCGCCGGGCCCCTGCGCGGGGAAGGGCGCGATCTGCCTAGCGCCCTGGCTGCACCGGCATATCCGCCGGCGCGCTGAAGGACACCGTGTGCCGGATGTTCCGGGATTCTCCGGCGGGCACATCCAGGTTCCAGATCAGGCTGTGAGCCTCGCTGCGGGCCTCCGGGCTGGAACTGACGCTGACCGTGATCTGCTCGTCCTGGCTTTGGGGGGCGGTCTCCTCCACGCGCACGGTCACCGGACGGCTGTGGCGGTTGCTGACGCGGATGTCCCAGTCCCAGGTATAGGTCTGCCGGCGATCGAGGATGCCCTGCGTGCCGCCTTGCTGGCTGTTGCGCGTCATGACGGCGCTGACCTGCGGGTCACGGCCGAAGTAGATGCGGCTGTCGCCGCCGGACAGGGAAAAGGGCGCCCGGCCAACGCTGACGCCGTCCACCACAAACAGGGCCTCGCCGTCGGGGAAGTAGCGCGGCCCGGGTATGTCCAGCCGGGCCGACATGTAGGCGCCTGCGCTGAGGGAGGGCCTGAGCAGATAGGAAAATTCGGCCGGAAGCTCCTCGTGATCCAGGGGCAGGCGCAGGGGCGATCCGGCGGGCACATCGCGGGGCCCCACATCCCACGAGGCGAAGGCCGCTCCGTCCAGATACAGGGGAGCGGCAGGCGCGGCGCCCGCGGCGGAACTGTCCATGACCGCGTCCACAGCCATTTCCGGCGCGGCCGTGAGCAGCATCTGACTGGCCGCGCGGGGCGCGACCCCGGGCGCGGGAGACGCGGCGGGCCGGGGCCGGATGATCCACGGGCGCAGGGAGGGCGGGGTCATGCCCTGCCTGGGATCGGCGGTGGACAGCACCAGGGGCACGCCGCTCCAGTCTTCGCCGCTGCGCTGCCACAATTCCGCTTCCAGGCTGAGATCAACCCGGCCGGCGTCGGGCCGGGCCTCCAGCCGGTACAGGGGCCGCCAGCCCGCGTTGTCCAGGTTGTAGGCGTAGCGCACCGTGAGCGGAGCCGCCCCGGATTTTCCCGCGGAAGCGGCGGACGCTTCGGCCCCGGAGTCTGTGGCGGCGCCGGAGTCCGCCAGCCGCACCACGGCCAGGCGGGTCAGCGGAGCGCCGTCTCCGGCCTCGCCCCCGGCCTGGGCAATGCGCCGGGTGAAAAATTCAATCTGCCGGGTCAGTTCCTCGCCGCGCTGCCTCAGTTCGGCCTCTTCCTGCCCGAAGGAGGCCAGACGCCGGCGCATGATGTCATCCAGCTCGCTCAGGGACTCATTCAGGGGGTTCAGGCCGCTGAAGCGCACCGGCGGCTGCCGCCAGTAGGCGCGGCGGGCGTCCAGATCCGCCAGGGCGTCGCTGACATTCACCAGCTCGCGGCGGGCTTCGTCCCGCCGGGCCACAAGGGCGGTTACGGCGGAAGCCTCAAGCGCGGGGCTGTCTTCAAAGCGCAGCGAGGCCACGCTGTGGCCGGGCACGGTGAGATCCAGGCTGCGCGGATCGGCCGAGGGCGGCAGCACAAGGCGCAGGGCGCCGTCGGCGTCGGGAGTGATGACGCTTTCGTGCTGCACCAGGGCTCCGCCGGGGTGCAGCAGCACCGCCGTGGGCGCGGCCAGCGCGGAAGGCGCGGCAAGGCCGCCGGAGGCAACGAAGAGACCAGGAACGAGGGTGGTCAGAAAAGTGCGGATGAGCTTCACATGTCCTCCAGAGAGCGGCGGGGATTGACGGGGCCGCGCGGGGCGCGCCGCGCTCAGCGCCGGTGCCGCAGGCGGCGCTCTTCGGTGAGAAATTTTCCGGTGACGGAGGCCGGGTCGGCCATGATGGCTTCGGGCGTGCCTGCGGACAGGATGCGGCCGCCGTTGTCTCCGCCGCCGGGCCCGAGATCGATGACGTAATCGGACGCCAGGATGAGATCGGTATTGTGCTCGATGACCACCACCGTGGCTCCCCTGCTGACCAGCTGGTGCAGCACGGTGACCAGCTTGCCCACTTCGTGCATGTGCAGGCCGGTGGTGGGTTCGTCCAGGATGTACAGGGTGTCGGGCAGGGAGCGTTTGCCCAGCTCGCGTGAAATCTTGATGCGCTGGGCTTCGCCCCCGGACAGGGTGGTGGCCGGCTGGCCCAGGCGCACATAGCCCAGGCCCACGTCTTCCAGCACGGCCAGCCGGCGTTCCAGCCCCTGATAGTTGGCGAAAAAGCGCCGCGCCTCGCTGACCGTGAGATCCAGCACCTCGCTGATGTTCAGATCCTTGTAGCGCACTTCCAGGGTTTCGCGGTTGAAGCGGCGGCCCTTGCACACGTCGCAGGTCACAAAGATGTCGGGCAGAAAGTGCATTTCCACCCGAATCTGCCCGTCACCCCGGCAGCTTTCGCAGCGCCCCCCGGACACGTTGAAGCTGAAGCGGCTGGCCGTGTAGCCCCGGCGCCTTGCGTCGGGGGTCATGGCGAAGATGTTGCGGATTTCGTCAAATATCTTGGTGTAGGTGGCCGGGTTGGAACGCGGGGTGCGGCCGATGGGGCTCTGATCGATGGAGACCACCCGTCCGATGGCGTCAATATTGTCGATGCCCCGGAGTGTGCCCGGCTGCTCCACCTTGAGCCCGCAGTGCAGGGCCGCGTGCTTGTACAGGCTGTCCATGACCAGCGAGCTTTTGCCCGAGCCGGATACCCCGGTGACGCAGGTCAGAAGCCCCAGGGGAATGGGGCAGTCAATGTTTTTGATATTGTTGGTGGTGACTCCGCGCAGGGTGAGAAAGGCCGTGGGCTCGCGCCGCTCGTCAGGCAGGGGAACCTTCATGTCCCCGCGCAGGTAGCGGGCGGTGAGGGTGTCAGCGCTCTCGTACAGCCCGTCCACCCCGCCGGCGTAGACCAGATGCCCGCCCTGTGATCCCGAGCCAGGGCCCAGCTCCAGCACGGTATCGGCCTCGCGGATGGTGGCCTCGTCGTGCTCCACCACCAGAACGGTGTTGCCGCGCCGCTGAAGGCTGCGCAGGGTGCGGATGAGGCGCTCGTTGTCGCGGGGGTGCAGGCCGATGGAGGGCTCGTCCAGCACATAGGTGACGCCCACCAGCCCCGACCCGAGCTGCGAGGCCAGGCGGATGCGCTGGGCCTCGCCCCCGGACAGGGTGGACATGGCCCGGTCGAGCGACAGATAGTCCAGGCCCACGTCCAGCAGAAAGCGCAGGCGGTGGGTGAGCTCCTTGAGCAGAGGTTCGGCCACCACGGCGTGGCGGCCCGTGAAGTTCCGTTCCTTCAGCCAGTCCAGGGCGCGGCTGATGGACAGCGCGCAGAATTCCTGAATATTCAGGCCGTCCACTTTGACGCACAGGGCTTCGGGCCGGAGCCGCGTGCCCCGGCACGAGGGGCAGTCCACCGCGTAGCTGTAACGAGAGAGGATTTCGCTCCAGGCGTCGCTGTTCTGCATGCGCTTTTCCAGCAGATACATGACCCCCGGCCAGTGGGAAAGGCTCAGGGCCCGCTCTTCCCCGTGGACGCCCTCATCGCGGGTTTCGCGGTTCAGGGAGGTGCCGCCCAGATAGTTGCGGCGCAGGCTGCCGTTGCGGGTGATGCCGCCGGGTTCGCCGTGGAACAGGGCCTTTTTCGCCTCGTCCGAAAAATCGCGCAGGGGCGTGGACAGCGTGAAGCCGTGGCGTTTGCCCAGGGCCTCCAGCGGCTTTTTGAGGCGCTCCATGGTGGTGGGCTGGGACAGGGGGGCCAGGGCTCCCCGCGCGAGAGACAGGCTGTCGTCCGGCGCGATGAGCCCGGGGTCAAAGGCGGCCACGCTGCCGATGCCCAGGCACTGCGGACAGGCCCCCTGCGGGCTGTTGAACGAAAAGAGCTGGGGCGAAGGCGGGGGCATGGACTGATGGCACTTGGGACACACCGAGTCCGTGGCGTGGATGAGATCCGGCCGGCCCGGCTCGCTGACGATGACGCGGCCCTCGCCGTAGCGCAGGGCCAGCTCCACGGAGTCCGCCAGCCGGGTGCGCATGTCGTCCTTGATGACCAGGCGATCCACCACCAGATCGAGGCTGTGCCTCTTGTTCTTGTCCAGGGCCGGCACCTCGTCGATATTGAGTATGCGCGGCTCTTCACCCTGGGTGGCGATGCGCACGCGCACAAAGCCTTCGGCTTTCAGCTTTTTCAGACGATCGGCGTGGGTGCCTTTTTGCAGCTCCACCAGGGGGGCCAGCAGGATAACCCGCGATCCCTCAGGCATGGCCTGAATGTCGGCGATGATTTCATCCGTGGCGCGGGCCTCGATGGGCGTGCCGCAGCTGGAGCAGTATGTTTTGCCGAGGCGCGCGAAAAAAACGCGCAAAAAGTCGTAAATTTCGGTGGTGGTGCCCACGGTGGAGCGGGGGTTGCGGGCCGTGGTCTGCTGCTCCAGCGAAATGGCCGGCGACAGGCCCTCGATCCTGTCCACCAGGGGTTTGTCCATCCTCGGCAAAAACATGCGGGCGTAGGCCGACAACGATTCCACATAGCGGCGCTGCCCTTCGGCGTACACGATATCAAAGGCCAGAGTGGACTTGCCCGAGCCCGACGGCCCGCACAGCACCACCAGCTCATCGCGGGGGATGCTGACGTCGATATTTTTGAGGTTGTGCTGGCGCGCGCCTTCCACCCGGATGCAGGGCCGGGACGAAGGAAAAGGGGCTTGTTCTTTTTTCATGCTTCTCCATGTTCCCACAGTTCGTTGCGGCAAAGAGCCGCATCGTCCTTCCCCATGACCGCGCGGCCTCCGGCGACGGCCCGCGCCTGCCTGAATGAGAGAAGGCTGATCGTTCTCCTTTACCCTATGCGGCCCGGCGCGTTTCGTCAAATTCTCCGGCCGCGCCCGGTTCCCCGGCATCAGGGCGGGGCTTTTTGTGATCCGAAAAGCTCCCGCCCGGCGGCGGTTTTGGGATCACAAAAACCGCCCGGCGAAAAGCGCCGGGCGGCATGATCGGCGACACCGCGCCCGTGGAATTTCACTGCTGGGCGATCTGCTGTCCGGTAAGCTTCTTGCCCTGGAATTCTCCGGTCAGGGTTCGCAGGAAGCCCACAATGAGATCGCGGTCGCCTTTGGGAACATCAATGCCCGAAAGGTAGGTGCCCATGACGCGCACGGCGTCATCCAGCGTGGTGACGGTGCCGTCATGCAGGTAGGGCGCGGTCAGTTCCACATTGCGCAGGTTGGGCACCTTGAACTTGTACTGATCGATGTCATTGTTGGTAAAGCCCTTCAGGCCCTCGTCAGAGCCCAGGGGGTCGCCCCCGCGATCGGCAAAGTAGTCCTTTTTCAGATTCATGTACTCAAAGGACTGCCCCCCCACGGCCTTCCCCACATGGCAGGAGGCGCACCGGTACGCCTTGAAGCGTTCGTAGCCCTCCACCTCCGCCGGCGTGATGGCGTCCTGGCTGCCCTGGAGCCATTGATCGAAACGGGAATTGGGCGTGATCAGGGTTTTTTCATACTCGGCGATGGCGTCGGTAATGTTGTTACCGGTCCAGCCCGCCGGGTACACGGCCTTGAATTCCTCAGTCAACGCCTCGTCCTGATTGAGCTTGGCGATAATTTCCGGCCAGTCCTTGCTGCCCATTTCAATGGGGTTGAACGGAGGCCCGCCGGCCTGTTCCTGCAAATCCGCGGCGCGACCGTTCCAGAACTGCTTGACGTGGAACACGGCGTTGAAAACCGTGGGCGCGTTGACATCGCCGTATTGATCGCGAATGCCCTTGGAGAAGCGCTGGTTGTCCGTCCCCCCCTTGTCCAGGCCGTGACAGGTCACGCAGGCCACGCTGTTGTCGCCGGAAAGGCGCTTGTCGTTGAACAGCTTTTCTCCCAGGGCGGCTTTTTGCGGGTTCACGGGAAGTGAGGCGGGCAGCGGCTGCAGGGGCTCATTGGCCTTGTCGGGCGCGGCCGTGCCTGTGGAATAGTGGTCGGCGCGGGACGTTTTGACCCAATCGAGAATCTCCCCTTTGTCCTTGTTGGACAGACGGCTGCTCCAGTGCACCGCCGTGAACTTGGCCGGGGGCATGGTGTCGTTCCTGACCACCCATTCCATTTTGGCGAGCGTGGCTTCACCAATGGGCTGCCCCGTGGTCGATTCCACCAGTTCCGTATTCAGATCCATGGCCCGCAGCCCGTCATTGTAATCTTTTTCGACAATTTCCTTGATGCCGGGAATCCGCGCGTAGAAGGGCAAATCGTAGTCGCGGGAATGGCAGGCCATGCATTTTTCCTGCACCAATGTCGCGACCTTGCTGAATTTGGTCAGCGAGGGGGGCCCGGCAGGCAGATCCTGGGCCGCCGTGCCCATGCCCGCTCCCGCCGCGACCAGGGCCAACGCGCTGCTGACGGCCCACAATCCTGCTTTGAGCTTCATACAATCCTCCCCTATCCTTGCTGCTGTTCGTGCTTTCAGCAAGGCAGAAGCGTGCCCGTGCCTTGCCGGAATTATTTTGTATGTGTAAATTTTTATAATAAAAGAAAATTTTGTCAAACCGAAACAGGGAACAGTCCTGTGTCATCTTCATGGCCGCCTTGACCGTCACTGCCGATCATGACATCAGTGATGCCCTTACCGCCGCCCATGCGGAACAGGGCACCGGAAACCCTCATCCGTCAATGACGCGCGAGCCCGCGCCACGCGCCGTTTCGCCCGCAAGCCTCCATGTCCGGGTGACGGAAGCCCTCGCGGCCAGCACGGCACGGGCCTGCGCCCACGGCTGACAATCGCCCCTTCCTGGGATATACTGAGGGCATGCGGGAGGGACGCGGGTGCCCCCCGATGGGCGGACGCCCAACACGGGCCGGGCGGGCGGCTCCGGAGCGGGGCCGGCCTGGTCAGGGCAACGGCGAAAGGAGTATGTATGCTGGCCTATGTCGAAGGGCGGGTTCTGGAAGTCTCGGAAAATGCCTGCGTTCTTTTGAGCGCGGGTGGTGTGGGCTACGAAATTTTTCTGCCCGCGCACGCCCTGGCGAACCTGCCGGAAAAGGGGGCGGCCGCCGCTTTTTTCACCTGCCTGGTGGTGCGGGAAGACGCGCAGGAGCTGTTCGGCTTTTCCACCTGGGACGAGCGCCAGACCTTTCAGGTGCTCATCGGCATCACCCGGGTGGGGGCGCGCACGGCGCTGGCCATCCTGTCCCAGTTCCGGCCCGACGACCTGCGCCGCATTGTGACGGACGACGACGTGATGGCCCTGACCCGCGTGTCCGGCATCGGCAAAAAAAGCGCCCAGCAGATTTTTCTGGAACTCAAGTACAAGCTCAGGGCCAGCGGGCAGCCCGCCCTGCTGCCGCCGGACATGAACCGCCCCGGCACGGTGTACCGCGACGCCCTCACCGGTCTCGTCAACCTGGGCTACGAGGAAGACGCCGCCGCCCTGGTGCTCAGGGACGCGCTGGCCGCCGAGCCCGATCTGGACGTGGGCGGCGCCCTGCGCGCGGCCCTCAAGGCCCTGGCAAGGGGGAAATAAATGGCCGACTTCGCTCCCCGCGTTTCTCCGCAGCCATCCGCGCAGTGTTCCCCGCACGGGGGCCGCGACCCTCTGGATGACAGCATCCGGCCCCAGCGCCTGGATGACTTTATCGGTCAGGAGGAACTGCGGGCCAATCTGCGGGTCTACCTCGACGCGGCGCGCGAGCGCGGGCAGGCTATGGATCATGTGCTGTTCTACGGCAACCCGGGTCTGGGCAAAACCACCCTGGCCCGCATCATGGCCGCCGAGCTGGGAGTGAACCTGGTCAGCACCTCCGGGCCCGTGCTGGAGCGCAGCGGCGATCTGGCCGCCATTCTCACCAATCTTTCCCGCCACGACATCCTGTTTGTGGACGAAATCCACCGTATGCCCAACAGCGTGGAAGAAGTGCTGTATCCGGCCATGGAGGATTTCAAGCTCGATCTGGTCATCGGCCAGGGGCCGGCGGCCC
>JAFLSV010000035.1 GCA_022510785.1 Desulfovibrionaceae bacterium | reverse complement strand
CGCCCCGGGCCAGCATGGGCTTGAGCAGGTTGCCCGCGTCCATGGAGCCCTCGGTTTTGCCCGCGCCCACGATGGTGTGCAATTCGTCGATGAACAGGATAACGCGCCCCTCGGACTTTTCCACCTCGGTGAGCACGGCCTTGAGGCGTTCCTCGAACTCGCCCCGGTATTTGGCTCCGGCGATGAGCGAGCCCATGTCCAGGGCGATGAGCTTTTTGTTCTTCAGCCCTTCGGGCACATCGCCCTTGACAATGCGGTGGGCCAGCCCCTCGACAATGGCGGTTTTGCCCACCCCCGCCTCGCCGATGAGCACGGGGTTATTCTTGGTGCGCCGGGAAAGGATGCGCACGGCGCGCCGGATTTCCTGATCGCGGCCGATGACCGGATCCAGTTTGCCCTTGCCCGCCGCTTCCACCAAATCACGGCCATACCTGGCCAGAGCCTCAAAACTGTCTTCCGGGCTTGGCGAGGTCACCCGGTGGGCGCCGCGCACCTCCATGGCGGCCTTGAGAAACTTTTCCTGATCCAGGCCGGACTCGCGGCACATGTCGCCTATGCCCCCGGAAGGGGAAGGGCCGATAAGCTCGGCGAAAATATGCTCGACGCTGACGTATTCATCCCGCAGGCGCCGGGCCAGCTCTTCGGCCAGGGCCAGGCCGCGGGCCAGGCGTTGCGAAAGGCGGACGCCCTGCGCTTCCATACCCGGGCCGCGCACGCTGGGCCGCTTGTCCAGCGATTGCTCCAGACTTTTGGCCATGGCCGGGGCCTGCGCGCCCGCGCGCTCCACAATGCGGGGAATAAGGCCGTCGCTCTGCCGCAGCAGAGCAAGGGCCATATGCTCCGCGTCCACTTCCTGATGGCCGCGCGTCACGGCGAGATTCTGCGCGTCGCTCAGCGCTTCCTGGGCTTTTATGGTCAGTTTGTTGATGTCCATCGTTTCCTCCTTACCTCATGCGGCCCCTGTGCCGCCGGACGGCGTGTTTTCCGTCCCGCGTCCTCAGGCCGCGGCCGAACCTGTGTGGCCCCGGCCTCCGTTCCGGAGGCCCATGGCCGCCCGCGGGCGGCGGATACGGCAGGGCGCTTACCGGGTGAGCTCCCTGAGGCGGTTTTCCAAATCTTCTATGCGCTCCAGCAGATCCACAATGATGGCTCCGGCCAGGGACGGCAGCTCAAAGTCCTCGCACAGCCGATCCACCTTGCGCGTTTTGTAGACGTCAATCTGCCGGAACAGCGGGGCCTCATGGGTATGGCCGCCGGGTTGGAGCCAGCCCAGCTCCATGAGCTCACGGATGCGATCCTCGCGGATGCCGGTGAGTTCCACAAACTCGCCCCAGGCCACCAGCGGGGATGTGGCAAGAAAAGATGTTTCCGTTGCTTTAATGGGCATGAAGGCACCTCGTTATGCGTTCGATTCGCGGGCCAGCTCGTTCCAGAGCTCCTTCTGGCGGGGGGTGAGCGCGGCCGGATCGGGCACGCGGATGGCCACGCGCACGATTTCATCCCCGCGCGCCGAAGCCGGCCCCAGACCCTTGCCGCGCAGGCGCAGCTTGCGTCCGCTGCCGCTGCCGGCGGGGATGCTCATCTCCACCGCGCCTTCCAGGGTGGGAACACGCGCCCGGGTTCCCAGCACCGCCTCCCACGGCATGATGGCAACCTCGCAGGTGATGGTGTCGCCATCCACCTGAAAGCTGGGATGGGGAGCGAAACGCACGGTCAAAAACAGGTCGCCCGCGGGGCTGCCGGGGCGGCCCTGCCCGCCCAGACGCAGTTTGGCCCCGTCGCGGATGCCCGCCGGAATATTGACCCGCAGCGTGCGCGGCCCGTCCGCTCCGCTCAGGCTGAAGGTTTTTTCGCCGCCCTTGTACGCTTCTTCCAATGTGATGGACACTTCAGCCTCCACGTCACGGCCGCGACGCGAGCGGGCGGAAAAGCCGCCGAAGGGGTCAGCTCCGAAACCGCCCTGCGCGCGGCCGGCGCCGAACAGGGTTTCGAAAAAATCGCTGAAGTCGCCGCTTCCGAAGCTTTGCCCGCCATGGAAATTGAAAACATTCTCAAAGCCCGGCGCGCCCTGGAATTGCTGACCGTCCTTCCAGTTCGGCCCCAGCTGGTCGTACAGCTTGCGCTTTTCGTCGTCCTTGAGGACTTCATAGGCTTCGTTGATATCCTTGAAACGCTCTTCCGCCGAGGCGTCGCCGGGGTTGAGGTCAGGATGATACTGCCGGGCCAGCTTTTTGTAAGCCTTGGCAATATCATCCCTGGATGCCGTGCGGGGCACATCAAGCAGTTTATAATAGTCCTTATAGGCAACGGCCATTGCATGTCTCCTGTGGCGCGACGGAAAACCCGTCCACGATGCCCATCAAATAATGCCGCCGCACGGCTAGTCAAGAGACTGACGCCATGCGCCACAGACGCGGCATGCGCCAGGCGGGAAGGGGGCACGGGTCTGGGGGCGCCATGTGCCGCGCGGCGCAAAGAAAAAGCCCCTCCGCATGAACACAGGGCATGACGCGGACGGGCGCAAAGAGAGAGGGTGACGTCCGGCCAGCTGCCGGGACAAGGCTTATCCGGAGGACATGACCTTGCGCACCAGCACGGTCTGACCGGGGTACAGAGGCACATCGGGCGTGAGCAGCACGCCGTCGCGGGCCACGATGGCCGTTCCCTGGCGCAGGCCCAGGGCCGCCAGCAGCCTGGCCACGTTTTTGGCGGAGGCGCGGGGCAGTTCCAGCTCACGTTCCTCCGGTTGAAGCAGCACATGAAGGATGGAGGGAACCCGGTCTTTGGGGGCAGGCTTGTCAGACATGCATATTCCTCTCGGGCAGGCGTGGCGCGCGTGTTCCTCGGCGTCGCAGTATAAAGATTCCGGGGCGGATGGCAAGAGCCGGCCCCCCCTCGGCACGGGCGGACTTTTCGCCCGCGCGGCCAGCCCGCCACGCCGCAGTGCCCCGTGTCCGGCAGAGCGGGCTTTTTTCCTTTGACTGGAGAGAGAAAAAAGACGATTTCGCCCCGCCCGCCGGACAGCATGAGGGCGCGGGCGGCGCGGCGGACGGCACAATGATGTGGACGCCGGCGCGTCTTTTGCCTATGCTGGAGCGGGAAACATCATGCGCCGATACATCATCAACCTCACCCGGCTGGGCGATCTGCTCCAGACTCAGGCCGTGATCCACGGCTTTGCCGAGCAGGGGGATCAGGTGGCCCTGGTCTGTCTGGAAAATTTTGCCGGAGCCGCCGCCCTGCTGCGCGGGGTGGATCAGGTGGCCGCCCTGCCCGGCGCGGCCCTGCTGGCCGGACTGGATCGCGACTGGCCATCCGCGGCGGCCGCCCTGGAAGACTGGGTACAGGCCCAGCGCCGCGCCTTCATGCCCGACGCCGTGCTCAACCTTACCCCCACCCTGCCCGCCCGCCTGCTCAGCCGCCTGCTTCCGCCCCGGGGGCAGGCCGACGGCTTCAGCCTGGACGACCATGGCTTTGGCCAGGACGGCTCGCCCTGGGCCACCTATGTGCAGGCCGTGTCGGCCAGCCGGGGCTGCAGTCCCTTCAACCTGGTGGACAGCTTCCGCTGTATGGCCGGCGTGACGCAAAGGACGCCCTCATCCGCGCTGCGCCATCCTGGCGAGGAGGAACAGCACCATGCCCGCGCCCTGCTTGAGGCCGCCGCCCGCGATGCGGGCCAGACGGCTCCGGCGGGCTTTGTGGCCTTTCAACTGGGCGCCAGCAACGATGCCCGGCGCTGGCCCACAGAGTCATTCGCCGCTCTGGGACGCATTCTGCGCGAGCGCGCCGGCCTGCTGCCGGTTTTGACGGGCAGCGCGGGCGAACGCCCCCTGGCCGGGCGCTATTTCGCCCACGGCGGGCCTGGCGTGGATTGCACCGGCCGCACCACGCTGCCGGAACTTGCGGCCCTGCTGACCCAAACCCGCCTGCTCATCACCAACGACACGGGCACCATGCATCTGGCCGCCGGGCTGGGCGTGCCCCTGCTGGCCCTGTTTCTGGCCACGGCCCAGCCCTGGGACACCGGGCCCTATGCGGAAAATCTGTGCTGCCTGGAACCTCGCCTGGACTGCCACCCCTGCGCCTTTGGAAAGGCCTGCCCGCACCAGGGCCGCTGCCGCCAGTCCATATCGGCCGAAGCCGTGGCCGCCCTGGTTCTGCCGCGCCTGGATTCCGGCCGCTGGCAACCCGCCGGCGCGGCCTCGGAGCAGGCCCGCGTCTGGCTGACATGCCGGGACGAATCCGGCTTTCTCAATCTGGTTTCGCTGTCCGGTGATGAAGAGACGGATCGCACGCTCTGGGTGCGTCTGCAGCGCCGTTTTTACCGTCGCCTGCTTGACAGGCTTGCCCCCGCGCCCCTGCCGATCCCGGCAAATTCTGCCCGGGATGACAGGCCGGGGACAAAGCTTTCCGCCGGAAGGAGGGAGCGCATCCTGAGCGTGCTGGACAGCGCCGATGGCCTGCTGCACCTGACCCGCGAACAGGGCCGCCTGCTCACCGTGCGCCCCGATGCCCGCGGCCGCCAGGCATTTCTGGCCACCTGCGAACGGCTGGGAACGCTCTTCTCCTCCAGCCCGGACTTTCTGCCCCTGGGGCTTTTATGGCGATCCATGCTTCAGGAAGCGGGCGGAAACTGGGCGGACACGGGACGCTTTTTTGACGCATTGCGCGACGAATTGCGCGGACTGGCACTGGAAATCCCCCGTTGTTCCTGACTTGGCCCGCTGTTTGCATAAGAGTGGGCGACCAAGCAATTACTTCCCCCGCATGGGGAGACAGGAGGGATACCATGATTATCATTGACGGTCGCCAGACGAATCTGCGCATTGAAAACTTCGCCAACCTGGAAGAAATTCTGGTGGAAGCCAACTCCCAATGCACCGAAGAGAAACGCATCGTTACCGATGTGCTGCTCAACAACGAGCAATTCACGGAAATTTATCCCCACCAGGCCGAAGACATTGAACGCGCCGAAATCCGCTCCGTGGAAATCCGCTCTGTTCCCCTGGGGGAAATGGCGCTCAATATCAGCGACGAACTTTTCAAGGTCACGCGCATGATGTGCGACGGCAGCGCCCGCATCGCCGCCCTGTTCCGCCAGGGCGACGACCAGGAAGCCCTGGAGCTCTTTCAGGATCTGCTGGATGTGACCCGCGATTTCATGTCCACGGTGGGCGTGCTGCGCAGCGAATTTGTGGAAGTCAGCGACCCGCAGTTTTCCGTGCTGGTGGAACGGGTGTCCGAGCTTCTGGGCGAAATGGGCGACGTGCTGAACAGCGAGGACTGGATTCTGCTGGCCGACCTGCTGGAATTTGAATTCAAGCCCGTGTGCGAAGCCTGGAACAAAAATCTGGAAACCCTGCGGGCCGACATCGCCCGCAGCCTGGACTGAACCGCATCACGCATGACCGGACAGCCCCGGAGGCACCATGTCTGCCAGTCTTACCCTCTTGGATCGCGCCATGATCCTGGCCCAGCATGAGCTTGACGCCCTGCGCGCGGGGGATGTGGAAACGGCCGAATCCCATTTTGACGAACGCGCGGCCCTTATGGATCAGGCGTGGGAGACCATGGATGAGCAGAACCCGGACGACTACAGGGTCAAGCTCATCGCCCTTCAGGGCTACAACCAGATGATTCAGGAAGAAGGCCGGGAGCTGCTGGAAAAAATCCGCCTTCAGCTTATGGACACGCGCTCCAATATGCGGCGGGCCCGCGGATACGCCAGAGCCACCCTGATGCAGTAATCCCTCCTGTTCTCAGGTGTGGTGGCAACCCCCGTTCCGGCCGGAGCGGGGGTTTTGTCGCCGCAGCCTCGCCGCGGCGATGCGCCCGCCCGCTGTCAGGTGCCCGAAGCCGCGGCATCGGGCGGAAGCACCACGGGCCGGGTTTTGCCCCTGTCGATCAGCATGATGGAGGCAAAGGGGTACAGCGTGGAAACCCGCACCAGGGTTTCCTGGGCGGCCTGAAAGCTGTCAAACGGCCCGAGCGCCACGGCGTTGTCCGTGGTGCACAGCAGGGTGGGGGCTTCCTGAAAGCCCACCCGCACAAGGCGGCCCATCTGCTGTTCCAGAAGCGACGCCGATGCGGGCGCCTGCTCCGCAAGCCGCACAAAAAAGGCCTGCCCGTCCTCAAGGGGCCGGCCCCCGGTATCGCCCACCACTTCCAGCGTGATGGGAGCCGTGCCGCTGGCGCGCATGCCCAGCCGGTCGGCCGCGGCATAGGACAGATCAAGAATGCGCTTTTTCCTGTAAGGGCCGCGATCGTTGATGCGCACCACCACATCCTTGCCGTTGCGGGTATTGGTGACCCTGATGACCGTGCCGAAGGGCAGTTTGCGATGGGCCGCCGTCATGGCGTACATATCGAAGGGCTCGCCGCTGGCCGTGTTTTTGCCGTGGTGCCAGGCCCCGAACCACGAGGCCGTGCCGCTGACCGGCCCGGCCGGCCCGGCTTCCCCGGCAAAGACGCAGGACGCCGTGAGGCACAGGGTCAGGCCAGCGCTGAAAATAGACGCCGACACACGCTGAAGCAGGATCAATGTCATGGGTTCTCCGGGCTTGAGGTATCGGCTGCGACGCCGGGGAAACGCAGGGCTCTTGTCCGCCTGATGCCGATCCTTGCCTGATTCGCAAGCTCTGTCAAGCCGCTGAGAAATCCGCGGCCATCCCGCCCCGCCACAGGGCCGCCCGGGCGCGGAGCGCCAAAGTCCGGAGCAGCCGCACGCCGCCTTGCACTTTGACGCAAGATGCGCAATCATGATGATCGTCGCGCTCCCGCGCCGCCCTCCGGCGGCGCGCACGCGGCACGAAGGGGGAACCCATGAACGACGGCTCCAGATATGTGGAACAGGCGCTGCTGCCCGGCCTGCCCGATCTCCCGCGCCCGGCGGCCGGCGACGGCGAGGGGGCCAGCCCGGATGACGCCCCGGGCACGGCGTCCCCCGCCGGCACAGACGCCGCGCCGCGCGACGATCAGCACCTCCTGCCCGGGTTCACCCTTGTGGCCCTGCTGGACATGGACGGAACGACCCCCGCCGCCAGGGCCGCCGATACGGCGGATGACACACAGACAGCCGACGCCGATCCGGTGGGGGCGCGCATGCATGTCTTCGCTCCGGAACGGCCGGAACCCGGCCCGCCGCCCATCACCGTGATCGGCCTGGGCCTGGATGACGCGCTGCGGCCCGAGGCGCTGCGGATTCTGCGCCAGGCCGAAACGCTGGCCCTGCCCCGGCGTCTGCTCAAACGCTTCCAGCGCTCCAAAGCCAGGCTCATTCCCCTGAGCCCCCCCCTGGAGCCGGCGCTTCAGGCTCTGGAAGAACACCGCCGTCAGGGCCGGCGCTGCGTCGTCCTGGCCGACGGCGACCCGCTCCTGTACGGCATCGGGGCCAGCCTGGCCCGCCGCCTGGGCACAGCCGGCGAAACTCCGGACAAGGCACTGCGCATTCTGCCCGGCCTGAGCGCCCTGCAAACGGCCTGCGCCCGCCTGGCCCTGCCCTGGCATGATCTGCGGGCTGTGTCCCTGCACGGCCGCACGGACTGGATTCCCCTGGCCCACGCCGTGCTGGGCGGACATCCCGTGGGCGTCTATACCGATGAGGCCCGCACGCCCGCGCACATCGCGCGCTTTCTGCTGGAGCGGGGGGTGGACTGGTACCGCATGGCCGTGGCCGCTGATCTTGAAACCCCGCGGGAATGTCTGCGCCAGGTGGAACTGCACGAAGCGGCCGGACTGACATGGGCGGGAGGAGAAACTGTGGTGCTTGTGCCCGCGGGCCCCGCGCGGGGCCCGCGCCTGGGCCTGGACGAGTCCGCCCTGGTGGCGGATGCGGGGCTGTTTACCAAGGCCCCGGTGCGGGCCGCCGCCCTGTCCCTGCTGGGACTCACCCCGGACGCCACACTGTGGGATATTGGCGCGGGCAGCGGGGCTGTGGCGCTGGAGGCCGCCGCCCTGGTTCCGCGCGGGCGGGTATTCGCCGTGGAGCGGCAGCCGGATCGCGTGTTGTGCATTCAGGAAAACCGGCGCCGGCTGGGAGCGCCCCATCTGGATATTGTGCAGGATTCCGCGCCCGCGGGCCTGGATGCCCTGCCCGACCCGGACGCCATATTTGTGGGCGGGGGCCTCAGTTCAGGCCCGGCCATCCATGCCTGCGAGACCTCGTGCCCGGCGCCGGAAGCGGACGCCGCGCCGCTCCTGAACATTCTTCTGGAGCGGCTGAAAGCGGGCGGCACGCTGGTGGCGGCCTGCTCCCTGCTATCCAGCCTGCGCACGCTCACCGGATATCTGGAATCCCGCGGCCTGCCCTGCGAGCTGACCCAGATTCAGGCCGCCGTCTCCTCGCCCCTGGCCGGCAGTCTGACGCTGAAGGCGCACAACCCCATTATGCTGGTTCGGACGCGCAAAGCGCGGGAATAAAAATTCCCGCGGCAAGGACGCTCAAGCCCCCGCCCGCCGCAGCACCAGACGGGTGATTTCCGACGGAACCCCCACCCGGCAGGAAAAGCCGTTCCACAGGCCCGTGCCGGAGTGCATATACACCTGGGATCGGGCCGTCCTGTACAGGCCTCTGACCATGCCCCCGTTGAACCTGGCGACCAGCGGCTGCAAAAAGACTATCATTCCGCCGTGGGTATGACCTGAAAGCTGGATATCCGCCTCTTGATGCGAAGAGGCGCCGCGCGGCTGATGCTGGAGCAGAATCCTTACCGCGGGGGGAGAACCGGGCTCGCCTGACGCGCCGGGCGCGCCGGGCGCGCCGTCAAAAGCCAGCCTGACATCCGGCCCCGGCCCGCCAAACCGCGCCTCCGCGTGGTCGGGCACCCCGGCGATAACCAGCCGCGCGCCGTTCACCTCCAGAACCCGGTGCTCGTTGCGCAGCATGTCCAGACCCAGATGGGCGAATACCGGCAGCCACTCGTCCAGCCGGTAATAGTATTCGTGATTGCCGGTCACGGCAAAGACCCCGTACGGGGCGCGCAGCCCGGCCAGAGGCGCGAGCTCGTCGCCCAGCTCGGCCGCGAAACCGTCAATATAATCGCCGGTGAGCACCAGAACATCCGGCTTGAGGGCATTGGCCCTGTCCACCACGGCGCCCAGCCATTCCCTATCCAGCAGCGGGCCGATGTGCAGATCCGAAAGCTGCACGAGGGAAAATCCGTCCAGCCCCCGGGGGAGATCCGGCACGCGGAGCTCCACGCTGCGCGTGTCCGGCACCCTGATCGACTGCCATACCCCAAAGCCTGCCAGAATCAGGGCAGCCGCGCTCAGCCCCGCGCTCCACGCGGCGGGCGTGAAGGGCAGCCGCCAGTCCGTGCCCAGCCGGCGGCTCAGGAACAGAAGCAGCGCCAGGGCATCCCTGAGCAGGGTCAGAAACGCCAGAATGATCAGGGCGGCGTACAGGGCCTCCATGACCAGCAGCAGCGGACGAGGCAGGCCCGGAGCAAAAAAAGCCCCGCCCAGGCGGGCGTACCAGGTGAATTTAAGCCCGGCGATCAGCAGTACCAGTGATGATAAGGCCTTGACCCCCGGCCCGCAGGGCAGGGGAAGCACCAGGCGCAGGACAAGGTAGGCGACTATCGCCAGGGAAGGAAGCAGCAGCATGGTTTCTCCTTGATTCATCCAATTGCGCGCGTTCCCCGGTACGAGCGCGGCCGCCGTGAGGCAAAACCCGGAACTGGAGGAATGATTTCCCTAGCCGGGCGGTGAAGCACATTTTGATAATTTTTCTGAACTGCCCGAGAATCTGCTGAAGATTTAAACGTTGATGACTCTGGCGGCGGCGCAGGCCGCGCCGTAGCCGTTGTCGATGTTGAGAACAGCCACACCGGGGGCGCAGCTGGTCAGCATGCTTGCCAGAGCCGCCCGGCCGCCCTCCGCCACGCCGTAGCCCACCGAGGTGGGAACAGCGAACAGCGGCCTGGGCGTCAGTCCGCCCAGCACGCTGGCCAGGGCGGCATCAAGTCCTGCTACCACAATCACCGCGTCGCATGCATTGATTTCTTCCAGGCGTTCGGTCAGGCGCCACAGACCGGCCACTCCGCAGTCCTCGAACACGCGGTGCTCAATGCCCAGATAGGCCAGGGTGCGGGCCGCCTCCCAGGTGACAAAGCCGTCGGCCGTGCCCGCCGAGACCACGGCCACCCGCCCCCCGCCGCGGGGCGGCAACGCATCGCCAAAGGCCGTGCGGGACAGGGCGTGATAGTCATAGGCGGCGCGTATCGGCGCGGGAACCCTGGCAAAAAGCTCCGGTTCCAGGCGCGTGAACAGGACGGGCCGACCGCTTCCCCGTCCGAAGCGTTCCAGCAAATCCACCAGGGCATCCAGCGGCTTGCCCTCGCAGAAGACCGCCTCGGGCAGCCCGATGCGGGCAGTGCGGGCGTGATCGAAAAGAATGCCGTGTTCCATGCCGTTTTCTCCTGCATACTCCGGAAAGCCATGCTCTGAGCGCGATACAGCGTAACGGCACGGTTCGCCGGGAGCCAGACCCGATCCTGCCTGTTTTTTGCTTTTTTCTCTCACAGGTGCGCTCAAGCGGCGTATCACAACCAGTCTGCCAGACCGCCGGTGCGGATCAGCCCCTGATACAGTATAATGCCCGCCGCCGTGGACAGATTGAGGCTGCGCACCGTGTCCAGGGTGGGGATGCGGACGCTGCCGGCGGCCAGGTTCCACAGCTCGGGCGGCAGTCCTGTGGACTCGGATCCGAACAGCAGCGCGTCGTCGGCCCGAAAGCGGAATTTGTGCACGGGCGTGCCCTGACGCGCACTGGTCATGATCAGGCGGCGCCCCGCGCCCTGATCGGAGCGGTAGGCGTCCAAATCGGGCCACAGAGCCAGCGTGACATTGGGCCAGTAATCAAGCCCGGCCCGCTTGAGATAACGGTCATCCAGCGAAAAGCCCAGGGGCTCGATGAGGTGCAGCCGGGTGTTCGTGGCCGCGCACAATCGCGCGATATTGCCGGTGTTGGGGGGAATTTCGGGATGGTACAGAACAATATGCATGGATGCCTTCTCCCGGACGCCTTCAAGGCGCGCACGCGACGCGGCGGCTCAGCGCAGCCTTTCCTTAAGTGCCTCAATCCGCTCCCACGAGGCGCGCAGACGGGCTGGAGCAATACGGCCTTCCGCCACCAGCTCCAGAAGCGCGGCGTGGGCATGGGCGGCCATATCAGGATCATAGGCCAGATTATTGCCGAAGACCAACACATCGGCCCCGGCATTGACGGCCAGAAGGATGGTCTCCTTCAGATCATGGGCGGCCGTCACGGCCTCCATCTGGAGATCGTCGGTGGCGACCACGCCCTGCCAGCCCAGCCCGGCGCGCAGCAGGCCTTCGATCACGGCGGGGTTGAGATCGGCGGGAGCATCGCCATAGCGGCCCAGGCACACATGGGCGACCATGATCACGCCGTCAAAGCCCTCGTCAAGAAGCGTCCGGTAGGGTTCCAGCTCATCCGGCGTCCAGGTGGCGTCCACATCCACAAACCCGAGATGCGTATCCCCCCGGGCGCTGCCGTGGCCGGGAAAATGCTTGAGGGTGGAAATGACGCCGGCATCCGTCATGGCCCGTATAAAGGCGCGGGCATGGGCCGTCACCCGCTCCGGCCGCCGGTGAAAGGCGCGATCCAGCGCGCCGATGGCCGGACTGTCCGGCATATCCAGATCCACACAGGGCGCAAAATTGAGATTAAAGCCAGCCCCGGCCAGGGCCGCGCCCATGCCAAGGGCTCCGGCATAGGTGGCCTCAGGATCGCCCAGGCCCCACTCGCGGGCCGACGGCCAGTCCTGAAAGCCATTTTGGGCCGACAGCCGCTGCACCCGGCCCCCCTCCTGATCCACGGCCACCAGCAAGGGCCCGGCGGCCGCGCTTTTCAGGCGGGCGATAAGCGCCCGAACCTGGGAGGGAGATTCGATATTGCGCACTGTGCCGAGCAGGATATCGCGGCTGAACAGAATGACCCCCCCGGCCCGGCCTTCCGCCAGCGCCCGCAGCAGCGGCGCATTGTCCGGCACTTCCGTCCCCCGGAAGCCCACCATGATCATCGCGCCCGCCATGCGGGCCGTATCGGGCCCGGCAGCGGACCGCGCCGCGGCGAACGTGCTCAGAAAACACAGCGCCGCAAGAGGAAAAAAAACACGCAAAAGGGTCATGGCCCGCCATGAAATTTGGAGGATGCGGATCCCGTTTTGTAGCGCTCCCCGGCCGCGGCGGTCAAGCGGCCCGTTTTCCCTCTTCTTTTATCTTGCCAGGGGGCCGCATCGCCTTTAATATGAGACAAAAATCGGCGCCCGCCCGCACCTTTGACGCGGCGGCCTTCCCCTAAGGAGTTCGTTGTGACCAGCCAATTCAAAACCGTGCTTCTGCTTGGTCTGCTCTCTGCCCTGATTATCATCCTTGGCGGCATGCTGGGCGGCCAGACAGGCATTGTCGTCGCGCTCGGCCTGGCCGTGGTCATGAACGCAGGCAGCTACTGGTATTCCGATAAAATTGTGCTGTCCATGTACCGCGCCCGCGAACTGGCCCAGGAGGAAGCCCCCCTGCTGCACCGCATGGTGGGCGAGCTGGCTCAGGCGGCCGGGGTGCCCAAGCCCCGCGTCTGCATCGTGCCGGACGAAACGCCCAATGCCTTTGCCACCGGGCGCGACCCGGAACATGGGGTCATTGCCGTCACCGAAGGCATTATGCGCCTTTTGTCGGCAGAGGAACTGCGCGGGGTGCTGGCCCACGAAATGTCCCACATCGCCAACCGGGACATCCTGATCCAGACTGTGGCCGGGGTGCTGGGCTCGGCCATCACCGCCATTGCCAACATGCTCCAGTGGTTCGCCATGTTTGGCGGAGGCCGCTCGTCGGATGAAAACGGACGCGGCCTGAACCCGCTGGCCGCCATGTTCATGGCCATGCTGGCTCCCATTGCGGCCACGCTGATTCAAATGGCCATTTCGCGCTCGCGCGAATATCTGGCCGACGCCACGGGCGCGCGCCTGTGCGGCCAGCCCCTGGCTCTGGCCGGAGCCCTGGCCCGCCTGGATTCCTACAATAAGCAGCGGCCCCTGAACAACTATAACCCGGCCACGGAAAACATGTTCACCGTCTCGCCCCTGAGCGCCGGCGGGCTGGCCGGGCTGTTCAGCACACATCCGCCCATGCAGGAGCGCATTGCCCGCCTGCAGGAAATGGCCCGGCGCGGAGCCTGAAAGAGTGGCCGGGAGATAGCGGCCCGCCCATGCCCCCGGGGCGTGGCGCGCCGGCCCCGCGCCTAAAGTTCCCGGCGCGCCGGCCGTTAAAGAAAACAACGCCGCCATGAGCGCCGCGTGTGTCTTTGAAGTCCCTCTATGAAAAACCCCGGCTTGACCGGGGTTTTTTTTCGCACGAGATTGCCGGGGCCTGAGCCTGCCGGGAGTTTCCCGACCCGGCTTTCCCCACCGCTCAGGCGTGTGGGAGCCGGCGGATACCAGTCTTTCACGCACGGGCCATGCCCCATCATCCACGCGAATGGGAGCCGGGCGCAGGGCGTCCCTCTCCGCCCTCAGGTATACTGGGGATCCTCATTGCGGATGACCTGAAAGGCCTTATTGGATTTGACAATGCCGGGTATGCCCCAGTACTTGACCACCCCGGCCACGGTACAGGGCAAAAGCTCTTCCACATCGGTATCCAGCACCAGCACATCGCCCACCTGAAGGCGCAGAAGCTGGTTGCCGGTGATCTGCGTGCCCCCCATCCGCACCTTGAGATCCACCGGCGTTTCGAGAAGACGCTCCTTGAGGCGGCCCACCCAGGCGTGATCCACTTCCAGGCGTTCGGTCTGATAGTTGGCGTTGAGCTTGCTGCGGATGGGCTCGATGGTGGAATACGGCAGGCAGATGGTCATGGAGCCGATGGAGGAATCCAGCTCCACTTCAAAGTTGATGACAACCACCACATCGCTGGGCGGCACAATGGCCGCGAACTGGGGATTGATTTCAGAGCGCACCAGCTCCATTTTGATGTCGTGCACGGGCCGCCAGGAATCTTCCATGGTCTGAAGGGCCATTCGGATAATGCGATCCACAATGGCCTGCTCAATGCGGGTGAATTCGCGGCCCTCGATTTTGGGCTGCGAGCCTATGCCCCCGAAAATATTTTCCACCAGGGAAAAAACCAGCCGCGCGTCCACCACGATGAGGGCGTTGCCGCGCAGGGGCTCCATTTTGAAAATATTGATGCTGGTGGGCACGGGCAGCGAGCGCATGAACTCGCCAAACTTCGTCATGTCGATGGAAATGGGATTGAGCTCGACGCGCTTGCGCACGGCGTTGGTCAAGGCGTTGGTGCACAGACGCGAGAAGCGATCGTTGATGATTTCCAGAACAGGCATGCGCCCGCGGATGATCCTGTCCTGATTGGCAAGGTCGAAGGGCATTACCCCGGAATCATCCTCGGGGATGTCGGTTTCGGTCTCCAGCTCGCCGCCGTTCAGGCCCCGCAGCAGGGCATCCACTTCATCCTGGGCAAGAATTTTGTCCATACGCGCCGTCCCATATGCACCCGAAAAAAGACGTGGTGTCTTTTCAGGATAGGCGTCCCGGCCCGCATGGTCAAGAGCGGACACGGGCCTGTTTTTCTTATCGGCGCACACGCGGGCGGCAATATGCCGCCGCCAGTTTTTTCTTGCCAAGTCCGCCCTCTTGGGCGAGAAAGGGCCATGTCGCTCACTCTCTGGTATGAAGGGCAGGCCCGGGATCTCAGCGCCCGCGCGCCGGACGGCTCCTTTGCCGGCCTGGCCCGCCTGCTGTGGCTGGAAGGCCCCCTGCCGCCGCGCCCCCTGTGCGGAGGGCTGGGCCGCTGCGGCCGCTGCCGCGTGCGTTTTCTCTCCACGCCGCCTGCTCCCGCTCCGTCCGAAAGACGGATTCTGTCCGCCGAGGATCTGGAGGCCGGTTTTCGGCTGGCCTGCCTGCACAGGGCCGGAGACGGCATGATCATCGAGGTGGAGCCCGATCCGCAGCCAGGCGCCCAGACAAAGGCGCGCGCCGCCCCATCCCCCTCCTCGTCGCCCGTTCCCGCTTCCCGCGCCGCGCGAAAGTCCAAGCCCGGGGATTCACAGCCGCCCCGGGCGGGGCTGCACCTGGCCGTGGATTTCGGCACCACCACCGTGGCCTGGCGGGCCGAAGACGACAGCGGCGCCATTCTGGCCGCGGGGGAAAGCCCCAATCCGCAAAGAGCGGCGGGAGCCGACGTCATGAGCCGCCTGGCCGAGGCGGCGACCCCGGACGGGACGCGGCGCATGAGCCGTCTGGCGCTTGAGTTTCTGGCCGGCATTGTGGACGGAGTGGCCGAAAACTTCGGGCAGGTGCGCGATATCTGCCTGGCCGCCAATCCGGCCATGACGGCCCTGGCTCTGGGGCGGGACAGCTCAGGACTGCGCGCCGCCCCCTACCGCCTGGACGATGGGGGCAACCGCGAGGAACATGTGCACAGCCTGCCCCCGCTTTGGATTCCGCCCCAGCTGGGCCCCTTTGTGGGGGGCGACATCAGCGCAGGACTGGCCACTGTGCTGGACGAGGAGCGTCCCTTTCTGCTGGCGGATATGGGCACCAACGGCGAATTTGTGCTGATGCCCGCTTCCGGCCCGTCTCCAGACCCATCCCGCCATGAACGCCCGCCCCTGCTGGCCGCCAGCGTGCCCCTGGGGCCCGCCCTGGAAGGCGTGGGCCTGCGCTGCGGCGGCCCGGCCGGGCCTGGCGGCGTGACCGCGTTTCACGCCGGGCCGCAGGGTCTGACGGCCATGACCCTGAACGGAGACGCCCCCCGCCATATATGCGGAACGGGGTACCTGAGCCTCATCCGCCTGCTGCTTCAGCTGGGGCTTCTTGACGCAGGCGGGGGCTTTTGCTCCGGAACCCCGGCCTCACCCGGCCCCCTGGAATTTCTGCGCGCCCGCCTGGCGGCCTCGCTCCGGCCGGACAGCTCCCCCGATTCCTCGGGCGAACTTGTCTTGCCCCTGCCGGGCGGCCTGTTCCTGAGCGCCGGGGATGTGGAAGCCGTGCTTCAGGTCAGGGCCGCCTTTTCCCTGGCTGTGGAACGGCTGCTGGCCGAAGCGGGACTGACCCCGGCACGGCTTCAGCATATCTATCTGGCCGGGGCCCTGGGCAGGCACGCTCCCCTGGACGCCCTGGAGGATCTCGGCTTTGTGCCCGCCGGCGCGGCCGGACGCACCCTGGCGCTGGGCAATACCGCTCTGGAGGGCGCCGCGCTGCTCCTGCGCGGGCCTGGGCGGAATGCCCTGCGCCAGCGCCTGAGCCAAAGCGTCGCCCCTTGCCGCGTGCTGGATCTAGTGTCCGACGCGGGCTTTCATCAGGATTTTATCCGCCATATGCGCTTTGGCGATACGCAAAGGACTGTATGAGTTTTCCCCAGGCCTTGTTTTCAACGCCCTCCGCCTTTGTGCGGCGCGGACTGGACGCCCTGGCCCGGACGGTGGATCAGGTCATGCCCCTGACCGGCGCCCGCCGGCGCGACGCGCCCGACGCCTGCCGCGAGCTGTCCGCCCTGCTGACCAGCCGGCGCGACGAGCTTGCCCGCCCTTACTGGACATCTCCGCGCCTGACGTCCGCCTATCTGCGCTATGTTCTGCCTTGGAATCTGGTGCGCCTGACCGCCCTTCTGCCGGGCCTGCCGCTGGACGCGCCGCGACCCGCCGCGGACGAAAAAACGGCGCCGCGGCAAGGCGGCAACCCGGACGAGTTTCTCGTGTTTGACCTGGGAAGCGGCCCCTGCACCTTTCCTCTGGCGCTGTGGCTGGCAAGGCCCGATTGGCGCCGCAGGGCCGTCACCGTGGCGGCCACGGACAGCGCTCCGCATATTCTGGATTTGGGACGCCGCATTTTTGAAGCCCTGCGGGCCGAACTTGACCCGGCCTCGCCCTGGATTCTGCGCACATGGCGCGCGCCGCTGCACGCCGCGCCCGGGCAGCTGCGCGGCCGCCCCCGCCTCATTACCCTGGGCAATGTGCTCAATGAACTGGAGGAACGGGAACGCCGCGGAACGTCCCTGCGGGACACGCTGGCCACCCTGCTGGACAACATGGCCGGCCTGCTGGCCCCTGGCGGCCGCGTGCTGGCCGTGGAGCCCGGAACCCGCCAGGGCGGAAGGCTGATCTCAACTCTGCGCGATATGGCGCTGGGACGCGGCATGGAGCCCGACGAGGACGAAGAGCCCGATATGCCGCTCTCCGCCGCGAATCAGGCATGGGACGGGAACGCTCACCGCTTTCGGGTTTTGGCTCCCTGCCCGCACCATGAGCCCTGCCCCATGCTGGCAAGAGGCGTCAAAGCCTGGTGCCATGTCCATGCGCCGGCCGGCGCCGCGCCCGGCGCGCTGACCGAGCTGTCGCGCGCGGCCGGGCTGTCCAAGGAATCCGTCAGCCTGAGTTTTCTCTGTCTGGAACGCGACGGCACAGCCCGCTCCGCGGCGGCCGGGCGCGGCGCGGTGTCTGCCGGGGGCGCGGACGGCTCCCCCCGCCTGCGGGCGCGTGTGATATCCGACGCCTTTGTCCTGCCGGATATGCCGGGACGCGCCCGTTACGCCTGCACGGAACAGGGTCTGGCTCTCATCCCGGACGCGGCCTTTCTTCCCCCCGGCGCCCTGTGCGAAGTGTGCCCCGAGCCCCGCACGGACGCCAAATCCGGCGCGCGGATCATGACTCTGCCCGGGCGCGGCACAGGCGCGGATGACCAGACGGCGCGCCCGGACGCGCCTCGCGGCAGGCTCCGCGAGGAATCACGGACGGCCGGGCGGAAACGGCATACCCCAACCCGGGCGAGCTCCGCACCGTCCGGCCGAAACGACGCAAGGCAACCCCGCCCACGCCGTCCACGCCCGCGCTGACCCCCCGTTTTCCCGTCGATCCCGAGCGCGCGACAGCTCACACCCGCAGGTGATACAAAAGATGCGCATGACCCCCACCGTCAAAGGATATTTTTACGCCGCGCTGGCCGCGGCCTTCTACGGCACGAACCCCATATTCACCGTACCGCTGTACGGAACGGGCATGAATGCCGTCTCGGTGCTGCTGTTCCGGTATATGCTGGGCATCCCCCTGCTGGCGGCGATCATCGTCTCCCGCTCCGAGCGTCTGGCCCTGCATCGCCAAGAATGTCTTCCCCTTGCATTGCTTGGCATCATGATGGGCATTTCCTCCCTGGCGTTATACGAGTCGTATAACTATATGAATCCTGGCGTTGCCTCAACATTGCTCTTTATGTATCCTGTGCTTACCGCCCTGATGATGACAACATTTTTTCATGAACAGTTCCGCCTAATTATATGGGTATGTTTAATTATTATGATGATTGGACTTTATCTTTTAATCCATTCATCAGATGGAATTTATATTGATTTATATGGGGTTCTTCTTGTTTTTATTTCTTCTTTAACCTACGCAATATATCTTGTTATGATAAAAGTATCAAAAATATTACCATTTATTCCAACGATAAAATCTCTTCTCTATCAACTTTTATTTGGTGGACTTGTTTATATATGCATCATTATACTAAAAAATGAATTTGTTATCCCTCATACTTTTTTTCAGTGGGGCAATCTTGCGGGACTGGTTATCATTCCCACAGTGGTTTCTCTTATTTTCACCATAAAGGCCATACGCCATATAGGGCCAACGCCAACAGCCATATTTGGCGCGCTGGAGCCCGTGACCGCCGTGGTTTTAAGTTTTCTTATCCTGGGAGAAGCCATCAGCACCCGCGAAATACTCGGCGGCCTCTTCATTGTGGCGGCAACCATGCTCGTGGCGCTTGCCGATTCGTGCGACGCGTCCCTGCGGCGGCTGCGGCGACGGCTCGGGAGCATGCGTTTTCCCCGATAGCCCCGGAAAGGGCAGGGGAAGGGCGGGCCCCCGCGCGCATGCCGGGCCGGTTCACCCGCAGCCGGAAAATACGGCAAAACAAACAGCTTCTCATTGAAGCGGGCTTCCTGTTCCATGCTATGCTGACGGGCACGGCCGCCAAAGAGCGGGAACAGGAGAGCTTATGAAACTCGGCTTCAAGCAAAAACTGGCGCTGGGCGCGCTGGACAAGGCGCTGGATCTGGCGCGCCGCGATCCGGAACACAGCCTGCCCGCCATATTGCGCATTGTGGAGCGGCTGGATCGCGCCCACCGGTATCAGGATGTCTACGACTCCTTATGGCGGATGCTGAAAGATACCCACAGCAATACCCGCGCCTTTGTCATGCGCCTGCTGCGCGAGGCCGACCCTCTTTTTTTGCGGCGCCTTGCGGCCAACTTCGTGGTGCGGGCCGGCATTCTCGGGTACGCGCGCCAAAACGCGCTCAGCGACGAACTGGACTGCAATATACCCTGGGCCATCCTCATGGACCCCACCAGCGCCTGCAACCTGCACTGCACGGGCTGCTGGGCCGCCGACTACGATCACCGTTCACAGCTGCCCTACGAAACGCTTGACCGCATCGTCCGGGAGGGCGTGGAGCTTGGCACATACTTCTATCTTTTTTCCGGAGGCGAACCCCTGATGCGCAAGGATGCGGTACTGCGCCTGTGCCGTGAGCATCCGGACTGCTTTTTCCTGGCCTTCAGCAACGGAACCCTGGTCGATGAACCCTTTGCCCGGGCCCTGCGCGAGCTGGGAAATTTTACCCTGGCCTTTTCCATCGAAGGTTTTGAGGAAGAAACCGACATGCGCCGGGGCAGGGGCACCTATCAGAAAGTCATCCACGCCATGGATCTTCTGCGGGAAGCGCGGGTGCCCTTTGGCTTTTCCACCTGCTATCATGCTCACAATACCGATGTGGTGGGCTCGGACGCCTATGTGGATTTTCTGATCGGCAAGGGTGCCCTGTTCGCCTGGTATTTCACCTACATGCCCGTGGGCAATGACGCCGTGCCCGAACTTTTGGCCAGTGCCGACCAACGGGCCTTCATGTACCGGCAGATACGCCGCTTCCGCTCCACCAAACCCATATTCGCCCTCGATTTCTGGAACGATGGGGAATATGTGGACGGCTGCATCGCGGGCGGCCGGCGGTATCTTCACATTAATGCCAACGGGGATGCCGAGCCCTGCGCTTTTATCCACTACGCCAACGCCAATATTCAGGATATGACGCTGCTCGGCGTCCTGCAATCGCCCCTGTTCCGGCAGTATCGCCGCCATCAGCCCTTCAGCCGCAACCATTTGCGCCCATGCCCGCTGCTTGATAATCCCGGCGCTCTGGCCCACATGGTGCATGCCTCGGAAGCCCGCTCCACGGACATGGCCAGCCCCGAGCCGGTGGATGCGCTCACCCGCAAATGCGTGGACGCGGCCCGCCGCTGGATGCCGGTTGCCGACCTCTTATGGGCGCAAAGACACGAGGCCCCCATCCCGCAGGGCCCCCGTGCGGCCGGGCCATCGCCATGCCTGGACTGCGCGGCCCGTTCCGCGCCCGGAACCGGAGCGCCCCGCATCGCCCGTGCGTCCGGGCAGCGCTGACGGCGCAGCCGCGGCGGCGGACGTTCCGGCCGCCGCCCCGCATCTTCCCGCTCCGCATGGATATGCCGCTCCGGCACCGGGCATGCGGCCGCGCTGAGACAGGCGCGGCGAGGCTTTGCGCAAAGGACTGGCTTTTTCCGGCATAAAAGGATATACCCGCCGCAGACATCCCTTGTCGCCTCCCCCCGGCCCTGGCCGCCGGGCTTTTGTTTTTTGCACCGCGTCAGGAGTGAATTGTGAGTATCCTTCTTCTTGTGGCAGCGATCGTTGTACTGGCCCTTGGAGTCAGCTGGTACACGCGTTCTTCTGTCTCTTCATCGTCTCCAGCCAGAGCGGCAACGGCCAAAACGCAAACGGCCAAGCACATGACGCCGGAACAAAGCGCCCTGCTTGAACTGGCTCTGCATCCCGGCGAAGACGGCATTCCGATCATGTTTGCGCTGGAAACCTGCCGCCATTGCCGCAAAACACGTGACTTTCTCAACGAAAACAAGGTGACGTATCACCTGGTCTATGTGGATCAGTATCCGGGGGACGTCCGGGCGCAGCTCATGGACAAAGTGCGGACATTCAATCCCCGCGGCTCCTTTCCCACCTTTGTGATGCCCGGCGGCAAGACTGTGGTCGGCTTTCGTGAACAACTTTTGAGGGAGGCTCTGCACCATGACTCCGGAAGAACTGATTGAGACCCTGCGCGCCTCGGAAGAGCCCAAGGGGTACTATCTGCACGCGGACGCAGGACACTGCCTGGAAACAGCGGAAAGCCTGCTTGCCAGCAAGGAACGCTACGGGTACATGTGCTGCCCCTGCCGCCTGCCGTGCGAAAACGCGGCAAAAGACGCGGATATTGTCTGCCCGTGCCGCTACCGCGACGAGGATGTGGCCGAATATGGAGCCTGCTACTGTTCACTGTTCGTCTCGGCCGCCCACAAGGACGACCCCGATTTTTTCCCTGAGGTCGATGACCGGCGGCCCTCGGATCAGAACGCGAGGGAAAGCCGCTCATGAACAAGTGCAAAATTACGGTAATCGCCAAAACCTTTCAGTCCGACCTGGCCAGGGAATACGGCGCGCGCGGGCTGGGGCCCTGCCCCATGCTGCGGGAAGGGCAGGAATTTCTGGCCGACTATGCCTGCCCCGAAGGCTTTTGCGCCGAAGCGTGGAAAGCCATATATCAATATGTGTTCGCCCTGGCCCACGGCATGGGAAAGAACGGGGAACTGTTCTACTACGGCGACTGGATACGCACGCCGGGCGTGGCCATATGCAGTTGCAACGACGGCCTGAGGCCGGTTCTTTTCAAAATAGAACGCACGGATGAGCCGTCAGCTCTGAACTATACACCGGTATCATAAGCGCTTTCCCTTCGCGCTTTCGGCAAAACGGAATATGCCTGATGGAAACCTGTGTTGCAATTCTCTGTATCATTGCCATGGTGGTTGTGGCCTGGCTGGCCAAGCGCCTTGGCATTGATGTGCGCCCCGGCGGCTGAGGGATACACGCCGCCCCCCGTGAGGTTCACGGGGCACAAGACTCGAAGCGGGACTGCAAGAAAAATTGCTGCGTTCCCCATGAAGAACAGAGCTAGGCACTGTGCGGCTTTGGGCCGTGCAAAAAATTCTTCGCACATTCCTGTGTGGGGGGAGAGCCTGCCGGATTCTCCCCTGTGGGAAGCCTATCTGCGGGCGGCCCGGGGCGACGGGCAGGCGGATTCACACGGTGTTTCGCGGGGACGCCGCGGCCGCCGCGCGGGAGAGATCAAGGCGCCCGGGGGCGGCCCGGGTGACGGCGCCGAAGGGCGCCGGAAAGTCCGGCCTCCCGGGCCGGAAATCCAGGGCGCGGGGCGTCTTTTCCACGCAAAAGGCCCCCCGC
>JAFLSV010000034.1 GCA_022510785.1 Desulfovibrionaceae bacterium | reverse complement strand
GCCAGTGATAAATGCGCCGCGATCCGTCATCAGCAGTTCCGCCACATTGGCAACTTCGTCCGCCGTGCCGGGACGACCGGCCGGACATTTGGCGAACATATTTTTATAGAAGTCGCCGCGCGGGCCGTTGAACTCGTCCAGTGCCAGCGGGGTGACAATGATGCCGGGCGAAATGGAATTAATGCGCGCCCCGCGTGCGCCCCAGGCCACGGCTTCGGCCATGACGCGCTTGACGTTGCAACGCTTGGCCATCTGGTAGGCGTGCAGGGTGTCGCGGATATTTTCAGGCTTCAGCACGTCCAGCTTCAGCAGTTCGTCAGTGGGCGTCGTGGCCAGCTGTTCATCCACTTCAGGGCTGAGTGCGGGCATACGATGACCGGACTGGCTGGAGATGGTGACACCCACGCCGCCACTTTTAATAACCCTGCCCACTTCTTCCAGCAGAACCGCCGTGCCGTACAGATCTACCTTGAGGATGGCCTCCACGGGAGCCTGACTGGGGGACACACCCGCCGCGTTGATGAGCATGGCAATTTCGCCGTGCTTTCGGGCTTCAGCGATAAAATCAAGGATGGACGCGCGCGAGGCAAGATCCATTTCTTTCGGTATGGCATCAAACCCCGCTTCATTCAGGATAGTGCAGATGGCACGGGCATTTTCCCTTTTTTTGTCGCCTACAACAATTTTTTTGCCATATCCCATGCGCCGGGTTATGGCCATCCCTATCTGACCTGCGCCAGTCAAAAGTATCACGTCTTTCATGGTCTGCCTCCGTGGTTCGTGGTGGCCATCAAAATTTAAGGAGCGTTCAGCGCAGATTCGCCGTCAGCCATGCTTTCAGTTCGGCATCGGCGCTCCGCACCGTGCTTCCGCGCACGGCAAGCCCAAGATGCAGCACGGCCCTGGGACAAAGGCGGGCAATATCGCGCTCGCTGCGGCCAAGTCCGCTTCCTTCATGGGTGCAGAAGGGCAGGATGAGCTTGCCGGAAAAATCATACTGCTCCAAAAAGGTGTGTACAGCCATAGGCATGGTGCCCCACCAGTTGGGATACCCCAGGATGATCGTATCATACGCGGCCATATCGCTGACCCTGCCGCTCAGTTCAGGGCGGGCATTGGCGCGCAGCTCTTTTTGGGCAATGTCCGTTGTTTCATGATAATCTTTGGGGTAGACCTTAACGGTCTCAATCTGAAACACATCGCCGCCTGTAAGCGCCTGTGCCTTTTGGGCGATGACTTCGGTATTGCCCACGGGCAAGTCCACGATGTTTCCTGCGACGTAGTTGTTCCCCCGGCGGGAGTAATAGGCGATGAGTATTCGCTTGTTTTCCATACCGATACCCGTAGTGCTGGACGTTGCAAAAACTTTCCGGCCATTCTGCCCAAAGCATGGTGCAGGGACATCATTTTTAAGAAAAAATAGTCATTTTTTCCCTTGTCCCGGTAGGCACATTTCTCTTGATTTTTTGCCTGATTCTCTTGAATTTTTAAATTTGGTAAAAATACAGCAAGACCGTGCCTGAGTATCCACGCAAGGCTATATAGCGCGCGAAAATCTGCCAAAAATATTTATGTACTTTTTGGAAAATACATCCAGAAATGAGTCTTAGTCTGAACCATTTTTTAATATATCAATGAACAGTTTTCTCATTCCTACAAATTAGTCTGCATATTTTTGATATAAAACCACTCTTTCTGCCTTCTTTGAGACGAGGGTAGTCCGTCCATAACAGGATGAAAGTTGTCTGACGCAACTTCATCCTGCCAAAGGACTCCATCCTTTGGACTCCACGAAATGCCCGGCGCCTCGCTTTCCGTATTTCAAAAAAAAGCAGAAACACCAGGAGAAAAGGGCAAAAGTTCCGCCCGAAAAAGGGTGACGAGCCACGCCAACAAAAAGAGGGGCGAACCATACCCTCATGAGGGCAGAGAAAATCATCGGAACAGACGTCCCCCCCTCGCCACGTGAGAGCGTGCAACGCAGGAAAATGGCGCTCATCCCTGCTTTCCGCAAAGGAGCGCTGAAACAAGGTGCCCTTGCGTCCCATACCGGATTTTTTAGCAATAACAGGCTCGCCATATATTCTTCAATAAATTCAATATATTAATCACAAAACTTTCTGACGGTAGTTCAAACGGTATTTGCAATGCCTCAATTTTGATTTATATTGAATTCCAATAGGTTAATCTTGCGATCAAATCTCTCCTGCCCCTTCTTCTCCACCCCGAGGCCGCCGTCCGAAAAGGCAGTCCCCTGACCCGCCGGGCCATGAAAACGCGGCAAGGCCCCGGCGGGCAGTTGTCAAAACGCGGCGAGCGGGCGTATATTCAAAACGGGCGGGCGCGGGCGCCGGCCCTCGTGTTCCGGAGGGAGAATATGCCGCTGAAACTCTGGGGGCTTGGGCTTCTGATCCTGCTGTGCCAGATGGGCACGGCGCACGCCGCATGGCGCGATCTGTCGGTGCTGAACGGCGCCATCACGCTGTCCGCGCCCGAGGACTTCGGCCCCATGCCCGCGCACCTGCGCCCCATGCCCTACCCCGGCATTGAGCGCCCCCTGGTGATGCTGAGCGACCCTGACGGGCAGGTCACGCTCTCCGTTAACCACACGCGGGCCGAAGTGGAGGGCACTATCCAAACCATCCGCAAGACCATGTCCCCTGTCCTTCATCAGTCCTGCCAGCAGGCGCTGTGGCTGCGGGACGAGGTGGAAAAGGTCAACGGCCAGCTCTATGCCGTGTTTGAATACGTTGCTCCCGAAAACGGCGCTGCCACGCACACCATTCTGTATGTGACCCGCCTGCGAGAAACCTTGCTGATACTCACCTTTAAAGCCCCGGCGCAGGGCAACCCGCTCTGGATCCAAACAGGGCGAACCATGATGGCATCGCTGCGCCTGCGCTGAACCTTCCTGGGAAAAGGAGCCTTGTCCACCGCGGCGGCGCATGGCGCCTTTACGCATCATCCCGGATCAGGCGGGTCAGCAGCGCGTCGCGGAGCATCCTGAGGCCCGGGATCAGCGCCCCGGGTTCGGTGTCTTGCCGCGGGCAATGGAGCGGGCCGATGCCGCCCATGCCGTTCAACTGTTCCAGCAGCGCGGCGGGTTCCAGGGCCGCGCGCGGCGCGTCATATCCGTCTGGAATCGTGTTTGCGGCTCCCGCTCTTCGCCGCTGACCGGCGCCTGCCGCCCGCTTCAGGCGCCAGCCGGTACCCGCCGGAATGCCGGCCCATGTCCGGCGCGGACAGGGCATCCTCATGGCCGTAGCGCTCGTAATAGGCCGCTTCGGCCCTGGAGTCGCCCACCATGTACAATTCCTCGTCCAGGCTGAAGCTGTAATCCGGGGCGGGGTTCACCCGCATGAGGCCGTCGCTTCCGGCCACGGCCACCACACTGCACCCCGTATCGCGGCGTATGCCGCTGTCCATCAGCGTCTTTCCGGCCAGCTTTTCGCCCACCCGAACCCGGAAAATATCCAGGCCCTCATTGAGCATGAAAACCCGGCCCGGCGACAGCAGGTTGATCACCTTGCCCGTGAGCATGGACGACAGCGACAGCACCAGATCCGCGCCCGCGGCGTGCAGGATGCTCACGTTGCGGCCCAGGGTGGCGCGGCTGATGATCTGGATGTCGGGCCGCAGGCGGCGGCAGTAAATGGTCAGGTAAATATTGGTGTCGTCGTCGTGGGTGGTGATGATCACCGCGGGCGCCTCGCGGATGCCCGCCTGTTCCAGAACGGCCAGGTCGGCGGCGTCGCCCTGCGCGCGGGGAATATCCCGCACGTCCACACCGCCGGTATCGGTGACGCGGGCGGCGTCGCGCTTGTCCACGATGACCACGTTCACGCCCTGACGCTTGAGCATGGCCGCCGCCGCGGCGCCCACGCGGCCCCCGCCCAGCACCATCACCGGCGCGGCGCTGGCGGGTTCGCCGTCGCCCATGCGGCGGTCAAAGGCTTCCATCTGTTCCTGCGTGCCGGCCATGATGAGCACCGTATTTTCTTCAAGGGGAGTGTCGGGCGTGGGCAGGCGGAACTGGCCCCTCTGCCACAGGCCCACCACGTTGATGCCCAGGCTGTCGCGCAGGCCGCTCTCGCGCAGGGTTTTGCCCAGAAGATGCGTGCGAGCCACCAGGGCCTCGGTAATCACGAGCGGCCCGAAGGAGGTCAGAAGTCCGGCGCGCGTGCCTCCCACAAGCACGCGGGAAGCCAGGGCCTCGCCCAGGAGCTTGCGGAACCGGTACACATGCGAGCAGCCGGCCAGTTCCAGAATATCCATGGATTCCTGCTTTCCGGCCCGGGCCACGATGGGCACGTCCGGCGCGGCCTCGCGCGCCGAAAAGGCCACGTTGGTGTTGCGCACGTCGTCATCCAGGGCCACCAGCATGGCCGCGTCGGCCAGACGCAGGCGGCGGTAGGTGGCGCTGTCGTCGTAATCGCCCATGACCGCGTGATAGCCCTGATCCAGCAAATCAAGCGTGGTGGACGTGTCCGGGCACAGCAGCACGCTGTCAAAGCCGTAGCGCGCCAAATCGTCGGCCAGGTTCAGGGTGACCGGGCCAAGCCCCACCAGCAGAATATGCCCCCGGGCGCCCTCGGGCAGGGAGCGCGGCGTCTGTCCCTTTTTCTGCGCCTCCAGCCAGGGCGAGTACACATACTGGATGAAGGCGAAGGGCAGCATGACCAAAAGGCACAAGACCCCCGACAGCAGCACCACCACGGAAAAGACCCTGCCCGGATCCGAGCTGAAGGTGATATCGCCAAAACCCAGGGTGGACATGACCGTCAGCGTCCAGTACAGGCCCGTCACCCAGGAATACGAACGGCCCTCGTACTGCATGAGCGCATGGAAGAGCGCGCTGTACACCGCGATCATGACCAGAAGAACAATCAGAAAGCGGACAAAGGCGTTGATGTTGCGCCGCACTCCGCGCTCGCGGAGAAAAAGGGAAAACTGGGCGGAAAGAAATTTCATGCGTCCAGTATGACCGAGGCCGGGCGGCGAGGCAAGCCGCTTTTGCCACCCCGGCCCCCGGGCTTCGGGAGCGCGGGTGCCCGCCCGCAGGATATTCCGGGGCGGAGACAGCCCCCGCCGGCACGGAGGCGCGGGAAGCCTGAGTGACGCGGCATCTTGCGCCCCGGCGCGGTCGGGCGTACCCTGCGTTTTTTTCCGTGCCGGAGCTGTCATGATTCTCTCAGGTCGCCTTGTTCCCCACGCCGCCGTGGCTCTGGCCATTCTGGTGTGGAGCTCGTCCTTCATCGCCCTCAAGATGGCGCTGTCGGCCTATTCACCGCTGACGGTCATGGCCGGACGCATGCTCACCGCCTCGCTGCTCTGCCTGCCCCTGCTGCCCGCGGTGCTGCGCTTTGTCCGCCGCTCCCGCCTGCGCGTCATCCTGCTCGTCTGCGTGCTCAGCGAGCCCTGTCTGTACTTTTTGTGCGAAACCTTCGCCCTGCGGGCCACATCCTCGGCTCAGGCGGGCATGGTTATTTCACTGCTGCCCCTCCCCGTGGCCGCCGGGGCCTGGCTGCTGTTGGGCGAGCGTCTGCCCGGCCGCGCCTGGCTGGGTTTCGCCGTGTCCATAGCCGGTGTGACAGGGCTGACCCTGAGCGCCGAAGCCACGGAAAACGCCCCCCATCCAGTCCTGGGCAACCTGCTGGAAGGCGGGGCCGTGCTGTGCGCGGCCGCCTATACCCTGTGTGTCAAGCGCCTGACCAGCGCGCTGTCTCCCACGGCCATGACCGCCGCCATGTCCTTTGCCGGGGCGCTGTTCTTCGGCCCTCTGGCGCTGCTGCCCCTGTCCCTGGGCACGGCGTCCCTGGCCGTGGATCTGCCCGCCTGGGCGCCCGCGGCGGCCATCGTGTACCTGGGCAGCCTGGTCACCTTCGCGGGATACGGCCTGTATAACTTCGGCGTCAGCCGCCTGGATGCCGGCCGGGTGGCCGCCTATATGAACCTCAGTCCCGTGGCCACCCTGCTCATGAGTGTCATCTGGCTCGGCGATGTGCTGAGCCCGGCTCAATACCTGGCTTCGGCCCTGGTGCTGGCGGGTCTCGCGCTGACCCAGAGCGGCGGACGAACCCCGGCATCCCCACCGGGGGACGCGGCCTGAAAAGCGCGCGCACGCCTCACACGCGCAAGCATGACCAGACATCACGCCAGACATCACGAAGGAGGAATCATGCCCGCTGTCCTCTCCCCGGCCACGGCCGCGCTGGCGCGCGATCTGGCGGATCTGTGCGTCCGCCGCGGCCTCATCTGCGCCACGGCGGAATCCTGCACCGGCGGTCTGCTCGGAGCCGCCCTGACCTCCCTGGCGGGCTCGTCCCGCTTCTATGCGGGGGGTGTGGTGGCCTATGCCAACGAGGTCAAATCCGCACTGCTGGGGGTGCCCGGCGACATGCTGGCCGCACACGGCGCGGTCAGCCGCCCGGTGGCCGAAGCCATGGCCCTGGGCGTGCGCCGGGCCACAGGCGCGGATGTCGGCCTGTCCACCACGGGCGTGGCCGGCCCGGACGGCGGCAGCGCCGCCAAGCCCGTGGGCACGGTGTGGATCGGCTGGAGCCTGGGCGGCGAAAGCCGCGCCGAACTCTTCCGCTTTGACGGCGGCCGCGACGCCGTGCGGGCGGCCGCCGTGCGCCAGGCGCTGGAAATTCTGCGGGTCGTCCTGCGGGGCCCTAGCGATTAATTCTGGCCCACACGGCCTCCCGGGGCAGCCGTTCCAGCCGGGCCAGCCGCCACAGCACCAGAAATGCCGCGCAGCTCAGGCCCAGGATGAGGGCGATCCAGAAACCCTCCACCCCCAGGGGCCACGGCAGAATCCAGCCGCTGAAGGCCAGCGCGCAGCCCAGCGGCAGGCTGATCAGCCAATACGACACCAGGGCAATGCCGAAAATGGCCCGCGTGTCGTTGTAGCCGCGCAGCGTCGCCATGCCCACTACCTGTGTGGCGTCCGAAATCTGGTACACGGCGTCGTACACCAGAAGCGTCGAGGCCAGGGCGATGACCGCCGTGTCATCCGTATACACCAGAGGAATGAAGCTCCGGCCGATCAGCAGGGCCGCCGCGCACAGGACAGCCACAGCCAGCGCCAGGCACAGGGCGGTGAAACGCGCGACCCTCGCCGCGTTCAGGTTGCCCTCGCCGAGAGCCCTGCCCACGCGGATGGTGGTGGCCACGCCCAGGGAAAGCGGCAGCATGAACACCAGCCCGGCGACGCTCATGGCCACCTGATGCCCGGCCACAACCGTGGTGCCCAGGGGGGCGATGAGCACGGCAATGACCGCGAAGGACAGCACTTCCACCAAAAGGGCGAAAGCGCCGGGCAGACCGATGCGGGCGACGCGCAGCACAAGGGCGGGCCGCAGCGCCTCAAAGCGCCATGCGCGAGGCTGGAAGCGCCGCACGGACACGAACATGACAAGACTCATAATCCAGCACACCACGGCGGAGGCCACCCCGCAGCCCGCGCCGCCCAGGGCGGGCGCGCCCATGCGGCCGAAAATGAAAAGGTAATTGAGAGGGATGTTGACGATAAAGCCGATAAAGCCGGCCAGCATGGCGGGCTGGGTGCGGCCATGCCCTTCCAGCCAGGCGCGCTGCACGCAGTACAGCATAAGGCCGGGCAGCCCCCACAGAATGGCCTGCAGATACGCGCTGGTCAGCCGCGCCAGATCGGGCTCCACCCCGTCCATGCGCAGCACAGCCAGTGACATGCCGTATATCAGTCCCATGAGCAGCAGGGCCAGCAGCAGGGCCAGCCACGCGCCCTGGCGCAGAAAGCGCCCGACGCCCCCGCGGGAATCCGCCCCCAGCGCCTGGGCCACCAGGGGAGTGATGGACATAAGCATACCCTGCCCAAACAGCATGGCGGGCACCCAGAACGAACCGGCCACCGCCACGGCGGCCATGTCCACGGCGCCCGCCCTGCCCGCCATCACGGTATCCACAAAGGCCATGGAAGTCTGGGCGAGCTGGGCCAGAAAGACGGGCGCCGCCAGGGCGCACAGGGGACGGATTTCGGCAGCCTGAAAGTACGGAACCTTCATACCGGGCACCTGATACCTGAAAAAAACGCGCCGCTCCCCGGTCAGACGCGCGGCCAGAGGGATCGGCGGGGGACGCGGGCACCTGCCGGAGGGGGGACATCGCCCCCCCCCGACCGCGTGAGGGGAAAGACCGGGGGGCACAGGTAGCACGCTTCGTATCCGCTGTCCAGAGCATGACAGGCCCGCCCGGGTGACAAGCGGACGCTATGAGCCTATGATGCCTTTTATGCACTTTCCCGTGGCGGGCGTTGACGCTTCCCCCTTTCTGCCGCCGCTGGCGGCCTTTGCGGTTTCGCTGCTGACCGGTCTTGGCGGCGTGTCCGGAGCCTTTCTCCTGCTGCCCTTTCAGGTGTCGGTTCTGGGCTGCGTCAATCCTTCGGCCAGCTCCACCAATCAGGTATTCAACATCATTGCCGCACCCGGCGCGGTGTGGCGTTATTACCGGGAAGGACGCCTGTACGCCCCTCTGGCGCGCCTGATTGTTCTGGGCTCTCTCCCGGGAACGGTGCTTGGAGCCTTTATCCGTCTGCGCTGGCTGGCCGATCCCGTCCATTTCAAAAGCTTTGCCGCGCTGGTTTTGCTCTTTCTGGCCCTGCGCATGGGCGGCGAGGCACTGCGGCCGAAGCCGGGCGAAAAAGCGCCGGGCGACGCCCGCCCCGCCCCCCTGCCGGATCGGGATGGGCATGCGCGCTTTCTGTTTCAGGATCGGGAATATGCCTACGCCCCCCTGCCCCTGCTTGGGCTGAGCCTGATAATTGGCGTCGTGGGCGGAATATACGGTGTGGGCGGGGGCGCGCTGCTGGCCCCGATTCTGGTGTCGGTGTACGGCCTGCCTGTTCATGTCACGGCCGGCCCCACCCTGCTGGGCACTCTGGCGGCCTCCGCGGGCGGGGTGCTGGCCTACATGCTCATGGCGCCCCTGTATCCCCGGCTTGGCGCAAGCCCGGACTGGAGCCTGGGCCTGTTGCTCGGCGCGGGAGGTCTGGCGGGCATGTATCTGGCCGCGCGCCTGCAAAGGCATCTGCCCGCGCGGCCCATACGGATTCTGCTGACCCTCGTCGTGCTGGGCACGGCCGTGGCGTGGCTCGCGCCAGGCCTGAAACAAATACCCTTCGTCCCTGTTTTCTGAGGAGATATCCATGCACGGCATTCCCGTCCTCCGCGTGGCGGCCATCCACGACCTGTCGGGCTTTGGCCGCGCCTCGCTCACCGTGGCCATTCCCATTCTGTCCACCATGGGCATCCAGGTCTGCCCTCTGCCCACGGCCGTCTTGTCTTCCCAGACCTCCGGGGTGGAGGACTTCACCTTTCATGACCTTACCCCCCAGATGGGCCCGGCCCTGGATCACTGGCAGCGGCTGGGCCTGCGGTTTGACGCGGTGTATTCCGGCTTTCTGGGCAATCCGGTTCAGGTGGAGCTGGTGGAACGCTGCATCCGCGAGTTCCTGGGGCCGGAAGGCTTTGCCGTGGTGGATCCGGTGCTGGGCGACAACGGCAGCCTCGACCCCACCCAGACGCCGGAAATGGTGGCCGCCATGCGCCGCCTGGCGGGCAAGGCCGACATCATCACCCCCAATTTCACGGAATCCGCCTTTCTGCTGGACGAGCCCTGGCGGCCCGAGGCCACCCAGGACGAACTCAAGGATCGGCTGATCCGGCTGGCGGCTCTCGGCCCTTCGGCCGTGATCATCACCAGCGCGCCGGCTCCCTCGCCCGACGCCACGGCCACCGTGGCCTATGACCGGATTCAGGCCCGCTTCTGGCGGGTGGAAGGCCCCCGCATTCCCGCCTTCTACCCCGGCACGGGTGACATTTTCGCCAGCGTGCTCACGGGCAGCCTGCTCCAGGGCGACAGTCTGCCCGTGGCTGTGGATCGGGCCGTGGGGTTTGTGGTGCAGGGCATGCGGGTCACCTGCGGCCACACCCTGCCCGAGCGCGACGGCGTTCTGCTGGAGAGGGTGCTCGGCTCGCTGCGCTCGCCCTTCACCAGCGGCGGCTGCACGGAATTTTAAGCCCCCGCGCCCAGGCGCGCGCCCTCCCCGGCTCCATAAAGAACCGGGGCGACACGCCGAAAAGACAGGTATCGGCTGCCCCGCGCACTCACGGGCCAGCCACGGGAAATTCCCCGCGATATCCTCAGGAGGCACCATGCGTTCCCTGTTTCTTGCCGCGGCCGCTCTGTGCGCCGTGTTATGCCCGCTTTCGTCCCCCTGCGCGCAGCAGACCGCGCCCGCCGCGTCCACACCGGCAAGTCCCGTAGCGGACGGGGCCGCCTACCGGTTGAGCATTCTGGATGATAACGGAACCCGGCGCGCCCTGGTGTTCCAGCCGATTACCGAGGCTCAGGCGGAGCCCGCGGCCACCGTGGCCACCCGCGCCCCCGCCTCGCCCGCGCAGTCCGCCGAGCCCGCCGCAAGCCCCGCTCAGGCGGACACGCCGGGCCAGTCCTCTCCGGCACCCGGACGCCCCACAGATATCAACACCCTCCCCAGGGCCCCGCTGTATGCCCCGACCACAGCCGTGGAAAGCGCCTGGAACAGATTTGCGCCCCGGCAGATGGCCTACGCGCCGCGCGCCTGGATGGCCCCTGACCCGGCCGTGCACAGCGCCCTGCCCGTGCGGCGGACTCCGGCCAAGCGCGCCGCCGGCTCCAGCCAGACCGCCCAAAACCAGGCCCGGGCCGCCGCCAAAACCCCGCCCGCGACTCCGGTGCAGCAGGGCTTTGACGCCCTGGTTTCCGTGGTTCAGACCCTGTGCCCTCCCCAGGCGGGGCCCGCGGCGTCCGTTGCGGAAGAGGGCGCGGCGGCGGCATCACCCGCGCCGGCACCGGCGCGAAGCGCGGCCACAGCGCCGAATCCGGCCATACCCCGCTGAAAAAGTCGCAGCCGCGCAAGGCTTGACGGGACACCCCGCAAAACGATATAGCTCTTGATTCCTATATTCCTGAAGGAGTCCCTGTTGTCATGAAAAGACCCTACCAGCCCAGTAAAATCAGCCGCAAGCGCACCCATGGCTTTCGGGCGCGCATGAGCACCCCCACGGGCCGCGCCCTTATTAACCGCAGACGCGCCAAAGGGCGCAAACGCCTGTCCGCGTAGCACGCGGTGCGTTCCAGGCGTCCAACGGGCAAAGCGCCGGGCCGCTCCGGCGGCCGCTTTTTTCCTCCGCCGCGCCCGGTCAACGGAACGAGCAGGGCCGGGAAATCCCCGTGCCCCTTCGTTGCGTTAAAACGCCCAGGCGCTTTCGTTCCCGTGCCCAAGACATGGCCCAAAGGCCAGGACATGGCTCTGACATGGCCCAGACAACGCAGGCTCACCCGGCGGCCCCAGTTCACGGCCTGCTATGACCGGGGAGAAAGGCACTATACCCGGCATTTCGTGGTCTTCGCCCTGCCGCGGCCCGCGGAATCTGCGGCCGGTCAAAGTTCATCCGGGCGCCTGGGTCTTGCCGTGACACGCAAATGTGGCAACGCCGTGGAACGCAGCCGCATCAAACGGGTGCTGCGGGAATTTTTTCGCCTGCGCCAGCACGACATGCCCGGCATGGATATCGTCATCACACCGAAACGTCATGTGCGCGCCGGCATGGTGTATCTTGCGCTTGTGGAACGCGAACTCGCCCCCCTGCTGGACAGCCTGCGCGAAAGGCCCGCCCTGCCGGCAGGCGCCGGCGCGCGAACCGTCTGTGAACCGCGGATCACGGACAGGGAACCGGCATGACGGCGGCGCGGCAGCTTCTCACTTTTCCCATACGCGTGTACAAGCGCTGTATTTCGCCCCTGCTGCCGCCCTCCTGCCGTTTTTACCCGTCCTGCTCCAGCTACGCCATTCAGGCCATTGAACTCCACGGCCCCGCCAGGGGTTTGTGGCTGGCCGCAAAACGCATCCTGCGCTGCCACCCAGGCTCGGCCGGAGGCTTTGACCCCGTGCCGCCCCTCAATCCTTCCCACCGCTCCGCCCCCAGACAGGAGCATCAGGACAGTCATGGATAATTCGCGTCTTCTCATCGCCACTCTGCTCTGCTTCGCCCTGCTCATAGGCTGGCAGTCCTTTTCCGAGTACATGGGCTGGACCCCGCCGCCCGCGCCCCCCGTTCCCGTTGAGGAAAGCGCCCCGCAGCCGGCCCGGCCCGACGCTCCGGCCCCCGCCCCCATGGCGCCGGTTCAGCGCTTCGCGCCCACCGAAGGCCGCGACGTGCGCGTGGACACCCCCCTGTACAGCGCCGTGTTCCACACAAACGGGGGAGTGCTCCAGTCCTTCACCCTGAAAAAGTACACGGAAAGCATCGGGCCGGATGCCCGCCCCTTCAACCTGATTTCACCCGCCGCCGCCGGCGTGGCGCCCATGGGACTCATGATCAACGGCGCGCCCTCGTGGAACACGGGCGCATGGGCCTGTGAGGGCGACGACCTCAGCCTTGGCGAAGGTCAGAGCGGCACCCTGGTCTTCACAGGTGACGTCAACGGCCTGCGCGTCACGCGCAGCATCAGCTTCAGCGCCGACAGCTATTATCTGGATGAACGCACCACCCTGTCCAGCGAGACGGCGCTGCCGGCCCAGCTCAGCCATACCCTGGCGCTGACCTCCATCAGCGGCGGCGGCAATTACGACATTATGAGCATGGCCTGGGATCTGAACGGATCGTTCAAAAGCGAAAACAGCACGACAACCCTCACCGAGGAAGGACTCATCAGTTCCGGCGATATCTGGTGGGCGGGCCTCATGAGCAACTATTTCCTGGCCGCGGTGGTTCCCGACCAGGGAGCCCAGCTTGTGTTCAAGGGCCGCATCCTCGAGCCCGGCGGCATCTGGCGGGTTGCCGTGGAGCAGCCCGCGGCCACCGTAACGCCCGACGCCCCGCTCACCGTGCATACCGGCTGGTGGATGGGCGCCAAGGATCGCGCCATGCTCAAGGCCGCCCCCAACGATCTGTCCGCGGCCATGGACATGGGCATTTTCACGTTCCTGGCCGTGCCCCTGCTGTGGCTTTTGAGCTTCCTCCAGTCTCTGGTGGGCAACTGGGGCGTGGCCATTATTCTGCTGACCATACTCATCAAGCTGGTGTTCTGGCCGCTGACACGCAAGAGCTTCAAATCCATGGAAAAGATGAAGCAAATCCAGCCCATGATGAAGCAGCTGCAGGAAAAATACGGCAAGGACAAGGAAGCCTTAAGCCGAGAAATGATGCAGCTTTACAAAACCTATGGAGTCAACCCCATGGGCGGCTGCCTGCCCATTCTGATCCAGCTGCCGGTATTTGTGGCCCTGTACCAGGCGCTTCTGCACTCCATCGAGCTGCGCCACGCCGCGTTCATCACCTATCTGCCCTTTACGGACACCCTGTGGCTGGCCGACCTGTCGGTCAAGGATCCCTTCTACATCACGCCCCTTGTCATGGGCGCGACCATGTTCCTGCAGCAATGGCTGTCGCCCGCCATGGGCGACCCCACCCAGCGGAAAATGATGATGTTCATGCCTCTCATTTTCACGGTGATGTTCATCAACTTCCCGTCAGGGCTGGTGTTGTACTGGCTGGTCAACAACATTCTGTCCATCGCCCAGCAGTGGTGGACCCTGCGCAAGGTCTGACACGGCGGGCTCCCCGCACCGGGGCGCTTTGCCCGGCGGCGCAGGCGGATCCGTATCAGGCCAGGGCCTGCCGACCACTTAAACCCACTTCGCTTGAAAGGACAGCTCCATGACCGATTTCAAGGAGTTTCAGGGAAAAACACTCGATGCGGCCATCGCCGAGGCGTGCGCCTACTACGACGCCCCCCGCGAAAGGCTGGAAATCGACATTATGGAAGACGCCAAAAGCGGCATTTTCGGCCTGGTGGGCGCGCGCAAGGCCCGCATCCGGGCACGCCGGGCACAGTTTCCCGCCCTGAGCGGACGGGGCAGGAGCCGCCGCGCCGAGGAATTCATGCCCCCGGCGGACACGGACAGTCCCCAGCCTGACACGGCGCCCGGCACGGCGGAGGAGCCCCGCCGGGAACGGCGTTCCGACAAAGCCGGCCGGGGCCGCCGCGCCCCGGAGGAAAGAACGGTCGAAACGGCCCCCGAATCATCTGCCGGTTCCAGCGCGGACGGCACGGCGCCGGTCGAAAGCAATCCGGATACCCCGCCGGGGGAAGAAAGTGCGGCCGCGGAGGCCGCCGCGCCCCGCCAGGCCAGGCGCGGGCGTCCTCCCCGCTCCGCCTCAAGAACAGAGGGCAAAACCGAGAACGGGGAAGAGGGCAAGGACACGGCCAGCCCGATCAAGGCCGAAAAATCCCCGGAAAAATCCGAGGACGCCGAAGGTGAAGGCGGTCTGCCCCGCGTCCCCCTGAGCGAACTGGATCAGGAACGGCTGCTCCGTGTCTCCTCCGACATGGTTTCGGCCCTGATCTATCCCATTGTGGGCGAAGTGCCCCTGGATATGAGCGTGACCGATGACCGCGTGCAGGTGCGCGTGGACTGCGAGGACACCGGCCTGCTCATCGGTCGCGAAGGCCAGAATCTGGCCGCCGTGCAATACCTGGCCGCGCGCATGATCACCCACGCCATGGGGGCGCAGGTTCGGGTGCAGGTGGATGCCGGGGATTACCATTTCCGCCAGGATTCCCGCCTGCAGGAGCTGGCGCACAACCTGGCCGACAAGGTGCGGGCCACGGGCCGCCCCCAGTCCACCCGCCCGCTCAGCGCCTACCAGCGCCGCGTCATCCACCTTGCCCTCCAGGACGACCCCGACGTGCAGACCTGCAGTTCCGGCGAGGGAGCCCTGAAGCGCGTGGTCATCCTGCGCCGGAAAGACTGAGCCGGGGTATCCGCCGCATGCCGGCTCCTTCTGCCAGAAGGAGCCGCCGCCCGGAGAATCAGCATGTTCCTTCCGCAGAAACTGTATGGGGTTATCGGCGACCCCATTGACCACAGCCTGAGTCCGCTTCTGCACACCACGGCCTTTCAGGCCGCGGGCATAGCGGCCGTGCTTTTGCCCTGGCGCATTGCGGCGGAACATCTGGCCGGCTTTGTGGCCGCGTTTCGGCTGTTGTCCATGGCCGGGGCCTGTGTGACCCTTCCCCACAAAGAGGCCATGGTGCCCCTGGTGGATCGGGTCAGCCCCCTGGCCCGGGCCGTGGGCGCGGTGAACACCCTGTACTGGGACGGCGGCGATCTGGTGGGCCACAACACGGATGTGGAGGGCTTTCTTCAACCGCTGGCCTCACGCGGCGGCTTTTCCACCGCGCTGATTCTGGGGGCGGGCGGCGCGGCCCGCGCCGTTCTGGCGGGTCTTCTGACCATGCCCGGGCTGCGCCGCGTGCTGGTGGCCGCCCGGCGCGAGGGGCAGGCCCGGGCGCTGACAGCCGGCGTGCGCGCGCCGGAGGGGATGCCCGGGGAGGAGCTTCCCGCTGTGGAGATCGTCCCCTGGGACAGCCGCCACGACGTCACGGCCGACCTCGTCATCAACTGCACCCCCGTCGGCCTGAGCAGCGGCAAAGACGCATCGGCCTCGCCCCTCACGGAATTCCGGGGACGGGGCCTGGCCTATGACCTCATCTACCGGACGACGCCATTCCTCGACAAGGCCCGCGCCGCCGGGTGGGAAACCCTGAACGGCCGCGACATGTTCGCCGCCCAGGCGGCGGCCCAGTTCAGGCTGTGGACAGGCCTTTCCCTGCCTGATGAAGCCCTTGCCGCCCTGGATGACGCTCTTCATCAGCCGGAAGCCCTTCGACAGCCGGCGGAAAAAAGCCGCAGCCCACGCTGTAAGGAGTGACCATGCGCACGCCATCCCTTGGTCTGGCCCCGGAAGGAGGGCCCATCATCGGCCTGCTGGCCCTGACCGCTCTTGTGGCCGCCTGTCTGGACTGGTGGCCTCTGGCCCTGCCGGCGCTTGTCCTGCTGTGGCTTGCCGTCCACTTTTTCCGCGATCCAGAGCGGGTTGTCCCCCACGGCGGGGATCTGGCCGTGAGCCCGGCCGACGGAAAGGTGATTCGCATTGCCGAGCGGGCCGATCCCTTCACCGGCGAACCCCGGGTGTGCGTGTCCGTGTTCATGAACCTGTTCAGCGTGCACATCAACCGCAGCCCGGCGGCGGGCCGGGTGACGGATATACGCTATACGCCCGGCCGCTTTTTCAACGCCGCGTGGGACAAGGCCTCCACCGACAACGAGCGCTGCGCCTGGCAGCTTACGGATGCCGGCGGCGCCGCCTGGACCTTTGTGCAGATTGCCGGCCTGGTGGCGCGCCGCATTGTGCCCTGGGCCGAGGTGGGGGACGAGCTGGCGCGCGGGCAGCGCTTCGGCCTCATCCGCTTTGGATCGCGCGTTGACCTCTACCTGCCTGAAGGCTATGATTCCGCCGTGGACATCGGCCAGAGCGTCCTGGCCGGACAGACCGTTATCGCCCGACGTGCCTCGTGCGGCGGGAAGGACTGATATGAGCGAGCCCCATCGTCCCGTGTCCCGCGGGGTCTATATCCTGCCCAACCTGTTCACGACAGCCAGTCTGTTCACCGGCTTTCTGAGCATGGTTTTCGCCGTATCGGGGCGCTGCGACAGCGCGGCATGGGCCATTTTGTTCAGCGCCCTCATGGACGGGCTGGACGGCAAGGTGGCCCGCCTGACGGGTTCAGCCAGCCAGTTCGGCATTGAATACGACTCCCTGGCGGACTGCGTGGCCTTTGGCGTGGCTCCGGCCATGCTGATGTGGGCATGGCAGCTGAACAGCCTTGGCCGCACGGGCGTGGCCGTGGCCTTTCTGTCCGTGGCCTGCGGGGCGCTGCGCCTGGCCCGCTTCAACGTGGGCGTGGCCACCACTTCCAAGCGCTTTTTTATGGGCCTGCCCAGCCCGGCCTGTGGCTGCACCCTGGCCACCTTTGTGCTGTTCCGCCCCTATCTGCCGGATGTCCTCCTGGAGCAGCTGCCCTGGATCTGCCTGGGCCTGGCTTTTGTTGCCCCTTTGCTCATGGTCAGCCGGGTTCGCTATTTTTCCTTCAAGGAATACGGCTTCCTGCGGGCGCACCCCTTCAGCACCCTGGTGGCCGCCCTGGTGCTGTTTGTGATTATTTTTTCCGCGCCGCGCATGTTCGGCTTTGTTCTGTGCCTGGGGTATATTCTGTCCGGCCTTCTGTATACCTTTCTGCTCCTGCCCAGGCGCAACCGGCAGATACTGCGCCACCTGACCCAAAGCTGAAAGGCGTCCGCCGTTCGCCTAAGGGTGGAACGAGGCGCCTTTCAGGATGCTTCGTTCCGTTTTTTTGTTCAAGTCACCTCAACCCGATTCGGAGCCCGGCATGAGCGACCGCGTTTTTATCTTCGACACAACGCTGCGCGACGGCGAGCAAAGCCCCGGCGCCACCATGAACCTTCAGGAAAAACTGCGCCTGGCCCGTCAGCTGGAAGTGCTGGGCGTGGATTGCATTGAAGCGGGCTTTCCCGCCTCCAGCCCGGGCGACTTTGAAGCCGTGCGGGCCATCGCGGCTCAGGTGAAGGATTCCGAAATCGCCGGGCTGGCCCGCTGCCTGGACTCGGATATCGACCGAACCTGGGAGGCCATTCGCCACGCCGCGCATCCGCGCATTCACACCTTTCTGGCCACGTCGCCCATCCACATGCAGCACAAGCTGCGCAAAACCCCAGATCAGGTGCTGGAGATGGTCGTGGCCGGGGTCAAGCGCGCCGCGGGCTACACCTCCAATGTGGAATTTTCGGCCGAGGACGCCTCACGCTCGGATCCGGACTTTCTGGTTCGGGTGGTGACCGAGGCCATCAAGGCCGGGGCCACCACCATCAATCTGCCCGACACCGTGGGCTACGGCATCCCCAATGCCTACGCCGGGCTCATCCGCCACGTCATCGAGCACACGCCCAACGCCGACAGGGCCGTGTTCAGCGTGCACTGCCACGACGACCTGGGGCTGGGCGTGGCCAATACCCTGGCGGCCATCCAGGCCGGGGCGCGGCAGGCCGAAGTCACCCTGTCCGGCATCGGGGAACGGGCGGGCAATACCTCGCTGGAGGAAGTGGTCATGGCCCTCAGGGTGCGCAGCGACGTGTTCGGACTGGACACGCGCATCCGCGCCGACCAGCTTTTCCCCTCCTGCCGCATGCTGTCTTTAATCATCGGGCAGCCCATTCCGGCCAACAAGGCCGTGGTGGGCGGCAACGCCTTCGCCCACGAATCCGGCATTCACCAGGACGGTATGCTCAAGCACCGCGAAACCTACGAAATCATGACCCCGCAATCCATCGGCCGCACCAGCACCGATCTGGTCATCGGCAAGCATTCCGGCCGCAACGCCGTGCGCAACAAGCTGGAAGCCCTGGGCTACGCCAGCCTGAACGACGACGAATTTCAGAGTGTGTTTGAGGCCATCAAGGCTCTGGCCGACAAGAAAAAGGTGGTTCACGACGAAGACATCGAAGCTCTGGTCATGAGCGAGGTGTACCGCATCCCCGACCGCTACAGGCTGAAGTCCCTCAGCGTGCAGAGCGCCACGGCGGCCATGCCCGCCACGGCCGCGGTGGTGCTGCAGGACGGCGATACCGAACGCCGTCTGGCCGGCTTCGGGGTGGGCGCGGTGGACGCGGCCTTCAATGTCATCGCCACCATGCTGGATCGCGCGCCCCACCTGGAACGCTACGCGGTCAACGCCATTACCGGCGGCACCGACGCTCAGGGCGAAGCCTCCGTGCGCCTGACCGAAGGTTCCTTCTCCGCCGCCGGGCGCGGCTCCGACCCGGACATCATCATCGCCAGCGCCAAGGCCTATGTGGACGCGCTGAACCGCCTGGCCGCCAAGGAACGCGAGGAAAGCAGGAATTAAGCGGCCCGGCGGGGGCAGGTCGCGCCCCGCATGCCGCGTGACAGGGAACTCACAGCGAACTTACGGAGAACTCAAGGAGAATTCATGGCACACACACTGGCGCAAAAAATACTGCAAAGGCACAGCGACGAGGAAATCCGCGACGCGGGCCAAATCGTGCGGTGCAAGGTATCGGCGGTGCTGGCCAACGATATCACCGCCCCCCTGGCTGTCAAATCCTTCCGGGGCATGGGCGCGGATCGCGTGTTCGACAAAAACCGCGTCTATCTGGTCATGGATCACTTCACCCCGCAGAAGGACATTGATTCGGCCAATCAGGTCATGGTGACCCGCGCCTTCGCGGCCGAAATGGGCATCACGCATTACTACGAAGGCGGCGACTGCGGCGTGGAACACGCCCTCCTGCCCGAGCAGGGCCTGGTGGGCCCGGGCGACATCCTGGTGGGCGCGGACAGCCACACCTGCACCTACGGCGCGGTGACGGCCTTTGCCACCGGCATGGGCAGCACCGACATTGCCGGGGCCATGGCCCTGGGAGAAACCTGGTTCAAGGTGCCGCCCAGCATCCGCGTGACCTATACCGGAACCCTGCCCCGCTGGGTGGGCGGCAAGGATCTCATCCTGCGGCTCATCGGAGCCATCGGCGTGGACGGCGCGCTGTACAAGGCACTGGAATTTGACGGCCCGGTCATCGACGCCCTGGACATCGAGGGCCGCCTGACCATGGCCAACATGGCCATTGAGGCCGGAGGCAAGACGGGCCTCTTCGCCTCGGACGACAAAACCCTGGCCTACTGCGCGGCCCACAAGCGGCCCGGCGCCGTCAGGCTTGCCGCCGACCCCGGCGCGACCTACGAGCGCCATGTGGAATTCAACGTGACCGGCATGGAACCGGTGGTGGCCTGCCCGCATCTGCCCTCCAACGTCAGGCCCGTCAGCGAGGTCAGAAACGTCACCGTGCAGCAGGTGGTAGTGGGCTCGTGCACCAACGGCCGTATCGACGACATGCGCCAGGCCGCCGCGGTGCTCAAGGGCCGCAAGGTGGCCAGGGGCGTACGCTGCATCGTGCTGCCCGCCACGCCCTCGGTATGGACGCAGGCCATGCGGGAAGGACTGCTTGAAATCTTCACCGACTCCGGCTGCATCGTGGGCCCGCCCACCTGCGGCCCCTGCCTGGGCGGCCACATGGGCATTCTGGGCGACGGCGAACGCGCCATCTCCACCTCCAACCGCAACTTCAAGGGCCGCATGGGCAGCCTGAAGTCCGAAGTGTACCTGGCCAATCCCGCTGTGGCCGCCGCGTCCGCCGTGGCCGGCATCATCACGGGCCCCGATCGGTTGTAGAATCCGTTGTCAAACCTGTCTGGAACGGGAACCTTTCCCGAACCGGCCTCAGTAAAGGATATGCTCATGCACTATCAAGGCAAAGCGCACAAGGTCGGCGATCACATTGATACCGACGCGATCATCCCGGCCCGTTTTCTGGTCACGACGGATCCGGTCAAGCTGGGTGAAAACTGCATGTCCGGCCTGGAACCGGACTGGGTCTCACGAGTCCGCAAGGGCGATATCATGGTGGCGGGGCGCAACTTCGGCTGCGGCTCATCGCGGGAGCACGCGCCTGTGGCCATTCTGGGCGCGGGCATTCCGGTGGTCATCGCCCACAGCTTCGCGCGCATCTTCTACCGTAACAGCTTCAACATGGGGCTCCTGCTTCTGGAAGTGGGGGATCAGGCGGACAAAATCCACGACGGCGACCAGCTGGACATCGACGCCGCCGCCGGAACTATCCGCAATGTGACGACCGGCGACAGCATCGCCGTGCTGCCCCTGCCGTCGTCCATGGCCGAAATTCTGGACAAGGGCGGCCTGGTGCCCTATGTGCGCGAACGCCTGCACAGTCAGGCGGCGCGCTGAGACTCTCTTCGCACAAACGGGCGCCCCCGGGCGGATGTTCGCCCCGGGCCGTGAACATGCGCCCCCCGCGGGGAGCGGAAAAACGCGAATAACCAAGGACAAAAAGGACACGCCATGCACAAACATATCTGCGTCATGCCGGGAGACGGCATAGGGCCGGAAATTATGGGCGAGGCACTCAAGGTGCTGAAAGCCGTGGCCGACAAATTCGGCCATACGTTCACCACGGAAAACGCGCTCATCGGCGGCTCGGCCATTGATGCCACCGGCGGGCCGCTGCCCGAAGCCACGGTGACGGCCTGCCGCAAGGCGGATGCCGTGCTCCTGGGCGCGGTGGGCGGCCCCAGATGGGATACCCTGGATCCGTCCATCCGGCCCGAAAAGGGCCTTTTGGGCATCCGCAAGGCTTTGAGCCTGTTCGCCAATCTGCGGCCCGCCACACTGTTCCCCGAGCTGGCCGGCGCCTGCCTGCTGCGGCCCGACATTGTGGGCAGGGGCCTGGATCTCATCGTGGTGCGGGAACTGACCGGCGGCATCTACTTTGGCAAGCCCGCGGGCACCGGCGTGCGCGACGGCAAACGCGCGGGCTGGAACACCATGGTCTATGACGAAGAGGAAATCGCCCGCATCGCGCGTGTCGCCTTTGAGGCGGCCCGCAAGCGCCGCAAAAAGGTGTGCAGCGTGGACAAGGCCAATGTGCTGGACGTATCCCGCGTATGGCGCGAAGTGGTCATGGAGGTCGGCCGCGACTATCCCGATGTGGAGCTGACGCACCTCTATGTAGACAACGCGGCCATGCAGCTGGTGCGCGATCCCTCGCAGTTTGACGTCATCGTCACCGGCAACCTGTTCGGCGACATCCTGTCCGATGAAGCCTCGGTTATCACCGGCTCCATCGGCATGCTGCCGTCCGCGTCGCTGGGGGCGGGCAATCCGGGCCTGTTCGAGCCCATCCACGGTTCGGCCCCGGACATCGCGGGCCAGAACCTGGCCAACCCCCTGGCCACCATTCTGTCCGTGGCCATGATGCTGCGCCACGCATTCAGCCTGGACGCGGAAGCCAACGCCATTGAAAAGGCCGTGCACACAACCCTGCGGCAGGGCTTCCGCACCGGCGACATCATGGAAGAGGGCAAAACCCGCCTGGGCACCGTGGAAATGGGTGCCAGGGTGGTCGAAAACCTGTAGCGCCACACGCCGCCTTCGTCCCCCGGCGCGAACGGGCGGAGGCGGCGTTCCCGCGGAGTGGCCGTGAAAACCCTGCTGTGGATCGGCAACCCCTTTTTTCACGCCGGTATGGAACGCCACGGCTGGCGCGTCATCTTCCGCCTGCCGCAAGGCAACGAGTATTTCACCTGGCGCGATTGCCTCGAGCTGGCGGGAGGAGCGCCCGACGCCGTTCTGGTGGCCGACACCAGCCATCCGCCCTTTGTGCTGGGGGTGGAAAAATTTCCTTGCCTCACGCTGTTCTACGCCGTGGATACCCATATCCACAGCTGGATGCCCCTGTACGGCCAGGCCTTTGACGCCTGCCTCATCAGCCTGCGGGATCATATCCCCCTGTTCGCGGGGCAGCGCCTGCCGCAGGAGCGCCTGTGGTGGTTTCCGCCCTACGCGCCGGACTCGCCGGAGGACTTTCCCGCCGGCCCCCGGAAATGGGACTGCCTGTTCGTGGGCACGGTGGATCGGGCGCGCACCCCCCTGCGCTTTCATTTTCTTGAGCATCTTGCCGGGCTGATGCCGGCCCTGACGGTCAAGCAGGGGCATTTTGCCCGTCTGTATCCCCGCGCGCGCCTGGTGGTGAACATCTGCGAGCACGGCGATCTCAATTTCCGCGTGTTTGAAAGCCTGGGCTGCGGCGCGTCCCTGGTGACCCCCGCCGTGGGGCACGGCCTCACCGAACTGTTCCGCCCGGATCATCACTTTCTGACCTTTGAGGCGGCCTTCTGGGCGCAGGACAGGCCTCTGCCGGATGACGAAGCCCGACGCCTGGGCAGGCTGGCGGCGGCAGAGGCGGCGCCGCGTATCCAGAGCCTGCTGGACAATCCGGCCCGGTGCGAAAGCATGGCCAGGGCCGGCTGGGATGAGGTGAAACGCCGCCACCGGGCGCGGCACCGGGCGCAGGCTCTGGCGCGGGCACTGGAAAAGCTGCCGCCGGATCTGCCCCGACAGCGCTGCGATCAGGCCGGGGCTGTGCGGCACCGGTATCTGCGGCTTATGTATCTGCTGTGG
>JAFLSV010000033.1 GCA_022510785.1 Desulfovibrionaceae bacterium | reverse complement strand
TATTGGTATCCTGATATTCATCCACCATCACATAGCGGATTTTTTCCTTCAGGGGAGCAAGCACCGTATCAGGATTTTCAGTAAGGAGCCGGAAGGCTTCAAGCTGAATGACGGAAAAGTCCAACAGATTTTCCTTCTCCAGCATTGTCAGGTAGAGTTCATACCATGTGCCGAGCGCCTGTATGGCTTCATCAGGGTCAGCCTTCAAATCATCGGCGGAAAGCGCTTCCTCAGAGAGTTTGTTCATCCATGCGCACAACAACGTCGCCTTTTTCCAGCGGCCAACATTTTCCTTTCCCTTGACAAGCAACGACACAGGAGCAAGTTCTTCAAATTCACGCAGATGCTGGAAGAAAAAGTAGCTTTGATCAAACTGATCCATCAGAGTGAAATTCTTTTTCAGTCTGGTGGATTCCCGGTGTTCCTCAAGCAGGCGCAGACAGATGGAGTGCAAAGTGCCAACGTACATGTCATCCACATTGACCCGCATACCTTCCTGCAAGAGGCGGCGGGTTATGCGCGAAACAAGCTCATTGGCAGCCTTTTCGGTGAACGTGGCCACAAGGAGCTGCTCCGGCGGGACGTCCTTGTGCGCAACAAGATGGACGATGCGCTCAACAAGTGTGAAGGTCTTGCCAGCGCCTGGGCCTGCAATAACCAGGACAGGGCCTTCTTCATGGTGAATGACGGCTTGCTGCTGAGGTGTGGGCTGGAAGTCCATCGGCTTCTCTCCCAATTGTGCTGGTGGTGGCGACACAGAGAGTGCCCCGACAGAGGGCGGGGCGGCAAGACATAATACCCTTCCAATACTCATGACACAATAGCAGAAGGGCGAGCCGTGCGGATGAAAAACCCGCCGCACGGCCCGCCCTTTTTTTACTCCTTGAGGTTGATCAGTTGTACCATGCCCGGATCATGTCCATGTCGTCATAGCCAACCCGCTTCATGTTGCCTTTCTGTTCTTCGCTCCAGCCGGTATCCCTGACACTGATCTGACTATTGTGCTTTATGGCACCGATCAGGGCGGGTATATCCAAAACAGGCGAAGTATATCCTTCTGGCGACTGAGACAAGTCTTTGTGTGTCGCCATATCCGTACATGGGTTCAGTGTTGAAGAATGGACAGCGTTCAGGCGCAGGCTGTCAAGATAATTGGCATAGCCCTGAACCATCTTCCGCCGTTCCTGAAGATAGGAACGCGGCGAGAGGATGTTATAGGCAGCCCTCACCTTATCCGACTGGACGTGAGCAAGCTGCATTTCTATCCAGTCATGCTTCAAATGCTGAAACTTCGGGTGCTGGTTCAGGGTTGTCGATGCCATGCCGCGAAATCCATGCGTGCAAAAGCTGTTTCCTTCCTCCTTTGTGGAGGCGTAGCCGATGCGTCTGATAGCCTGAATCAGGGACGCTGTGGAAATGGGCGTATCCGGCTTTTGTTGCCATTTTTCAAACTCCTGTGAGATGGTACCTTGCGGTAGCCGTTGCCGAGCCTGCGAGGCTTACGGATAGCGACAGCGATTCCGTTGACTGGCTGTTACGTTAGCCAATTGCTGTCTTCATCCGTAACTCGCTTCGCTCGAACGGCTGAAGCAACTGGTACCTTCTTCCAGTTTATGGCACCTTTTTCGGGAAAAAGGCACCAAAAAGTTGTGGTCTTCCCCGTTCCCCTCCGGACGGGGGCGGATGGGACAGGACGGCGCAGAAAAGAGAAATCCCGAAAGTCCGCACAGTTAGCTTGACTTTCGGGATTCAGATGGCTGGTGTCAGATGAACCATTGGTGGAGGCGGGGGGAGTCGAACCCCCGTCCGAGAACAATCCACGCAAAGCGTCTACAGGTGTAGTCCGGGTACATTCTCACCGCACGCCACGCCCCCGGACGGGCGGCCCGCGGTCAGCCCGCCGTGTGATCTTGCAGGCGCACCGGCGGGCGGCAAGCGCATGCCAGCCTGATGCAATGACACCTTGCCGGGCTATCAGGCGTCCCCCGGTTCGGCGTGACCCCCGAAGAGGTCAGGTGCCCTCACCGCTTAAGCGGCGTAGGCGTAGGCGTAATCGTCGTTGGCAATTACTGGTGTGCCGCTTTTTACGAGGCCAGCGGCGCCTCGACCTGCAGCTTCGGCTTCCTTATCCCCGTCGAAACCAGTGCGCCCCCAAAGGTGACGCCGGGTGGCACCGTACAAAAGAGCGGCGCCAGACGACCGGCAAAGCCGTCCACTTTTCAGTGGATGAATGGTCAGAATAGACAGTCAGGAGGACGTTCGTCAAGGGAAAATGCCCCGCGATCAGGGCCGGCGCATCGAAATTTTGATGAAGTGGCGCGTGGTGAAGATCTGTGGCAGGATAGATCTGAATTGGGCTTTTTTTGTGGTCATCCCCTCAGGGGTACGGGGCTTGGCGGGATTGAAGCCGATTTTGCGGAGAATTGCCTGGTTTTTCGGAGGCTTGCCTTTTTTGATGATGCAGGCGCCTTCACGGCAGACCACATCCAGACTCCCGTGGAGCGTATTTTTTGATACCCCGGTGTTCACGGACTGCCCTGGCGATTTTTTCGGCATCCGGGGGAAGGCTGGAAATAACATATCGTGTTTCGGATATAGATTTACCTCTTTTTTCAACAGAGGAGCCGAGTCGGGCCACGGTATTGAGTTTTGTCCATCCGTCGGGACATGCTCCAGCCGGGGGGCGGCGCTGATACAGGCGCATGCTTTTTTTGATGCTGCCGTGCCCTTTTTCCGGAGATTGCCAGGAATCCGTCCGGGTTTTCCGATGTGCCCGGCGAGTTTGAAGTGGTGTGATGCGCTGGCCCCGCCAAAAGGAGACGTCCGCCGGCCGCTTCAGCCCTGCCCGGCGTGAGGGTACACGCCCAGAACGCGCACCGACTGGCAGGCCGCCCTCAGGGCGTTCATAATCTCCTGATGGGCGGGGTGCAGCAGATCGCAGCCCGTATCCACAAAAAAGACATACTGCCAGGCAGCGCCGCGCATGGGACGGGATTCCAGCTTGGTCATGTTGATGCCGCCCCTGGCCAGCACATTCAAAGCCTCCACCAGCGAACCCGGGCGGTGGGGCACGGTGAAGAGCAGCGAGGTCTTGAGGCCTTCATCCGGCAGATCCATCCGGGCTGTCACGGCTTCCGCCCCGCCCGGAGCGATGAGCACAAAGCGTGTCCAGTTGTCGGCGGAATCTTCCAAAGGCGCGGCCAGCACCCGCAGATTCAGCATGGAGGCCAAACCGGGATGCCCTATGGCCGCCGCGCCCTCCTCGCCCGACGCGCGCTCCGCCGCGGCCGCCGTGGATTCTTCCGGCAGCAGGGGCACCCCGGGCAGATGGGCGCGCAGCCACCCGGCGCACTGGCCCAGGGGCTGGGGGTGGGAATACACCCGGCGCACGCGATCCAGGCCATCCTCCGCGCTCATCAGGCAGTTGGTAATGCGGCTGTAGTGTTCGCGCACCACATGCACCGCGTGCTCCGCAAACAGATCGAAGCTTTGCCCCACCGTGCCGTGCAGGCTGTTCTCCAGGGGGACAAGGCCCAGTTCGCAGCGGGCGGCGGCCACCTCGCGGAACACGGTGTGAAAATCGCTCATGGGCCGCATATCGGCGCTGTGCCCCAGGCATTCCAGCGCGGCCATGTGGGAGAAGGTGCCTTTCGGCCCCAGAAAGGCCACCCGCAGGGGCTGCTGCAAGGCCCGTGACGACGAAAAAATTTCGCGCCACACATGATCCACCGCCGAATCCGGCAAGACCCCGCCCAAAGCCGCGTTGCGCCGCCGAAGGCCGTCCATTATCTCGCGCTCGCGCGCGGGCTGGTACGCCGCGAGGCCCTGCCCTTCATTCCGCTTCCACCGCCCCACGCGCGCACTGAGTTCCGCCCGGCGGTTGAGCAGGGTCAGCAGTTCGCCGTCCACGGCGTCGATTTCCCGCCGCAGCGCCGTGAGCCGGCTGTGCCCGCCCTGTGCCGCATCCTCCCCCGCGCCGTCCGCGGGCGCGCCCTTTGGCTTTTTCGTCTTTCCGCTCATGACTGTTTCCCCGCCCGGCTCACTGTTCCTGAATAGCCTCGGCAACGCGCATCCCGAAATGCCGGCCGGCCGCATCGGCATGGCACAGCACCTCGTCGCCGGGCTTCAGCTCCACAACGCTGACCGGAGACCCGTCGGGCCGCACCAGGCGGATGGTTTCGGCATTTTGGAGGAAGATGCCCCCGCTTTCGCCGTCCGCGCCCAGCCGGGCTTCCACATAGAGCATGGGCCGCACTTCCACCTTGACCCGTCCGATGACGGCCAGACAGGTGGAGCCGTCGGCCCCCACCACCAGCACCTCGTCACCGGAGCGGAGTTCCTCCAGATAGCGGGTGCGGTCGCCGGGCATCAGGGCATAGGCATGAACCCCGCCCGCATTGACGCGGAAGGGCCGGGCCGCCACATATTCGTTGTGCTCGGTTTCGGCATGAACCAAAAAGGTAAACGCGCTGGAATTGCCCGCCAGCATGCCCTGGCCGCGCCGCAGCACTGACAGGGTATCCACACAGACCCGGTGCCCCAGGCCCACGGGACGCACGGCCGTAATCCGGGCCGGGCTCAGGCTCAACGGGGCCTGCGTCGTTTTCAGCTCGGCGACGATGGCCTTCAGCTCGGGCAGGGCCTCGGGCGTCAGAACCAGCGTGGACACCCCCCGCTCCAGAATACCCGCGGCCAGACGGGCTTCGGCCAGTGACGCCGCTTCCACCGCCACCCGGCCTGACACGCGCGCGTCGGGATGGGCCAGCAGATTTTCCACAGGAATAATCTCCCAGCCGCGGGCCAGCACCACATCCTCGCCGGCGGCCAGACGGCGGGCGCACTCTTCCTCGTCGGCCTTGGACGTCAGCCGGATGACGGGCATGGAGGAATCGGCCCGCGCGTCGCACAGGGCCAGCGCGGCCACCGACGCCACATGATCCTCGTCCACCAGCACGCCGTCCACGCCCGATTCCAGCGCCAGGGTGACCTCTTCCTTGGCGAAGGGAACGCTGCGGAAATAGAGATGTCGCATTTATTCCCCCACCACGTCCAGGGCCTGCTCCACCGTCCAGTTTTCATGCACGATGCCGCGCAAAGCCTGAAGCAGCGGCACCCGCCTGGGATGCTGGAATATATTGCGGCCCACGGACAGGCCCGCGCCGCCCGCCTGAAGGGAATCATACACCATGCGCAGGAACTCGCGGGTGCTGTCCGTCTTGGGGCCGCCGGCAATAACCACGGGCACGCAGCAGGCGTTCACCACATGACCAAAGCTGTCCATATCGCCGGTATAGGGCACCTTGACCACATCCGCGCCCAGTTCCACGCCCACCCGCGCGCAGTGCGCCACCACGGCGGGGTCGTAGCCGTTGCGGATATTGGGCCCGCGTCCGTACATCATGGCCAGCAGGGGCATGCCCCAATGCTCCGCCGATTCCGCCGTGCGCCCGAGCTGAGCCAGCATCTCGCGTTCGTTTTCGTCGCCCAGGTTGACATGCACGGACACCGCGTCCGCGCCCAGGCGAATGGCTTCTTCCACACTGCCCACCAGAATTTTGCTGTTGCGCATGGGCGTCAGATCCGTGGATGCGGACAAATGGACAATAAGCCCCACGTCACGCCCCACGGCGCGGTGCCCGCAACGAACCAGCCCCTTGTGCATCAGCACGGCGTCGGCCCCGCCGTTGGCGATGTCCGACACGGTTTCCCGCATGTCGATGATGCCGTCCAGCGGGCCTACCGAGACACCGTGATCCATGGGGACAATGACGGCGCGATTGGTTTCGCGGTTGAAAATACGTTCCAGCCGAAGCTTTTTGCCAAGATGCATGACGTCCTTCCTTGCGTTTCGGGCCCCCTGCCCCGCCCGGGCCTCATTCGGAAAAAAAGGCCACAGGCGGCGGAGCCTGTGGCCTTTGGGTGAACAAGACACGCTGTGTACGACGCCGCTCACTCCATGACCACAGGCTGGCCGAACCCATAAAAATAAAAAAACACGCCAAAGCCAAAGCCAGGGCCTGTACAGTGGGTTTCGGTGCTGTGGTGGAAAGTGCGGAGCATAACACAACAGGGGTTAAAAAAAACGTGAATGCTGTGTACACCGCGCGCGCGGGCTTGTCAACCTTTTCGTGAAGAAAAAAAGGAGCCGCCGGCCGGCACTCAATGGGAGGGGGGCGCCCCGCGTTCACGCACAAGTCTCCGCGCCTGGGCATTCAAGGCGCCGATGTCGAAATTCCAGGCTTTTTCCAGGCAGTCCCGGAGATACCGCTCCATGTTTTCAGGTGTCAGAAGATGTGTTCCCTCGTGGATGGCATCCAGCATAAGGCTGTTGACCCATGGATGATAATGGGTGGTATCCTTGTAATTGGCAATATCATCCAGAAAATCCTGATCCTCAAAACCGTATATGTGAAGATTGGAAAGAGTTTCGCTTTTTTCTGTCATGTATCTGATTACTTCCTGATGAAGAAAAAACTCTTGTGGCTGTGTCTTCAACCATTGCGCATAGGTATACCGAAAGTATGGAGGAAAGACGCAATAAAACTCTGTTTGCGGATAATCTCTTACATATTTCAGCAGATATGCATCAAGATATTCCCTTGCAAGACGCTCCCTTTGCGGATCATGCGCGACGGTCAGGGGGCGCTGTTCCGTCTGGGCGGCCACCGCCGGCAGCTCGTTGAGCAAAAAATTGCTGACCGAACTATGCGTGCTCATGGCGTCAACCCATTTGCTCAGGCCCCCAAACCTGGCGCTGTCCGGAGACTGGAACCAGTCCTCGGGCCGATCAAGGCTACGCGCGCGGAGCCCAAAATTTTTCGCGAACATGGAGCGGATATCCCGTATTGATGCATAGCACAAGAGATCATTGAAAGGATTTTCATCATAGAGAAATACCCATCTGGCTGTTGAAAATGAAGGATCTCCCTTACTGCATAATAAATAATATCTGTCTAGCGAATAGATAACCTTGTGAATATTTTTATCAAGTGCTTTTTTAAGTGGAAAAGATCGCTCATAAAAATCCCCTCCCCGCATTGAAATGTTAAAAAATGTGCCTCCTAATTTTTCATTGGCTTCATTTGCCGATGTATTGGCAAGCATTGAACTTCCTAAGATGATAGAATCAAAATCATAGTATTTAATTATTCCAACAGACTGCAAACGCATGTTATCAGACAACATATCATGAGGCAGAAACCAGGATTTATGAAAAACCTGTAATGGGTCAATTATAAAACATAAAATAATAAAACAGCAGACAAAAAATGAACATGTTCCAATGGTATAAAGAAAATACTTTTTGACCAGGAGCTTGTAGAAAGATTCATTCATGGCTAAAACTGGCTGTAGATAAATTCAGGGTATGCTGTGGGCAGACATATGAACAGAACGGCCACAATGGAAAGAAATACCGCAAGCCACAGTTTTCCGCGTTCCGGCCAGCGCAGCACGTCAGAGGAATTGGGAGCGAACAAGGCCAGGATAAAAACAAGGGCAAGACCAATCAGCATGACATGAAAAGAACCATTCAGCACGCCCCGCACGCCCTTGCGGAACCCTTCGCTCAGGACAAAGCCGTTACGCCCGGAAAAAGCGTCGCAAAAAAGGCCTAAGCGCCCCATGTCCGGCGCCCGGAATAGCACCCAGGCCATACTGACAAAGCCGAAGGTCAGCGCCCGGCCCAAGAGTCCGGGCAGGGTCAGGCCGGCCTTGCTCCATACCCGATGCGCAACCAGAGCCGCGCCATGCAGCGCCCCCCACAGGACAAAGGTCCAGGCCGCTCCGTGCCAGAGCCCGCCCAGCAGGAAGGTCAGAAAAAGGTTGATCAGCGTCCGCCCCGGGCCTCGCCGGTTGCCCCCAAGCGGAATATACAGATAGTCCTTTAGCCAGCGGGAGAGCGTGATGTGCCAGCGCCGCCAGAAATCCTGAATATTGGTCGCCTTGTAGGGAGAATTGAAATTCCACGGCAGGTGGATATTGAAAAAAAGCGCGGCGCCGATGGCCATATCACTATAGGCCGAAAAATCAAAATATAGTTGAAAGGTATAGCAAAGACTGCCGACAAGCGCCTCTAAAAAGCTCATGGAGGGAATACTGTCAAAGCACAATCTGGACACTGGAGAAAGCTGATCCGCGATGATCACCTTTTTGGCCAGCCCCATGCTGAACATCACAAGGCCATTGAAGATATTTTCCCAGTTCACCCCTTGTTTCCGGCTGGCATGGAACTGGGGCATCATCTCCTGGTGATGGACAATGGGGCCGGCCACCAGCTGCGGAAAAAAACAGACAAAACAGCAATAGTCGATAAAGCCCTCGCCCGCCTGGGACGGGTCATGCTTTCCGGTATAGATATCGGCAAGGTAGGCAATTTGCTGGAAGGTAAAAAAGCTTATGCCAATGGGCAAAATGATATGCCGCATGGGAAGCGAGCTTCCCAGCAGACTGTTTATTGTCGTCAGCGCAAAATCCGCGTATTTGTAATACGCAAGCGCTCCAAGATTGAGCGTCACGCCCAAAGCAAGCCATGCCCCGCGCCGGGTTGCGCGGCTCATGGCCTGCCCCAGACCATAATTGACGGCGATGGATGCCAGAATGATCCAGATATTCTGCGGACGCCACCAGGCATAATAGAAAAGGGAGGCCGCGAAAATGAACGGCGCCACCAGAGAGCCCCGGCGCAGGCGCAGGAGCAGATAATACAACAGGACAACCGCGGGCAGAAACAGAAAGACAAATTCCGGAGAGCTGAAGATCACCGTTCAGTTCTCCTGGCTCTGCTCCCCGCCGGAGGGCGCGGCGCTCTCCCCCCCGGCGCCGGGGCGGGCCCGGTGGATCGAGGCCGCCGCCTGGATGCGGCGGCAGGTAAAGCTGTCCAGCGCTTCCCCGTCCAGGGCCTGTACCGGAAACTCCGCCCGGGCCATGGTGCGGTGCCCGCCGGCGGAGCCCACCTCGCCAAAGGCCTGGGCGGCCAGCCGTCCCAAATCCACCACGCCCAGCCCGCCCCGGAAAACAACAACCACCGTGCCCGCGCAGACGCCGCACACCGCCACCCAGCGCAGGCCGTGCACCTTGAGGAAAAAGTCGGCCACCACCACCAGAAGGTCGGGGCTTTCCACCTCTCCCAGCGATGTGTAATGTCCCCGCCCGCACGGGCGCAGGGTTTCAAAGGCGCGGGAAAAATAAGGCAGCCACTGGGGCAGGTATTCGCTGCGCATAATGCGGTTGAGCAGCAGAGGATCCCCAAAGCGGGTCAGGTAATGATAGGCCCTGAGATCCACCTCGGACGCGTGGCGGCTGAACGTGTTCGTATCGGTGCGGATGCCGTATTGCAGGGCCGTGGCCAGACGCCGGCCGGGACGGATGCCGGCATTGTACAGATACTCCGTCATCAGGGTGCTGGTGGCCCCGTATTCGGGGCGGATATCCTGAAATGGCGCGGCATGGGGCTGCCCGGGCAGAGGATGGTGGTCAATGATCACCGAAAAATCCACATCGTCAAAGGCCGGGCTGTGCGACGGCTGGGAATCCACAATGGCGAAGCACTGAAAGCCTCTGCTCAGGACGGGCTGCCAGCGCACAACCGGAAGGCGCAGGTAGCGGATCATGGACAGATTGTCCGGCCTGGTCACTTCGTTGATGGACGCGATGGTCACGGTGTGAACCCGGTGGCGAATGAGCCGCTGAAACGCCAGCGCCCCGGCCATAGCGTCCGGATCGGCGTTGATCAGGATGAGCCAGTTGTCCTCGCGCTTCAGTAATTGCTGGAGCGCGGCCAGCTGGGCGCCGAGCTTGCGAAAATACGCCATGCTGTCCCCTTTTTTGGCCAGCCCGAGCCTGGCCCGCGCGGCGGCCATGTCGAAAGCGGCGGGCCTTTGTTATGCCCATAATCCTTTGCGGGATGTCTGTCCAGCCGTGGCGCGCCAGCTGGACAGCGCGCCGCGCCCGGTGTATCTCTAAGACATGCAGTCGCCCTTTGAGCAGATCCGGCCCCTGGTTCTGGCCTCGTCCTCCCCGCGCCGCCAGAACTTTTTGCGCGACCAGGGGCTGGAGTTCACCGTCATGGCGGCGGAAGGCCCGGAACCCGTGCCCGACGGGCGGGAAGACCCCACGGCCTTCGCTCTGCGCGCGGCCGGGCACAAGGCCCGCTCGGCGGCGCGCAGGCTGGCGTCCGGCGCCGGGGCCGCCGGGGCCGCGCCCCTGGTGCTGGCCGCCGACACCATTGTGACGCTGAATGGCCAGATTCTGGGCAAGCCCGCATCCAGGCAACAGGCCCTGTCCATGCTGACCCGGCTGGCCGGGGTCACGCACACCGTAATCACCGCCTGCTGCCTGCATCCGGTGAACCCGGCGGACGCCAGGCCGCTGTGCTTTGCCGACAGCACCCGGGTCAGCTTCGCGGACTGGCCGGAAGAAATTCTGCGCGCCTATGTGGACACGGGCGACCCGCTGGACAAGGCCGGCGCCTATGGCATTCAGGGCAAAGGCGCCTTTTTGGCGGAGCGCATCGAAGGCTCATGGTCCACGGTGGTGGGTCTGCCCGTCAGCCAAACCATCCGTGCCCTGCTGACCATGAACGCCCTGCGCCCGCGCTCCGCCGCGTGACATGCACACTCCAACCCACAGGAAGGCCCCATGAATCTCAACGAGCTTCTCACGACTTCCCGTACCTGCCGCCGCTTTCAGACCGGCGCGAGCCTGAGTGAGACAACGCTGGCCAGGCTGGTCGATCTGGCCCGCATCAGCCCCAGTGCCCGCAACGCCCAGGTGCTGCGCTACGCCATCGTGACCGACGCCGCCGCGCGCAGGCAGATGTTCGGGCTCATCACCCTGGGCGGCGCCCTGAAACAGCGTCCCACGGAGGAACAGGCGCCCGGCGGCTATATCGTCATCCTGGCCCCGGAAGAACTGAACGCCTTCGGCCTGATGGATGTGGGCATCGCGGCCCAGAGCATCAACCTGGCCGCCAATGATATGGATCTGGCCTGCTGCATGATTGGGGCCTTCAACAATCCCGGCGTGCGCGCCCTGCTTGCCCCCCCCGCCGATCTGGATCCCAAGCTGGTGCTGGCCCTGGGCGCGCCGGCGGAAAAGCGCGGCCTGGCTCCCCTGAATGCCGACGGCAGCACCACCTATTTCCTTGATGATGAGGGCGTGCACCGCGTGCCCAAGCGGCCTCTGGACGAGGTTCTTATCATCCGGCGATAGGCGGCGCCCGACCGGCGCTGAGCTGTGACGAACCAGACCCTGACGGCGGGGGAAAGCCTTCGCCGTCAGCCGCTCTGTCCGCCGGACGGCTCAGAATCTGCGCTTCTGTCGCTCCCGGCGACGCGGGGGCCATGCCTGCCGATCCACACCTTCCACAGCACCGCCAAGGTTACCACAAAGGCCAGGCAGTCCGCCACGGGCAGGCTGATCCACACGCCGCTCAGATGCAGAAAGCGCGGCAGGATGAGGAGCCCCGGAATGAGAAACAGCAGCTGCCGCGTGAGAGACAAAAAAATGGACACGGCCGGCATGCCGATGGACTGAAAGAAGGCCGAAATAATAATCTGCCCGCCCACCAGAAAAAAGACAGCGCCGCCAAGGCGCAGGGCGGTCACGGCCATTCCGGTGAGGCCGGTATCCGTGGTGAACAGGGCGGTCAGCGGCCCGGGCAGAAACTCAAAGACCAGGAAGCCCGCCGTGGTGATGAGGGTGCCCCACACCACGCCATAGACCAGCGTGCGCTGCACCCGCCCTGGCTTGCGGGCCCCGAAATTGTAGCCCACAATGGGCTGCATGCCCTGGGCCAGCCCCATGACCACCATGACAAACAGCATAATCAGCCGGTTCATGATGCCGTAGGCCCCGATGGCCAGGTCGCCGCCGTAGCGGTACAGGCTGTTGTTGATGATGACCACCACCAGGCAGGCGCAGGTATTCATGAGGAAGGGCGGCATGCCGATGGCGAGGACGCCCCGCACCACGGCCGGCCGCAGGCGGTACAGGCCGGGGGCGAAGTGAACCGTGCTGCTCCCGCCGCAAAAATGGGCCAGAATCCACACCAGACCGACGCACTGCGAAAGCACCGTGGCCACGGCCGCCCCGCGCATGCCCCAGGGCAGGACAAAAATGAACAGGGGCGTGAGGACAATATTGCAGCCTACGGTGATCAGCACCGACAGCATGGATTTGACGGGATAGCCCGTGGCCCGCATCATGTGGCTGAGCCCCAGCATGGCATAGCCGACGGGCAGCCCCAGAAGCAAAACCTGCATAAAGTCGTAGGCGTAGGGCATGGTTTCGGCGCTGGCCCCGAACAGGGTGAGAATGGGGCGCAGAAAAAGCAGGCTTACCACCCCGAAAATGACGGCGAAGAGGATCTCCAGCACCAGCACATGGCCCAGAACCACCATGGCGCCCTGCGTGTTCTTGCGGCCCAGTTCAATGGAGCTGACCGTGGAGCCCCCCACGGCCACCAGAAGACAGACGGCCATAATCAGGTTCATGAGCGGAAAGGTGACCGCCAGGCCCGAAATGGCCAGAGCCCCCACCCCGTGCCCGATATAGATGCTGCTGATGATGTTGTACAGGGACGTGACCGTCATGGCGACAATGGCCGGAAGCGAGTACCGGAGGAGCAGGGGGGCGATGGGATCTTTTTCCAGCGCGTGGGACGGATCGGACGCGGCCATGACGGGTCTTCCTTGTGCGGCCTGGGGAACGGCTTTTGTCATAACTTTTTATCAGCATACGGTTAATACGCGCACCGCACAAGCCTGGCCGGCCGGGCTCCCCCATGCCCGACCGCTGCCCTGGCGAAAACTTTCACCGCCGGGGGGATTCCGGGAACACTGTCCGCCCAAAACGCCCCTGTGGCTCCCGGCCTTGACCACCGCCAAAAATGTGCTAGGGTTCCGTCCATCGTTTCCGTCCGGGAACGGTCGTTCTCGTCCCGGAGCCTGTCCGGCTCCCCCCCCTTTCAGGGTCACCCTCATCCGCGCGGCGCGCTCGGTTTGTGGGCACGCCCTGAGGGAAGTATGTCCGTTTTCTCTTCCGCTTCCGCAGCGTCCGCCTTTGCGCTGGGCCCCAAGGCGCTGGTCGCCTATCTCGCCTTTCTGAGCGCCTTTGTTCCCCTGTCCACCGATCTGTACCTGCCCGCCCTGCCGGGTATGGGCCAGTTTTTTCAGGTATCTGCCGATCTGACCAACCTCACCCTGAGCTGCTTCATGCTGATCTATTCCCTGTCCATGCTGGCATGGGGGCCGCTGAGCGACAAGTACGGCCGCCGTCCCATCCTGCTGGCGGGCCTTGGCATCTACATCGCGGCCAGCATCGCGTCCGCCCTGTGCGGGTCGGTGTATCAGCTCATTGCGGGGCGCAGCTTCCAGGCCCTGGGCAGCGGAGCCATCAGCGCCGTCTCCCTGACCGTGGTCAAGGACGCGTTCCGGGGCCGCAGCATGGAAAATGTGCTCACCCTCATCCAGACCATGATGGTGCTGGCGCCCATGCTGGCTCCGGTCATCGGGGGCCTGCTGCTCGCCGTGACCTCGTGGCGCGGCATCTTCTGGGCGCTGACGCTGTGCGGCGCCGCCGCGCTGGGTCTGAGCCCCGCCCTGCGCGAAACCCTGACCAGCCCCACGCCGGGCTCGGCCCTGGGCAGCCTGAACCGCGTGGCCGTGGTGCTGCGGCACGCCCGTTTCCGTTCGCTGCTTGTTATCTTTTCGCTGTCCAATATGCCCTTTATGGCCTATCTGGCCGCGTCGGCCTACGTCTTTGAGGATATTTTCGGGGTCAGCCCCCAGGCGTACAGCTATTTTTTCGCGGTCAACGCAGGCGTGTCCATGCTGGGCCCCATCCTGTACGCGCGCTTTTTGCGCGAACTGCCGCGCCGGATCTATATCGCGGGCAATTTTCTCCTTTCCGCCGCGGCCGGCGCGCTGATTCTGCTCATTGGCGACGCGGGGCCCTTTGCCTTTGCCGCCCTGTACCTGCCCATCACCTTCTGCGGCAGCGCCATCCGGCCGGCCGCCACCATGCTCATGATGAACCAGATGGACACGGACACCGGCACGGTGGCCTCGCTTATCGGCAGCATCGGGCTTTTGTGCGGCAGCTTTGCCATGTTTTTGTGCTCGCTGCCCTGGGGCAGCTTTATCACCGCCACCGGCGCCATCAGCATGGTGGTCAGCCTCATCTGCCTGGCAGGCTGGCTGAGGTTCAGCCGCGGCGGGGAACCACAGGCCTGAACGCGGCGCGGGCACCGCAACGGAAAAGCCGGGAGCGGCCTTTGCGGAGCCGCCCCCGGCGTGCCGGCGCGAAGAAAAAATGTCAGTCCCGCAGAGACGTCTCGTCCTCCGTCCGCGGCCATTCCGGATCAAAGCCTTCCGCCGCACCGGGCTTCAAAAGCATCAGGCGCAGCATATCACTGAACAGGGCGGCATAGCGCCGGTTGGACCAGCCGCGCAGTCTGGTCAGGCGGCGATGCACGCCGGGCGCCCCCAGAGCGAAATAGACATCCGTGGCGCTTTCCAGATCCACATCCGGACGCAGCAGGCCGTCTTCGGCCAGCTGGAGGATCAGGCCGCGGCATTTTTCATACAGCATGAGCTCGCGGTCTTTTTCCATTTCGCCCAGTTCCGGCGCCACCACATCCAGCCCCCGGGCAATCTGGAAGCCCGGCGCGGTGTGCTCCAGCAGGAGAGAATGAAAATGTCCTATGGCCCTGACCCGATCCGGGCCGGACTTCAGCTGGGGAATGGAATCACGGTATTTGTCAAAGTTATGCGATTCCACGGAATCTTCAAGAATTCTGGCCAGCACGCCCTTTTTGGATTTGCACACGGCGTAGACCGTCTGCAGGGCAACGCCGGCCTCGTGGGCGATGGATTCCAGGGTCATGTCGGCGTAGCCCTTTTCCTCCAGCTGGCGCATGGCCGCGGCGACAATGCGCCCCCTGGTGGCCGCGGCCTGCTCCTGGCGGCGGGGTGAATGATAGGCTCGTTTTTTGCTGTCCAGGCTTTTGGGCATGAAAAACTCTCATAAAAAAACACAGCTGATTAAAAGATACTACCGGCGGCTGTCTGTTAAGTCAAATTCCGGGTGAGGCCCTTCGCCTGAAGACCCGGTAGCGGGTTTCACCGCGTCTGGCGCAAAAAGGAACCGCCCGGCTTGACAGGAAAGACATATTTCATTATAGTAATATCCATTGAATAGGAATGTTGCGGAAACAGGCGCGGGAGCGCCCCGGCCTGTGCCGGACGCGCTGGATTCCTGAAGGATTCGGGCATGCCGGGATTTAAATGGCCGTGGGCTTGTCGCTGAGCATTTCCTGGGCGAAGGTTCTGAAAATATCGTCCAGATCCAATATCCCCAGCGCCTTGCCCGCCTCGACCACCACGGCAAAGTGCCCCATGCTGTCGGCGAAGCGGCGCAAAATTTCGTGCAGCGGCATGCTTGGGGGCACCTGGAGCGATTTGGTATACATGTGTTCGGCCACGGTATATCCGCCAGCCATGTGACACACGGCGTGCACGGCCTTGTCCATATCCACCTGGGGTGACGTCTCGAAGGCCCCGGCCTTTTGGATGGCCTGCCCTATGATCCGCAACGCCCGATGGGTGGAAAGCGTGCCCAGAAAGCGGCCATTGCTGTCCTGCACAATGCCGCAGGGGGTTCCCCGTCCGGCTTCCAGACGGCGCAGCAGCTGCTTCACAGCCGAAGCGAGAGTGTCTTCAGGGGCGAAAACCAGCAGCTCTTCCTGCGCCAGATCCCAGGCGCGCACCAGATCCAGCATGGCAAGTCTCCTTGGATGGTCTGGGGCTGTCATACGGGATACGCGGACTCCTGTCCAGACGGGCGATCGCGGGGACGGGACGCCGGAGACGCGCGGGGCCCTGCCCGCAAAGCGGCCGGCTTGCCATATCCCCTTTGCCCGTCTATAAAAGAAAGCACAGAAAGCGGCGTCAGCATCAAACCTGTTTCTCAACCTTGTCCGCAACCCGCACAAAGGAGATTTGACCATGAATATGAGCGTTTCCTATTCCCGTCAGGGCGACGTTCACACCATCGAAACCGGCGGAGCCGCCCTGCCCAGAATTGTGGTCGACAACAGCGCCGTGCCCGAAAACCAGCGCGGCGGAACGGCCAAACAGCTTTTAGGCTGCGCCGCCGTGTACTGCTATATGTCCGCCCTGTGCGGCGCCCTGGACGCGCGCGGCATCAAGTATGAAAACGCCAGCGCCACAGCCACCCTGGACGTGGGTTCCAACGATCTGGGCCAGGGGCGCGTCAAAAAGATCACCATTGACGCCACGGTCACCCTGTCCGAAGAAGACGCTTCCGCCTTTGAGCGCGTGGCCAAAATCCTGCGGCAGGGCTGCCTGATTACCGGCTCGCTGCATGACGGCATCCAGATGAACTACAACCTCACCCCGGAATACAAGGATTGAGCATGCCCACACGCATTACCGTTATTGGCGCGGGGCCGGGCGGCTATACCGCCGCTTTCGAAGCCGCCAAGGCCGGTGCGGAGGTTACCCTGGTGGAATCCACCTGGCTGGGCGGCACCTGCCTGAACTGCGGCTGTATTCCCACCAAAACCCTGAAGGCCTCGGCCGAAGCACTGGAAAATATCCGCAGGGCGGCGGAATTCGGCCTGAGCAGCGCGGGGGACGCCACGGTTGACATGCCCGCAGTGGTGGCCCGCAAGCGCAAGGTGACCGAAACCCTGGCCAGTGGCCTGGAAAAAAGCTGCGCCAAACTCAAGGTGGCGCTGGCGCGCGGCCGCGGCCGGGTCGTGAGCGCCTCGCTGGTTAAGGTCACCAGACAGGACGGATCGGTACTGGACATTGCCGGCGACAGGGTCATCATCGCCACGGGCTCCAGCACCCTCAACCTGCCCTCCCTGCCCATTGATCACACCCATATCCTGACCAGTGATGACGCCCTGGAAATCACCCATGTGCCCGCACGGCTGCTGGTGGTGGGCGGCGGCGTGGTGGGCACCGAACTGGCGTTCATTTTCCGCGCTTTCGGCAGCCAGGTCACGGTGGTGGAAGGCCAGACGCGCCTCTTGCCCGTGCCCTCGGTGGACGAGGACATGAGCAGGCTTCTCCTGCGCGAAATGAAGAAAAAGGGCATCGGCGTGGAGCTGTGCCGCACGGTGAACTCCACCACGGTGGAAAACGGCGTGGTCAGGGCCCATCTGGGGCCCTCGCCCTTCCTGCCGCCGGAGTCCATCCCCGCATCGGCGAAGCAGGAAGCCATTCTCGAAGCCGACGCCGTGTTTGTGACCGTGGGCCGGGTGCCCAATACCGAGGGGCTGGGCCTGGCCGAGGCGGGCATAGCCACCGACAGGCGCGGCTATATTGAGGCCGACGAATATCTGGAAACCAATGTGCCGGGCATCTACGCCATCGGCGACATCCTGGGGCCGGCGCGCATCATGCTGGCCCACATGGCCGTGGCCGAGGCCCATGTGGCGGCCGCCAACTGCCTGGGCGCCAGACGCTGCATCAGCTACGACGTGGTGCCGTCGGGCATTTTCAGTTCGCCGGAAGTGGCCGACGTGGGCCTGACCGAGGCCCAGGCCAAAGCCGCCGGCATGGAGGTGGCCGTGGCCCAGTTCCAGTTCCGTGAACTGGGCAAGGCGCAGGCCATGGGAGAGCTGCCCGGCGTGTTCAAGCTGGTGGCGGACAAGGCCACGGGCAAGCTCCTGGGGGCGCACATCGCCGGGGCCCATGCCACGGATCTCATCGCGGAAGCCGCTCTGGCCCTGCAGATGGGGGCCACGGTGAAGGATCTGGCCGGCACCATCCATGCCCACCCCACCCTGGCCGAAGGCATTTTTGAAGCCGCTCACCTGATCTGACGCGGCCGGCCGGAGCCGGACATCAGGGCCGTGCCGGCCGCAAGGCCCCGGCACGCCCTGACCGGCCTCCCTGTTCCATCGCACAACACTTCAGGAGAAAAGCCATGAAAGCTCTGTCTGACATTCAGCTGCCCGGTGACCGCCGCTACACGGATGAACATGTGTGGATCAAGGAGGACGGCGGCGACTATGTGGTCGGCATCAGCGACTTTGCCCAGGATCAGCTGGGCGAGGTGGTCTTTGTGGAACTGCCTTCCGTCGGGGATCACTTCGGCGCGGGCGACGGCTTTGGCACCGTGGAATCCATGAAGTCCGTCAATACGCTGTATATGCCCGTGGCGGGCGACGTGACGGCCGTCAACCCCGATCTTGACGGCACACCCACCCTGGTTAACGTGTCGTGCTACGACAAGGCCTGGATGATCCGCGTGAAACCCGACAGCCCGGCCGATGTGAACGCCCTGCTGACGGCGGACGCCTACCGCGCCGCGCTGGAAAAATAAGCCCCGCGTCGCGCCGGAGGATGCGGCCTTATGGCCAGTTTCCTCCGGCAAGACGCGCCCTTTCCCCGTGCCCGCCTTATCATGGCAGGCCGCGCCAAAAACTCCGGTTTTCGGCGCGGATTTCTTGCGCGCGCGGCGCGGCAGACGACGGCGCCCGGGCCGCCCTGCGCGCGGGCGCTACACGGCGGCGTCCAGCAGCAGATTATCGCGGTGGATGACTTCCGGATAATGGGCGTCGCCCAGGGCGGCGGCCACCTCGTGCCGCCGGAGGCCCATGATGCGGCGCAGATCAGCGGCGGAATAGTTGGAAAGCCCCACGCCGAGCAGGCGCTGTCCGGCGAAGACCCGCACCAGGGCGCCGGGGCCGAAATTTCCCTCCACAGCCCGCACTCCGCCGGGCAGAAGGCTGCGGCCCTGCTCGCACAGGGCCTGGGCCGCGCCCCCGTCCACCCGCACCAGCCCCTGGGGCTCGCACTGGTAGGCCAGCCAGTATTTGCGGCGGGATACATGGCGGGGGGCGGGGCATATCCAGGTGCCCACAGGCTCGCCCGCAAAGGCGCGATCCAAAATTCCGGGCTCGCGGCCGGGCACGATGAGCGTGGGCACCCCCAGCTGGGCCGCGCGGCGGGCGGCGAGCAGCTTGGAATACATGCCGCCCGTGCCCACGCTGCTTTTTCCCCCGCACAGGGAATCGAGGTCAAGGGCCTGAATGTCCCTGATGCTTTGCAGCACGGGGATGACGGCCGGATCGGGCGCGCTGAGGGGATTTTCCGCCAGCACGCCGCCGGTGCTGGTCAGGTTGACGAACACATCCCCTTCCACCAGGTTGAGCAGAAGACTGGCCAGGGCGTCGTTGTCGCCAAACTTGAGCTCCTGCACGGCCACGGTGTCGTTTTCATTCACCACGGGCACCACGCCCCAGTCGAGCAGACGGCCAAAGGTGTTGCGGGCATTGAGAAAACGGGCGCGGCTGCGCAGATCGTCGCGGGTGAGCAGCACCTGGGCGCATATCATGCCGTGTTCGGCAAAGGCGTCTTCGTACTCGCGCATCAGGCGGCCCTGGCCGATGGCCGCGGCGGCCTGCCTGCCCGACACGCCCCCGGCCTCGCGCCGGGCCTCGCCCAGAACAACCCGGCCGGCCGCCACGGCCCCGGAACTGACCAGCGTCACCCGCCGGCCGGACTGGGCCAGACGGGAAAGCTGCGCCGCCAGCTCGCGCAGAACGGGCACGTTCAGTCCCCACGGTGTGGTCAGCACGGCGCTGCCCACCTTGACCAGCACCGAATGCGCCCGGGCCAGAGATTCCTGTCTGTCCGCGCTCATTCCCTCACCCATATCACTTCCACATCGGAAATATCGTCATCCACCGGGGTTTCATCCGCGCAGCGCAAAAGCGCCTCGTGAGGGGCAAGCTCGTCCCGCATGGCCCACATTTCCTTCACCAGGGCGTCAAGCCCCCAGTTCTCCTTCGCCGACACAAAAAAGACGCGGCGCCCGTCGGCCCCGGCCCGCGCCTCAAGGGCGGCCCGCTCCTCCGGCGAGCGCAGATCCATCTTGTTGACCACCTCTATTTGACGGCGGGCGGCCAGTTCGGGATCAAAGGCCGCCAGTTCGTCATTGATGAGGTCAAAGCCGGCCCAGGGGTTTTCGCCCTCCATCGGCACATCCTCCACGCTGAGGATGTGCACCAGAAAACGGGTGCGCTCCACATGGCGCAAAAAACGGTCGCCCAGGCCCAGCCCGGCGTGCGCGCCCTCGATGAGCCCCGGAATGTCCGCGATGACCATGCGCCGATCCGGGTCATACTCGTCCATGAGCACGCCCAGATTGGGCGTGAGCGTGGTAAAGGGATAGTCCGCAATTTTGGGCCGCGCCGCCGACACCCGCGACAGGAAGGTGGACTTGCCCGCGTTGGGCAGGCCCAGCAGGCCTGCGTCGGCCAGAATTTTCAGCTCCAGGCGCAGGGTGCGTTCCTCGCCGGGCTCGCCCTTCTGGGCAAAGCGGGGCGCGCGCATGGTGGCCGACTTGAAATGCTCGTTGCCCTTGCCGCCCCGGCCGCCCCTGGCCAGCAGCACCGTTTGATCAGGCTCGGACAGATCGGCCAGCAGAACTTCGCCGCCGGCGCTTCGCTCATAGAGCTGCGTGCCCACGGGCAGCTCCAGAGTCAGGTCGTCGCCCTTGCGGCCGTCGCACTGGCTGCCCATGCCGCCCTGCCCATTGCCGGCCTCGTACTGCCGCCGCAGGCGGAAGTCATACAGGCTGAGCAGACGGGTGGAGGCTTTGGCGTACACGCTGCCGCCGTCGCCGCCGTTGCCGCCGTCCGGCCCGCCGCGGGGCACAAATTTTTCGCGGCGGAAGCTGACGCAGCCGTTGCCGCCCTTGCCCGCCCTGGCCGTAATGACGGCCTCGTCCACAAATCTCATACTCACCCCGATGGGCGGCCCGTGCCGACCCGCCTTCCATGCCCGCGCCGAACGGCCGCCCCGGCCCCGGCCGATTGTCGCCTGACGGGCGAAGCATGCCGGGGGACGCGCCGTCCTTTTATGACGGCCTGACCCGCCGGACAAGCGGATGCGCCGGCGCGGGATAAACAGAACAAGGCGAGAAGAGTCGCCTCTCCCCGCCTGAAAGAACCCTGGCCGGACGCGCGTTACGCCGCGGCTTCGGCCGGAACGATGTGCACGCGCTTGTGCACCTTGCGCTTGCGGGTGAACTTTTCGTACTTCACCACGCCGTCAATTTTGGCGTAGAGGGTGAAGTCCCGGCCCATGCCGACGTTTTCGCCGGGGTACACCGTGGTGCCGAGCTGGCGGATAAGGATATTGCCGGCCAGAACGGGCTGCCCGCCAAAGCGTTTGACGCCGCGCCGCTGACCCGCGCTGTCGCGGCCGTTGCGGGAACTGCCGCCTGCTTTTTTATGAGCCATGATGACACTCCTTGAAAAATGCGGTTCCGCCGCTTTTCCGCGCCGTCCGCGAACGGGAAAGCTAGGCGCTGATGGCGGTCACGGACAGCGCCGTGTAGTCCTGCCGGTGACCCTGCATATTGCGGTACGCCTTGCGGCGGCGCTTTTTGAAGACCTGAATTTTTTCGCCCCGGAAGTGCTCCAGCACCTTCGCGGTCACTTTCGCCCCATCCACCAGAGGAGCGCCAATTTTGACGGTATCGCCGCCGAGCATGAGCACGCGATCCAGCGTCACTTCGCCGCCGACTTCGGCGGCGAGGCTGTCCACCACAATTTTGCTGCCTTCCTGAACGCGGAACTGCTTTCCGCCGCTTTCGACAATAGCGTACATCCGAACCTCCGTCCCCCTACACATTCGCCCAACGCATTCGGCCCAACACATCCGGCCGGACAGATCCGGAAAAACGCGACCCATCATGCGGGAAAGGGGAACACGTCTTTTAGCCTGATTTTTCCGGGCCGTCAAGCGCCGAATGTCCGGAAACATTCCCCGCGTCAGGCAGCAAGCTCTCGTATTTATCCGGATTGACAGAAAATTTTTTCCTGAAACCTTGCCAAGGCGAACGTCTCATGGCCGTCATCCTTCCGCGCCACGCGCGCATTCGGCGTTCAGCGGGGCATTGCGCCCGGACTCACGGGAGAGAACCGACTGCCACCCCTCATGAAGGCTCACGATTTCCCGGCGTTTTGCCCCTCTCCTGGTGAGGCACAATGGCGAGCTTATAGCCCAGGGGGATCAGCAGCCTGAAAAGCGTGTCTATCTGCGGGGTGGCCTTCATCCTCTCCAGCCGGGCCACAGCCGGTTGCCGGAGGCCGGCCGCCTCGGCCAGCTGCGCCTGGGTGAAGCCTTTGGCCTTGCGCGCCTCAACGAGCTTTCCAATCAGCTCCACCTGAAATTCAATCTTGGCGCGCTCAACGGGCGATACGTTGCTGTCGTCATTGTAGAAGTCCCAAAAGCCCGCGCTTTCCATGGGGCATGCTCCTTTCGGAAAAGACTGCCCCTTTGCGGGGCTTCTTTTTCCGCGGCGTTGTGTTTTTTCATTTATACTCAATTTGTTATAAGTGTCAAGAAAAGCCAAAAGGGGAATATTCATCCGTTCCATGAAAAACATAAGGAAAATTCTTATGCGCGCATGTGTTTCTTTCCTGGCGAGGCTTGTTCTGGCGGCGGGCCTTGCGGACAGGAGGCTTTTTTTGACGATCAGACGGACAGCGCGAAAGGCTGCGCCTTAAACGGCGGGGCCGGACAGCGGAGGGGACAGGCAAAACCGGGGGAAACAGTCGTTAAAACGACAGGGCCGCCCCTTTCGGAGCGGCCCCGCGCGGAACAGGCACCGGCGGACATGCGCCGTCCGCCGGATGTGTGCGGTTTAGTACATGCCGCCCATGCCGCCCATGCCGCCCATGCCGGGATCGCCGCCGGGCATGGCCGGGGCTTCCTTCTTGGGCTTTTCGGCAATGGCGCATTCGGTGGTCAGCATGAGAGCGGCCACGGAAGCGGCATGCTGCAGGGCGAAGCGGGACACCTGCTTGGGATCGATAACGCCGGCCTTGAGCAGGTCTTCAAATTCGCCGGTGGCGGCGTTGAAGCCGAAGCCGTCCTTGCCCGCGCGCACCTTTTCCACCACCACGGAGCCTTCAAAGCCCGCGTTGGCGGCAATCTGGCGCAGGGGTTCCTCCAGGGCGCGGCGCACAATGTTCACGCCGGCCACTTCGTCGTCGTCAGCCAGTTTGAGGTCGTCCAGAGCCTTCAGGGCGCGGATGTAGGCCGTGCCGCCGCCGGGGACAATGCCTTCGGCCACGGCCGCGCGGGTGGCGTTAAGGGCGTCTTCCACGCGATCCTTCTTTTCCTTCATTTCCGTTTCAGTGGCGGCACCCACCTTGATCACGGCCACGCCGCCCACCAGCTTGGCCAGGCGTTCCTGGAGCTTTTCGCG
>JAFLSV010000032.1 GCA_022510785.1 Desulfovibrionaceae bacterium | reverse complement strand
CTGTTTCATCCGGTTGCGGGGCAGCCCGCGTCCCGCCGTGAACCGTGAGTTCCCGAGGCGGAACCGGGCAGCCCGCCCGGTGCCGCCGCATCGGCCGGCGATCGGGCGGGCGGAATGGTCACGCCTTGTCCCCCTCCGCCAGTTCCAGCAGATAGCGGCCATACTGCGATTTGGACAGCGGTTCGGCCAGGGCGTGCAGCTGTTCGGTGCTGATGTACCCGCGCCGCCAGGCTATTTCCTCCAGACAGGCCACCTTGAGCCCCTGGCGGGTTTCCACGGCCTGAACAAAGGTACTGGCCGACAGCAGGGAATCATGGGTGCCGGTGTCCAGCCAGGCTATGCCCCGGCCCATGAGCTCCACATGCAGGGCATGCCGCGTCAGATACGCGTTGTTCACATCGGTGATTTCCAGCTCGCCCCGGGCTGAGGGGCGGATGCCGCGGGCGATGTCAAGCACATGGGAATCGTAGAAATACAGGCCGGTGACCGCATAATTGGAACGGGGCCGGGCCGGCTTTTCCTCGATGCTGGTCACCTGGCGCGCCTTGTCAAAGGCCACCACGCCGTAGCGTTCGGGATCCGTCACATGGTATCCGAACACCGTGGCGCCTTCGGCCCGTTCCCTGGCCTTCAGCAGCAGACTGTCCAGACCGTTGCCGAAAAAGATGTTGTCTCCCAGCACCAGACACACATGGCTGCCCCGGATGAAGTCCTGGGTGAGCAGAAAGGCCTGGGCTATGCCTTCGGGGCGGGCCTGTTCCACATAGTGAAAGGCGCAGCCCCACTGCGTGCCGTCGCCCAGCAGGTCGCGGTACAGCGGCAGATCGCGGGGGGTGGAAATCACGGCTATTTCCCGGATGCCCGCCAGCAGCAGCACGGACAGGGGGTAATAGATCATGGGTTTGTCATAAATGGGCATGAGCTGCTTGCTGACGCTCAGGGTCAGCGGATACAGCCTGGTGCCCGATCCTCCGGCCAGCAGAATGCCTTTCCAGCGGGGTGCGGACATAGAAACCTCAGCGGATGGAAAATGGAGGAAACCAGGTTTTGAGCGCCGCGCACGGCGCCACGGAACAGATGATAGAACAAATTATTCTGCGAGACAATACGCTCTTTCCGGAGACATTCCCTTTTTGCTGATTTCAGGGGAAATTTTCTTTGAATTTCAAAGGATTGAGCAGCCATTTTCCTTGATATGGCAAAAGGTTTTCTTTCCACGAACATTGACAGAGAGCCCCGGTTGTTATAAAAATTATTCAAAATTTTAATTTCATTACTGGAGCATTACCACATTGTCCCCGTGGTACAGCCAAAGGCAATTCAGGGAAGGATCACATACCTATGAACGGTGATAGAGCTGCAAAAATTTTTTTAATTGTATTTTATGCCATATTTGTATCTATCGCACTTTATTCTTGTTTTTTAGATTCTTCTTCGCTTTGTCTTACAGGTATTCGGACAAGTGATGATTATGCATACGTTCTTGCATTATTTGAAAATTTTTCAAGATCTGGCAAAAATTTATTAAATATGCAACAGTATGGATACGGATGGATATATTGGGCGCCACTTTACTTGTTGACCTATCCTTTTTATATCCTGAATTGTGAGCAAATTTTTACCCTGATCCCAAGGCTGCATTCGCTTGTATTTTCATTGCTCTATTGCTTGTATGTTTATAAGATTTCATCATTATATACAAAGAACATATGGATTAGATCATTAATTACAATTTGTAATCCTCTTTTTCCAATATATGGATTGCACTCAATTATCTTTTCCTCTTGTCCGCAAGCCGCTTTTTTTGCGGCCGCTTCATTATATTATTTGTTGAAATATGAAACACTTACAACAAAAAATATAAGGAAATGTTTTATTCTGTTCGCAATATCACTGGCAACAAAACTATCAAGTATTATCATGGCTCCTTTAATTGTCTTGGTAATTTTTCATAGGTATAAATGGAGATTTTCCAAAGAAAAAATTATTCTTTTGTTAAGAGAATCCGTTATAGCCCTTGCCGCCTTTATTGTTCTATTAAGCCCTGGTGTGCTATTCAGTAAACAGATACGCATTATTACAATTAGATCAGTTATGTATTATATCGATATGTATCAGGATGTTAATGTTGATATAATCAGTAATATTAAGGAAATATTATATACCAATCCTGTTCTGATAATATCAATCTTTGGGTTTATCTATATCATATATAAAAGATACCGCGCATACAATTCCTCTGAAGATAGATGGCTGTCGGATAGTACAATAATATTGAGTGGGGCTTTGATCGGTATTTTCTACTTAATATTTACCGTTCCTTTAACTCCTGTATATGTTTATCGTCATTCCCTGGCTGTGTTACATTTACTTTTTTTGGGGTTGATTGCTCTTGATTATTTGGTAAAAGGCAAGAAAATTTTAATAACCTTGATTTTCTTTTTTTCATTAAACAGTATATTTCTTTCACTATATAATACTAAGTCTTATGCTGGTTTACTGGATATAATTAATTCACGGGATGAACAGGCCATTCAAAGTGTGTATAAAATAAGAAATGTAATTATTCCGCTCATAAAAAATAAGCAAATAGCTGATAGAAAAATATATTTTGCCATAGATTCTAAAGGACCTGTTTTAGTTGTTACTCCATTTGATAAAATTGATTTTTATTTAAATTGCATATGGGATAATCTTGGTGATTTTAGTGAGTCTCTCAAGAAAGATGTTGATATTATTATATTAAGCAAAAACGCTCATGGCTTTAAATATAGAACTGAAGAGGAATATTTAAAGTCCCTTGAGAAACTAAGCCTTGAAAAACGACAAAAAAGAATCGAAGATTTTAATTTAAGAAAAGAACTTGTTAATAGTCATACAATTTACGGCAACAGGTTTGATTTAATGTATGAGGATACCTATTCCTATGTGTTCATAAAAGACACATTTTTGATGGATAACGCGCGGGAACATGCGCGCCCCGAGGAGCCGGGAGAGTAATTCCCGGCGAAAGCTCCGCCCTGCGGGAAAAGCCGCCCCGCCGCTGTGCCGGCCCGGGCGTGGCGGCTGGAAGCATCAGCGCAGTGCTGTGACTCACTCCGCCACGACAAAGAGGCCGGGGTAGGCGCCACGCAGGCGGGTCAGCATATCCTCGGCCCGGTCAATGGACGGAAAGGGCCCCACCTGCACATAGCTGAGCGCTGATGTGGCGCTGCGCAGGATGCGCCCGTTCAAGCCCTGCTTTTTAATGGCCGAAAGCTGCTTCTGGGCGTTGGCGGCCACGCCGAAGGCTCCTATTTGCACATAGAAGCGGCCCAGCATGTCGCCGTCCGCGGTCAGAATCGGTTTTTTGCTGTCCGTGGCCTCCAGCCGCACGCGGGCCGTGCCCGGGCCTATCATATCAAGCTCTTGCGCCGCCCGGCGCGACAGGTCAATGATACGGTTGTCCACAAAGGGGCCGCGGTCGTTGATGCGCACCACCGTGGAGCGGCCGTTGTCCAGATTGGTGACGCGGATGCTGGTATTGAAGGGCAGCAGCTTGTGGGCGGCCGTCATGGCGTTCTGGTTATAGATTTCGCCGTTGGACGTTTTTTTGCCGTGAAAGCCGGGGCCGTACCACGAGGCCACGCCCACCTCGGTAAAGCCGTGGGCCGTGGTATAGGGCCGATAGGTCTTGCCGCGCACTGTATAGGGTTTGCCCGTTCCGCCGCCTCCCTGCTGCTGTGAGCTGCCCTGCTGCCGGGCGCCGGATATGGATTTGGGGGCGCAGCCCTCCAGGGTCAGGGCGGCGACAGCCAGCAGTGCCAGCGCCACAGCCGGCGCCAGGCAACGGAACTTGCGCGGTGTTTTCATAGTGAACCTCCCAGAAGCAGGCGCCCCAGCGCCACCAGAATCATGCCCGCCGCCAGGGTGGCGAACAGGCTCCGTGTTTTCCAGGCCACCAGGATGGTGGGCAGGGCGGCCAGCAGAAACATATTGTCCATGGACAGAAACAGGGCGCCGTCATGCAGAAAGATGTCCGGGGCCACCAGAGCGGACAGGATGGCGGCGGGCACAAAGGACAGCCAGCGCCGCACCCCGGGCGGCATGGGCCGGTCGGCCAGCAGGGTCATGGGCAAAACCCGCGGCAGGGCTGTGCCCAGAATCATGCCAAAAGTGCACAGGGCGAAGTCAAGATTGGTCATGGCCGCCCCTCGCGATCTGGTCTTCCGGTGTTCCGGCTCCGGCCGTGCCGGGGCCGTCGCCGTCGCCCCGGCGGCGGCTCAGCCACAGGCCCAGTGTGGCGGCCAGCAGGGTGGCCAGAATCACGCTCCAGCGCCCGGCTCCGGCCAGGTTCAGCCCCAGCGAGAACAGCGCGCCCGCCAGGGCGACCAGCAGGTGCAGGCGTTCCGCGCACAGGGGCAGGAGCAGGGCCAGGAACATGGCGGGCAGGGCGTAGTCCAGGCCCAGGGGCCGCACATCCGTGACCAGTCCGCCGGAAAAGGCGCCCACGGCGGTGCCCGCAATCCAGCCCATGTGGGCGGTGATATTGCAGGCGAAGAGCCGGGGGGCGCGGCATGCGGCCCCGTTGCGGAAGTCCGCGGTATGCACGGCAAATACTTCGTCCGTCACATCCAGGGCGAACAGCGTGCGCTGCACCTGGCTCAGGGCTTTCACATCCGGGGCCAGGGCGGCGGACATGAGAATATGGCGCAGATTGACCATGAGGTTGGCCAGCACGATGGACAGCACGGGCGCGCCCGCGCCTATCATGCCGGCCGCAATGAGCTGCCCCGCCCCGGCGAAGATAAGGGCGGACATGGTCACGGCCCACAGCGCCGGAATGCCGCTTTTGACGGCCAGAACGCCGTAGGCGAAGCCCAGGGGCAGATAGCCCAGCACAATGGGCGTGCCCATGCGCACGCCGCGCAGAAGTTCGGAGGAAAAGTCCGTGCCCGGGGCAGAATTTTTTGGGGATGTGCTGTCCGGTCTTGACACGATATTCCGTCACTCAGGTTTCATGCTCTCAGCTTTCATGCCGGCCCGTCCCGGCACGCGGCGCGACCCGTCCCCGGCCCGCCCGGGGGCGTGGAAGGGCGCGCTGCCTGGCCCGGCCCCTGGCACAGGCCGGGAATCGGTGCGCGGCCTCACCATATCGGCCGCGCGTCGGGTATGGGGGCAGCGCTCCCTGGAGCTGTGGAGCGCTACTGCAAGCAGAGTTCCAGGGTAAAATTGCCGTAGTCGGTGCTGAAAGGAATGGCTATGATGGGCGCCTCTCCCGGAAAGGTGAGGGTGTGGTTGGTTCCGAACACAATGGAAGGCGTGGAACCCTGCAGGCGGATGCCCATGTCGCTTTGCAGGCTTGCGCGGGCCTGGCCGGAGATCATGTTGGTAAGTTCCCCCACAGCGTCGCGGGTGTCGGCCAGAATGTCCTCAATGGCGTCTCCCAGCATCCCCTTGACCAGGGCAATGGCGCAGGACTGGCTGAAGGACAGGGCCATGGCCCCGTTTCTGGCATCCGTAATACCGACGATGGCGGATACGTCCCCTTCGGCCTGCGGTGTGGTTTTGACATACGGCGTGCCCGGCGTCGCGGACAGCCCGGTCATGGAGGACAAGACGTTGATGGTGGCCTGAACAAAGGGCTTGGCAAGACTGATGAGGTCGTTCATTCCGACTCTCCGTGGGGTTTCAGACAGGAACGTGGACGCTTGTATCACGAAGCCGGGTGCCCGTCCAGTTGCCTGTCGCTTTTCCGGTCAGCGGGTGAGAGTTTTTGCCCCTGGCGGACTTGCCTCGCCGCGTCTAATACGGCAATATCCTCAGGGAGCGGCTGTGTGTTCCGTCTCGTTCACCGGAATGTCCCGGCGGGATGTTCCGGCCGTGGAGGAATTTGCATGGATATACGGAAAGTTCGCGAAAATCTTGGACGCATCAAGCTTTACTATCTCAAGGGCGAAACAAGCCGGGCCCTGGGAGCCGCGGTTATGGCCCTCAAGGAACTGACAAAGGCGGGCGCTTCCCTGTCCACGGATTTGCGCGCCCCTCTGCGCGAGGGGGTGCAGCTTCTGGCCCGCGACAAGGACGTCAAGCGTCTGTACAAGGCGCCTTTGATATACCAGCCCGGGCAGGAGCGCGCCCTCCTGGTGGTTCTGGCCAAGGTTTACAAACAGATGGAGGACGAGGCCGGGCGCGAGGATCGGAAAGAGGCCTTTGCGCGCAAGCAGCGTCTCGATCAGGCCATCGGCCTGGGGCGGCGGCTGCTGGAGCAGGGCAAGGTTTCCGAGGCGGATGCCTCCTTCCAGGAGGCGCTCACCCATTACCGCAACGAGCACCGGGCGTTCCAGCTTATCGGCAAGGCTCTGCTTGACGCCGATCAGCCCCGCCGGGCCGTGCCCTACCTCAAAAAGGCCATGGAGCTCGAGCCCGGCAACAGCGTGGCCCGCGAGCTTCTGCAATCGGCCCAGAACCGTGCCGCGGCCTCGCCGCTTGTGTAGTGTTAGGGCATTTGCCCCGCGTGTCCCACCTGTGCCCAAAGGTCTGTAAGGATCCCAGCCATGCCATCCGTCCGATTCGTCCACGCCGCCGATCTGCATCTGGATACCGCCTTCCCCGGCCTGGCGCGCGAGGTGTCGCCCGAACTGGCCCGCGACCTGCGCGACGCCACCTTTACCGCCCTGGAACGGCTGGTGAGCCTGTGCAATGAGGAGCGGCCCGACTTTGTGATATTCTCCGGAGACATTTATAATCAGGAAGACCTCAGCCTGCGCGCCCAAATCGCCATGCGCGACGCCTGCGAGCGCCTGGGACGGCTGGGTATTCCCGTCTTTCTGGCCCATGGCAACCATGATCCCCTGTCGTCCCGCCTCAGCGCGCTGCACTGGCCGGACAACGTGACCGTGTTCGGAACCGCTGTGGATACCGTTCCCGTGTACCGCCCCGGCTACGGCGACGAAGTGCTGGCCGTGGTGCACGGTATAAGCCATGTGGGCCCGCGCGAAACGCGCAACCTGGCCTCCTGGTTTCATCGCTCGCCCCATGCCTGCCCGCAGATAGGCGTTCTGCACGCCACCCTGGGCTCGGCCGATGGCGAGGCCCGCTACGCGCCCTGCACGGTGGACGATTTGACGGCCTCGGGCCTGGACTACTGGGCGCTGGGCCATATTCACGAACACAGCGTGGTGTGCCGCGAACCCCTGGCCCTGTATCCCGGCGCCCTCCAGGGCCTGCACATAGGCGAGCAGGGCCCGCACGGCTGCGTGCTGGTCACTCTGGAGTCCGATGACCCAGCCGCGGAAAAGGCAAAAAAACGAGCCGCGCCGCGTCCTGTCGTGCGCGCCTCGTACGAGTTTCGCGCGCTGGCCCCGGTGGGCTGGCAGGTGGTGAACGTCGATCTCGAACACCCCGGCGCCGCAGACTCCGCCAGTCCTGCTTCAGGCCCGGGCGGCGGCGCGGAGCCCCCGGACGATCTGGGTCAGGTGGAGCAGCTCATCCGCGCCCGGCTGGATGCCGCGCTGACCTCGTTGTGGCCGGGCTGCCGCACCCTTGTGGTTCGCATCTGCCTGACGGGCCGTACCCGGCTGGATGCCGAACTGCGCCGCGGCTCCGTGCGTGACGAATTGTGCGAAACCCTCCAGGAAGGGAGCGCGGACGTACGGCTGTGGATTAAGGATATCGAGGTGGGCACACGGCCCGTCTTTGACCGCGAGGTCGCCGTGCAGCGCGAGGATTTGCTGGGTGAGGTGCTGCGCCGGGCCGACGCCTGGCGCGCCGACTCCGCCCTTCTGACGGACGAGGCCGGCGCCGCCCTGCGCGATCTGTACAGCCGCGGCCGCAGCCGCAGGGGGCTGAGCGAGCCGCGCGGCGAGGAGCTTGTCCTCCTGCTGGACGAAGCTGAGCGGCTGTGCGCCGATTTGCTGGAGAACAACTGATGCGTATCCGGGCTTTCCATATTGACGCGTTCGGCGTGTTGTCCCAGGTCACCGTGGACGAGCTGCCGCGCGGCATGAGTATTTTTCTCGGCAACAACGAGGCGGGCAAGTCCACCTGCCTGGAATTTTTCCGTACCGTGCTCACCGGTTATCCTCCTCCCCGCACGAAGGAAAGCCGCAGGCACTGGATCGGTTCGGGACAGAAGCAGGGCGGTTCGCTGCATCTGGAAATTGAGGATGGCGTCATCCTGCGCCTGAGCCGGCGCCCCGGCCCGGCGGGCGGTATGCCCGCGCTGTTTGACGCCCAGGGCAATCCCGTGGACATGGCCGAGCTGGATCGGCTTATGGGCGGTGTCACCCGCGAGGTGTACCGCTCCATCTACGGGTTCAGCCTGTCGGAACTGCAAAGCTTCGCCTCGCTGGACAGCGAGGCCGTGCGCAACGCCTTGTACGGGGCCAGCTTCGGGCTGGGGCTGCGTTCGCCCGGCGCGGCCATGGCCCGTCTGGAAAGCTCCATGGACGAGCTGTTCAAGCCCCGGGGCAAAAGCGGCGCGATCAACGTGGTTCTGCGCCGCTGGGAAGAGGTGCGCAATGAACTGCGCGAAGCCGAGGAAGACGCCGCCCGCTATGACGCCGTGGCGGCCGAGCGGGAAGAAACACATCAGAGTCTGGCCGCCCTGCGGGATGAAAAGCTGGCCCTGGAAGGCGAACGCCGCAATCTGGAGCGCCGCCTCGGCGTGTGGAAGCAGTGGGAGGAATGGCGTCTGACCCGGACCCGCCTGGACAGGCTGGAGCCTGTGGCCGAAAGCTTTCCCCTGGACGGCCCCGCCCGCCTGGATCGCCTTCAGGATCGCCGCGAAGAGGCCCGCCGCCGCGCGACCATTGCCCACGAACGCATGGAGCGTTTCAACGCCGCCCTGGCCGATCTGAACCCGGACGAGCGCCTTCTGCCTCTGGTTCTGGATATCCGCGCCCTCAGCGAGCGCAAGAGCAGCTGCCGCAATGCGCTCATAGCTCTGCCCACCTTGCGCGCCAAGCTGCAGCGCGCCGAGGAGAGTCTCGCCCGGCAGCTGGCTCTGCTGGGGCCGGACTGGGATATGGAGCGCATCCGGCGCATGGATCGCTCGCTCTTTGTGCGGGAGGAACTGGAGCGCCGGGCCGCGGCCATTCATGCGGCCGATACAAGCCTTGTGGCCCTGTCGTCCGCGCTGGAAAGGGCCGTGCGCGACGGCGAACAGGCCACGCACGGCGTGGAGCTGGCCCGGCAGGCGCTGGAAGCCCTGCCCGAACCCGTGGCGGAACTGGACGCTCCGGCCCGCGAAGCTCTGCGGGAGGGTCTTCTCCGCTTGGAAGAGGGCGAACGCCGCCTGCCGGAGCGCGAAAAGGCTCTGGCGGCGTCGCGGGCCGAATACAACCGCGCTCTTTCCTACCTGCGCCTGCGGCCCGACGCCTCTCCCGCCCAGCTTCAGGCCCTGGTCGCCGCCCAGGAAGAGGCCCTGAGCCTGGCCGAGGAGGTGCGCTCCCGCGCCATTGCCGCGGCGGACGCGGCCCGCGAGGTCAAGGTCGCCCGCAAGGAAGAAGAGGCTTCCACCGACCGGCTGAAACGTCTGCTCACGCAGGAGGCCGAGCTTTCCGGCGGGGACAGGCAGGCGCTGGACAAGCGGCGGGCGGCGCTGCTCCGCCTGCGTCAGAGCACGGCGCTGCTGCGGCGGGAGGAAGAGCGCCTGGACGATTTGGGCGAGCGCCTCGCCGCGCAGGAAGCGTCCTTTCCCCCGCCCCGCGCCAACAGACCAGCCCTGGCGGCGGGCAGTGTCCTCGTCGCGGCCGGAGCGGCCATGCTCATCGCGCGTCTGGGCCTGGGCATAGAATCCGTGGATGTTCCGGCTCTGTGGGCCGCGTACCTGGCTTCGCCTGTGCCGGCCTGGGCGGATGTGGCTCCTCTGCCGCTCTGGGCGGCCTACCTGGTGCTCTGTGTGGGCGTGATTTCCGTGGCCGCAAGCCTGCCCCGGCCCGGCCCCGACCGGGATCGGAACGAAACGCTGCTCGGGCAGCTCCGTTCCCGCCGTGATGCCAGCGCCGTCCGGCTGTCCGAATTGCAGGCCGAAGTCCGTTCCCTGTCCGAGGCTCTGGGCGTGGAGCCCGATGCGGCCATGCAGTCCGAAGTTCTGGATGCGATGGATACCCAGCTGGATCAGGAGCGGGAAGAGTTTGCCGCCGGCGAGCGGATTCAGCAGGAAAAAAGGCTGCTCCAGGGCGAACTGGACGCCAAGCGCGCCCAGCTTCAGGCACGGGAAAATGAGCACGCGGCCGCCGAAAGCGCCCTGCAGGATATGCAGCTGCGCTGGCACGATTATCTGGTGCGTCTGGGGGTGCTCAACGTGCCTGTGCCCGAAGCCGCCCAGGTCTTTTTCGCCCGTGTGGAATCCACCCGGCTGACCCGCGCCGCCGCGGCCTCCATTGAGGATGAAATCCGTGAACTGCGGGCGCGCGGTCCCGAGCTGGTGGCCGAGGCCCGCCGTCTGCTGCCGGCCGACGCCCTGCCGCCGCCTCCGCCGGCCTCCTCCGCCGGCGCGCTGGCCGCCGACGAGCTGGAGGCTGTCACGCTTGTGGTGCGCCGGGTTCTGGAATCCTGCCGTCAGGCCGACGCTCAAAGCCGGGAACGGGCCGCCAGGGCCGAGGCCCTGCGCGCGGCCGAGGCGGCCGCCGTCCGCGCCAGCGAGGCCTGCGCCGCGGCCGAAAGCTCCCTGCGCGGGGGCCGGGCCGAACGGGCCGCCCTGGATACCGAATGGCGCGAATATTTGAACGGTCTGGGGCTGGATTTGCATCTTTCTCCCGCAACCACGCGCGAAGCGCTGGATTGCATGGAACGCTGCCTGAGCACCGAGGCCGAGTGTACCCGTCTGCGTGAGGAAACAGCCATGCAGGAGCGCGAGCGCGACGCTCTGGCCCTGCCCCTGGCCGACCTGGTGGAGCGCGCGGGGCGCACGCCCCATCTGGGCCTGGATCGCGAACCCGACTGGCTGGCTACCCTGGATATTATGCAGCGTGATGCGGACAATGCCCGGCGCATGGATGAGGAGCGCGCCCGCGTTCTGGCCCAGTCTCAGGAACAAACCGAGGAACTGCGCGACGCCGAGGCCGCGGAGAGCGCCGCCGGCGAGGCCGTGGACGAATTGCTGAAACTGGGGCGGGCGGATGACCCCGAAAGTTTCCGCCGTCTGGCGGCCGTGCGGGACGAACGCGACGCTCTGCTCCGACGCTGCCAGGATCTGGAAGACGCCCTGCAGCTGGCCGCCGGCGACGTCCCCCTGGAGTCCTTTCTGGAGGAATTTGCCGCTCTGAACAAGGATTCGCTGGATCTCCGCTCCGCCGAGGTGGCGCGCCGCCTCGAGCAATTGCGCGAAGATGAGCAGAGCCGCACGGCGGCGCTGGCCTCTCTGGACGCCCGCCTGGCGGATATGACAGCCTCCCGCCGGCTGGCCGAGCTGCGCGCCCGCGACGCCTCGCTGGAGGAAAACGCCCGGGTGCTGTCGCGGGAGTGGAGCCGCCTGGCCCTGGCCCGCGAACTTCTGCTCGACGCCCGGCGGCACTACGAAAAGGAGCGCCAGCCCGAAGTGGTGCGGATGGCCTCGGACATTTTCGCCTCCATCACTGACGGCGCCTGGCCCCTGGTGGCCGCCTCGCTGGAAGACAGTTCCCTGCGCGTGGTGCCGCCCCACGGCGAACCCCTGCCGCCCGATGTCCTCAGCCGGGGCGCGCAGGAACAGTTGTATCTGGCCCTGCGCCTGGCCCATATCCGCAGCCATGCCCGTCACGCCACCATTTTGCCGGTGATCATGGACGATATCCTGGTCAATTTTGATCCGGGCCGCGCCCAGCGCACCATGCGCGCGTTTGCCGATCTGACGGCTCCGGCCGACGGCGAGCCCGGTCATCAGATTCTGTTCTTCACCTGTCATCCCGGCATGGCGGAGCAGCTGCGCGAGGTTGTCCCCGGCAGCGTCCTGTTCGCCGTGGACAAGGGCCGCATTTCGCGGGTGGACTGAAAGACCTGCCAGCACCATGCGCGGTGAGGGAAGGCGCGGCCTGACGCCTGGCCGCGTCGTGACATGCCATGAAAGATCACTTGCCTTTTGCCTTTCGCGGGGCCTTGCCCTGGATTGCCTTTACCACAGTTCTGTTCTGGTTCAACTATTCGGCACGGGCCATGCTCAGTCCCCTGCTGGTAAGCATGGAAGCCGACATGAATCTTGGGCACACGGCGGCCACTTCGCTGCTGTTCATGCAGGGGCTTGGCTTTTGCGCCGCGCAGTTTGCCTGCGGTTTCTGCCTCAGCCGCATCTGCCCGTTTTTTATGACCGGAGGCTGCATCGTGGCTTCCGGCCTGGTTCTGACGGCCATGCTCACGGTGCACGGCCTGGGCCAGGGGCGGCTGGTCTTCATGGTGTTCGGTTTTACGGCCGGTTTTTATTTTCCCTCGGCCATGGCTGTGCTGTCCAGCCTGGTCTTTCCCGGCGACTGGGGCAAGGCCGTGGCCGTGCATGAGCTGGCTCCCAATGTGGGCTTTATTCTTCTGCCCCTTCTTGCGCAGGCGGGCCTGCTGCTTGGCTCATGGCAGACGGTGTTTGCCGCGCTTGGTGTTCTCATGGTGCTGATGGGCGCGGCCTTTTTTGCCTTTGGCAAGGGCGGCAGGGCCTGCACCGCGCCGCCTTCCTTCCGGGGAGTGTCGGGCCTGGTGCGCGATCCGGCTCTGGCCGCCCTCGTCCTTTTGATCACCACCACAGCCATGGGCGAGTTTTCCGTGTTCAGTGTGCTGCAGATTTATCTTGTCGGAGAACAGGGCTTTGCGCCGCACGCGGCCAACATGGCCATTTCCGCAGTGCGCCTGGTGACCCCCCTGGCCGTGGTGGCGGGCGGCTGGGCCGCCGACAGGTACAGCGTCTACCGGGCGATGACTGGCGGGATGATTTCCCATGCCGTGGCCCTGGGCCTGATGTGCGTGCCCGGGGCGCCCGTTATGGCGCTGCTGGGTCTGGGTATTCAGGTGGCAGCCGTCGCCATGCTTTTTCCCGTCATTTTCAAGGCCATGGCCTTTGTTTTTCCCGCCGATCAGCAGCCCCTGGTCATGTCCCTGTCCATGCCGGTTTCCGGACTCATGGCAAGCGCGCTGGCTCCGCTCTATTTGGGCTGGTGCGGAGAATACTTCAGTTTTGCCGCGGGGTTTGCCACACTGGCCATTCTTTCCCTGGCCTGCCTTGGCGCTGTGGCCTGCCTGGCCCGCCGCCATGGCCATTGCGGCGACGGCCCGGCCCCTGTATAAGGAACCGTGCTCTGGCCCGCTGTTGTGCCCGCCAGGGGTTCACAGCCTGTCAAAGAAGAGAGAAAACCCATGATGTTTCGGCATACGCTGAGCGTGCTGCGCGCGTTTCTGTGGCTGGCGCTTCTCCCTCAATTTTTGGCGTTCTCTCCGGCCCTGGCGGCGGACAGCGAAATTCTGGTCACCTCGTTTCCGCTGTGGCTTCTGGCCCGGCAGGTGGCCGCCGGTATTCCCGGCGTGACCGTGGATCTCCTGATTCCGGCCGATGCGGGCTGCCCCCACGACTACGGCCTGACCCCCCGCGACATGATGCGCCTGTCCGCGGCGGATGTGCTGATCATGAACGGCCTGGGGATGGAAGCCTTTCTGGGAGCCGACGCCGCGGCCGCGGCCGCGCGCATGAAGCCCGGCGGCAGGGTGATCGTGAGCGCCGAAGGCGTGCCGGATCTGCTGCGTGACGCGGACGGAACGCCCAACCCGCATCTTTTCGCCAGTCCCCGCATGGCCGCCTGGCTGGTGAGGAACATGGGGGAGGGGCTGGCCGGCGCATACCCGCGCCACGCCGGCCGGTATCGGGCCAACGCCGCCGCCTGCGCCGCCGATCTTGAGGCCCTGGCCGCCGATTTCGCGGCCCTTGGGCCGCGCCTGGCCCGCACGCGCATCATGACCCAGCACCGGGATTTTGATTATCTGGCCCGCGACAGCGGCCTGGAGGTGGTGGCTGCCGTCCAGCCTCACGAGGGACAGGAACCCTCGGCCGCCGATTTATTGCGCCTGGTGCGGCTTATCCGGGAAAAGGGCGTGGGCGCCGTGTTTACCGACTCCCAGTATCCTGCCAGAGCCGGGGAAACCCTGGCCCGGGAAACCGGCATCCCCCTGGCGGTGCTGGATTCCGTGGCGGGCGGGCCTGCCGGCGCTTCTCCCGATTATTACAAATATGTTATGAAAAACAATCTGCATGTTCTGGAGAGCACCCTTGGCGTCCGCTGAAGCCGTCCGCTTTGAGCGCGTTTCGGTGCGGCGCGGCGGCCTGTCCATTCTGGACGAGGTGAGCGCCGTGGTGCCCGAGGGGAGCTGCACGGTCATTGTCGGGCCCAATGGCGCGGGCAAGACGACCCTGCTGCTGGCCCTTCTGGGCGAGCTTCCCTTCAGGGGCCGCATCGTCATGAGTCAGGACGGAGGGCAGGGCGGGGCGCATGGAACCGGAATGCGCCGCATCGCGTATGTGCCGCAGCGCATTGCGCTCGACCGGGGCCTGCCGCTCACCGTCACCGAATTTCTGGCCCTGGGGCGGCAAAGGCGGCCTCTGTGGCTGGGGGTGCGGCGGGATGTGCGCCGCGAGGCCTGTGAGCTGCTGGAGCTGGTTCACGCCGCCCATCTGGCCGGGCGCCGCCTGGGCGCGCTGTCCGGCGGCGAAACGCAGCGCGTGCTGCTGGCTCTGGCCCTGCAGCGTGATCCGGAACTTCTGGTTCTTGATGAACCTTCGGCGGGGGTGGATTTTGAGGGAGAACACCTGTTCTGTGAACTCCTTGACGAGCTGCGCGCCCGCCGGGGCTTCACCCAGCTTATGGTCAGCCACGATCTTGGCATGGTGGCGCACCATGCCACGCATGTCATCTGCCTCAAGCGGCGGGTGGTGGCTGAGGGAGAGCCCTCCGCCGTCCTCACCGGTTCTGTGCTGAACGCCCTGTTCGGCCTGCACATGGGGCTTATCCACGGGGCCGGCTGTCCGCCCAGCTGCCGTCCGGCGGGCTGCGCGGACGCTCACGGGGAGGCATGCCGTGATTGACCTCATGTGCCATCTGGCCTCTCTGCTGCCCTTTGAGGCCATGCAGGCCCGCTTCATGCAGCAGGCCCTGACGGCTCTTGTGCTGCTGGCTCCCATGACGGCGCTGCTGGGCGTGCAGGTCATAAGCTTCCGCATGGCCTTCTTTTCCGACGCCATCAGTCATTCCGCCTTTGCCGGGGTGGCGCTGGGCCTCATGGCCGGGCTTCATCCCCATCTGACCATGCCCCTGTTCGGTGTGCTGGTCGGCCTGGCTGTCATAAGCGTAAGCCGGCACAGTTCCCTGTCCGCCGATACCGTGACGGGGGTGCTGTTTTCGGCCGTGGTGGCCTTCGGCCTGGCGGTGGTCAGCCGCCACAATACCGTGGCCCGCGATGTGCAGCAGTTTTTGTACGGCGATATCCTGACCGTGGGCGAGGCGGATATAGAGTGGCTCATGATTCTGCTGATCCTCTTTGTGGTCTTCCAGATTTTCGCCTGCAACCGCCTTCTGTATATCGGGCTGCATCCGGTGGTGGCCCGCGCCCACGGGGTGGCCGTGGCCCGCTGGCAATACCTGTTTGCCGTCCTGCTGGCCCTGGTGGTCATGTTTTCGGTGTGGGGCGTGGGGGTTCTTCTGGTGACGGCGCTGCTCATTGTGCCGGCGGCGGCGGCGCGCAATGTCGCCTCCACGGCGGGCGGCATGTACTGGTGGGCCTTCCTGGTCAGCCTGAGTTCCTCGGCGGCCGGACTGATTCTGTCCGCCCAGCCCTGGATGGGCACGGCCACCGGGGCCACCATCATTCTCATAGCCTGCGCTTGGTTTGCCGCGAGCGCCGTGTGGGCGGCGCTGCGCGGCCGGCGCAGGGACTGATGGCCGAAATGTCCGCGCCAGCCGCGCTCCGGCGCGGGACTGGCCCCGTTCCTCCTCCTTGCGCTCGGGCGGCGAACGTGGTAGCGCCTTGACCATGTTCACCAGTCAGTTTTCCGCCGGCATGACCCAGCTGGCCACGGCCTTTGTACCCGTCCTTCTGGGCATTATCCTGCACGAGGTGGCTCATGGCTGGGCGGCGTCGCTGCGCGGCGATCAGACCGCCCGCATGCTCGGGCGCCTCACGCTCAACCCCGTACCGCATATTGACCCCGCGGGCCTCGTCATGTTTGTGGTCACGGCCCTGTTCACGCCCATTGTCTTCGGCTGGGCCAGGCCCGTACCCGTCAATGTCCGCAATATGCGCCATCCCCGTTGGGACATGATGCTGGTGTCCGTGGCAGGGCCGCTGACCAATATGCTCCTGGCCCTGCTCTTTGCCGTGGGCCTGGGCCTGACCATCACCCTGGCGCCCGGTGACGCCTCGCTGGACGGCGGAATCTGGGCCTTCGCGTTCCGCATGTGCCGGGTGGGGATGATCGCCAATTTCGGCCTGGCCTGGATTAACCTTCTGCCCATCCCGCCCCTGGATGGCAGTCACATTGTCGAGGGTCTGCTGCCCCCCCGCCTGGGCTGGAACTATTCCCGCCTGGGGCGGTACGGTTTTCTTCTTTTGCTGGTGCTGCTCACGACCGGCGCGGCGGGCAAGGTTCTGCTGCCGCTTATTCAGATCTCGGTCAGTGCTGCGCTCATTGTGATACAATGGCTTTTTTCCCTGTGACCTCAATGCTTTTTTCAGGCAGGAGCACGCCATGACGGCCAGACAACGCACGGTATCGGGTATGCGGCCCACGGGCCCGCTGCACATCGGACATTATTTCGGAGCGCTCAAAAACTGGGTGGCCATGCAGGATGAGACAGAGGCCCTGTTCTTCGTGGCCGACTGGCATGCGCTGACCAGTGACTACGCGGACACCTCGCGCATTGATGAATATGTGCGCGAAATGGTGGTGGACTGGCTGTCCGTGGGGCTGGATCCGGCCAGGTGCGCCATTTACCGCCAGTCTGAAGTGAAACAGACGGCCGAGCTGCACCTCATCCTGTCCATGATTACGCCCCTGGGCTGGCTGGAGCGCAACCCCACCTACAAGGAGCAGCAGCAGGAAATCACCTCCAGGGATTTGGGCAACTATGGCTTTCTGGGCTATCCCGTGCTCATGGCCTCGGATATCATTCAGCACCGGCCGCAGTGGGTGCCGGTGGGCCAGGATCAGCTGCCGCACATGGAGCTGACCCGTGAAATCGTGCGCCGTTTCAACCATCTGTACGGCGAGGTTTTCCCCGAGCCCCAGGCCCGCCTGACCCCGGCCGCCAAGTGTCCCGGGCTGGACGGCCGCAAGATGTCCAAAAGTTACGGCAACGGCATTTTTCTCAAGGATAGCCTGGCCGACATCGAACCCAAAGTGAAGACCATGTTCACCGACCCTGCCCGCCTGCGCCGTTCCGACCCCGGCAGCCCGGAAAAGTGCAATCTTTTCCCCTATCACACGCTGATGACCGCGTCCGAAACCCAGGCCGAAATCCGCCAGGGCTGCGCCGCCGCCACCCTGGGCTGCGTGGACTGCAAAAAAATCTTCCTCAAGAGCCTGGAGGCTTTTCTGGCGCCTCTGCACGAACGGCGCGCGTCCATTCTGGCGCGCCCGCGCCTTGTGGACGAAATTCTCATGGACGGCAACGCCAAAGCGCGGGAATCTGCTGAAGAGACCATGCGCCTGGTGCGGGACGCCGTTCACCTGGTATGACGCCATGAGCGGGCTGAGCCATCCCAAGCTGACGGATCGGGCGGGACTGGCGGGGCGCCTGGCCCCTGTGCGTGAGGCGGGCGGCCGCATTGTGTTTACCAATGGCTGTTACGACATCCTGCACCCGGGCCATGTGGATTTGCTGGAGCGGGCGCGCGGCCTTGGCGATTTTCTGGTGCTTGGTCTCAACAGCGATGACTCGGTGCGCAGGCTGAACAAGGGAGCCGGCAGGCCCTTCAATCCCTTCGCCGCGCGCGCCTTCGTGCTGGCCCACCTGACAAGCGTGGATCTTGTGGTGGGATTTGATGAGGATACGCCGCTTGAGCTTATTCGGGCGGTGCGCCCCCATGTGCTGGTGAAAGGCGGCGACTGGGGGCTGGATGCCATTGTCGGTCGCGATGTGGTGGAAGATAACGGCGGCGAGGTGCGCGCCCTGCCCCTCTTGCCTGGCTGGTCCACCACGGCGCTTGCCCGGCGCATTGCCGAACTTGGTCGGAAAGGTCTGCAACCGTGAACACTCCCCTGCGCACAGAACTTGTTGACGGCGTTCTCACCGTGGCGGCGTCGGGAGTCTGGGCGACAGGCGTGTCCGCCGGCGGTGCGGGGGAGGGGGCGGCCGGCTCCACAGCTGTGGACGAGGCCGAGCGCGCGCTCCGGATCCAAAGCGTGCGGGCCGTCTCCTTCTGCGCGGATGAGGTGGAAGGCTGGGACAGTTCGCTCCTGGCCGCCTTCTTGCGCCTGATGAACGCGGCGGCGGAGCGCGGCCTGGCCGTGGACATCGGTCGTCTGCCCGAAGGCATGCGCCGTCTGCTCACCCTGGCGCGCGAAGTCCCCGCCCGGGTTCAGAAGACGGAAGAGCGCGGTGACCCGGGGCTTTTTGAGCTGGTGGGCGGCAAAACCCTGGCCATGCCCGGCATAGCCCTCCACGTCACGGCCTTTGTGGGTGAGGTGGCATGCAGCCTGGGGCGTTTGTGCATCGGCCGGGCATCCTTCAGCGGGCGTGATCTGTGGCGGGCCTTGCGCGAATGCGGGGTGGACGCCCTGCCCATCGTTTCGCTCACCAGCCTGCTTCTGGGGCTCATTCTGGCCTTTGTCGGCGCCATTCAGCTGCGCATGTTCGGGGCCGAAGTGTATGTGGCCGCCCTGGTGGGAGTGGCCATGGTGCGGGTCATGGGGCCGGTGCTCACCGGCATTGTGCTGGCCGGGCGCACCGGGGCTTCCTTTGCGGCCATCATCGGCAGCATGCAGGCCAATGAGGAAGTGGACGCCCTCATTACCTTCGGCATTGATCCCGTGGATTTTCTGGTTCTGCCGCGGGTTCTGGGCCTGGCGATCATGACGCCGCTTCTGGCTGTCTACGCCGATGTCATGGGTATTGCGGGTGGCTGCGTCGTCAGTGCCGCCATGCTGGATATCGCGCCTTCCGCCTACTGGGATAATGCGTTCCGCAACATCGCTCCCTCGTATGTGTGGATCGGCCTTCTGCACGCGCTGGTATTCGGCTTTGTGGTGTCGCTGTGCGGCTGCTATCAGGGCATGCGCAGCGGTCGCAACGCCGAGGCCGTGGGCCGGGCCACCACCGCCGCCGTGGTCAATTCCATTGTGGGCATTATTGTATCCACATCCATTATTACCGTCATCTTTACGGTGATCGACCTATGAAGCCCGCCCCTTCCCCTTGCGCATCCGGGGGCGCCTCCCGCGCCGCTCCCGCCGTGTCCTCCTCCGCTCCTGTCTGCCCCGGCCCCGCCACCGCCGCTGTCGCGGTGGACGTGCGCGACGTGACCGTGGCCTTTGGGGAACGGGTTGTTCAGCGGAATCTGAGCTTCAGCGTGCACAGGGGTGAGGTTGTGGTGATCATGGGCGGCAGCGGCAGCGGCAAAAGTTCGCTGCTGCGCGTCCTCATGGGGCTCACGCGGCCGGCGGCGGGCAGCGTGTTTTACGGCGACAGGGATTTTTGGGGATCAGACAGCGCGACCCGCGCGGCCGTGATGCGCAAGGTGGGCGTGCTCTTCCAGAGCGGGGCGCTGTGGACCTCGCGCACCCTGGCCGAAAATGTGGCCCTGCCCCTGGAATCCTACACATCGCTTTCCGCCCGGAGCATCCGGGAGCTGGCCTCGTTCAAGCTGGCCCTGGTGGGGCTGGCCGGTTTTGAGGATTATTATCCTTCCGAAATCAGCGGCGGCATGCGCAAGCGGGCCGGGCTGGCGCGCGCTCTGGCCCTGGATCCGGAGGTGGTCTATTTCGACGAGCCGTCGGCCGGGCTTGATCCGGTAAGCGCGGCCCTTCTGGACGATCTTATTCTGGAGCTTCGGGCCAGCCTGGGCATGACCGTGGTGGTTGTCACGCACGAACTGGCCAGTATTTTCGCCATTGCCGACAAGGCCGTGTTTCTGGACGCGGGGGCGCGCACCATCACCGCCCAGGGCCGTCCCGCCGACCTCATCACAAGCGGCCCGCCCGATGTGGTGCGTTTTCTGACGCGGGGCAGGCCGGATTCGTCTCCCATGGGAGCAAAGATATGACAGAACGAGGCACAAAAACACTGATCGGAGCCTTTGTGCTCGGAGCGCTGGCCCTGCTGGCGACCGGGGTGCTGCTGGTGGGCTCCGGTGTCCTGTTCAGGAAAAATGTGGAGTTTGTCCTGTTTTTTGACGCCTCCCTGCGCGGTCTGGTGGAGGGCGCGCCGGTGTACTTCAAGGGCGTGCGCGTGGGCAAGGTTCTGTCCGTCCAGATCAGCGCCGGGGAGGGCGATCAGAGGTTCCGCACTCCGGTGGTCATAGAACTGGAAAACGAGCTGCTCATCGGTGAGGGCAGGGGCGATGAAGATAACTTCATGCGTGACGAGCGGGTGGTGCAGAATCTGATCCGGCGCGGTCTGCGGGCCAAGCTGGGCATGCAGAGCTTCATCACCGGCCAGTTGTCCGTGGAGCTGGACATTCTGCCCAACGCCCGGCCGGTTGATCCCCTTACCCTGAGCCGCTTCCGGGGCTTGCAGCAAATTCCCACCGTGCCCTCGTCGCTGGAAGCCATGCTTGATGTGCTGAACCGCATACCTCTGGAAGAGCTTGCCACAAAGTTCGTGGCCGCGGTGAACGCCTTCAGCGCTCAGCTTGACGGCCTGGATCTGCCCGGCATAACCGGCGACATAGCCAGCCTGAGCAGGGAAATGCGCGCCCAGCTGACCGCCTTGCCCGAACTCAGGCGGGATATGCAGACCGCGCTTCAGAATATTTCACAGCTGGCCCGCCATGCTGACACTGGGCTCAGTGCCGGCTTTCGCCGGGTCGATACCGTTCTGGCCGATATTTTGTCCCTCACGCGGACGGCGCGCGCGGTTGCGGATTCCGCCAAAGAGCTGCTGCGCGAAGATTCGGCCCCCATGCTTGAGTTGAGCCAAACCATGCGAACCCTGCGCGAGGCGGCGTCCTCTCTTTCCGATCTGGCCACCATGCTGGAACTTCAGCCCGACGCCCTGATCTTCGGGAGGAGGTGATAATGGTTTCCATCCCGTCCGGCCCGGCGTGCCTGGCACGCGCGGCAACCCTTTGTGCGGCGGCTCTGGCCTGCCTGGCCCTGACAGCCTGTTTTCGCGCTTCGGCGCCCGCGCATTTTTACGTTCTGGCCGAGCCGCCGGTGCTGGCCGTGCCCGCCGGCTCCCGGGATCAGGCCGCCGGCGTGCCGCCCCGCATGGGGCCGCGCGTGGGCATTATGCCCCTGAGCCTGCCGGGCTATCTGCAACGGCCCCAGATAGTGGTGCGCCAGGGCGACAATGTGGATATCCGGCGCGAGGATGAGCACCGCTGGGCCGAGGATTTGGGAGAGGGCATGAGCCGCGTGCTCGGCGCGGCCATGACCAACAGTCTGGCGGACATTCAGGGCGTGGTCATGCCCCTGCGCACCGGCGTCCCCGTGGATCTGCGCGTGCAGGTGGAGGCGCGGCGCTTTGAGGGCAGCCCCGGGGGCGAGGTGTTTCTGGACGCTCTGTGGAGCGTGCAGCGGGACGGCAAAACCTTGCGCGAGGGGCACTTTGCGGCCCGGCACCGGGCCGGGCCGGGCATGGCCTCGCTGGTGGAAGCCCACTCCATCCTGCTGGAAAAGCTGGGAACGGAACTGGCCGCGGGCGTGCGGCAGGTTCTCGCTTCAGATTCCTGAGATCCGGCTCAAAGCCCGCGCGGCCTGAAAGCCTGTGACGGCATGCGTTTCGCCCCGACTCGACAAACGCCGTCTAATCCGGCATGCTGAAAACGCCGATGGCAGCCCGGAATCCGCTGCGCTCCAAAGCCGGGGCGGCGTGGAATCCGGCGTCAGACAAGGAGTTTCCATGCTTGACAGGCTCGTCCGCGCTCTGCTGCGCCTGGTGTACCGGGTGGAAATCCGCGGCCGCGAGCACTACGCCGCCGCGGGCGAACGGGTGCTTATCGTCATCAATCCCGGCTCTCTGCTGGATCCGCTGTTCATCGGGGCGCTTTTGCCCGACCGCATCACCCTGGCCGTGGATCGCGCCGTGGCCCGCAAGTGGTGGATGCGCCCCATCCTTGCCCTGACCGATACCATCCAGGTGGATTTTTCCTCTCCCACGTCCACGCTTTCCCTGGTGCGCGCCATTGAAAAGCACAAGCGCTGCATGGTGTTCCACGGCGGCCGCTTTCAAAACGACCCGCGCTTCATGCGTATTCTGGAAGCCACGGGCCTCATTGCCGAAAAGGCCCGCGCCACCCTCCTGCCCATCCGCATTGACGGGGCGGCATACTCCCGCTTTTCCTACTTTCGTCACAAGGTTCGCCTGCACTGGTTTCCTAAGGTCACCCTGACCGTGCTCCCTCCGCAGAAGCTTGAGGCTCCGGCCAATCTGCCGCCGCGCCAGCGCCGCCATCGCACCGCTGTTCAGCTGTATGGCCTGATGACGGATCTTCTGTACGGTTCCACCAATATCGACCGCAACCTCATTCAGGTCATCATGGACGCCGTGGCCGTGTATGGCCGCTCCTATCTCATTGCCGAGGATCAGGATCGCCATGTCCTGAGTTACGGCGGCCTGCTGACCAGGTTTCAGGTGCTGGGCCGCGCTCTGGGCCGCGTGTTCGCGGGCGAGGAGCGCGTGGGCTTTATGCTGCCCAGTTCTCTGCCCGGCGTGGTCGCCTTTTTGGGCCTGCACGTCACGGGCAAGGTTCCGGCCATGATCAATTTTACGGCCGGGGCCGCTCCCGTGCTGTCCGGCTGTCACACGGTGGGTCTCACATCCGTGCTCAGCTCGCGCAAGTTTATCGAGCTGGGGGACTTGCGCGCCTTGGAAAACTCTCTGCGCGAGGCCGGTCTGCGCATGGTGTATCTTGAAGATGTCGCCGCGGATCTGCGCATCGGCGATAAAATCGGCGGTTTGCTGGCCGCGTTCCTTCGCCGCGCCCCCCGCACCCCGGCGGACGCTCCTGCGGCCATTCTCTTCACCTCCGGTACCGAAGGCGCGCCCAAGGCGGTGTTCATGAGTCACCGCAACGTCAATGCCAACCGGGAGCAGATGCTGGCCATCGTCAACGTCAACGCCGGGGATCGCCTGTTCAACTGCCTCCCCATGTTCCATACCTTTGGTCTGGGCATAGGCACGCTGCTGCCCCTGTCCAGCGGCATGCGCGTGTTCCTGTACCCTTCGCCCCTGCATTACCGCATTGTTCCCCGGCTTTTTTACGAAAGCCTGTCCACGGTCATCTGCGGCACCGATACCTTTTTTTCCGGGTACGCCCGCTACGGCAGCCCCTACGACTTTTTCAACGCCCGTCTGGTCATTGCCGGAGGGGAAAAAATGCGCGAATCCACAGCCGCGCTCTGGGAAAAGAAGTACGGGGTGCGCATGGTGGAGGGCTATGGAGCCACGGAAACCTCGCCGGTCATTTCGGTGAATACTCCGGCCAACAACAAGGCGGGCAGCGTGGGCCGCCTGGCGCCGGGCATGAGCTGGCGCCTCAGGCCTGTGCCCGGTCTGTCCGGGGAGGAAGGCGAAAACGTGGGCGATTTGTGGGTCAAGGGTGATAATGTCATGCTTGGCTATATGCGGGCCGAAGCGCCGGGCGTTCTGGAGCCGCCCGTGGATGCGGACGCGCCTTCCTCCTGCGGCGAAGACAATGGCGCGGGCTGGTACAATACCGGTGACATCGTGTGCGTGGATGCGGAAAATTTCATTTTTATCAAAGGCCGGGCCAAGCGCTTTGCCAAGGTGGGCGGAGAAATGGTTTCCCTGGCGGCGGTGGAAAACGCCCTGCGCGAGCTGTGGCCCGAGGCACCCCTGTGTGTGGTGGCCGTGCCCGACGCGCGCAAGGGAGAACAGCTGGTTCTGCTCATCGAAAACGGGGCCGCGACCATGGGGCGCATTGCCGCCGCTTTTGCGGCCAGGGGGCTGTCTCCCCTGTGGACGCCCAGGCGCATCCTCAACGTTCAGCAGATTCCCGTGCTCGGCACGGGCAAGTTTGACTACATGGCGGCCAAACGCATGGCGCTGGAAAGCGCGGCGGACTGAACCCGGTGAAGCTCCTTTCTGCCGCCGGCGGGTCATGCCCTGCCGGGAAGCCCGCGCCAGGCGCGCCTGGCCGGGGGGGGGCGTCCGCGCCACGGCTCGCTCAATTTTCCATCCGCCTGAAATCAAGGCTTAAAAAAAATATTTTCCGGAAAAATCAAAAAAGGATTTGACATCGCGAAGGGGAGAGGGCATAACTCGTCTTCGCCGCTCGGCACGGGGTGCCTGCGGCGCGGTTCTTTGACAAGTGAAGAGC
>JAFLSV010000031.1 GCA_022510785.1 Desulfovibrionaceae bacterium | reverse complement strand
TCCATTTCCGGCCGCGGCACCGTGGTGACCGGTCGTGTGGAACGCGGCATCATCAAGGTTGGCGACAGCGTGGAAATCGTGGGTATCAAGCCCACCCAGTCCTCCACCTGCACGGGCGTGGAAATGTTCCGCAAGCTGCTGGATCAGGGCCAGGCCGGCGACAACATCGGCGTGCTTCTGCGCGGCATCAAGCGTGAAGAAGTGGAACGCGGCCAGGTGCTCGCGGCTCCCAAGTCCATCACCCCGCACAAGAAGTTCAAGTCCGAAGTGTACGTGCTGTCCAAGGACGAAGGCGGCCGCCACACGCCGTTCTTCTCCGGCTACCGTCCGCAGTTCTATTTCCGTACCACGGACGTCACGGGCGTCATCAACCTGGCGGAGGGCGTGGAAATGGTCATGCCCGGCGACAACGCCACCTTCACGGTGGAACTTATCGCTCCCATCGCCATGGATCAGGGCCTGCGCTTCGCCATCCGTGAAGGCGGCCACACGGTGGGTTCCGGCGTTGTGACCGAAATTCTGGAGTAAGCCCATGCGCGTCAACATCCTGCTCGCCTGCACCGAGTGCAAGCGGCGTAATTACGCGACGGTAAAAAACAAGAAGAACACAACGGGTCGCCTTGAGGTGAAGAAGTATTGTCCCTGGGACAAGAAACACACCCTGCACCGCGAAGCCCGTTAGTGCTTCCATAGCGCAGGCCAGTAGCTCTAACGGCAGAGCGCCGGTCTCCAAAACCGGATGTTGGGGGTTCGAATCCCTCCTGGCCTGCCATTTCTTTTGTCTTTTCAGGTTGAGGCTACCATGAGCAAAAAGCAGGGAACCGACACCGCTGTGACGGCACCGGAAGCCAAGGCAACGGCGCCCGCCCCCAAGGCCGCCAGGCGCGATGCGTCGCCGTCCGGTTCGGGCGAGGCTGAGGGTGGCCTGGGCGCGCGCATACGGGAGTTTCGGGACTATCTCGCGCTCTCCCGCGTGGAATTGCGCAAGGTCAGCTGGCCCAACTGGAAAGAAACCCGCGCCACCAGCCTGGTGGTCTTCGGGTTCGTCGCCGTCATGGCCGTCCTTCTCGGAGTGGTGGATTTGGTTCTTTCGGGCCTGATTCGATTCATTCTGTCCTGAGCGCGCCGGGGCGTCGCATTAACGGGCCGGCTGGCGCTTCAGCAAGGAAGTAAACATGGATCAACACGAAACCACTCCGGTGACTCCCCTGGCCGCGGAAAACGCGCCGGAAGACGGCTTTTCCGCCGGGGCCACGCGGGATTTTGCCCCCAGCGGCGCTGCGGACGCGGGCGCGACCCCGGCAGCCACCGCTTCGGGGGCTCCCGAGTCCTCGCGCTGGTACATTCTGCACACCTATTCCGGCTTTGAGCAGCGGGTGGAGCAGACTATCCGGGAAATGATGCGCACCGGGCAGGAAGGCGGCCTCATCCACGAGGTCGTGGTTCCCACCGAGCGTGTCATCGAGCTGGGCAAGGGCGGCAAGAAGCGCACCACCACCAGGAAGTTTTATCCGGGCTATGTCATGATCCGCATGACCATGACCGATTTTTCCTGGCATCTTGTACAGTCCATTCCCAAGGTGACGGGCTTTGTGGGCGGCAAGAACCGGCCCGCCCCCATGGGGCCCGGCGAGGCGGAGCGCATTCTGTCTCTGGTGGAAACCCGCCAGGAACAGCCCCGCCCCAAGTTCAACTTCGACCGGGGCGACGAGGTCCGCGTGGTGGATGGGCCCTTTGGCGGGTTCAACGGCGTGGTGGAAGACGTCAATTACGACAAGGGCAAGCTGCGGGTGTCGGTGTCCATTTTCGGCCGCCAGACTCCGGTGGAGCTCGACTTCATCCAGGTGTCCAAGGGCTGAAAAAGCCCTTTTGGTGATGATTCGCCGCTTGCAGGCTGTATTATAAGGAAACGACAATGGCCAAGAAAGAAGTTGCCAAAATCAAGTTGCAGATTCCCGCCGGCGCCGCCAATCCCTCTCCGCCGGTGGGCCCGGCGCTGGGTCAGCACGGCGTGAACATCATGGGTTTCTGCAAGGAGTTCAACGCGCGCACCCAGGATCAGAAGGGAATGATCATTCCCGTGATCATCACGGTGTACGCCGACCGTTCGTTTACATTTGTCACCAAAACCCCGCCCGCTCCGGTGCTGCTGCTCAAGGCCGCCAAGCTGGAAAAAGGCTCGGGCGAACCCAACAAGAACAAGGTGGGTTCGGTGACCATGGCTCAGGTGGACGAAATCGCCAAGATCAAGATGCCCGACCTCAACTGCAAGGATATGGACGGCGCCAGGCGTTCCATCATGGGCACGGCTCGCAGCATGGGGCTTGAAGTGAAGTAGGCGCGCTCCTGATTCAGGACAGCGCCCGAAGCACGAAAAGCCTGTGGGCGCGGCCCGTGCCGCGCCGCGCGGATTTCGTTGGATTCGGCCGTACTGCCCCTCCATGGCGGCAGGAGATTCGAGACGACAAGCGCAAACATAAGGATTACCGCTATGCCCTCGCATGGGAAGAAATATCGTCAGTCGCTGGAAGGTATTGACCTGACCCAGCGTTTTTCCGTGGAAGACGCCGTGGCCAAATCGCTGGGCGCGTCTTTCGCCAGGTTTGATGAAACGGTGGATGTGGCCATTGTGCTCGGCGTGGATCCCAAGTATTCCGATCAGATGGTTCGCGGCGCCGTGTCGCTGCCCCACGGTCTGGGCAAGACCGTGCGCGTGGCCGTGTTCTGCAAGGGCGACAAGCAGGCCGAAGCCCGCGACGCCGGCGCCGACGTTGTGGGCGCGGAAGATCTGGTGGCCCGGGTCAAGGAAGGCTGGCTTGAGTTTGACGCCGCCGTGGCCACGCCGGACGTCATGGCTCTGGTGGGCCAGATCGGGCGCGTGCTTGGCCCCCGCGGGCTCATGCCCAACGCCAAGACCGGCACCGTGACCTTTGACGTGGCCAACGCCGTCAGGGAACTCAAGGCCGGCCGGGTGGACTTCAAGGTGGACAAGGCCGGTGTGCTGCACTCGCCCCTGGGCAAGGTTTCTTTCGGCCCCGAAAAAATCTGCGACAACCTGAAGGCCCTTCTGGAAACGGTCAACCGCCTGAAGCCTTCGGCCGCCAAGGGGCAGTACATGCTCAACATGGCCATTTCCACCACCATGGGGCCCGGCTTCAAGGTGGATATGGGCCTGGTGAAGAAGTTCATCGAAGGGTAAGACGGCGCTTTTGCCGCGGCCCTTTTGTGATATACGGCTGAGGAGAGGAATGACGAGTCGAAGACGGCGGGGGGCATACGCCTTAAAAGTCCCGCTCAGACAGAATTCTTTGGCTCGGCAATTCCACAGGACAACCCCCAACGTGAGGAGCATCACGTGAACAGGTCTGAAAAAGCCGCCATCATCGAGCAGATACGGTCACGCGCCGCGTCGGCTTCCATTGCGGTCGTGACCGATTTCAAGGGTATGTCGGTGGAAGAGCTGACCCGGCTGAGAGTGGCCCTGCGCAAGGGCGGCGGCGAATATCACGTCGTCAAGAACACGCTCGCCCGCATTGCTTTATCCGACACCGCGCATGCGTCCATTAAAGACGACTTTAAGGACAACTGCGCCATAGCTCTTGGTTTCGACGACCCTGTGGCGGTGGCCAAGGCGCTCTCGGATTTTGCCAAGACCAGCAAGCTCCTGCAAATTCGTCACGGCAGCCTTGAAGGCAAAAATCTGTCCGCCTCTCAGGTGGAAGCGCTTGCCTCGCTGCCCTCGAAGGAACAGCTGCTGGCCCAGGCTCTCGGCACCATGAACGCCGTGCCCACCAATTTTGTGTCGCTGATGGCCAACATGATCCGGCCTCTTCTCTACGCCCTCAAGGCAATTGAGGAAAAGAAGGCGGCCTGAATCCCTTCCCGGGTTAAGGTGTCATTGTCAGGCTAACCCCAAAAAGCCAAAGAATTTTCAAGGAGTAATCCCATGGCTGTTACCAAAGCAGACGTTGTTGAGTTTATCTCCAACATGACCGTGCTCGAACTGTCGGAATTCATCAAGGAACTGGAAGAAAAGTTCGGCGTGTCCGCCGCCGCTCCCGCCGCCGCCATGGTGGTGGCCGGCGGCCCTGCCGCCGCCGCTCCGGCGGAAGAGGAAAAGACCGAATTTGACGTTATCCTGAAGGAAGCCGGCGCCAACAAGATTGGCGTAATCAAGGTCGTGCGCGCCCTGACCGGCCTGGGCCTCAAGGAAGCCAAGGACAAGGTCGACAGCACGCCTTCCACCCTGAAGGAAGCCGTGTCCAAGGAAGAAGCCGAAGAAGCCAAGAAGCAGCTCACCGAAGCCGGCGCCACCGTCGAAGTCAAGTAAGCGCGTCGCGCGTTGTTCGGGGGAGCCATCCCCCCCATGTCAACAGGCCCTGCGGGGCCTGTTGTCGTATGGGCGGCGGGGCAGGCCCGCCGCGGCTGAAAAACCATTAACCCAAGTTCATGCCGCGCGGCGGGTCAACGGCGCGCGGGCTTCAGTCTTTTGAGCGGACGGGACAATTCAGGGGACAGCCCAAAGAAGAAATATTTTCGGCGCAACCGGCGCAAGGTGAAGGCCTCCGCCGCGCCTGGGGATGACAAGAACGCCCTGCCGTGCTATGCTTCCCGCATGATGCGTGTTGTTCTGCTCGGTAGCGCGATTCTGGCGCCTGCCCTGCGCGCCCTGGGGCACAGCGTCCTGACCCTGGGCTGCATGGGCGACGCCTTTGATATTCCTCTCCGGCATCCGCTGTCGGTGGAGGCTTTTCGCGCGCTGCTGGCCGGGCGGGATTTTGAGCCCGATGTGCTGGTGCTGGCCGACGATGGCAATGTGCCCGCCGTGGTGGGGATGGAAAGCCTGCCCTGGCCCCAGATCTTTTTCAGCATTGATACCTTTTGCAATCCCTGGCATCTGCCCTTTGCCCACGCCTTTGAGTTCACGCTGGTGGCTCAGCGGGATTTTCTCTCCCTGTTTGCGAACGAAGGGCACCGCGCGCGCTGGTTTCCGCTCTTCTGCTGCTTCACAAGCCCCGCGCAAAGTCCGGACGAGTGGCTGGCGGCCCGGGATATTCCCGTGGCCTTCGTGGGCACCCTGAATCCGAAAAATATCCCCGGCCGTCAGCCCTTTCTCAGGGCTTTTGCCGCGCTGCATCCTCTGGTTTGCCTTCAGGGGGATTTTATTCCCGTGTTTCAGCGGGCGCGGATTGTGCTCAACCAGAGTGCCGCGGGTGAAATCAATTATCGCTGCTTTGAAAGCATGGGCTGCGGAGCGGCGCTGCTGCACGACAGCCCCTACCACGGCTTTACCGACCTGTTTGCCGAGGGCGCGCAGGTTTTGCCCGCGTATGAACGCTTTGTTCCGCATTCGGCGGCGTCCGCGGTGCGCGAGGCCCTGGCCCGTCCCCGCGAGCTGGCCGCGCTGGCCATGGCCGGGCATGAACTGGTGGCCGCCCGGCACACGGCGGCCGCCCGCGCCCGCGAATTGTGCAAGCTGGCGGAAAAACTGCTCTGCGCCCGCGCCCACGAGGCCCGGCTTGCGGATTTGCCCCGGCGGCGCCTGCTGCTGTCCAGCGCGTATGGAATCCTGGCCGCCGAATTGCCCGACGGCCTGGCTTCCCTGCGGAGTTTTTACCGCGACGCGGCCGCGCAGGCCTACGCGGAAAATTCCTGAGCCCGCCCGCGGGCCCCTGCCCGCGTGACATCCCCCTCTCTTAAAAACGCTCCCATCGCCCCCAAAAGGCGGATGCCTCCTGTCAGCCGCGCAGCAGAGGCGTGTGCCTCAGCAGTTTCCACAGCCAGCGGAAGGGGCCGGGGCTGCGCCACACATCCATCAGCATGCGCATACGGGTGTCTTTGGGGTCAAACATCCGCTCCGCGATCCGCTCGCAGGTTTCGCCGCCCCATGGCGTGCGCGCGAAGTATTTCCAGTAGATCATGTGCGCGGGAAAGAATTTCTGCCAGGGCTTCAGCGCCGGGAAGTGCAGAATTTTGCCCCGCAGGGCGTCCATCGGCAGGCAGCGGCGCTTGAAAAGGCACAGCTCGTAGTTGAATGAGGCATCCGTCAGCGCCAGGCGTTCGCGATCGCGGGACAGCATGGCGTTGAGCATGTCCTGATCATAAATGGGATAGGGCAGATGGGGGTGCCGGGCGGCCAGTTCCCGATAATAGGCCCAGAACACGTTGCCGTCCGGTGAGCTTCGGGACACTTCCCGAAGCTTTTTCAGGTTAAGAACCAGAACTCCGCTGTTGAAATAGCGATCTTCGGCAATGCCCAGCCGTTTCAGGTAGTAGCCGCGCTTGCGCATGGACCAGGTTCGTTCCGGATCGTGGGTGGCGGCCATCCAGACCCCGTCCACGTCAATGGCGTCCAGATCGGCTATGTCGCGCTCAAACACGATATCGCAGTCAAAATAAATGACCTTGTCCGCATCAATGAGTTCGTGCAGGCACAGGCGGTACAGGCTGGCCGCGGTATACTTGCCGACGCTGTTCTCATGGAACAGCGACAGAACGCTGCCGGGCACGGACGGGGCCGGGTGAATGGTCAGCCGGTGCCCGTGGGCCGCGCACAGTTCCTCAAACAGCGCATGATAGGGCCTGACGGAGTCATCCACGACCATGTGAACATGCAGGGCGGAATTTGTATTGGCGAAGCAGGACAGCAGGGCCACATAGGCGGCCTGGTAGAGTTGTCCGGTGTTGTGGAAGCAGATGGCGCAGTGAATCATGGGCGATCCGGCGAAATTCGGGTTGCGGGGGCGTAGCCAAGCATACCCGCAATCCCCTCGCTTGCCAAGACCAGCACGAAAAAAAAACAGCACCATGCTGCGGGAAAAGATATTTTTTATTCCCGGAACCGTCCATCCGGTGAATGTTTCAGGATTTTCGCGCGGCAAGTCGCATCGGCGCCGGATGACCGGCATGCCGGGGTCTCTTTGATCGGTTCCGCAGCTGACAGATGCACTGTTGCCATTGCGGGCAAAAATAGAACTAATGTATTGAATTTACAAAATTTTTTTGGAAAAAGACGGAAGATTTTTCCAGAACTTGACAAGATCTGCGCTTTGATATATGGAAATTCAACAAGCTATCGACAGTGCATCTGTCGATGAGGAATATCCGGAAAATTTTTTGTGCAAGTTTTATGCCAGATATTTCTTTTGAGGCAATGGTCAATATAAAATTTGCATATATTAAACCATGAAATGGATAAAACCTTACAATGTACTGAATGTATTTTGGGACTTTATAGTCTGTTCATTAGGGTTCTTCATATGCAAATTTACTAAAAACAGAGGGATGCAAGTGGAATATCAAATAAATAGGAATAAAGAGGAAGGCATGCAAAAAGGAAAATTTATTAAAAATATTGATTGTTGTATATGTGATGTAAAAAATGAAAAAACAAGTATTGTGACAATTATTTCAGATGATGGAGATCTTGAAACCAGCTATATTCTTGCAAAACTCGCACTAAAATATGGTATAAAGATTACTATAGCATCACCTGTGGACAATATCATAAAGAATCTGACACACTGGCAGCTTCTGGAAGCCAATTTTCCGATAGAAATAGCCAACCACTCCTGGAATCACCTGAGAATTGATGACGATTCCAAAGTCGATATCAGCGAGATACGCCACCAGTATCTGGACTCCGCCGCCTTTTTCGCGAAAAATTTTCATTCGCCCAATTTCTCGTTCATTCCCCCGGAGAACCAGCTGACGAAAAACGCGTTCAAGGTGCTGCGGGAAGGACAATTTCTTGCCGCCCGAAGCTGGCACAGGGGGCGAAATACGCTTGATCCCGCCGATGGTACCGAACCTGGCCAGTGGCTTAACCTGAAATGCCGGGGAATTGGCGACAATGATTTTGACATCAGGCGGGAACTTGACCAGATGCACGCCGATCCATCATGGCTTATTGAAATGTGGCACAATGTCTATACCACAAACAAGGTAAGCTATCAGCCGATTCATGTTGATCTGGCTGAAGAACATATTCAGATCCTCAAAAATGACAGCAGCATATGGATCGCCGGGTTTGGTGAAGCCATATCCTATCTTTGGCAAAAGAAAAATGTTGAGCTTGTATCATTTTTTTACAGAGATATTTTGCACATTAAGCTGGAAAAGAAAAACAAAAATCTTCCATGGAATAAATTCATATCTCCAATTTCCGTGAGAATAAAAAAAGAAAATTTCCCGCATCCCTTTACAGCATGTGAAATAGTGAAAGGCATAGAAAATTTTGTTCTTGATGAAAATACCGGAGACATTATTGTCAACATCATGCCTGGAGCACATGGACATCTGCGGATAATCCCGTGATGGATTTTACCGGAGCTCACGAACGGCCCGCAGGCTTCATACCGATCCAAAGCGGTGCGCAATCCGGGCGTGCATGAGCACGGAAAATTGCCCCCCGCGCGGCCCTTGCAGCCAGGGCCGGCACCGGGGAAAAGCCGCCCGCGGGAACAGTGCGGCGGATTGAAAAAAATCTCTTGCCAGACAGGCCATTCAGGGGTACTGTGGCTGACTTGCTTAAGGCATTTTCGCATGGATGGACGGGTTTTGCAGGCGAGAGAAATTGAATAGTCAAAGCAGGCAGATACCGTAATCGAGAGGCAGGGCTTTCCTCCTCGTGCCCGGCAGGGCCGAGGGGGCTTTTGTCGTCCGCTCGTTTTTTTGGGCGTGTCCGTGGGCCGCGTATATCGTATTCAGGATGTACGAAAAACGCCGGCAGAAGGACGCGCGCGCCGGGGCGCTGAGTCCCGGCGTCAATTTCCGGCACGGGGCCGGGCAACATATCCTGGGGTAAAGATGGGCCAGCTTACAAAGCAATTCGGCACAATTAAAGTTTCCCTTCCCATTCCGCATCTTCTGAATCTTCAGGTGGACTCCTACAGCGCCTTTCTGCAGGAAGGCCGCAAGGAACGCGATCCGGAAGTGGGGCTGGAAGGCGTTTTCCGCTCCGTGTTCCCCATTGAGGATTTCAACCGCACGGCCAGTCTGGAATATTTGGGCTATGAGATCAGCGAACCCAAGTACGACCAGGCCGAGTGCATTTCCAAGGGCCTCACCTACGAGGCTCCGGTGCGCATCAAGGTGCGCCTCGACGTGTACGACGTGGAGGAGGGCACGGGCAACCGCACCTTCCGTGACGGCAAGGAACAGGATATTTATTTCGGCACGCTGCCGCTCATGACCGAAAAGGGCACCTTTATCATCAACGGCACCGAGCGCGTCATCGTCAACCAGCTGCAGCGCTCGCCGGGCATCATCTTTGAGCACGACGGCGGCAAGACCCACACCTCGCGCAAGGTGCTCTACTCCTGCCGGGTCATTCCCATGCGCGGATCGTGGCTCGATTTTGATTTCGACCACAAGGACATTCTGTATGTGCGTATCGACCGCCGCCGCAAAATGCCCGCCACCATTCTGTTCAAGGCCATGGGCATGTCCAGGACGCAGATTCTGGACAGCTTCTACAAGAAGGAGCTGTACCACCTGGATGGCGAACGCCTGCTGTGGAAGATCGACAGGGACATGTACCGCAAGGAAGCGGCCTTTGCCGACATTCCCGACGGCAGGGGCGGTGTGCTGGTCAAGGCGGGCAAAATCATCACTCGGCGCGACTGGCGCGCTCTGTGCGAATCCGGTCAGGAATACATGGAAGTGTCGCCCGACAGCATAGTGGGGCTTTTCCTGGCTGCGGACGTGGTCAACGAAAAAACCGGTGAAATTCTGGCCGAGGCCGCGGACGAGGTGACGCCCTCCCTCATGGAGACGATGCGCGAGGCGGGCATCACCGACATGGCGCTTCTGCACACGCGCGGGCAGGAAACCTCGTCCTCCATCCGCGATACCCTGGTTCTGGACAAGACCACCACGAAGGAAAAGGCCCAGGAGGAAATCTACCGCCGCCTGCGTCCCAGCTCCCCCCCCACGCCGGAAATCGCGGCCACCTTCTTCGACAATCTGTTCCGCAACGCCGATTATTACGATTTGTCGCCCGTGGGCCGCTACAAGCTCAATCAGCGCCTGGGGCTCAGCACCCCCACCGATGTGCGCGTGCTGACCGACGAGGATATTCTTCAGGCCATCAAGGTGCTTGTTCAGCTCAAGGATTCGCACGGCCCGGCGGATGATATTGACCATCTGGGCAACCGTCGCGTGCGCCTGGTGGGCGAGCTGGTGGAAAACCAGTACCGCATCGGCCTGGTGCGCATGGAACGGGCCATCAAGGAACGCATGAGCATTCAGGAAGTGGGTTCCCTGCTGCCCCACGATCTTATCAATCCCAAGCCCGTGACCGCCGTGCTCAAGGAGTTCTTCGGCACCTCGCAGCTTTCGCAGTTCATGGATCAGACCAACTCCCTGTCCGAAGTGACGCACAAGCGCCGTCTTTCGGCCCTGGGCCCCGGCGGTCTGACCCGCGAGCGGGCCGGCTTTGAGGTGCGCGACGTGCACACCTCGCATTACGGGCGCATCTGCCCTATCGAAACGCCCGAAGGCCCGAACATCGGCCTCATCGTGTCCCTGACCACCTACGCCAAGGTCAACGAGTTCGGCTTTATTGAAACCCCGTACCGGGTGATCAGGGACGGCTATCTCACCGAGGAAACCGTCCACCTCGACGCCTCGCGCGAGCAGAACCAGATCATTGCCCAGGCCAACGCCGCCGTGGATGAAAACGGCCGCCTGGCCGACCCGTACATCACCGTGCGCGCCGCCAACGGCGATGTGCTCCAGGCCAGCCGCGAGGAAGTCACCCTGATGGATATCTCTCCCAGCCAGATGGTGTCCATTTCGGCCGCGCTCATCCCCTTCCTGGAGCATGACGACGCCAACCGCGCCCTCATGGGTTCGAACATGCAGCGCCAGGCCGTGCCCCTGCTGCGCTCCGAACGGCCCCTGGTGGGCACCGGCATGGAACTGGACGTGGCCCGCGACTCCGGGGCCTGCCTGCTGGCCGAGGGTGACGGCGTGGTGCGCTACGCCGATGCCGAGCGCGTTATCGTGGCCTATGACGACCTGTACATGGAAGATCGCGGCGGCATTCGCGCCTATGATCTTTTGAAGTTCCACAAGTCCAACCAGAATTCCTGTTTTGGGCAAAAGCCCACCTGCGTGCCCGGCCAGCGGGTCAGAAAGGGCGACGTTCTGGCCGACGGGCCGGGTATCGAGTCCGGCGAGCTGGCCCTGGGCAAGAACCTGGTGGTGGCCTTCATGCCCTGGTGCGGCTATAACTATGAAGACTCCGTGCTCATTTCCGAGCGCGCGGTCAGGGATGACATCTACACCTCGGTTCATATCGAGGAATTCGAGGTGGTGGCCCGCGATACCAAGCTGGGGCCGGAGGAAATCACCCGCGACATTCCCAACGTGGGCGAAGACATGCTGCGCAACCTGGACAGCAGCGGGGTCATCCGCATCGGCGCGGCGGTCAAGCCCGACGACATTCTGGTGGGCAAGATCACGCCCAAGGGCGAAACCCAGCTCACCCCCGAGGAAAAGCTTTTGCGGGCCATATTCGGCGACAAGGCGCGCGATGTGAAAAACACCTCCCTCAAGGTTCCGCCCGGAATCGAGGGCACCATCATCGACGTCAAGCTGTTCAACCGCCGTTCCGGCGAAAAGGACGAGCGCACCCGGCAGATTGAGGAATACGAAATCGCCCGCCTGGATCGCAAGGAAGCCGATCACATGCGCGCCCTCACCGAACGCACGCGCGAGCGCCTGCGTGAAGTGGCGGAGGGCAAACAGCTCGCCTCCACCATTGCGGGCAAAAAGAAGGGCGAGGTTCTGGCCGAGGCCGGCTCCGTGCTCACCTGGGATGTCATGGCCGGCTTGCCGGTGAAAAAGCTCTCCGGCATCTTCAAGGGCAAGGACGTCAACGAGCAGGTGGCCCAGATGCTCACGGCCTACGAGCATCAGGTGGAGCTCATCAAAAAGCTGTACGACGCCAAGCGCGAAAAGGCGACGGAAGGCGACGACCTTTTGCCCGGTGTCATCAAGATGGCCAAGGTGTACATCGCGGTGAAGCGCAAGCTGTCGGTGGGCGACAAGATGGCCGGCCGTCACGGGAACAAGGGCGTGGTGTCCTGCATTCTGCCCGAGGAAGACATGCCCTTCTTCGAGGATGGCCGTCCGGTGGACGTGGTGCTCAACCCCCTGGGCGTGCCTTCGCGCATGAACATCGGCCAGATTATGGAAACCCACCTGGGCTGGGCCGCCAAGGAACTGGGCCGCCAGCTCGCCGATCTGGTGGACAGCGGCGCGGCCCTGAAGACGGTGCGTGCGCAGGTGAAGGAAATCTTTGCCTCCAAAATGCCGCCCCGGCCCGGCGATCTGTCCATCGACGAGCTGGTGGACAGCATGGACGACGAGACCTTCCGTAAGGCGGTGCGCAAGCTTCAGACCGGCATTGTCACCAAAACCCCGGTGTTCGACGGCGCCACGGAAGACGAAATATGGTCATGGCTGGAGCGCGCGGGCCTGCCCAACGACGGCAAGACCCTGCTGTACGACGGCCGCACCGGCGAACCCTTCGCCAACCGGGTGACCACGGGCGTCATGTACTACCTCAAGCTGCATCACCTGGTGGACGAAAAAATCCACGCAAGGTCCACGGGCCCATACTCCCTGGTGACGCAGCAGCCCCTGGGCGGCAAGGCCCAGTTTGGCGGCCAGCGCCTTGGGGAAATGGAAGTGTGGGCGCTGGAGGCGTACGGGGCCTCGTACCTGTTGCAGGAATTTTTGACCGTCAAGTCCGACGACGTGGCCGGCCGGGTCAAAATGTACGAAAAGATCGTCAAGGGCGACAACTTCCTGGAAGCCGGCCTGCCCGAATCCTTCAACGTCCTCGTCAAGGAACTCATGTCCCTTGGCTTAAACGTCAACCTCCTTCAGGAAGAAGGCAAAAAGCGTCCCAAGCACGGCTTTCTGCCCGGCACCGCCATTGAAGAATAAAGGGAGTGACCATACATGAGTCTTGACGATCTGTTTACCGTACGCAGCACGGCGGCGTCGAATGTGGCGAACATCCGTAATCTGAAAGCCATTCAGATTACGATTGCGTCGCCGGAAAACATTCGGGAATGGTCCTATGGCGAAGTGAAAAAGCCCGAGACCATCAATTACCGAACCTTCAAGCCCGAACGCGACGGTTTGTTCTGCGCGAAAATATTCGGCCCGGTCAAGGACTATGAGTGCAATTGCGGCAAGTACAAGCGCATGAAGCACCGGGGCATTGTGTGCGAGAAGTGCGGCGTGGAGGTCATCGCCTCCAAGGTGCGGCGCGAACGCATGGGCCACATTGAACTGGCCGCGCCAGTGGCGCATATCTGGTTTCTGAAAACCCTGCCCTCCAAGATCGGCACTTTGCTTGACATGACCATGGCCGATCTCGAAAAGGTGCTGTACTTTGATTCCTATGTGGTGCTGGACCCCGGCCAGACCAATCTGGCTAAAATGCAGGTCATTTCCGAGGATCAGTACCTCCAGATGCTGGATCGCTATGGCGACGACGCCCTCAAGGTGGGCATGGGCGCCGAGGCCGTGCGCGGCCTTCTGGAGGAGCTGAATCTGGAAAAGCTGCGGGTGGAGCTGCGCGAGGAATCCCAGACCACCAAGAGCCAGACCAAGAAAAAGAAGCTCACCAAGCGCCTCAAGATTGTGGAGGCCTTCATTGAATCCAACAATAAGCCGGAATGGATGATTCTGGAAGTCATCCCGGTCATTCCGCCCGATCTGCGCCCCCTGGTGCCGCTGGACGGCGGACGTTTCGCCACTTCCGACCTGAACGACTTGTACCGCCGCGTCATCAACCGCAACAACCGCCTCAAAAGGCTGAAGGAACTGGGCGCGCCGGACATCATTATCCGCAATGAAAAGCGCATGCTTCAGGAAGCCGTGGACGCCCTGTTCGACAACGGGCGCCGCGGACGGGCCATTACCGGCACCAACGGGCGCCCGCTCAAGTCGCTGTCCGACATGATCAAGGGCAAGCAGGGCCGCTTCCGCCAGAATCTCCTGGGCAAGCGCGTGGACTACTCCGGCCGCTCGGTCATCGTGGTGGGCCCCAAGCTCAAGCTGCACCAGTGCGGCCTGCCCAAGAAAATGGCCCTGGAGCTGTTCAAGCCCTTCATTTATTCCGAGCTGGAAAAACGGGGGCACGCCTCCACCATCAAGAGCGCCAAAAAGATGGTGGAGCGCGAGGAACTGGTGGTCTGGGACATTCTGTCCGAAGTGGTGCGCGAATACCCCGTGCTGCTCAACCGCGCGCCCACCCTGCACCGGCTGGGCATTCAGGCTTTTGAGCCCCTGCTGGTGGAGGGCAAGGCCATCCAGCTGCACCCTCTGGTGTGTACCGCCTACAACGCGGACTTTGACGGCGACCAGATGGCCGTGCACATTCCGCTCTCCGTGGAGGCGCAGATTGAGTGCCGCGTGCTCATGATGAGCACCAACAACATTCTGTCGCCGGCCAACGGCAGCCCGGTGATTATCCCCTCGCAGGACATTGTGCTGGGACTTTATTACATGACCGTGGATCGTTCCTTCCGCAAGGGCGAGGGCATGACCTTCTGCGCCCCGTGGGAGGTGGAGGCCGCCTACGACGCCGGCCAGGTCGATCTGCACGCCCGCATCAGGGTGCGCATGGAAGACGGCGAGCTGGTGGACACCACCACGGGCCGCATTCTGGTGTGGGAGCGCCTGCCCCATATCCTGCCCTTCAGCCAGGTGAACACCATCCTGACCAAAAAGGCCATCGGCAGGCTGGTGGGCCACGCCTACCACGAGTCGGGCATCAAGGCCACCGTCATCCTGTGCGACAGGCTCAAGGACATCGGCTATGAGTTCGCCACCCGGGCGGGGGTGACCATCGGTCTCAAGGACATGACCATTCCGTCCCGCAAAAAGGCCATCATCGACGCCTCCCAGGCCGAGGTGGACGATATTGAGCGCCAGTACCGCGACGGCATCATCACCCGCACGGAAAAATACAACAAGGTCGTGGACGTGTGGACGAAGACCACCAACGATGTCTCCCAGGAAATGACCAGGGAGATCTCGGTGGATCACGTCACTGACCCTGGCACGGGCAAGACGGCCGACGACATCAGCCTGAACCCCATTTACATGATGTCCAACTCGGGCGCACGCGGCAACCAGGATCAGATGCGGCAGCTGGCCGGCATGCGCGGCCTTATGGCCAAGCCGTCCGGGGGTATCATTGAAACGCCCATCACGGCCAGCTTCCGTGAAGGCCTGACCGTGCTCCAGTACTTCACCTCCACGCACGGCGCGCGCAAGGGTCTGGCCGACACCGCCCTCAAGACGGCCAACTCGGGCTACCTGACCCGCCGCCTGGTGGACGTGGTGCAGGATGTCATCGTCTCCCAGGAAGACTGCGGCACCGTGGACGGCATTGAAATGACCGCCCTGCGCGAAGGCAACGATATCAAGATGCCGCTTCGCGAGCGCATTATCGGCCGCGTGCTGCTCTACCCGGTGTATGACCCCCGTGACAAGACGACTCTGCTTTTCCCCGAGAACACTCTGGTGGATGAGTCCGTGGCCGCCGCCCTGGACGAGGCGGGCGTGACCTCGGTGGTCATCCGCTCGGCCCTGACCTGCCAGGCCGAACGCGGGGTGTGCGCCATGTGCTACGGGCGCGATCTGGCCCGGGGCCATCGGGTCAACGTGGGCGAAACCGTGGGCACCATCGCCGCCCAGTCCATTGGCGAACCCGGCACCCAGCTGACCATGCGCACCTTCCACATCGGCGGCACGGCCTCCCGCCAGGTGGCCAAGTCCAGCTTTGAGGCCCAGAATCCGGGCAAGGTGATGTGGAGCCGCGTGCACTATGTGCGCAACCGCGATGGCGTGCTCATGGTGCTCGGCAAGAGCGGCGTGCTGACCATTGTGGATGATCAGGGCCGCGAGCGCGAAAAGTACGTCCTGCCCAACGGCGCCCGCCTGTATGTGGAAAACGAGCAGGAAGTGGGCAAGGGCGTGGTTCTGGCCGAATGGGATCCCTTCAACGAGCCCTTCATCGCCGAAGTGGACGGGGCCATCCGCTTTTCGGATATTCTGGACGGCAAAACCGTGCAGGAAAAGCTGGACGAAGCCACCGGCCAGTCCACCCGCACCATCATGGAGTACCGCACCACCAATTTCCGGCCCACACTGACCATTGTGGACGAAAACGGTGAGGTCAAAATGCGCACCACGGCTCAGGGCACGGCCATGAAGGCCATGTACCCCCTGCCGGTGGGGGCCATCATCATGGTTCGGGACGGCGACGCTGTCCAGGCGGGCGACATCATCGCCCGAAAGCTGCGCGAAACCTCCAAGACCAAGGACATCGTCGGTGGTCTTCCCCGTGTGGCCGAGCTCTTTGAAGTGCGCAAGCCCAAGGATATGGCCGTGGTGTCCGAAATCGCGGGCATTGTGGAATACGCGGGCGAATCCAAGGGCAAGCGCAAGCTCATCGTCCGTCCGGAGCTGGGCGAGCCCAGGGAATACCTGGTGCCCAAGGGCAAGCACATCACCGCGTCGGACGGCGACTATGTGGACGCCGGCGATCTTCTGACCGAAGGCAACCCCGAACTGCACGACATCCTGCGCACCCGGGGCGAAAAATACCTCGCCCGCTACCTGGTGGACGAAATTCAGGAAGTGTACCGCTTCCAGGGCGTGGCCATCGACGACAAACACATCGAGGTTATTGTCCGCCAGATGCTGAAAAAGGTCTCTGTGCTCGATCCGGGCGGAACCACCTTCCTGGTGGGCGAGCAGGTGGATAAGGTGGAGTTCCGGGAAGAAAACCAGAAGGCCATGGCCCAGGGCCTGGCCCCGGCCACGGCCGAACCCCTGGTGCTGGGCATTACCCAGGCCTCCTTAAGTTCGCTGTCCTGGGTGGCGGCCGCGTCCTTCCAGGAAACCACCAAGGTGCTCACCGAAGCCTCTCTCAAGGGCAAGGAGGATCACCTGCGCGGCCTGAAGGAAAACGTCATTGTGGGCCGGCTCATCCCCGCCGGCACCGGCTACCGCGAATATGTCCATCAGGATATCGAGGTGCCCGAGCAGAAGGAACGTCCCGACAAGTTCCTGGAGGAGCTTGGGGAAAGTTCCGTCCTCGTCGGTTTTGACGCTGAATGAACAAAACAGGCGGCCGGAAGTCAGCTCTTCCGGCCGCTTTTCTGTGTCCCCGCGTCCGCTGCCCCGCCAGAGGCGTCACAGCTGACAGGGCTATGGGCCTTGCGCCTCAGGAGGGAGTTTCCATGCCCGTCCCCCGCGAAACACTGGCCACCCGTCTTGGCTTTCTTCTGCTGTCCGCGGGCTGCGCCATCGGTCTCGGCAACGTGTGGCGCTTTCCCTATATCGCCGGACAGTACGGCGGCGCGGTGTTCGTGGTTGTCTACCTGCTCTGCCTGCTCGGCCTGGGCCTGCCGCTGCTGGTTATGGAATTTGCCGTGGGCCGCGCCGCCCGCGCCAACATGGGCCGCGCCCTGCGGGTTCTGGAGCCTGCGGGCACGGGCTGGCACCGCTTCGGCTGGTTCAGTCTGGTCGGCAGTTATCTTCTGATGATGTTCTATGTTCCCGTGGCGGGCTGGATGCTGGGTTACTGCTGGTACACGGCGCGCGGCGATCTGGCCCTGCCGCCCGAGGGTGTGGGCGCGTTTTTTGGCGAACTTCTGGGCAATCCGGCCGTCATGCTGGGCTGGACAGTGCCGGTGGTGGTGATTGGTTTCGGCGTGTGCGCCCTGGGGGTGCGCCGGGGGCTGGAGCGGGTGGTCAAGCTGCTCATGGCGGGGCTTTTGCTCATCATGGCCGGTCTGGCCCTGCGGGCCGTCACCCTGCCCGGGGCCGGCGCGGGCATTGCCTTTTATCTGGCCCCAGACTGGAGCCGCGCCGTGGACGCCGGGCTGTGGGGCCTGCTCAACGCGGCCATGGGCCAGGCCTTTTTTACACTGAGCGTGGGCGTGGGTTCCATGCTCATTTTCGGCAGCTATCTGGACGACAGCCGCGGCCTCACCGGTGAATCGGCGTTTATCGTCGCCCTGGACAGCTTTGTGGCCCTCACCGCGGGGCTGATCATCTTTCCGGCCTGCTTTGCCTTCGGCGTGCGGCCGGACAGCGGCCCGGGCCTCATATTCGTCACCCTGCCCAATATCTTCAACGCCATGCCCGGCGGCCGGGTGTGGGGCACGCTCTTTTTCGTGTTCATGAGCTGCGCCGCCCTGACCACGGTAATCGCCGTGGTGGAGAACATCATTTCCTACGGGGTGGACGTCTGGGGCTGGAGCCGGCGCAAGTCCGTACTGGTTCACGGGGTGCTTCTGACCCTGCTGACCCTGCCCTGCATCCTGGGCTTCAACGTCCTGGCAGGCTTTCAGCCCTTGGGAAGCGGCTCCAACGTGCTGGATCTGGAAGACTTTCTCATCAGCAGCAACATGCTGCCGGCCGGGGCCATTTTGTTTGTGCTGTTTTGCACCACGCGCTATGGCTGGGGCTGGGACAAATTCGTGGCCGAAGCCGACAAGGGCGGGGGCCCGCGCTTCCCGCGCCGGCTGCGCGGCTATCTGACGTATGTGGTGCCCGTGGTGGTGCTGGTTATCTTCGTCCAGGGCTATGTGGCGCGGTTCTGGTAAAATGCGCACAGCGGGCGGAACAGGCGCGCGCCCGCGCTCAGAGAGCGGAGAATGAAGCTCCTCTTCCTGCCGGGCCGCGTATGGGCGGCTGTGCTCTCGACGGTAAAGGTCTGTTTCATGGACAGGTCGTGCCCTGTCGGGCGCGTCTGCCGGGCCGGAATGGACTGTCCGGCCGGCAATGTCTGCGTCGCGCGGGCCCGGCCAAAAAGAAAAGAGCCGGAAGCAAAGCGGGACGACGCTCGCGCGTGAGCAAAGGCTCTTCGCGGCCCGTCCCCGCATACCGGAGAACAGTTCCGCCGGCCGGAAAAATTCTGCATGGCGCCCTTTGTCCTGCGTGCCCCGGATCCGGCTGAACGCTTGACAACAGCGTGATTGCTGGCAAAAATACCCTTTTTTGAAAGTATGCCCGGAGGATCTCATGGCTGAATATAAAAAGACCCTTAACCTGCCGGTCACCACGTTTCCCATGAAGGCGGATCTGGTGCGCAAGGAGCCGGATACGCTGAAATTCTGGGAAGAGGCGGACGTTTTCGGCCTTATGCAGGCCGCGTCCGGATCGCGCGGCCGCTACATCCTCCACGACGGCCCGCCCTATGCCAACGGGCACATCCATCTGGGCACGGCGCTGAACAAGATTCTCAAGGACATCATCGTCAAGTCCCGCAATCTGCTGGGCTGGCGCACGCCCTATATCCCCGGCTGGGACTGTCACGGCCTGCCCATTGAGCACAATGTGGAGCTGGAGCTGGGCGACAAAAAAAAGGATCTGCCCGCCCACGTCATCCGCAAGCGCTGCCGCCAGTATGCGGAAAAGTTCCTGGATATTCAGCGCCGCGAATTCAGGCGACTGGGCGTGTTCGGTTCGTGGGATACGCCCTATGTCTCCATGGATCCCTCCTACGAGGCCGTCACCGCGGCGGAACTGGCCACCTTTGTGGAAAAGGGCGAGGTGGTGCGCAGCAAAAAGCCCATTTACTGGTGCTGCTCGTGTGGAACCGCCCTGGCCGAGGCCGAGGTGGAATACGCCGACCATACGTCGCCTTCCATCTATGTGCGTTTTCCCCTGCCTGACGCGCGCCTGAAAGAGGTGTTCCCTGAGGCGGATCCCTCCCGCGCCCATGTGGTCATCTGGACGACCACGCCCTGGACGCTGCCGGACAATATGGCCGTGGCCCTGCACCCCGATTTTGTCTATGTCCTGGTGGAGGCGGAAGGCGCCCAGTATGTGCTGGCCAAAGATTTGCTGCCCTCGTGCGCGCCGCTCTTCGGCTGGACGGGCTTTACCGTGCTGGGCGAGGCGTCCGGCTCCGCCCTGGAACGGCTGGAAGCCCGGCATCCCTTCTATGACCGCGCCTCGCTGATCATCCTGGGCGAGCACGTCACTCTGGACGCGGGCACGGGCTGCGTGCATACCGCCCCCGGCCATGGCCGCGAAGACTACGAGGCGGGCCTCCGGTACGGGCTTGATGTCTATTCTCCCTTGGATGATGAAGGCCGCTTTTTGCCTTCGGTGGAGTTCTTCCACGGGCTCAACGTGTTTGAGTCCAACCCCCGCGTTATCGCCAAACTGCGCGAGGCGGGCCATCTGCTGGCTGAAAAGAGCATCACCCATTCCTATCCCCACTGCTGGCGCTGCAAAAAGCCGGTTATCTTCCGGGCCACCACGCAGTGGTTTATTTCCATGGATGCCAACAATCTGCGCCAGCGTGCCCTCACGGCCATCCGTGACGATGTCGCCTGGGTGCCCGCCTGGGGCGAAGAGCGCATCTTCAGCATGGTGGAAACCCGGCCGGACTGGTGCATTTCGCGTCAGCGCATGTGGGGCGTGCCCATCCTGGCCCTCTTGTGCGAAGATTGCGGCGAGGCCTGGAACGACCCCGCCTGGATGCGCGACATCGCCGCCCGTTTCGCCGCCCATCCCACCGGCTGTGATTACTGGTACGAGGCCGATATCGCCGACATCGTGCCCGGGGGGCTTCGCTGCCCGCACTGCGGGGGCGCGCGCTGGAAAAAGGAAAGCGATATTCTGGATGTCTGGTTTGATTCCGGCACCAGCTTTGCCGCGGTCATGGAAAAACGGCCCGAAGGCGGCTCTCCGGCGGATCTGTATCTGGAAGGCTCGGATCAGCATCGCGGCTGGTTCCACAGTTCGCTTCTGGTCTCTGTGGGCACGCGGGGCGGCGCGCCCTACCGAACGGTGCTCACGCACGGCTATGTGGTGGACGGTGAGGGCCGCAAGCAGTCCAAGTCTCTGGGCAACGTGGTGGCCCCCCAGGAAGTCATTGACAAGTACGGGGCGGAATTGCTGCGCCTGTGGGTGTCCAGCGTGGATTACCGGGAAGACATCCGCTATTCCGACGAAATCATGAGCCGCCTGGTGGATGCCTACCGGCGCATTCGCAATACCTGCCGTTACCTGCTGGGCAATATCCACGATCTGGGCCCGGCCGATCTGCTGCCTGCCGCCCGGCTGGAGCCTCTGGATCGCTATGCCCTGGACATGGCTCTGGCCGCCCATCAGCGTGTGGAAGACGCCTATGTGAAGTTTGAGTTCCACAAGGTGTTCCACACGCTGCACGGCCTGTGCGCCACGGATCTGTCGGCCTTCTATCTGGACGTGCTCAAGGATCGCCTCTATTCGTCGCTGCCTGGCAGCCTTGAGCGGCGTTCGGCCCAGACGGCCCTGTATGAAATTCTGCTGCTCATCCTGAGGGATATGGCTCCGGTGTTCAGCTTCACGGCGGAGGAGGTTTTCCGCCACATTCCCGGCGCGCTTAAGCCCCGAAGCGCTGACGGCGCTGAGGTTCTCACGGTTTTTGCCATGCCTGCGCGCGACATGTCGGGCTTTGCCCTGGACGATGCACGCCGCCAGGCATGGGAAAGTGTGCTGGCCGTGCGGGCCGAGGTGACCAAAGCCATTGAGCCCCTGCGCAAGGCGGGCACGGTGGGGCATCCTCTGGATACCCATGTCACCCTGTACATGGATGCCGGGCTGCGCAAGGCCGTCAACCTGGCCGGGGCGGATCTGCGGGCCGTGTGCATTGTGTCCCAGCTCGATGTGGCCGACCTTGCGGAAGCGCCGGTGGACGCCGTTATCGGTGAGCTGCCCGGCCTGGCTGTGGAGGTGGGCAAGGCGCGCGGCGGCAAGTGCGAACGCTGCTGGATGTATTCCGAGGAGCTGGGCGCGGATTCGGCCCATCCCACGCTGTGCCCCCGCTGCGCGTCCGTGCTGCGTGAACTGGCGGCGCGGGAAGAGGGCGGGCAGTGAGCGTGGCCGGAACGGCGCGGACTGACGACGGCCGCTACCGTGTCATCTTCTGGCTGACGGCCGCCTGCGTGGCGCTGGATCAGGCCACCAAGGCGGCGGTGACGGCCTCGCTGCCCCTGCACGGCAGCATGCGCGTGGTGCCGGGGCTTTTCGACCTGGTTCATGTCCGCAACCGGGGCGCGGCGTTCGGTTTTTTAAACCGCTCGGATATGGACTGGCAGTTCTGGTTGTTTTTGCTGGCCACGCTGGTGGCCTGCGGGCTGATTCTCGGCATGGCCCGCACGGCGCGTTACAGCCGCACCCTGTTTGTGGGCTTCGGGCTCATTCTGGGCGGCGCGGTGGGCAATCTCATCGACCGGGTAAGGCTGAGAGCGGTTATAGATTTTCTGGATTTTTACATGGGCGTGTGGCATTGGCCCGCCTTTAACGTGGCGGATGTGGCCATCTGCGTGGGGGCCCTGCTGGCGGCCTTTGTGCTGTGGTTTCGCTCCGGCGCCGCGGGGCCATCCGGGAACGGGTGATTTCATGCTGCTGACGGATTTGGCCCCGGAACAGGCGGCCCTTTTGCTGCTTCCCATTCTGCCCAACCTGTGGTCTATTTGGCACGCCATGCGGCACGAGTTTCCCGGTGAAAGGGAAAAATACCTGTGGATCATGGCAGCCGTTTTTCTGCCCCTCATCGGGGGGATGCTTTACCTGCTGTCCGGATGGCGGCGAAGCCGTCCCCTGCCCGGCGAAAGCGGTGATACATCGCGCAAACAATGAGGTATGACCATGAACGCATATTGGAAACACGGCCCTTTGCTGACGCTTGCCTGCCTGACTCTGGCCGGATGCACGGCCACCAGCGACTATGACATCCTGAAGGCTCAGGTCACCCAGCATGAGCAGGCCCTGCAGCAGCTCAACATGCAGCTTTCGGGTGTGCAGCCCGCCCAGGCCGACACCTGGTCGCAGGTGCAGTCCATGCGCCAGGAAATTGCCTCCCTGCGCGGCGAGGTGGACACCATGTCCCATGCCTTTACCCAGGCCGGCGGCGCTCAGGCCATGTCAGACATGCTGGCCAGACACGACCGCGCGCTTCGCCTCATCGAAGCCCAGCTGGCCATGAAGCTCCAGCTGGATGAGCCGGCCGGCGGCCTGCCCATGGCCGCGCCCGGCCCCGTTTCGGGAGCCCCGGGAGTCCCGGGAACAGCCCCCGGCGCGGTGCTGCCTTCGGCGCCGGGCACGGTTGCGGGTTCGACCATGGTCACCACCCCGCCCGCCGGGGCAGCCGGCGTGACCCCGCCCGCTGATGCGTCCAGCGTGGATATAGCCCAGGCCCTGTACGATAGTGGTTATAAGGCTTTCAGTGAACGCCGCTACGAGCAGGCGCTCAATGCCTTTACTGACTTTACTAAGGTATACGGTCAGCACAAGCTGATCTCCAATGCCTGGTTCTGGCAGGGCGAAAGCAATTATCAAATGGAGAGATATGAGGCTGCGGCTTTGGCTTACGGCCGTGTCATTGAGAGTTATCCCAACAGCAATAAAGCTCCGGGCGCCTATCTCAAGCTGGGCATGAGTTTTTTGAAGCTGGGCAGCAAGGACGCGGCCCGTGACTGTTTGAATCAGCTGATCACGAAGTATCCCAAGGCCCATGAAGCCACCCGCGCCCGTCAGGAAATCAAGAACAACAAACTCTGAGGACAGTTTTTTGCCGAAAGGCATGACGCCGGCGGGCGTGAACATCAGGAGAAGGAAATGGCAAAAGACGATGATCTCTTCCGTCAGGTTATGCAGGATGTGACGGAAACCCTGACGGCCAATCTGCGGGAGGTGCTGTCCAGCACGCTGGAAAAGCAGCTCACCGAGTCTCTCACCAAGTCGCTGCTGGAAAGCGAGTTTTACCGCCGCATCAGCACCGATATGCGCAGCGGCCTGCGGCGTATTTACAAGGAAATGGGCGAGGCCCGCAACGCGGCCGCGCCGGAGGCTGACGGCGCGGATGCCGCAGCGGAAAAGGCGGCCGCCGACAAGCTGTTCCACGACGCGTCCGAACAGCTTTCCGCCGTGCTGCGGCAGACCGAGGACGCCGCCAACACCATCATGGGCGTGGTGGAAAAGCAGATGGACTGGCAGGCGGAGTCGGCGGAACTTTTGGAAAAAGCCCGCAAGGGCCGCATCACCCCCACCGAATGGCAGCGCCTCAACGAGATCAACCAGGGCCTGGGCGAGGATCTGGTCACGCTGATGACGGCCATGAGCTTTCAGGATCTCACCGGGCAGCGCATCAAAAAGGTCAGCGCGGCCATCAAGCAGCTGGAATCCACGGTGCTGGAGCTCTACCTGTCGTCCGGCCTGATGATGAAGGCCTACGAGGAAGAGCCCGGCCAGGATCTGGCCAGCCTTGAGGAACAGACCAAGGCCGCCGTGCTGGATTTGAAGCAAAAAGTGGAAGGATCGGAGCTCAAGGGCCCCACGGACGACGCCAACCAGAACGACATCGACGCGCTGCTGGCGCAGTTTGGGCTGTAAGCGCGGCAGGGCAGCGCCGCCACCGTCGTCGCTGCCTTGCCGTTGCCCCGCTGTCGTTTCGCAGCCTTCCCGCCGCTTCCTCTCCGCCGGGGCAGATCTTCGCCTAGATGCGTTCAGGAAAATTTTTCCTGGAAATGCAATGGGATAATACTTTTTGCCTGTGAAGAGATGAATGTCCCGGGCGTTTTCGGGACTTGCGCAAAAGCCGCTTTCAGGCCATAACCGCACAGCGGGCCCTTAGCTCAGTTGGTAGAGCCTCCGGCTCATAACCGGCAGGTCGCAGGTTCGA
>JAFLSV010000030.1 GCA_022510785.1 Desulfovibrionaceae bacterium | reverse complement strand
TGGAGCGGGAAACGGGATTTGAACCCGCAACCTTCAGCTTGGGAAGCTGACACTCTACCGTTGAGTTATTCCCGCCGGGAGATCGCGACGAAGGTATTATGGAGCGGGAGACGGGATTTGAACCCGCGACTTCAACCTTGGCAAGGTTGCACTCTACCACTGAGTTACTCCCGCATGGCAGACAACGATGTATAGGCTCCCTCCGGGTACTTGTCAACACGCAAACGCGCGTACCGAGAATTTTTTGGCCTGGCGCGTTTCTGCTTCCCTGCCGCGCGTGCCCGCACGCGCCGGCGTGCATGTCAGGTTTCAGGCGTTGCGGCCGCACGGGGAAAACCGTGCCGCCGGCCCGTCAGGCACCGGGGCCTGTGGTTTTTTGTGTGGCTTCGGGCACGCTTTCGGCCGCTGTTCCCGTGCCGGAATCTCCGGCGATGGTGGACAGGGGCTCCGCGGCGTGGCCGGAGGAGGTTTTTTCGGTATCCACGGGTGAAGCGTCCATTCCGTCCTCTATGCCGGCCTTCTGCCTTTGGGTTTCCTCATCACGTAGAGCCCGGCGCAATACTTTGCCCACCATGGATTTGGGCAGCTCGTCGCGAAATTCAAACAGACGGGGCACCTTGTAGGAGGCCAGCTTCTGGCGGCAGTGAGCTACCAGTTCCGCCACGGTGATTTTTTCACCTGGTTTCGGCACCACATAGGCCTTCAGCGTTTCGCCCCTGGAGCGGTGCGGCACGCTGAGGGCCACAGCCTCCTGCACTTTGGGATATTCGTGCAGCACTTCATCGATTTCACTGGGGAAGACATTGTAGCCGCCGACAATAGCCATGTCTTTTTTGCGATCCACAATATAAAAATACCCGTCTTCATCATGATAGGCTATGTCGCCGGTATACAGCCAGCCGTTGCGGATGGTGGCGGCTGTTTCCTCGGGGTGATTCCAGTAGCCCAGCATGACCTGGGGGCCGCGCACAATGAGTTCGCCGATCTGATTGGGCGGCAGAACAGTCTGGCCTGTTTCCAGATCCACAATACAGGCTTCGGTTCCGGTGATGGGTACGCCGATGGAACCGTCCTTCTGGCGACCGTGCACAGGGTTGGCAATGACCACCGGCGAGGCTTCGGTCAGGCCGAAACCCTCGGTAATTTTCGCCTTGGTCATTTCCTGAAAACGGCGCAGGCTGTTGAGCGGAAAGGGGGAGGAGCCGGATATGCACAACTGGATGCAGGTCAGGTCATAGTCCGCGATATTTTTCTGCTGCATGAGCGAGATATAGATGGCGGGCGCTCCCACGAAGAAAGTGGGGCGGTGCTTTTTGATCATCTCCAGCAAATCGCGGGGCACATAGCGGGGCACGGGAATCGTGGGCGAGGCGAAAATGGTGGGCAGCATGAGAGATCCCATCAGCCCGAAAACATGAAAGAAGGGCATAATGCCCACAAAAATGTGGGGCGTGGAAGCGGCGTCGCCCCGGATGATGGACAAAAGCTGCTGAATCTGGGCCTGGAGGTTAAAGTGGGTCAGCATGGCCCCTTTGGAAAAGCCTGTGGTGCCCCCTGTATATTGCAGCAGGGCCAGACTCGTTTTGGGGGAAGAGGGCTCCTCGCTGTACCGTTTGCGGGTTTTGAACAGTTTTTTCCAGGGCACCACGGAACGGTCATCGTAGTCCACCTTGGGCACGCCGCCCTGCCGCCTGGCCTGAATTGGCTGGAGGAGGTTGAGCGGAAAGGCAAGGCCGTCGGCCAGGCGGGAAACAATGTAGGTTTCAATGCTCAGCCTGTTCCGCAGCGGAGCAAGTTTGTTCCAGAACAGGTCAAGGGTGATGAGGAATTTGGGCTTGGCGTCGGTAAAATGGTGGGTCAGTTCCTTTTCCATGTACAGGGGATTGGTCATGACAACCACGCCGCCGGCCTTGATCGCGGCCCAGAAGGCGATGACCGTCTGAGGCAGGTTGGGCAGCATAATGGCCACCCGGTCACCGGTCTTCAGGCCCCTGTCCCGCAGGGAGGCGGCCGCGGTTTCGGCCTTTTCCTTCAACTGACGGTAGGTCATGGTCATGTTCTGGAAGATAATGGCCTTGCGGCTGCCAAAGTCTTTGGCCGCCCGATCCAGGTATCCCTGCAGGGATTGGGGAATAATGTCGAAGGAGACCGGAGCGTCGCCGTCGAAATGAGCCTGCCAGGGAATTGAGTTCATAGGGGCATGTCCTGAAAAAGGTTGATGGAGTTCCATCCTGAAACAGCGCGAGGGAAGTATAGCCGGGCCTCCATGGCTTTGTCACGCACAAAGTCCGTACCGGATACGGGCGTGCCGTGAGAATTGCGACGGCGCCACCCCAGGCGCGGCGCGCATTAAAATCCGGCAAGGGCCTTTGCGCTGGCCGGCATGCGCCACTCTGCGCCCAGGGCGCAGGAACTGAGTCTGAAAACGGGGGGGCACTGGTGGCGCTTGAACTCCGCGTTGGCCACACGGCGCAGAACATCGCGCACCACGGCGGGCGAGGCTCCGGGCGTGTTCAGCGTTTCCGGGTTGGCCCCGCCTTCCAGAAGCTGACGCAGGATGGCGTCAAGCACCTCGTACGGGGGCAGGCTGTCCTGATCCGTCTGGTTGGGTTTAAGTTCGGCGGACGGAGCCTTGCTGAAAATTCGGGGAGGAATGATGTCCGCGCCGCGCATGGAGTTATACCAGCGGGCCAGCTCGTAGACTTCGGTTTTGTAGATGTCGCCGATGGGGGCCACCGCTCCCGCCGTGTCGCCGTACAGGGTGGAGTAGCCCACGGCAAGTTCGGATTTGTTGCCGGTGGCCAGCACAAGGCGGCCCAGGCGATTGGCGAAGGCCATGAGCACGGCGCCCCGGATGCGCGGCTGGATATTTTCAGCCCACAAATCGGCGGGGTTGGCGGGCTCGCCGGCGAACAGGGGGGACAGTACCCCGTCATAGGCCTTCATCATGGATTCGATGGGAGCGGTTACGGCGCGCATCTCAAGATGCTCCGCCAGCTGGCGGGCATCCTTAAGGCTGTGGTCGCTGCTCCAGGGCGAAGGCATAAGCACGGCCAGAACCTGAGCCGGGCCCAGGGCCTCGGCGGCAATGCAGGCCACCAGAGCCGAATCCATGCCGCCGGACAGTCCCAGCACCGCTCCCCGGAATCCGCACTTGCGCGCATAGTCGCGCACACCCAGCACCGCGGCCCGGAACATGGCCTCATAGCGCCCGGGATTCGGGGATATGTCGCTCGCACGGGGCAGAAGCGAATGCCCCCGAACAGGCAAATCCAGCTCCAGCGCGGCTTCCTCGAAGGCCGGAGCGCGGGCCACCAGCCCGCCATCCGGCCCAAAGGCACAGCTCTGACCCGCGTAAATGTCTCCGTCCGTCGCGCCGCACTGATTGACAGACAGCACGGGCATACGGAGGACTTCCGCCAGTGCGGAGAAGCGTTTTTCCCGCAGTGCCTGGTCGCCGGGCCGGAAGGGGCGGGCCTCCATAAACAGCACGGCGTCCGCTTTCAGGCTGTCCCGTTCCTTTGCGGGAGCATACAGGATACATTCGGCAGCGTACTCGGGCACATAGAGAGACAGGCCGGGCAGGCGCAGCACGGCATCCTGCCCGCAGACCACGGACTTCAGGCCGTCCCGGGTGATAAGCGCATACAGGGGCGCCTGGGCGCCTGTGAAGCTGAGCAGAAGATCCGGGCCTTCGGCAAGCATGCCCGCCAGGGCGGAGGCCGCGCTGCGGCAGCGCTCGTAAAAACCATTGACTCTGGTCAGCCCCTGCCAGGGAACGCCCGCCAACGCATACGCGGATGAAAGGCACAGCACCCTGTCTCCCTGGTGATCCGGCCGTGCGGCGCTGCGCGCCAGATCAGCCAGGCGGCGCGCGTTGCCCATAAAATCACCAGGCGTGGGATTGTGCTGCAAAAGAACGACGCGCATAACAGGTTTCCTTGGAGCGGATTGCGAAGGACTTAGGCAGAGAGAACGTCATGCATGGAATAGAGCCTGCCGGGTTTTTGCGTAACCAGCCAGCGGGCAGCGCGGAGCGCGCCGTTGGCAAAGTTTTCCCGCGAATGGGCGTGGTGGGTGATTTCGATGCGTTCACCCGGCCCCATATAGTACACCGTATGGACACCCACGACATCTCCGCCGCGCAGCGCATGGACGCCAATTTCGGTGTGAGGGCGTTCACCCGTCATGCCTGCCCGGCCATAGCAGCCCGCCTTGTCCAGATTCCAGCCTTTGGCGTCGGCCAGAGCCTCGGCCAGACGAACGGCTGTACCGCTGGGCGCGTCCTTTTTATGGTTATGGTGGATTTCGGTCAGTTCCACGTCATAGGCATCGCCGAGCAGACGGGTCAGTTCGGGCAGCACTTCCAGCAAAACGTTGATACCCACGCTCATGTTGGGGGACAGCAAAAGCGGAATCCGCTGCGCCAGTCTGCGCAGTTCACTTGTATCGTCGTCCGTCAGGCCGGTGGTGCCGATAACCATGGGGTTGCCGTGTTCGGCCGCCAGCCGGGCGGTGTTCATGGTGGCGTCCGGTGCCGTGAAGTCCACCACCACGGCTCCGGGCAGGGCGGCCAGAGCCATGGCGGGGTTGGTTTCCACAATGGTTCCCGCTGTGCTCCACGGGGCCAGCTGGCTTTCATGGCCGGCGCGTTCCAGCACGGCTCCCAGCGTCAGATCCGGAGCCTCGCTGATAAGCCGGGCCAGGGTGGCGCCCATGCGGCCGGCCGCACCCATAACGATGAGGGTAACTGACATGAGTCCTCCATGCGGTGTTTCACCGGACAGGCACGACCGGAGCAAAAACGCGATCAGCGTTTGGGCGGGCTGGCGTCAGGCGCTCATGCATGCGCTTTTTGTGACGCGGAAGCCTGATCCAGAACGCGCAGCGTGGCCCGGGCAATTTCCAGTTCTTCATCGGTGGGGATGACGAAAACCTGCACGGAGGAATCCGCTGTGCTGATCTTTTTGGCCTGAGAGACGCGCCCGGCGTTGAGATCCTCGTCCAGCCGGATGCCCAGCGCGTCCATATCCGCACAGGCGCGGGATCGCACCTCGGGCGCGTTTTCGCCGATGCCGCCGGTGAAGACGATGCCGTCCACCCGCCCAAGCACGGGGAAATACGAGCCTATATACTTGCGCAGGGAGTACACGAACATGTTCATAGCCAGCGCCGCGTTTTCATCACCCGCGTCGCGCGCGGCCTCCACATCGCGCATGTCGTTGTGGCCGCACAGCCCGCGCAGTCCGGACTGCTTGTTGAGCAGGGTATTCAAATCCGTTCCGGAGTAATGCTCACGCTGCATGAGGTAGGTGAGGATGGCCGGGTCGATGCTGCCCGACCGGGTGCCCATGACCAGGCCTTCCAGCGGGGTGAGGCCCATGCTGGTATCCACGCTGCGCCCCTGGCGGACGGCGCATATCGAGCAGCCATTGCCCAGGTGGCAGGTGATGAGATTGACCTGATCGGCGGGACGCCCCAGAAGCTTGGCGGCTTCGTGCGATATATAGCGATGCGAGGTGCCGTGAAACCCGTAGCGGCGTATGCGATACTTGGCGGCCAGCTGGCGCGGAATGGCATAGGTATAGGCGTAATCCGGCATAGTTGTGTGAAAGCCGGTGTCAAACACGGCCACGTTGGGCAGGCTGGGGAAAATTTCCTCCATGACTTCAATGCCCGTCAGGTTGGCCGGATTGTGCAGGGGGCCCAGGGGACTGTATTCGCGGATAACGTCCTTGACCCTGTCGTTGACCAGCACCTCGGTATATTCAGGCCCGCCCAGAAGCACACGGTGCCCCACCGCGGTCAGATCGGCGGCCGAATCGATGACCCCGCCGCGCGCGGGATCCAGCAGCACGGAGGCCACGGCCCGCATCCCGGCGTTATGGTTGGAGTAATCATCCTTATAGACAAATTTTTCCTCGCGTTCCGTGCCGGGCCACCGCTTGTGGGTGAGCACGCTGTCGGGGCTGCCGATGCGTTCTACCAGACCCTGGCACAGGCGGCGTTCGCTGCCCATGTCAAGAACCTGATATTTGAATGAGGAGCTGCCTCCGTTGATAACAAGAACCTTGTGCGCGTGATTGGTGTCGTGTGTCATAGCGATTCCTGATTTTTTTCAGCTTGGGCCTGTACGGCGGTGATGGCGACAGTGTTGACGATATCCGCCACGGTTGCCCCGCGTGACAGATCGTTGACGGGCTTGCGCAGCCCCTGGAGCACCGGCCCGACAGCCAGGGCTCCGGCCGCGCGCTGCACGGCCTTGTAGGTATTGTTGCCGGTGTTGAGGTCGGGGAAGATAAATACCGTGGCCCGGCCCGCCACAGGGTCGCCGGGCATTTTTGTCCGGGCCGTTTTGGGATCGATGGCCGCATCGTACTGGATGGGGCCGGTCAGAGGCAGCTCTGGCGCTCGTTCGCGGGCCAGGCGTGTCGCTTCGATCACCTGATCCACATCCGCGCCGTGTCCCGATGAGCCGCTGGAGTAAGAAAGCATGGCCACGCGGGTTTCCAGGCCGAAAATACGGCTGGTCTCGGCCGAGGTGACGGCAATGTCGGCCAGTTCGGCCGCTGTGGGGTTGGGGTTGATGGCGCAGTCGCCGAAGGTCAGCACACGATCCCTGAGGCACATGAAAAAGATACTGGAGACAATGGAGTAGCCGGGCTTGGTCTTGATGAATTCCAGCGCCGGCCGCACGGTGTGGGCCGTGGTGTTGACCGAACCGGACACCAGGCCGTCCGCGTGGCCCTTGTAGACCATCATGGTGCCGAAATAGGTGGCGTCGCTCATGCGCTCGCGCGCCTGCTCCAGGCTGATGCCCTTGTGCTTGCGCAATTCCTGATAGGTGGCGGCGTAGTCCTCAAACTCAGGCGAACGATCGGGCTGGACAATCCGTGCCTTGTCCAGATTCAGGCCCAGATCCCGCGCCCGCGCGCCGATGCGACTGGTGTCACCCAGCAGGATGATGTCCGCCACGCCGCTCCGCAGCAGGATGTCGGCGGCCCGCAGGATGCGATCCTCGCCCCCTTCGGGCAGCACGATGCGCATGCGCTGTTTGCGGGCCTGTTCCATAATCCGGAACTGAAACATAAGAGGGGACATCCGGATGGATGATGCCTCGATGCGGCGCCCCAGGGCATCGCTGTCCACATGGCGCCCGAAATGATCCAGGGCGGTCTGAATGCCGGGTTCGTCAACAGGCTCGAGGAGGTCGTGCAGCACAAAGACCAGGGGGGCGGCATTGTCTCCCGTGTCGGGCTGTTCCCCTGAAGCTCCGGCCGTGCCCGGGACGGCAAAACGGCTCCGCAGGGCCTGTGCGTCGGTGTCGCTCATGGTGGCCCTGGTGACCATGGCGGCAGCCACCCGTACACCCTTGTCGGCCATGATATCCAGGCCGGACTGGATGGCGGCCTGGACTTCGCCGGCGCTGCGATTCTCGCCGCTGGTCACCAGCAGCACAGGAGCGCCCAGTGTGGCGGCGATATCGGTGTTGAGCTTGTACTCGAACACCGTGTCCTTGCCCGTGAAGTCCGTGCCCTCGCACAGGATGAAGTCGTACTGGCTTTCGAGGGCTGTGTAGGCGCGCAGGATTTTATCCATAAGCGCGCCGGACTGACCGGCATTGATCAGTTCCCGCGCTTCGTCCAGGGTGCAGGCAAAGGTCTCGGCATAGGGTGTGTCCAGATGAAAGTGCGATGTGAGCAGGGCAATATCGCGATCCTGCGCATCCGGGCCGGGATCGCTGATGATGGGACGGAACACGGCGGGACGGCGCACCCGTCCCCGCATAAGCTGCATGACTCCCGGGGCGATGGCCGATATGCCCGAGTGGGCTTCGGCGGCGGTGATATACAGTGTATGAGCCATAGTGCCTCGCTGCTGATGAAGCGGTGTTCGTTACGGGTTTTCGGGACAGGGGCCGCCGCCGCGGCGTTTCCCGTTGAGGGGCAAGGGGGCTGTCCTTGCAAGGTGCCTGGCCGGGCACGCTTCTGCGCACCCGGCCAGGCGAGGTATCAGTGTCTTTGGTTTCGCTTACTTGTCGCCGTCGCTCTTGCCTCCGGGCAGTTCCGACAGCGCCTTCAGATCCTGGTAGCGCTCCTCGTACTGGCGGGCCATGTCCTCGCGCAGCTTTTGGGCCACGGCAGGCTCCATCTGTTCAAGCTGGGCATAGCGGTTTTCACCCAGCAGGAACTCGTTAAGGGTGCCGTCGGGAGCCTTGGATTCCAGGATGAAGGGGTTTTTGCCCTCTTCGGCCAGGGCGGGATTGTAGCGGAACAGGGGCCAGTAGCCGGTTTTCACGGCCAGCTTGGCTTCTTCCATGCTCTTGCCCATGCCCTTGCGGATGCCCTGGTTGATGCAGGGCGCGTAAGCGATGACCAGAGAGGGGCCCTTGTAGGCTTCGGCTTCCTTAAAGGCCTTGAGCACCTGGTTCATGTCCGCGCCCATGCTGACGCTGGCCACATACACATACCCGTAGGTCATGATCATGCGGCCCAGTTCCTTTTTCTTGATCCGCTTGCCCGCCGCCGCGAACTTGGCGATGGAGCCCAGGGGAGTGGCCTTGGAGGCCTGGCCCCCGGTATTGGAGTACACTTCGGTATCCAGAACCAGGATATTGATGTCCGCGCCGGACGCGAGAACATGATCCAGGCCGCCATACCCGATGTCATAGCCCCAGCCGTCGCCGCCGAACACCCAGAACGACTTTTTGGTGAACAAGTCGCTCATTTCGCACAGCTGGTGCAGTTCGGGGGTTTCCTCCGCATCGGTCAGGGCGCTCATGACGGCGTCGCCGTATTCGCGCGACTTGCCGGCGTCGTCCCTGTTGTCAAGCCAGCCCTGCAAGGCTTCACGCAGTTCGGCCGTCAGTCCTTCGGACTTGAGAATAGCGCTGACGGTATCGGCCAGCTTGCCCCGGCGCTGAACATAGGCGTCGTGCATGCCAAGGCCGTATTCCGCCGCGTCTTCAAACAGTGAGTTGCCCCAGGCGGGCCCAAAGCCGTCCTTGTTCTGGCAGTATGGCGTCACCGGCGCGGAGCCGCCCCAGATGGAGCTGCAGCCCGTGGCGTTGGCCACGATCATCCGTTCGCCGAAAAGCTGCGTCAGCAGCTTGACGTACGGGGTTTCGCCACAGCCCGCGCACGCGCCCGAAAACTCGAGCAGAGGCTGCTGGAACTGTGAGCCCTTGAGGGTTCCGCGATCCACCACGTTGTCCTTGATGCTGATGTTTTCCGTGGCAAAATCCAGGTTGGCCACTTCGGCCTCCTGCCGGGTTTCCAGGGGCTTCATGACCAGAGCCTTTTCCTTGGCGGGGCACACGTTGGCGCAGGAACCGCAGCCCTGGCAATCCATGGCGTAGACCTGCATGCGGAACTTGAGATTTTCCAGCCCCTTGCCTTTGGCATCCACGGTGGCGAAGCTTGCGGGCGCGCCTTCCAGCTCGTCCTTGGTGGCCAGGATGGGCCGTATGGCCGCGTGGGGGCACACCAGCGAGCACTGGTTGCACTGAATGCAGTGTTCCGGCTTCCATTCGGGCACAAGGATGGCCACGCCGCGCTTTTCACAGGCCGAGGTGCCAAGGGGCACGGTGCCATCGGGGGCAAAGGCCGACACCGGCAGCTTGTCACCCTTCTGGGCCAGGATGGGCCGCACCACATCGGCGATATAGGGATCCGTGTCATGATACAGGGGCGGGGTGTCCGGAGCGTCGGCCCAGGCTTCGGGGTACTTGATTTCCACCAGGGATTCCACAGCCTTGTCCACGGCGGCCATGTTCATGTTGACCACGGCCTCGCCCTTTTTGCCGTAGGTTTTCTTGATGGAATCCTTCAGATATTCCACAGCCTGCTCGAACGGAATCACGTTGGCCAGCTTGAAATAGGCCGTCTGGGTGATCATGTTGATACGCGCGCCCAGTCCCAGGTTCATGGCCAGTTTCACGGCGTCCACATTGTAGAACCTGAGGTGTTTGCGGGCGATGGTGCGTTTCATGTGCCCGGGCAGTTCGCGTTCCATGTCCTGCAGGGTTTCCCACGGGGAATTGAGCAGGAAGGTGCCGCCCTCCTTGATGCCGTCAAGCACGTCATAAAGCTGCACATAGGCGGCCTTGTGACAGGCGATGAAGTCCGCCTGGTTGACCAGATAGGACGACTTGATGGGGGCCTTGCCGAAGCGCAGGTGAGACACGGTGAAGCCGCCGGACTTTTTGGAGTCGTAGGCGAAGTACGCCTGGGCGTACATGTCGGTCTTGTCGCCGATAATTTTGACAGCCTGCTTGTTGGCGCCCACGGTGCCGTCGGAGCCCAGGCCAAAGAACTTGCACTGCACGGTGCCTTCGGGAACCGTATTCAGGTCTTCGCCCACTTCCAGCGACAGGCCGGTCACGTCGTCCTCGATGCCCACGGTGAAGTGGTTCTTGGGGCCGCTGACCAGCATGTTGTCAAACACGGCCTTGGCCATGGCGGGCGAAAATTCCTTGGAACCCAGACCGTAACGGCCGGCCAGGATTTTCGGAAAGACGCGGGTGCGGTCGCCGTGTTCCACAAAGACGGTGCACACATCCTGATACAGGGATTCACCCAGAGAGCCCGGTTCCTTGCTGCGGTCAAGCACGGTCACCGTATCCACGGTGGAGGGCAGTACGGCCAGCATGTGCTCGGCGCTGAAGGGGCGGTACAGCCGCACCTTCAACACGCCCACCCGCTGGCCATGGGCGTTCAGATAGTCCACCACCTCTTCCAGCACTTCGCAGGATGAGCCCATGGCCACCACCACGCGGTCGGCTTCAGGGTCGCCGTAATAGTCGAAGGGCTTGTACGAACGGCCCGTGATGGAGGCCACGCGTTTCATGGCGTCCACCACAATGGAGGGAACCTGATCATAGAAGGGGTTGGCGCCTTCGCGGTTCTGGAAATAGATGTCGGGGTTCTGGGCGGTGCCGCGCTGGTGCGGGTGCTCGGGGTTCATGGCCCGGTCGCGGAAGTCCTGCACGCGATCCCAGTTGACAATGCCTCTGATGGCTTCGTAGTCGATGACCTCAATCGTGCGCACTTCATGCGAGGTGCGGAAGCCGTCGAAGAAATGGCAGAACGGCACGCTGGAATCAATGGCGGCCAGATGCGCCACAAGCCCCAGATCCATGGCCTCCTGCGGTGAGTTGGAGCAGAGGAAGGCGAAGCCGGTCTGGCGCGAGCTCATGATGTCCTGATGATCGCCGAAAATGGACAGCGCGTGCCCGGCCACGGCGCGCGCGGCCACATGGAACACGCCGGGCAGAAGTTCGCCCGAAATTTTGTACATATTCGGGATCATGAGCAGAAGGCCCTGCGACGCGGTAAAGGTGGAGGTCAGCGCGCCGGCTGCCAGAGAGCCGTGAACCGTGGCCGCGGCCCCGGCTTCGGACTGCATTTCGCGGATGGTGACCACCTGGCCCATCAGATTTTTCTGGCCCTTGGCCGCCCATTCGTCGGCCAGCTCTCCCATGACGGATGAGGGAGTAATGGGATAAATGGCAGCCACGTCGCTCATGGCGTACGCGACATACGCCGCGGCAGTGTTGCCGTCCCAGGTTTTCATATTCTTTGCCATGTGTCCTCCTTCTGCGGTTTGCGATATTCACCGGCAGGCCATGCCTGCATGAGAGCGGAAAACGGACTTCGGCGCGCGGCGGCCGGAAACGGGCGGCAGATACGCCGTGTCCCCGAAGCGGAATGAAGAAGCTCAGGGAATAGTGCCTCACGATGAGCCGGATGTCCATCATAAAATCTCACCAGGGCATCCCTGGATACCGGCGGAAAAGGGATGCCGCGCGTGGCGCCGCTGCCGCCCGCGGCTTGGCGCGGCAGATCGGGGAGGGCCGGCGCTCCCGCGCCTATGTGGATCTGCCGGCGTCGAAAATTTGGCCCGCCGAAAATGAGACGGGGTGTTATCAAAATTTTATGCTGTAATTATTGAGTATTTTTCTTGCGGCATATGTTTTGCATTTCGATGTGCGCATGGAATCGGCGCCGGAACAATGTGCCGCCGTTCCTGATTTTCTGTCATGTGTCCTCAAGCGGAGGTTGCCCGGTATGTTTATGTTGCTCGGTGGAAATGAAAAAAAGACGCGGAAGGAAGCGGCGCGGGACGAAAACCTGGATCGCGTCAGGGAAATGTTCGGATCAGGGCGTTTTCCGGTGGTGACCACGCAGGTTTTTGAGGGCAGGCCCATCGCCAAGGTGCTGGGTCTGGTGTGCTGCCGCGGCTTTGATTCAGACGAAGCCTTTTTCGGGATGGCGGCCATGGCCCTCAAAAAAGGCGCGCAGGGCATCATTGGCTATTCGGAAAATGTAGCCTTCCACCCGGACGGCAGCAAATATTTTTCCTGTTTCGGCACGGCGGTGATGTTCGACCGTGAGGCCCGCAACGATTTGATGGGCGTGCGCGATACGACGTCCGTGTTCCCGAACCGGCAGTTTGCGGAAAGCGCGTACGCGGCGCAGTATTCCCGCGATACGGTGGAACCCGGCACCCGCATGGCGTCTGATGCGCTCAGCGAACAGCCTTCGGAGGACGAAGACCCCGTGCTCCAGCGCCTGCTGGCGTCCCAGCGCCGCACGGCCGGGGTGGAATGGCAGTAGCCGCGCCGACATTTCTTTAAAAACAGGGACGGCCGGGATCTTCATCCCGGCCGTTTCGCGTTGCCTGAGTCCCCTTACAGAAACATCACGGCCAGCGCGGCGGCGGCCGGCAGGGCGGGGATCATGTTGGTGAGGGGAATATGCGTGAGCTTGAGCAGGTTCAGGCCGATGCCGATGACCATCAGTCCGCCGACCGCGGTAATTTCATTGAGCAGCGCGGGGCCAAGCCAGGGCTGGAGAGACCCGGCGAAAAGCACCAGCCCCCCCTGATACAGCAATACCGGAACAGCCGCGAACGAAACCCCCAGACCATAGGCGGAGGCCAGGGCTATGGCCGAAAAGCCGTCCATGATGGACTTGGAATAGACCAGGGTTCTGTCCCCGCGCAGCCCCTCATCGAACGAGCCGAGAATGGCCATGGCCCCGATGCAGAACAGCACCGTGGCGTTGACCAGCCCTTCCGTGAACAGGGGATTGTTCGAGTGCAGCCTGGTCTTGAGCCTGTCGCTTATTCGCATGAGACGTTCTTCCAGTCTGATGGCCTCGCCGCACAGGCCTCCGATCAGGATGCTGAAGATCAGAATGACGGGCGAGGCGGTTTTGAAGGCCATCTGCATGCCGATGAGCAGCGTGCACAGCCCCAATCCCTGAAAGACAATGGTGCGCATACGTTCGGGCAGACGCGCGCCGAGCGCCAGTCCGAGTATGCCGCCGGCGATAACGGCCGCCGCGTTGATCAGCGGCCCGACAGGAAAAACCATGACCATCTCCTTGCATCCCGCGCGGGTAGCGTTGAAACTGCTTTTTGCGGCGTTCGGGGCGAAATGTAAAGAGGCGGCGCATACAATCGGACACTGTGCCGCGGGAAGGCCCGAGGCTTATTTTTTGTTCTCCGGACGTTTTTTCCCGAAAAGTATCGTTGACAGGCGCCCAGGGGAAAACCCATTCTCGGGCAAGCCCAGGAGGTTTCATGCCTGCTCTTGATATTCTTGAACAGATCAGCCGCATTCGCACGCGCGCTCAGCTTTTCATCATCGACGAGCTGGCCCGGCGGGGGATAGAAGATGTTGTTCCTTCCCACGGGGCGGTTCTGGCGCATCTGTATCACAACCGGGGGCCCGTGCCTGTAACGGCGCTGGTTGTGGCGCTCAAGCGGCCGAAATCGACCATTACCAAAACCACGGACAGTCTGGAAAGCGGCGGCTACCTTTCCAAGAGATCCAATCCTGGCGACGGGCGCAGCTATCTGGTGGATCTGACGCCGCGCGGAAGAGAGTGTTACGGCGTTTTTACGGAAATATCCGAACGGCTGGAAGACCGGCTGCTCAAGGGCCTGTCGCAGGAGGACAGGCAAACGTTTTCGCGCCTTTTATGCGCGCTGGAGGAAAATCTGGAGTGAAGCCGGTATCCTCTGGCGGCGCCAGCGCCAGAAGGAGCCTGCATGTTTGTTTTTCCGTCCCCGCCCGGCGGGTCTGCCAAGAAAGCTTTGCCTTCCGGGCCAACCCTGTCCGCCCATGATAAGGCGGCGCGCCTGGCCGTACTGGCGGGCGGAGCCGAGGCCCTGTATCAGCGGGCCCGCGCGGCCTTGTCCGGGGGCGACCCGCAGTGGGCGGCCGTCCTGGCCGATCATCTGCTTGCGCTGGAGCCCGAGCGCCTTGACTATTGCCTGCTCAAGGCTGATGCCCTGCGGGCCATGGGCAGCCGGGTCTTTTCCGCCGCGAGCTGGCGCGGCGCAACCCGGAAGGCGGAGGAAGGCATTGCTTCAACCTCCGGCGGCGGCGCGGACAGCCCGTTGCCGCGTCCCTGACATCTGGCAAGCCTTCTGGCCTGACGCATCTTAACATGCCGTCCCTCCGGCAGACAGCCGCGTCGCTGCCGCCGTCATGACAAGGCGCGCAAGGCCAGTCCCATGAGGGCGTAAACCAGGCGCGCGGCGGCAAAGTCAGAGACGATGCCCCCGGGCCGGGGAGCCAGCTCCACCACGTCAAAGCCCAGCAGGCGGCGCCCGGCCAGGGCGCGCGCGGCCAGATCCAGGGCCTGATACCAGCCGAGTCCTCCGGGCACGGGCGTGCCGGTGTCGGGAATGACGGACGGATCCAGCCCGTCCACGTCAAATGTCACATAGACCTGCTCCGGAAAACCGGAGGGCAGCGGAACATCAGGCGTCCCATGGCGATACAGGTACGGGGCGTCCCAGGCCGTGACGGCATAGCGTTCGCGCGCCTCTTTTTCTTCCAGGCAGAGCAGCCGGTTGCCGATTTGCGCCAGGGGCAGCCCAAGGTCGGCCACGGCCCGCCGCATGACGCAGGCATGACTCCAGCGGCTGCCCTCGTAGCTGTCGCGCAGGTCGGCATGGGCATCAAACTGGATGACCCCGAAGCGTCCGAAGCGCTCCCGCAGGGCAAGCAGGGGGCCGTAGGTCAGGCTGTGTTCGCCGCCCAGCAGCGCGGGCACCGCGTTAAAATCAAGCGCCAGGCGGGTGGCGGCGGCCACACGCTCCAGCATCTCTTCGGCCGGGCCCGAACAATTGACGGGGTTGTGGGTGAAAATACCCCGCTCGCCGGGGCAGGCTTCGCCGTCGAACAGCTCCAGCTGCCCTGACGCGGCCAGGATGGCTTCCGGCCCGGCGGCCGTGCCGCCGCCGTAGCTCACGGTGGCCTCATACGGCACCGGGATGACGTGGAAGAGGCAGTGCTCTGCCGGGCGCGGCGGCACTTCGGAAGCGAGAAAGCGAGAGCTGTGTTCCTGTGGCATGAAAAGCTTGTTTTTTATGGGGGTGGTTCAGGTGAGGGCCTCGGCGGCGTCCGGGCTTATATCTCTGCTGCCCCTTCAGCCAGCGAGCGCCGGAATATCCGGGCCATGAGCCGGCTTGTGAAGATTCCGAAGCGATCAAGATACACATAGTAGACCGGCGTGATATACAGGGTCACCACCTGGGAAAAGACAAGCCCGCCCGCCACGCAGATGCCGATGGGCTGGCGCATGTCGGCGCCGGTGGCCCCCATGCCGATGGCCAGGGGAATGGCCCCCATAACGGCGGCGAAGGTGGTCATCAGGATGGGGCGGAAACGGATGAGGCAGCCCTCGATGATCGCCTCGTCAGGAGGCAGGTGGCGCGTGCGTTCGGCCTCCAGTGAAAAGTCCAGCACCATGATGGCGTTTTTTTTGACGATGCCGATGAGCATGATAATGCCCACAAAGGCCGTCATGTTCAGCTCAGCGTTGAACAGCCACAGGGAGAACAGGGCGCCGAACCCCGCCGAGGGCAGGCCGGAGAGAATGGTGATGGGGTGGATGAAGCTTTCGTACAAAATGCCCAGCACGATGTAGATAAGAATCAGCGCGATAATGATGAGGAGTATCATGGCCCTGACCGAGGACTGGAAGTCCCTGGCCGTGCCCGTGAAGGAGGCGGTCACGGAGTCGGGCAGCGCATCGCGGGTCGCGCTGCTGATCTGCTGCATGGCGTCGCCCAGCGAGACACCCGGCGCGGTATTGAACGATACGCTCACCGAGGGGAACTGGCGGTTGTGGTTCACCGTCATGGGGCCGGCCGAACTGGAGGTGGTGGCCAGGGTGGCCAGAGGCACCAGATCGCCGTTGCCGGAACGCAGGTAGATGCTGTCCAGCACATCGGCGCTGTACTGAAGTTCGGGCAGCACCTCCAGCTTGACGGTGTAATCGCTGACATCGGTGTAGATGGTGGATATCTGCCGGGTGCCAAAGGCCGAGTAGAGGGCGTTTTCAATCTGGCGCAGGCTGATGCCCAGGCTTTGCGCCTTGTCGTGGTCGACATTAAAGTTGATGGTGGGATTCATGAGCTGAAGATCGGTGCCCACATCGCGCAGGCCGGGCAGGCCTTTCATGACGGCTTCGACATCGAAGGCCGTTTTATAAAGTTCATCCAGGTTGGAGCCCACCAGGGTGTAGGTGTACTGGCCGCCCGCGCTGCCGGCCCTGCTCATGCCGTTGCCGTTGCGCAGAAACACATCGAGCGTGGGGTTGTTGGACATTTTCTGGCGCAGGCGGTTAATGACCACATCAATATGCTCGCGTTCCCTGATGGGCTTGAGGCGCACCGTGATATTGCCGGTGTTGGTTTCGGCGCGGGTGCCGCCGCCCACGGTGGAGATGAAGTTGCGCACCGCCGGATCGGCGGCGATGATCTCGTGAAGGCTGGCCTGGGCCTCAGCCAGCGCCTGGAAAGAAATGGATTCCTCGGCGCGGGTGGTAATGGCGATTTTGCCGCCGTCTATGGCCGGAAAATAGCCCGTGCGCACAATGGTGGCCAGGTAAGCGGTGATTGCTATAAGCAGCAGGGATCCCATAAACACAAGGAATTTATGGCGCATGGTCCAGTGCAGGCTGATTTCATAGCCGCGTAGCACGGCCAGGAAGGCTTTTTCCATGAGTGCCTTGAGGCCCGTGTAGCGGATATGCACGGATTTTTCGGTGAGGAACAGGGCGCTCATCATGGGCGTAAGCGAAAGGGAAACAAACAGCGACATGGCGATGGCAATGATGATCACCGCCGCGAACTCAAAGAACATGCGGCCGGCCATACCGGGCATGAACAGCAGGGGGATGAACACCGCGCCCAGCGAAATGGTCATGGACAGGATGGTAAAGCCCACTTCGCCCGCGCCTTCCATGGCGGCCTGCATGGGATTTTTGCCCATTTCGCGGTGGCGGATGATGTTTTCGAGCATAACGATGGCGTCGTCCACCACAAAGCCGACCACCAGAATAAGGGCCATGAGCGACAGGTTGTCGAGGCTGAAATTCATGGCGTACATAAAGGCGAAGGTGGCCACGATGGACAGGGGCACGGCCAGGCTGGGGATAATGGTGGCCATGCCGTCGCGCAGAAAGACATAAATAACCGCGATAACCAGAAAAATGGTTAAAATCAGGGTGAATTGAACTTCGTGAACCGAGTCCTTGATGCCCACCGAGCCGTCTTCCACCACCTCCATGTGGACGGACGGAGGCAGTGATGCTTCAATCTCGGGAAGAATATCAAGAATGTCCCGCACCACCTGCACGGTATTTCCGCCGGGCTGGCGGGTGACCTGAACGACGACGCCGCTTTGATCGTTGATCCAGCTGGCCTGATTGGTTTCCTCCGTGCCGTCGATAACCCTGGCCACATCCGACAGGCGCACGGGAGCGCCGTTGCGCCAGGCCACGATGATGTCGGCGAAGTCTTTGGCCCTGGACATTTTGCCCGAAGCCTTGAGGTTGCGGATGCGTGTTTCTCCCTGAAGTGTGCCGGTGGGCAGGGTGGCATTGGCCTTGTCCACCGCGTCGGAAATTTCTTCCACGCTGATGTTGCGGGCGGCCATGAGCTTGGGATCGATCTGGATGCGCACGGCAAAGCGCTTGGCCCCGCGTACCATGCTTTGGGACACGCCCGCCACCATGGACAGGCGATCCGAAATGTAGGTTTCGGCGTACTGGGTCAGCTCCTGCGGCGTCATGCTGTCCGAAGTCAGGGCAATTTGCAGCACGGGCCAGGCATCCGGGTTCAGCTTCATGAAACGGGGCTGCTCGGTCATGGTGTCCGGCATATTGGAATAGGCCCGTGAAATGGCCGACTGCACGTCAATGGCCGCCCCGTCGATATCCCGATCCATTTCGAACTCAAGGAAGACCATGGTGCGGCCCTGCTTGCTGGTGGAGGTCATGCTCCTGACGGCTGAAATGGTCGAAAGCTGCTTTTCCAGCGGCTTGGCCACCGAAGTGGCCATGGTTTCAGGGTCGGCGCCCGGCATGGTGGCGATGACAATAATGTTCGGAAATTCCACATTGGGCATATCACTCTGCGGCAGCTGAAAATAACTCAGCATGCCGAAAATGAGTATGCCCGCCATCAGCAGGGTTGTTGCCACCGGGCGTTTGATGAACAGCGCCGACATGTTCATGTGTCGGCTCCCGCATCGGCCGGCCGGGCGCCGGGGGGGCCGTCGGCGCTGTTTTCGGGCAGACGCACCCTGATGCCGTCAGACAGGCGCACATGGCCTTCCATGACCACCATTTCGCCCGCGTCAAGGCCCTGGCTGATAACGGTCATGCCGTCGCTTTCCGTGCCGGAGGCCACCAGCCTGTATTCGGCGATGAGTTCCCTGCCGCCGGGCGCATCCTGGCCGGGCCCTTCCCTGATCACATACACAAAGGGGCCCTTGGGGCCGATAATCACGGCCCGGCTGGGCACGGCCACCGAGTCTTTGAGCACGGAGAGCCGCAGCTTGATTTCCACATATTCACCGGGCCACAGCAGGCCGTTTTCGTTGGGAAAGGAGGCCTTGAGCGGCACTGTGCCGGTGGCGCTGTCCACGTTGCCCACAAAGGTCAGCGTGCCTTCGGCGGCCTGCCCCAGCCGGGGCGTGGCGGTCACCATGAGATCCACTCCGGCTGACAGGCCGCGCACGGCCGTGAGATACCGTTCCGGCACCGAAAATGTGACTGTCACGGGCTGAAGGGCGTCGATGGTGAGCAGGGTTTTGGATTCCCTGGGCACATAGTTGCCCTTGTCCACCTGGACGGCGCCCGCGCGCCCCGCCATGGGCGAGCGGATTTCGCAGTAGGAAAGATCCAGCCGGGCCTGCTCCACCGCCGCCTCGTCAGCCTTGACCGCCGCGCGGTAGCCGACGGCCGCCACCCGCGCTTCGTCGTTTTGGGCCGCGCTGGTAAAGCCGCCCCTGGTCAGCTTCTGGGAGCGGGCCAGGTCATCTTCGGCCTTGGCAAGGTGCGCCCTGTCGCTTTCAAGCTGGGCCTGAACCTTGTGCAGGGCAATTTCCGCCGGCTTTTTGTCAATAATGAACAGAAGCTGCCCTTCCTGAACATATTCCCCGTCATCCACCAGAACTTCCAGCAGTTCGCCCGCGGTGCGCGAGACCACGTTCACCGTGGCCGAAGCTTCCACCGTGCCCACAGCGGACAGGTTGACCGGCATATCGGTCAGGACGGATTTGGTGACGGTGACCAGGGCGGCGCGGGCGGCGGTTCGGGGGGGGCGCTTTTCGTCGGAGGAGCAGCCGGCGGCAAGCAGGGCCGCAAGCGCCGCCAGGCCCAAGGAAAGATATGAAGCGCTTTTCATGCGTGAAACCTTGCCAGGCAGTGGCGTGCTGAAGACAGAAAAAAGCCGGCCGGGCATCTGCGTGCAGTGTCTTCAGGATATCGTGATTTCCGGCCGTGCTGTCAACCCGAAAGCTTCAGTGAGGTTATATTTTTTTATGATATTTCAAAAGGATAATTCTGTCCGGGCTTTTGGGTAGCAATGCCCTGAAGAAAGGCCCCTGAAGGGGCGAACCGGCGTTCGGGCGCCGGTTCGTGGCTGCTGTCTTCAGTTCGCGGCGGCGATGCGCTCGCGCAGTTTTGTCCAGGCGTGGGCGCCGCCCAGGAAGCATTCCTGCATGGTGCCCGCCATGACCCTGAAGCGGGAGAGGGGTATGCTGAAGCCCAGCACATTTTCCTCCACGACGGGCCGCACCGAGATGTCGAACAGGCCCAGAAAGCAGCGGTTTCCATTGCGCCGGTTTTCCGCCACGGTCTGGGCCACCAGGCTGGAGCAGCCCGATCCCCACGGGACAGATACGGCGTCCGGCGCGTTGCCGTCATACAGGGCCCAGCCCACCAGGCCGGACAGCACATCCGGCGTGGCAAAGAAAAGCAGGCCTTCCACGTTTTCAAACGTTTCTGCCGTGTCCAGCCGGGCAAAGCGGATATAGGGTTTTGGGGCCGGCTCCAGACCCAGATTATCCACGAACTCGCGAACCTGCTCCGGGGTTCGTTTGTAGCGCTCCACCCGCGAGACAAAGTCTTCAATGCGCGGTGAGTGCTGACCAAAACCGGTGTACACGAGGCCGCCGGGGCAGGTGATGCTTTTGGCATCCAGCGCCAGGGGGCGTCCGTCCCTGGCGGAGCGCAGGGCCTTGATAAAACAGCCGCGCACGGGTTCGGCGGGCAGATCGGCGCCATTGTCGGTGTACGAGAGCAGAAGGGGAAGTTCGGCGCCGGCGAAGGCATCAGTAAACAGACGGGCGAATTCGGCGGGCTGCATCAGCGGATGGCTCATGGCGGTTCTCCTTGTCTGCGCGAAAATGTTTGAAAAATGCGGTATGGCGGCAGAGATTTCACCATACTCGACGCAACAGGCAACATCAAGAGGGGCAGCGCCAGGGCCGCCCGCCACAGCTTCAACACGCCGCCCGCTCCCGTGGAGACAGCCCTTGCCGGATATGCTGAAAGCCGGGGTCACCTTGACGATATGAAAATGGATACGCTATAGGATAAAAATCTCAGGGAGGTTCCGCATATGACTCGTGCGCGTATGTGATGCGGTCGTGCCGGAAGCCACCGTGCGTGGTTTCTGCATGGGGTCGCCCGGGCGCGGGAGAAGAATCGGGCCTCCGTACCTTTCCCCTGACCCGACATTTTTCCGTTTCCCGAACGGCTGCCCCAGTATGGCGTTTCAGCACCTCCGCATGGCGGTTGGGGTTGTGTTTTGTGTTTTATCATTTCAACAGGGAGACGGTATGAACATTCGGCGTAATGTGTTTGCCAGTACAGCGGGGATCATGGTCACCGGCGCTGTCATCGGCATTCTGGCCATTATTCTGCAAGCCAATGGCAATCCCCAGAATATGGGCATCTGCGTGGCCTGCTTTGAGCGGGACATCGCGGGTTCGCTGGGTCTGCACCGGGCCGCCATTGTCCAGTATCTGCGTCCGGAAATTATCGGCCTGGTTCTGGGCTCCATGATCGCGGCCTTGAGCTTCGGCAATTTCCAGCCCCGCGCGGGTTCCGCGCCTATCACCCGCTTCTGCCTGGGCGTGGTGGCCGCCATGGGGGCGCTGGTGTTTCTGGGCTGTCCCTGGCGCGCCATACTGCGGCTGGCCGGGGGTGATCTTAACGCCGTGCTCGGCCTGGCCGGGCTCTTCGTGGGCATCGGCATCGGCACGGTTTTCTTTCGCCGGGGCTATTCCCTGGGCAGGAATGTGCCGCAGGGCAGGATGACGGGCTTTCTTTTCCCGGTTCTGATGCTGGCCCTTCTGATACTGCGCCTGGCCTTCCCCCAGATTCCGGGCCAGGATAAGGACGGCATCCTTTTCTATTCGGTGTCCGGCCCAGGCTCCATGCACGCGCCCCTGTGGCTTTCGCTGGGCGTGGCCCTGGTCATTGGCTTCATTGCCCAGCGCAGCCGCTTTTGCACCATGGGCGCCATCCGAGATTTGATTCTGTTCCGCCAGACGCATCTTTTCCTGGGGCTGCTCGCCATGCTTGCGGCGGCCTTTGTGATGAATATGGCGCTTGGCTCTTTTAATCCCGGCTTTGAAGGTCAGCCCGTGGCCCATTCCGACGGCTTATGGAACTTTCTGGGCATGGTGACCGCCGGCCTGGCCTTCGCCCTTGCGGGTGGCTGCCCCGGCCGTCAGCTGTTCCTGGCCGGCGAAGGCGACGGCGACGCAGCCGTGTTCGCGCTGGGTATGATCGTGGGCGCGGCCATGGCCCATAACTTTGGCACCGCAAGTTCCGGCGCCGGCATCGGCCCCTATGGCATCCACGCGACCCTCATTGGTTTTGCGATCTGCGTGGTTATCGGCCTTATGCACAGCAAGAGAGCCTGAGGAGAACCATCATGGCACAAGTGATCGACACCTGCGGGCTGTCCTGCCCGCAACCCGTACTGATGATGCACGAGGCGGCCCGCTCCGGCGGAAAAAGCCTGGACGTGCTGGTGGACAACGAGGCCAGCCGTGAAAACGTGACGCGCGCGGCGCAAAAGCTGGGCTTTACGGTGACGGCCGTGGAGCAGGATGCCGCGGTGTGCCGTCTGGAACTGCGCGCATGAACCTGTGGAAAAAAGTGGGGGCCGCCCTGAGGGGCGGTTCCCGCGCCGCGGGCACAGGCCCGGCGGCTGACCGGGGCCTGGAGGAAAAGGGCCTGCTGGTCTTTCACAACACGGCCGAGGTCATTCAGGCCGAACACGTCCTGACCCGGGCGGGGTTCGGCGTCAGAGTCATGGGGCCGCCGCCCGACCTGCGATCCGGCTGCGACATGGTGCTGGAATTTCCCCTGCTGCTCGCCCTGCCGGTGCGCGTCGCCCTGGAGGCGGCGCACCTGGAACCCCTTCAGGCAGTGCCCGTGCGGGATTTGCTGCTGGAGCCGGTGTCCCTGTTTCAGGCCGTCCGGTACGGGCACTATCTTATGGTGAGGGCGGCCAATGTGAAAATGACCGTGGATACGGCCTCGCCGGGGCGCCGCATCGTCAACGTGTCGGGCGGGGGCTGCCCGGATGTGCCATATCTGGCGTCGCTGCTGGTGGGCCGTGGACTGGAAGAGGCGGACGAGCCGCGCCTTCATGGCCGAACCTTGTGTTCCTACTCGCTGCAAAAAGCCTTTGAGGAAACCCGGCGCCTGCTGGCCAGCCCGAGCCTTGACGGCGTGGCTTCCTGTGAATGGGAGCAGGGCGGACAGGCTGCCGCCCACTTACCCCCGTTTTCTGTGAAGCGCGCGGGGCCGGAGCGCGCCTGGCTTATTTGCGGTACCGTGCCCGACGAAGAATTTCCCCTGCGCCTGGATCGATGGGGTTTGGAAGGACAAAGCCTGGTCAGCGTCGACGGGATGCGGCTGCCGGTGCGCCGCGGCACGACAGCCCTGCTTGCCGCGGCGCTGACCGCCTGCGCCGCGCTGGGCGTGCCCGCTCCCGAAGCTCTGCTTGTAGGCGATGCGGGCTCTGGCGGGGGAAGTGCCCGCCTGTACCGCCATCTTGCCGGGAAGCTCCTGCCGGTTCTCCCCCGGGGCGGCATCACGTTTCACTATATGTTTCCGGATCTTGACGGGCACAACCGCGTGCTCATGGCCCTGGACGCCCTGCCCGCGGAACGGCGTCCCCTGCTGGTCGCCGATGCCGGATACATGTATGTGGCCAAGATGAGCGGCTATGCCTCGTCCTATGATCTGTTCACCCCCGATGCGGGCGAGCTGGCGTTTCTGGCGGACGAAAAGGCCCCGCATCCTTTTTACACACGGGGCTTTCTGCTGGCCGGAGATAATAATGTGCCTGAACTGGCGGCCCGCGCGGCGGCGGCCGGCAACAGCGCCCGGCATCTCTTGATTAAGGGCGCCGCAGACTTCATAATCCGCGACGGTGAAGTGCTGGCCAGCGTGGACGCTCCGCTCGTGCCCGTCCTGGAGCCCATGGGCGGAACCGGCGATGTGGTGACCGGGCTGGTCACCGCGCTTCTGGCCGCCGGATGCGATATGATTTCCGCCTGTTTGGCGGCCGCGCACATCGCCAGGGCTGCGGGGGCGGCTGCCCGGCCCGATCCGTCCTCCAGCGTGGTGGATCTGCTGCCCTTCCTGCCCGGGGTTGTGCGGGCCATGCTCCCCGCTCAGGGAACGGACACATGATGTATTCAAGGTGCTATTCCGTCCTCCGCGCCATCATATTTCGCGGCCAGCTGTTCCGCCCGGGCCCGGCACGCCGGGTCGGGGTCGCGGCCCGCGGCGCGGCGCAGCAGGGGAAGCGCGGCCGGAGCGAGATCGGGCCGGGCCGAGAGCACGGTATCCATGGCATTATAGCATGAGCGCCGCAGGGGCGCGTGGTCGCACCAGGTGCTGTCTCCTTCCTTGTCCAGAATATAGGAAAACAGAATACTGTGGTACAAATCGGCCAGGGGGCGGCTTTGAGCCAGAGTCTGCCCGAAGGCTTCGGGGATGCCCCAGCCTATGTTGCCCGACTCTTCATTCATGTGCCACAAAAAGCGCCGGACTATGTTGCGGGCGTCGTCCGGCGATTCTTCGTACAGGCGGCTCAGCACACGCCCAAGCGCAAAGGCCGCGCGATCCGTCACCATATCCCCTTCCGGCAGACAGGCAAACAGGGGGTTGACCAGGGCGGCCAGGGGCGTCCGCTCTTCCACGTCAGGGGGAAGCGGCTGAGCCGGCGTCCAGGCGGAGGAACGCAGCCAGGGCCGGATGGTGGATTTGAGAGCGCGAAAACGGGGCATGGCGGCTCCTTAGATCAAGTTCGTGACATCACAGCATAACTTTAAGAAATCCGTGTACACCATCAGTATTACCCTTCAAGAGCAGTGGCAGTTAATACAGGAAATACTGTCAATGCGTCTTCAGAGATATCAAGAAATTCTAACACATATTTTTTCATTTTTGTACATGTATCAAAATCTACAGGCTGGAATCCGTGCGCAAGCAGCGAAAGATTTCTGGTATTGAGCAAATCTTTCAGTGTATCCTGATGTTCCATAAACTTCAGGCCAATCGGGTGATTCAGGCAGGAAAGAAGCTGACAGGCCCGGAACAGGGGAATTTGAAAAGCGCCATCATCGTCATCCGTGCGTTGAGATAGGCGGCCAGATTTTCGGAAATATACCGATAGGCCATGTATGAAACTCCTGACACTGGGAAATCTGTTCAGATGCTTTGAACATAGCAAGATAGCGGGGAGTTTTCAACTTTCGATCATACGCCCCGTTTGCCCGGGCGGGGGGGGATCCGCCGCTCCACCGCCGGACGGCGACGCCGGTGATGGCCTGTCGGGACAGCTTTTTTCGCAGTCAATCTCCAAAAAACGGCCTGCCATCGCGCACGTTTTCCCGGACTATCCGCAAAAAACTTCGTTCCGCCGTTGAAGAATTGCGCCCATTACATCATCGCTTTGCCCGCCCTTGAGCCATTCAGCTTTCGTGCCCGTTATTTCTTCTGCGAATTTCAAGGGCCAGGCTGATTTTTTCTGCCACCCGCACCAGTTTTCGCAGGGCATCTT
>JAFLSV010000003.1 GCA_022510785.1 Desulfovibrionaceae bacterium | reverse complement strand
TCTGCTCTTTTTGGTTACGCCGGTCAGGACCGTTTTCTCTGGAGAAAAAGTGACTGCAGGCTCCCAGCCAAATAGCGCACGGACCTTTTCCCACAGGGTCAGCGGCTCCCGCACGTCCAGCCCCGCTTTACCGCCACGGGAACCCGCTTTCTGGAAGACAACGGCCGCAAAGCCATTGCCGACCTCTACAGCCGGTCTTTCTCGCGCTGAAGCGCCCTGGCCGGAAGGGCTGACACACGCTTTCACTGAAAAGTCTCTCCGCGTCCCGTCAGCATCTCCGGCCAGCGGCGCCGCGCATTTTTTTGCGCCGGGCGCCGGCCTCTTCGCCAAAACCGCGATTCGTCGCGGTTTTGGCCTTGCTGTTTCCGGCGCGTGAGAGTATCCGCACGGAATTTTTCCCCGAGGTTTTCATGTCTTCCTCCTCTGCGCGCGCGCCGTCGCGTCCGGATTCTTTCCGGGGCGTTCTGGCCGGCTGTTCGGCCCATGTGCTCTGGGGTGTCGCCGTCCTGTACTGGCGGCTTCTGGCCGAACTGCCCGCCGTGACCATTCTGGCCCACCGCATGATATGGTCATGTCTGTTCGTGTTCATCCTGCTCCGTGCCACCGGCCGCGGAGGAGAAGTCAGGGCGGCCCTGGCCGAGCGCCGTACCATGCTCACGCTGTGCGCCTGCGCCTGCATCCTCAGCGCCAACTGGGGCATCTTTCTGTGGGCCGTCAACCGGGGCAACGTGATCGAAACCAGTCTGGGCTATTTCATCACCCCCCTGCTCAACGTGTTCATGGGCCGCGCGCTCCTGGGCGAACGCCTGTCCCGTCTCCAGGCCGCGGCCATTCTGCTGGCCCTGGCAGGCGTGCTGTGGAGCATGGTGGGCTACGGGCATGTGCCGTGGGTCGCCTTTCTTCTGGCCCTGAGCTTCGCCGTGTTCGGGTATCTGCAAAAAACCGTGCGGGTGGAAGCCGCCCCCAGCCTGTTCATAGAAACGGTGGTTCTGCTGCCCTTCGCCCTCATGTGGCTCAGCCTGGCGCATCCCGGTGAAATGGGCGGCATGACGGGGCATGGGGCACTGCGTCCCCTGCTCCTCACAGGCACCTGCCTGTTCACCGCCCTGCCTCTCGTGCTGTTCAGCTACGCGGCCCGCCACATCACCCTGGCCACCGTGGGCATTGTCCAGTATCTGAGTCCCAGCATTAATTTTCTGCTGGCCGTGACCCTCATGGGAGAAAGAATCAAACCCGGCGACATGGTGACCTTTCCGCTTATCTGGGCGGCCCTGGCCCTGTACACCTGGGACGCCCTGCGCTCCATGCGCCGCCTGAAGGCCGGACCCCCCCCCGCCCGGGGGGACACGGCGCCTGAACATCCTCCCCTGTCCTGACACCGTCCCCCAATCTGCCCGAGAAACGCCATGCCCTTCGCCAAAACTCCCCCCCCTGGCCGCCCGCCCCGTGAACCCGCCCCGTCGCCCGCCGGGCCGGCATCAGCCCACCGCGCCCGCACGCGCGTTCTGCGCCTTGGCCCTGTCAGCATAGGCGGCGGCCATCCCGTGGCGGTTCAAAGCATGACCAACACCGATACCCGGGATGTGGAGGCGACCCTGGAGCAAATCGGGCGCCTGGCCCGCGCCGGATGCGAAATTGTCCGCGTGGCCGTGCCCGACGAAGCGGCGGCCCGCGCGCTGAAAACGCTGGTGGATCGCTCGCCCCTGCCCCTGGTGGCCGATATCCACTTTGATCACCGCCTGGCCCTGGCCGCGCTGGAAGCGGGCGTGCCGGGCCTGCGCATCAACCCCGGCAACATCCGCATGAGCGGCGACGGCGGGCAGGCCCGGCTGGACGCCGTGGTGGACGCGGCCAGGGCCCGTCACGCCGTCATCCGGGTGGGAGTCAACAGCGGCTCGGTGGAGAGGGATCTGGCGCGCCGCTTTGGCGGCCCCACGCCCGAAGCCCTGGTGGAAAGCGCGCTGAGCCATGTCCGGCTGCTGGAAAAACGGGGCTTTACCGATATCAAGGTGTCGCTCAAGTCCTCGTCCGTATCCGGCACGGTGGAAGCCTGCCGCCTGATGGCCGCCCGCGCGGACTACCCCCAGCACATCGGCGTGACCGAGGCCGGCACGATCACGCGCGGCACGGTCAAATCCGCCGTGGGACTGGGTGTTTTGCTTTTTGAAGGCATAGGCGATACACTGCGTGTTTCGCTGACCGCCGACCCCGTGCGCGAGGTGGCCGTGGCCTGGGAAATACTGCGCGCCGCCGGTCTGCGCCGCCGCGGGCCGGACATCGTGTCCTGCCCGACCTGCGGCCGCACCGAAATTGACCTCATCGGCCTGGCCGAAAGGGTGGAAGAGCGCCTGCAACACTGCACGGCCGACCTTAAAATCGCGGTCATGGGCTGCGTGGTCAACGGCCCCGGCGAGGCGCGCGAGGCCGATCTGGGCCTGGCCGGAGGCCGCGACAAGGGCGTCATTTTCCGCAAGGGCGAAGTCGTGCGCACCGCGCGCGGGCAGGACAGCCTGCTTGCCGCCTTTCTGGAAGAGCTGGACATACTGCTGCACCATCAACCCTAGAGGATCTCCCATGCGCTGGAGCCGTTCGTATATCCCCACCCTCAAGGAAGCCCCCGCCGACGCCGAAGTGATCAGCCACAAGCTGCTGGTGCGCGCCGGCATGATCCGCAAAATGACCTCGGGCATCTATACCTGGCTGCCGCTGGGCCTGCGCGCGCTCGAAAAGGCCAAGGCCATCGTGCGCCGCGAAATGAACGCGGCCGGAGCATGCGAGATACTCATGCCCATGGTCATCCCCGCCGATCTGTGGATCGAAACCGGCCGCTGGGACAAGTTCGGCGACCAGCTTTTGCGCTTCAAGGACCGCAACGGGCGCGACTGCTGCCTGGGCCCCACCCACGAGGAAGCCGTCACCGGCCTGTTGCGCGGCGAAGTGCGCTCATACCGGCAGCTGCCGCTCAATGTGTACCAGATTCAGACCAAATTCCGTGACGAGCTGCGGCCCCGCTTCGGGCTCATGCGCGGACGCGAATTTCTCATGAAGGACGCCTACTCCTTTGACGCCGACGACGCGGGCGCGGATAAAAGCTACATGGCCATGCGCGACGCCTATCACCGCATTTTTTCCGGCATGACCCTGGACTTTCGCCAGGTGGAGGCCGATACCGGAGCCATAGGCGGCAATTTCTCCCACGAATTCATGGTGCTGGCCGAGACCGGCGAGGACAGCATCGCCTCCTGCACCGGCTGGCCCGGTTGCGAATGGGCGGCCAATGTGGAACGGGCTCCCGTCGTCACCGCCTTTAAGGAAGACAGCGCGCCCTGTCCCCCCATGGAGGAGGTGGCCACGCCCAATCAGCACAGCATTGAAGAGGTGTGCGCATTCCTGGGCGTGGAGTCCCGTGCCCTGATCAAGACCCTGCTTCTGGTGGCCGACGGCGCACCCGTGGCCGTGCTGCTGCGCGGCGATCGCGAACTGAACGAAATCAAGCTCACCAAGCTGCTGGGGGCGGATCGCCTGGCCTTTGCCTCGCCCGAGCAGGTGCGGGAATGGTCGGGCGCCCCGGCGGGCTTTGCCGGCCCGGCCGGCCTGAAGGGCGTGGATCGCCTCTATGCGGACAACGAGCTGAAAAGCGGCAACGACTGGATAGCCGGAGCCAACAGGGCCGATACCCATGTGCGCCACCTCAGTCTGATCCGTGATGTGACCCTGCCCGTCACATGGGCCGATCTGCGCAATGCCGTGGCCGGCGATCCCTGCCCGCGCTGCGGCAGGCCGGTGGAACTCAAGCGCGGCATCGAGGTGGGCCATATCTTCAAGCTGGGAACCAGATACAGCGACGCCATGCACGCCGTGTTCCTCGACGAAAGCGGGCGCGAACAGCCCATGATCATGGGCTGCTACGGCATTGGCGTGTCCCGCGTCATCGCGGCCTGCATCGAGCAGAACTTTGACGGGGACGGCATCATGTTCCCGCCGCCCCTCGCTCCCTGTGACGTGCATCTGGTCTGCCTCGACCCCCAAAACGCCGGGGTGGCCGCCAAAGCCGACGCCCTGAACGCCGATCTCACGGCCCTGGGGCTGGAAACCCTGTACGATGATCGTGAGGAGCGGCCCGGCGTCAAGTTCAAGGACGCCGATCTCATCGGCCTGCCCGCGCAGGTGGTGGTGGGCGGCAAAAGCCTGGCCCGGGGCGAGGTGGAAGTCAAAAACCGGCGCAGCGGCGACAGGACAACCCTGCCCGCCGAAGGCTTCCGCGAGGCCTTCGCCGTCTGGTATCAGGGCGTCCTGCGCAGCTGGCGCCCGTGATCCACCCCGGACGGCGGCCCGCATGGACAGCATTTTTTCGGTACGCGAGCTCACGGAACGCCTGCGCCAGATGGTGGAACAGCGCTTTCCCTATGCCTGGGTGCGGGGCGAGGTGACCAACCTGTCCCGCCCGTCGTCGGGCCATGTGTACTTTTCCCTCCGGGAGGGCGACGCCCTGCTGGGCTGCGTGTGGTTCGCGGGCCGCCAGAAAAGCCAGGAACGCTTCGATCCCCTCACCGGCGAGGTGTGGGAAGACGGCCCACGGCCCAGCCTGGCCCTCAGTCTGGAAAACGGCCAGGAAATTGTGTGCGCGGGGCGCCTGTCGGTCTACGGCCCGCGCGGAGCCTACCAGATGATCGTGGATCTGGCCCGGGAAAGCGGCCAGGGGCGCTGGTACCTGGCCTTTGAGGAACTCAAGCGCTCGCTGGCCGCCAGGGGCTATTTTGACCAGTCCCGCAAGCGGCCCATTCCCGACAATCCCCGCCGTGTGGCCCTGATCACCGCCCCCACCGGCGCGGCTGTGCGCGATTTCATCCGCATCGCCTCCGACCGGGGGCTGGGTTCCACCATTCGCCTCTATCCCACACCGGTTCAGGGCGAAGACGCCCCGCCCCTCATCGCGGCCGCGCTGGAAGAAGCCAGCCTCCAGGGCTGGGCGCAGGTGGCGGTGCTCATCCGGGGCGGCGGTTCCCTTCAGGATTTGTGGGCCTTCAACGACGAGCGCGTGGCCCGGGCCATCTTTGCCTCGCGCCTGCCGGTGCTGACCGGCGTGGGGCACGACATCGATCACAGCATTGCCGACTTTGTGGCCGACAAGGCGGCCGCCACCCCAAGCCACACGGCTCAGCTGCTGTGGCCCGAACGCCGCATCTGCGCGCAGCGGGTGGACGATGCTGAAACAGCCCTCGCGGAAGCCGCGGCGCGGCGCATGGCGCACAGCCTGCGGCTTTTGGAAGACCAGGAACGCAGCCTGGCCCTGCTTTCCCCTTCGGCGCGCCTGACCCGGCAAAGCGAGCGCCTGGCCGACGCGGCCGGACGCCTGGCCCCCGCCCTGCACCGCCTTCTGCGCGAACGCCAGGCCGGTCTGGACACGGCCACGGCCGCTCTTGCCCGGATAGACGGCCCGGACAGTCCCGAACGCCGCAACTCGCTGGAAAACAGTATCCTGCGGTTTGAAGCCGCCGGGCGGCAGCGTCTGACCCTGGCCGAACACAGTCTGGAGCGCCTGTTCCTGCGCCTGGCGGCCCTCAGCCCCCACGCGCCCCTGGAGCGCGGCTACGCTCTGATCCGCGGCCGAGAGGGGCGCCTGGTGCGCTCGGTGAGCGATGTGGCCACGGGCGACATGCTCAGCCTGGACGTGAGGGACGGCTCCATCGCCGCGCGCGTCATCAGCGCCGTGAACGAGCCAGTTTCCAGCCCTTCGCACCACAACGCCCCGGCGCAGCGCGCCAAGGAGTCGCCATGACAGCTCCAGTTCGTTTTCTTCGCGCCCTCGCGGGTTCTCTCCCGCCCCGCATGATCCTTGCCGGCCTCGCCCTTGCGCTCCTGCCCGGCGCGCTCATGCACGGCTCCGCATGGGCCGCGCCCCGCTGGGACGCCCCCGCCGAGGTCAGCCAGGGCCGGGCCTTTGTGGTTCGGGCGACGGACAGCCAGCCCTTTGAGGCGTCCGTGGTCTGGAGGAACACGCGCATCCCCCTGGCTGTCAGCGAAGGGGCGCAGGGCTGGGAGGGCCGGGTCATGCTGGCCGTGCCCATGGATGCCAGGGGAGAGCTTGAGCTGACGCTTGTGGACGACGCGCCGCATGCGGTCACGGTGACGGCCCTGCCCGTGCCCTGGCAGGAGAGTCACCTCAGCGTGGCCCCGAAGTATGTCACCCCCCCGGCCGAGGTACAGGCGCAAATCGCGCGGGATCGCGAGCACAACGCCCGCGTGCTGGGCCAGGTGCGGCCGGAGGCGGAATGGAGCCTGCCCATGCAGCGCCCGGTCAAGGGCAGCATCAGCAGTCCCTTTGGCGGGCGCCGGGTCTTCAACGGCCAGCCCCGCGCCCCGCACAGGGGCACGGACATGCGCGGCCCCGCCGGCACCCCGATCCACGCCGTGGCCGCGGGCACCGTGGTGCTGGCCGAGCCCCAGTATTATTCCGGCAACGTGGTCATGGTGGATCACGGCCAGGGCGTGATAAGCATGTACGCGCACCTTTCAGCCTTTGACGTCAAGGTGGGTGACAGGGTAGAACGGGGGCAGCTTGTGGGCAGAGTGGGCGCCACAGGCCGCGTGACCGGCCCCCACCTGCACCTCGGTCTCATGGTGCAGGGCGTGGCCGTGGACGCCATGCCCCTGTATTCGGAACCGCTTCAGGTGGTGGGCGGGCCCACGCCCGAGGATGTCATCGCGCGGCCCGCGCAGCAGCCCGGAAAAGCCTCGTCCGGCAAGGCGGAAAAAAAGTCATGACCAGAAAAACCAGGGAACTCAGCTTTGAGGAACGCCTTACCCGTCTCCAGGCCATTGTGAGCGCTCTGGAATCAGGCGAAAGCCCTCTGGAGGAAAGCGTCGCCCTGTACAAGGAAGGACTGGCTCACGCCAAAGCCTGCCGCGGGCAGCTCGCCAAAGCCCGGCACGAGATTGAAATTTATCAAAATGGAGCCTGCCAGCCCTTCGAGCCCGAGTCCTGGGCCGAAGCCGGCGGGGACGAATCCCGGGAAGGCGGCCCCGACGGCGCGGACGGAAACGGCTATGGCCTTTGACACAGCGCATGTTCCCTCCGGGGACTGGAAGACCTTGCTGAGCCGGCGCGCCGCCCTGGTTGAGGCCGAGCTGGAGCAGACCTACACGGGGGACGACGTGCCGCCCGGGCTGGCCCGGGTCGCCCGTTACAGCCTGCTGGCCGGAGGCAAGCGCCTGCGGCCCGTCCTGTGCCTCGCCTGCGCCAGAGCCTGCGCTCCGCGGGGCGGGGCCGGCCTGGATAGGGGCGTTCTGCCCTTTGCCGCCGGCCTGGAAATGATCCATACCTATTCGCTGATCCACGACGATCTGCCCGCCATGGACGACGACGATCTGCGCCGGGGGCGTCCCACCTGCCACAAGGCCTGGGGCGAGGCCGCGGCCATTCTGGCCGGAGACGCCCTGCTCACCGACGCTTTCGGCCGCATGGCCGCCGCGCCGCTGCCCCCGGAACGGGTGCTGGAGGCTGTCCGCCTGGCCGCCCGCGCCGCCGGAGCGGCGGGCATGGCCGGAGGCCAGATGCTGGATCTGAACGCCGAGGGGCACGCGCTGTCCTGCGCCGAACTGGTGGATCTCAATGCCAGAAAGACCGGAGCGCTCCTGGCCGCCGCCTGCGAATGCGGAGCGGTTCTGGCCGGGGCCGACGCGGCCCGGCGCGCGGCCTTGCGCCGTTTTGGCGAGGAGCTGGGCATCGCCTTCCAGATAACGGATGATATCCTTGACGTAGTGGGCGATGAGGCGGAAGCGGGCAAGAACCTGCGGCACGACGGCAGGGCCGCCAAGGCCACCTGGCCTTCCCTGCTGGGCCTGGACGCCGCCCGCGCCCTGGCCGAAGAACACTGCCGGGCAGCGGAAAAAGCCGTGGAACCTGCGCTCTTTGACGGGCAGGAAGCTGACTTTCTGCGCCTTGCCGCGCGCTACCTTGTATCCCGGACATGCTAGGTTTTTGTCTATGCCGTGTGAACTGCCGCCCCTGCTCAGCTCCCTGAACCTGCCAGGCGACATACCGGCCCTCACGCCGCAGCAACGGGAAGAACTGGCCCGCGAGGCGCGCGACGTCATCATCAGGGTCGTGTCGCGCAACGGCGGGCATCTGGCGTCCTCGCTGGGCGTGGTGGAACTGACCATAGCCCTGCTGACGGTTTTTGACCCCCGCCGCGACGCCGTGATCTGGGATGTGGGCCACCAGAGCTATCCGTGGAAGCTGTTTACCGGCCGGGCACCACGCTTCGGCAGCCTGCGCCGGCAGGGGGGGCTGTCCGGCTTTCCGCGCCGGGAAGAAAGCCCCTGCGACACGTTCGGCGCGGGGCACGCCTCAACCTCGCTGTCGGCGGCTCTGGGCATGGCCGTGGCCCGCGATCTTATGGGCGGCGACGAACATGTGGTGGCCGTCATCGGCGACGGAGCCCTGACCGGAGGCATGGCCTTTGAGGCCCTGAACCAGGCCGGAAGCATGGGCAAACGCCTCATTGTCATCCTCAACGACAACAATATGTCCATCGCGGCCAGCGTAGGCGCGCTGTCTCAGGTTCTGCACGAAAACTCCCCCGGCGCCTGTCCAAGACCCCAAAGACCGGGGCCGCCGGCCGCGCTTTCATTGTTTCTGAGCCATAGTCTGCTGAGCAGACGGACACGGCGGATCAAGCAGCGCATAACGCGCGTGTTGCGCTCTGTTCCCAGCATCGGCCCCAGGTTGCTGGATATTGCCGAACGGGGCGAGATAAGCTTTAAAAGTTTCTTCACTCCGGGCTCTCTGTTTGGAGCTTTTCATTTCAATTACATAGGCCCCATCGACGGCCACGACAGCGCCCAGCTCATCCGCTATCTCGAAGCGGCCAAGGAACTTGACGCCCCGGTGCTGCTCCATGTGCGAACCCAGAAGGGCCGGGGGTACGCGCCCGCCGAGGCCGACCCCGAACGCTTCCACGGGGTGTCCGGCTTTTCCGCCGACACGGGCCGCCCCCTGTATCCGCCCAGCGACGAGCCGCACGGGCCGGGCTACAGCCGCGCTTTTGGCAAAACCCTGTGCAGACTGGCCGAAAGCGACCCGCGCATTGTGGCCATCACCGCGGCCATGCCGGACGGCACCGGGCTCAGCGAGTTCCGTGAGCGCTTCCCGGATCGCTTTGTGGACGTGGGCATCTGCGAGGAACACGCCGTCACCTTTGCCGCCGGTCTGGCCGCCCGCGGCCTGCGGCCCGTGGTGGCCATTTATTCCACCTTCATGCAGCGGGCCTATGATCAGATCATCCACGACGTCTGCCTGCAAAAACTGCCCGTGGTGCTGTGCCTGGACAGGGCCGGGCTGGTGGGCGAAGACGGCCCCACCCATCACGGGGCCTTTGATCTGTCGTGGCTGCGCGTGGTTCCCGACCTCGCGCTGGCGGCGCCCCGCGACGAGGCGGATCTGGCGCACGCGCTCTTTACCGCCCTGAAGCTCGACGGCCCCACGGCCCTGCGCTACCCGCGCGGCCACAGCCGCCCGGTGGCGTCTCTCTCCACGGAAAATGACATGGACGTACCGCCCCGGTCATTCCGTTTTCTGCCCCCCGGTTCGGGAGAAATGCTCATGGAGGGCGAGGGGCGGGTCTGCGTCGTCGCCGCTGGCCAGCGCGCCCTGCCCGCCCTGGAGGCCGCCCGGCGCGTGGCGGACACCCTTGGCCACCGGGCCGCCGTATTCGATCCCCGCTGGATTAAGCCCCTGCCCGAAGCGCAGCTGCTGACCCTGGCCAAGACTCACGAAGCCCTGCTGCTGGTGGAAGAAAACAGCCTTTTGGGCGGATTTTCCTCGGCGGTTCTGGAACTTCTGGCCGATCACCATCTGCCGGGCTCGCTCAGCATCCGCCGTCTGGGCCTGCCGGATCGCTTTGTGCCCCACGGCGAGGCGCGCGTCCTGCGCGCCGGGCTGGGCCTGAACGTGGACGGCATTGCCTCCGCTCTGGAAAAACTGGTGCGGGAACTGCCATGACACGTCTGCCCCGCTTCGGTCTGCCGCTGGCGGCGGCGCTGCTGGCCCTTCTGTCCTGGATCTTCCCGGCGTCCGACCGCGCGGAGCCGGCCGGGCGGGCATCCTCGTCTTCTCCGGCCTCCTCATCCCAGCCCTTGTCAGGCTCCGCCCGGTGGCAGGCGCGCCTGCTGCACGCCGCCGATGGAGACAGCTTTACCGTACGCCGCGTGGATTCCGGACAGAAGCAGGAACTGCGCCTTTACGGCGTGGACGCTCCGGAAAGCGACCAGGCTTACGGCCAGGCCTCGCGCCGCAACCTTCTGGGTATGGCGAAAGGGAAAATTCTGACCGTGGCCCCCATGGACGAGGATCAGTACGGCCGGGTGGTGGCCGTGGTCTTTGCGGAAGGAGAGGACACGAGCCTCAACGAGCGCCAGCTGGAGCAGGGTATGGCCTGGTATTACGAGTACTTCTGCCGCGCGCCCTTCTGCGAGGGATGGAAAGCCAGGGAGCGGCAGGCCCGCGAGCGGCGCGCCGGGCTGTGGCGCGACGATCAGCCCCTGCCGCCCCGCCAGTGGAGACAGCAAAAAAGCCGGCGGCGCTGAGGATAATCAGGCCGCTCATCCCCAAAGCCGGCATCCCCCGAATGGTCAGGCCCGCTTCGCTCAGGCCGGAGGGCGCACGGACAGGACAGCCGTGTCCCGCATCCACGCGGCGAAACCGCGGCGGGCCCTGGCGGCCAGAGCCGCCTTGCGCGATTGTTTGACCGCCCGTTCCTCCAGCTCCGGCATGAGCCCAAAATGAACATTGGACGGCTGAAAATGCCGGGCCGGGGTTCGCAAATGACCCAGCAGCGCCCCCAGAGCCGTCTCGGGCGGCGGGGGAGGCAGCTCGCCTCCTCGGCTGCGAACCGCCAGCACAAGCCCGGCCCACAGACCGCAGGCCGCCGATTCCACATAGCCCTCCACACCCGTGATCTGGCCAGCCAGATGGACATCCGGACGCTTTTTGAGTGAAAGATCAGCGTTGAGACAGGCCGGAGCGTTAACGTAGGTGTTGCGGTGCATACTGCCAAAGCGCAGAAATTCGGCCCGCTCCAGACCGGGAATCAGGCGGAACACGCGCTCCTGAGCCGCATGGGTCATTTTGGTCTGGCACCCCACCAGATTATAGGCGCTGCGGGCGGCGTTCTCGGCGCGCAACTGAACCAGGGCATAGGGCCGGCGCCCGGTGCGCGGATCGGTGAAACCCACAGGCTTGAACGGCCCAAAGGTCAGGGTGCGTTCCCCCCTGTCAGCCAGGGCCTCGATGGGCATACAGCCCTCAAAATGCACTTCCCTTTCAAACGCATGGGCGGGCACCCGTTCAGCCGCGCGCAGGGCCTGATACAAGGCCTCGTATTCCTGACGGGTCATGGGGCAGTTCAGGTAGTCGCCGGCCTGCCCGCCGGCGGGGCAGGCCGTCTCCGCGCGGGGCTCAACGGCAGACCCCGCGGGGGACACAGCCGGAGGCACAATGAGGGGCGCGTCATCGGCATAGGGCGGGGGCGGGCCGTCATTGCCGTAGCGCGAGCCCCAAAAGGCCACGCCCATGTTCACGGACTCCGCGCTCACGATGGGCGCGATGGCGTCGTAAAAATACAGCCCGGCATCCTCTCCGGAGTCCGGCCCGGCATGGCTGTAACGGCGCAGGGAGGCCGCCAGCTCTTCGGAAGCCAGGGGCCCCGCCGCCACCACCACCGTGCGCCCGGCCAGTTCGGGTTCTTCGGCCGGCTCCAGGGATCGCACGGGGCGGCGCACCAGACGGATGAGGGGCTCGGCCTCCACCCGCCGGGTCAGCCCGGCGGCGAAGCGCTCGCGATCCACGGCCAGAGCCTTGCCCGCGGGCACGCTCACGGCGTCCGCCACGGCCATGACGGCGCTGCCCAAATCCCGCATTTCCTGCTTGAGCAGGCCCACTCCCGATGTTCCGGGATCGTTGGATCGGAAGGAATTGGAACAGACCAGTTCCGCCAGCAGGGGGCTGGTATGGGCCGGGGAAAACGACACGGGCTTCTGCTCGTACAGGGTGCAGGCCACGCCAAAGCGGGCCAGGGTCAGGGCGCATTCACAGCCGGCCAGCCCCCCGCCCACAATGACGATGGAGGACACGGGGGGAGACTCATCCATCCGAAGCGACATGAAGACTCTCCAGCGCCGATGCGGGATCGGCGACACAGTTCTGCAGGCGCGCCGCGCAGGCGGCCAGATCAGTGAATCGTTCCTCCGCAGGCCAGGCGCCCTGCCAGATATCCGGCGAACGATCCGGCCAGGGGTCTGCGAGAGCGGCACCCGAAGCGGCGGCGCCGCTTCGGGCATCACGCGCGGCCAGAAGCCACAGCGCCGCCGGGCTCATCAGACGCCGCCCCGCCCGCCGGCAGGACACACAGCGCACGCGCAGCATAAGCGAAGCCCGGGCAGAAGTCACCAGCACGCGCAGCTCTTCCGGCTCCGCGCTCTCCTCCCGCACCGAGACGCCGGCGGGAAGGGGCAGTTCACGAAGGAGCGCGCGCAGGGGAAGAAGAGCCTCCTCACCGCAGACAGCCTCGGCAGCCCGGCGGGTCTCCCGCCGGATGCGTTCCCCATCGGCCAGCGCTCCGGCGCGAAAAGAGTCCCATGAGGCACGGGGCCGCATAAAGCGGAGCACGAGCACGAGCAGCGCAACAGCAAGGCCCGGAAGCCACAGCGGGAATGACGGCATGCTTTTCCCCCCGCGCGAAATCTGGGGAAACTTTCGCCCTTGTGATGATTCCCCAAAAAATTTTCCTGTCAGTTCAAGCGGATAAGAAATATCTTTCCCTGAAAGGGCGAATGGGCCGCTGTGCTTTTGCCCTTGACAGGACACAAGACCTCTCCCTAAGACAAATGGAAGCTGCCCGCGCCGTTTTTCAACAATCCAGCAGGCCGCTCAGCCCGGTCGAACCGGCCGGGATTCGCCCGGAACGGCTGGTTCCGGATGCGGCACGGGTCGTTCCACAGTCTGGAAGCTCATCCTCAACGCACAGGAGAGAAATATGTCCAACGCTCTGGAAACGCAACGCACCTACGCCCTGGTCGGCACCGGCGGCTGCGGCAAGACTTCGCTGGCGGAAATGCTGCTCTTTCAGGCGGGTGTCGTGACCCGTCTGGGCGCGGTTGAAGAGGGAAGCACCTCTTTGGACTATGAGCCTGAGGAAGTCAAGCGGCGCGGTTCGGTACAGCCGGGATTCGCCACCTTCCTGTGGAACAAAAACCGGCATTTTCTGGTGGATATTCCGGGCGACAGCAATTTCAACGGCGACCTGGACTACCTGCTTCAGGGCGTGGACAGCGTGGTGCTGACCCTGGACGCCGTGGACGGCGTGCGGCCCCAGACGCGCAAACTGTGGGCCCATATCAAGGCCGCCGGCCTGCCCACCATCGTCTTTATCAGCAAGATGGATCGCGAGCGCGCCAATTTTGACATGGCGCTGGGCGGGCTGACCTCCACCCTGGGCATGAAGCCCGTGGTCTTCTATATCCCCATTCTGGACAAGGACGCCTTTGTCGGCCTGGTGGACGTGTTCGCGGGCACGGCGCTCATGTTCGGCGACCACGGCAGCGTCACGGAAGCCCCGGTGCCCGCCGATTTGGCCGATGAGGCCGCCCTGCTTCGCGATACCGCCGTGGAAAACATCGCGGAATCCGACGAAGTTCTGATGAACAAGTACCTGGAGGAAGGCTCCCTGTCCCCCGAAGAAATCGAGCAGGGCCTGCGCAAGGGCGTGCTGGCCGGGGACATCGTGCCCGTGCTGGTGGGTTCGTCCCTGGCCAACAAGGGCGGCCGCCGCCTGCTCAACCAGATTGACAAGCTGCTGGCCTCGCCGCTGGATCGCCCCGCCTGGATGGGTGAAAATGAAAACGGCGACGCCGCGGAGCGCCCCGGCACGCCGGATCAGCCTGTGGCCGCCTTGGTATTCAAGACCCTCAACGACCCGTTCTCCGGTCAGCTGAGCATGCTCCGCGTGCTGTCCGGCGAGCTGGGCCCCGACGCCACCCTGAAAAACATGCGGTCGGGGGAAACGGAACGCATGGGCAGCCTGCTTTTCGTCACCGGCAAGAACCAGACGCCGTGCAAGGAAACCCTCGGCCCCGGCGCCATTGTGGGTGTGGCCAAGCTCAAGACCACCCGCACCGGCGACACCCTGTGCGACGAAAAGGCCCCCTTCGCCCTGCTCATGCCCGCCCTGCCGCCGCAGCTCATCACCTTCGCCCTGGCCCCCGCCCAAAAGGGCGAGGAAGACAAGGTCTACGCCGCCGTTCAGAAGCTGCTGGATGAGGATGTCACCCTGAAATTGAGCCGTGACGAGGAAAACGGCGATATTCTGCTTGCCGGCATGGGGCAGCTGCACATTGAAATCTCCGTGGAAAAGGCCAAACGCCGCTCCAAGGTGGACATTCTGCTCAAAACGCCCAAAGTGCCCTACCGCGAAACGGTCAAGGGCAAATGCCAGGTGCAGGGCCGCCACAAGAAACAGTCCGGCGGGCGCGGGCAGTTCGGCGACTGCTGGATCGAAATGGAAGGACTGCCGCGCGGTTCCGGCTATGTGTACGAAGACGGCATTGTGGGCGGCGTCATCCCGCGCCAGTATATCCCGGCCATTGACAAGGGCATTCAGGAATCCGCCGCGCGCGGCTACCTGGCCGGGTATCCGGTGGTGGACTTCAAGGTGAGGGTGTACGACGGTTCCTACCACACCGTGGACTCGTCGGAAATGGCCTTCAAGGTGGCGGGCTCGCTGGCCTTCAAAAAGGCTATGGAAACGCTCAAGGTGGTGTTGCTGGAGCCTGTGGCCCTGGTCACGGTTTCCATCCCCGACGACTACATGGGCGACGTCATCGGCGATTTGTCCTCGCGGCGCGGCAAGGTGCTGGGCTCGGACTCCCAGGCCGGAATTACCGAAATCAAGGCCCATGTGCCCATGAGCGAAGTGCTGCGCTACGCCCCGGATTTGCGCAGCATGACCGGCGGCCAGGGTGTGTTCACCATGGAATTCGACCACTATGAGGAAGCGCCCCAGCCCGTGGTGGATAAGGTGATTGCCGAACACCAGGCCGCCAGGGAGGCCGACTGACAGGCGGCTGACACGAAAGCGCTGCCCCGTGGCATGGCTCATGGGGCATAACGATTGGCACACGGTTAAGACGCGCCTGACAGGCGCTCGCGCAAGGCCCGGGCTGAGCACAGTTCGGGCCTTGCTCTGTCGCCATGCCGCGCGTTTACGCCCTGTCCCCGGCGCGAAGCCTGATGAGCAGCCAGGCCAGGCCGAAAAACAGGAGCGCCAGCCCCCACAGCTGACCCCACAGGGGCAGCACATCAAAAAGCGTCGCCCCGCGCTGGGAGAGCAGAAGGTAGCCGGTAATCCCCGGAGTGCTGGGCAGTATCTGGGCCAGAGCCCGCACTGCGGCGGGCATGAGCTCCGGCGGCCAGACAACGCCCGAAAGAAAAAGAAAGGGAATGGACGAGGGCAGGCCGGCCATCATCACATATTCCGGCTTGCCGATCAGGCGGGCGAAGGCCGTGCCCGCCGCCCCGCAGGCCCAGAAAAACGGAAGCAGAAAAAGCAGCACATCACCGGTGGACGCGGCGCGGGGCAAATCATACACCATGGGCAGAAGCCATGTGTAGTAGACCGCGTACACCGTATACAGGCAGCACAGGAAAAGCAGGCGCCCCGCCAGATACCGGGCGCTGGAGGCATGGCGGAATGAAGGCTTCCGGGCGTAGTCCGGGCGGTACAGGCGTTCGGCCAGCACGGCGCTGCCCATGAGCAGGGTCTGCTGCAGGATGAGGATAAACACGGCGGGAATAATGCTGAGTGCGTAGCTGCCGGCCGGGTTGTACAGGGTGCGCACGTCAAACTGGCCGCGCAATTGCAAGGCCAGGGCGGGTTTTTCGGGTATGCCCCGGGCTTCCAGCTGCTGCACGCGCACGCCCGCGCCCATGTTTTCCGCCGCCAGCTTGATCCCCCTGTAGATCACGCGGTAGGGCAAAAGGTAGCCCGCATCCAGATACACGGGCAGAATACTGGGCGCGCCGCGCAGCACGTTACGCTCAAAATCGTCGGGAATGATCAACGCGGCCTGCCCCCTGCCGTCGCGCACATCGGCCAGGGCCAGGGGCGCGTTCCCATACACGGCGGCCACGCGCACGCCTTCGGTGGAATCAAGCAGGCGCAGCAGTGTCCGGCTGGTGGTGCTGCGATCGCGATCCACCACCAGCAGGGGCAGTTTTTGCGGAACCTGATGCAGGTAGGGCTGCGGGTACAGCACGGAATAAAAGACAATGCCCATAACCAGCAGGGTCAGCGCGGCCAGGCTGTGGATCAGGGTCTGACATTCCTCGGCAAAGGCGCGGAACACGATTTTCATGGGTGAAACTCCTGCCCGGGCCGGGGCCACAGGCTTCGCGGCCCGGATGATTCACCGGGTGAAGGGACGGGCGCTTCACCAGAGGCTTTCGGTGCCCGCCGGGCCCGGCTCACGCGCAGGGCGGCCAGGGGCAGGCCGCAGGCAACTTCCGCCGCGAAGAGCAGCGTCAGGGACAGAAAGGACGGCACCTGCGCCGGGGCGGGCGATCCCATCTGCCCGCAGAGCACCATAATCTTGAGCATGTGGGTCACGGGCAGCAGCATGGCCCACATCCGCCCGAAAAAGGGCATGCTGAGGATGGGAAAGGTCAGCCCGGCAAAGGCGAAGGCCGGGGAAGAAAAGGCGGACACCACGCTGAGGCTCTGGATGGAACTTCTGGTCAGGGCAAAAATGAGCAGCCCCAGAGCGGCGGCAGCCAGGGAAAAGGCCAGCCAGGCCGCGGCCAGCGCGCCAAAACCGCCCCGCAGGGCCAGATCGCCATGCAGCACCAAAAGCCCTGTCAAGGCGCAGCCCACAAGCCAGATCCACAGGGCCTGCGGCAGCAGGGTGCCCGCAATTTCACGCCACACGCCGCATACGGGCCCGTCACGGCGGCACAGGCGCGCAAGCGAATTGACGGTCATGATGCTGAGGCAGAGCTGAAGCAGGGCCGCCAGCACACCGGGCAGAAGAAAGGGGCGGTAATTGAAACCGGGATTGGCGATGGGGCGCAGATCCAGGCCCACGGTGGAGGCCTGCCGCAGGGCCGAGGAGGCGGGCACGCCCATGCGCTCGCGCAGGTCGGCATCCAGCTCGCGCCACAGGTCGAGGCCAAGTTCCGTCAAATCACGGTTCAGGACGCCCGCCACGGCCATGTGCTGTCCTTCCAGGAAGGCCACCGGCCGGACAGGCCTGCGGCGCAGGACATCGCGCTCGAAACCGCGGGGAATCAGGATAAGGCCGTACACCTCACCCCGGCGCAGCAGCGCTTCACCCTCGTCCGCGCCGCTGGTCACCCGGGCGACGCGCATGCTGGGGATGGCATCCATGTTCCGGGCCAGCCGCCTTGACAGAGCGCTGTGATCCTGATCACACAAGGCTACCGGCACGCCGCGCAGCACGCCTGCGTCCAGCATGGCCCACACAAGCCCCATTCCCCCCGCGGGGGCAAAGACCAGCAGCCACCAGAAGGCAAGGCTCCCGGGCCAGGAGCGGATCTGGCGCGCCGCCGCTTCCAGAACGCCGGCCATGTCACGCCCCCGGTTTGTTGTCCTTAATATTGAAAATCACGCTCATGCCGGGGCGCAGGCCGGGCACGGGCTCCACGGGTTCGCCGTGAATCTCGAAGGTTTTCAGGTCGAAGGAGCCCGAATTGTTGGTGGCCCGCCAGGTGGCAAAATCTCCCAGCGGGGCGATATAGGTGACGCGGAAGGTCACTTCCCTGCCGCCGAGGGCGGGCACGCGGGCCGTGAAGGTTTCGCCCATGCGGATATGGGTGAGGTATTCCTCGCGCAGCTGCACCACGGCCCACACGTCGTTCAGATCCACCAGCGTGATCAGGGGATAGCCCGCGCTGACCAGCTCGCCCTGGCGCACCAGCACCTTGTTGACCTCACCGTTCATGGGGCATTCCAGCCGCAGGTCGGCGCGCATGAATTCCACCTCGGCCAGTTTGGCTTCGGCCACACGGGCCTGGGCGTCCACAGCCTCCTCATCCTCGATGCGGGCCCCGGCATGCGCCATGTCCATGGCCGCGCGGGCCCTTTTTTCACGTTCACGGGCCACCTCAAGCTGGCTTTTGGCCTCGTCGTAGTTCTGGGATGAAATGGCCCTCGCCTCGTGCAGGCGCTTGACGCGGGCAAAAGTCTGTTCCGCCACGGTGAGGCCGGCCACAGCCTCGGCATGCGCGTTTTCGGCCTGGCGCACCTCTTCCACGCGCGTGCCGTTGCGCACTTTTTCAAGCTGGGCGCGGGCGGCGGCCACACTGGCCTCGGCCTGCTGCACGCGGGCCTGAAGCTCGGGACTGTCCAGAACCAGCAGCACATCCCCCACCTTCACCTGCGCCCCGTCGCGCACACACTGCTCGGCCACGCGCCCGGAAATTTTGGCCGAAACGTCCACCCGGGTGGCGTCGATTTCCCCCTGAATAAAATCCGGCCTGTCCGAGACGTTCAGGGCTCCGCCCACGGCAAGCAATACAAGGGCCAGACCAACCATGCCCACCAGGGCGGGCAGAAGAACCTTTTTCATAAAACGCTCCTTGGGAGCACGCATTGAAAAACATCACAGCCGCCTTGTTTTCCAGGGGCCGGCCCTGACGACCACAAACAGTCAGGGCGGGGATAGTCTATCCCCGCCCTGAACTGACGCAAGAGGGTGATATCGGACTTAGCCGATCAGGTAGTCCCCGCGGTTGAATTTGAACTTCTCGGTCGCGGCGAGAACTTCCAATTCATTCAGCATGGATTCCAGTTCCGCGTTGGGCTGGGAGAGTTTGCCCAGATCCTGGCGCATTCCCGCAATGGTTCCGTCCAGGCTTTCCAGGGCGCTCCAGGCCCGGCGCAGCCCGTCGGAGGAGGGATCGCCAAGCCCCGCGGCGTAGCTGTCCAGCCCGTCCAGCCCCTGTGCCAGCCCGGCGGTCAGGGATTCCAGCAAGGCGGAATCAGGGTCGCCGGGGTTTTCGGCGGCGTTCAGGCCGCCCAGTGTCATCACATCCATGTTTGCCAGGCGCAGAGGATCGCCCAGCGCGCGCAGCAGGTCGGCGTTGTCCTTCTGCTCACCCTGCATCAATTGCCGGGTCAGCAGATCCTCAAAGCCGTCTCCGCCGGAGCCTCCCACCGTGCGCGGCTGCTGCCGGAACGCTTCCGTCCCGAGCACACGCTCCAGTTCCTCATTAATTTTCATGGGACCTCCAAGCTTGTTTTCCTCGTGCAAGCAAAAAGCCTGCCAGCGCGTATCGGCTCTCTCAGTGCCTGAAATAGCATGTTTTTTTTTAATGCGCCAGGCAAAGAATGCCGGCCTGCCCGGTGCCGCCCGGGCGGAACACGCCGCCAGCGCATTGCGGCACTTGTCTATGCGGCAAAAAACACCTATTCTGGAAACCTTCAGGGACTTCCCTCCCTCATGTGGTTTTCAACCTGGAGGCTTCTTATGCCGAAACTGAACAAAATCGTTTGCGCGCTCGACCTGTCCGATCACAGCAAGCCCGTGGCGGAATACGCCGCCATGCTGGCCCGGCTGTCCGGCGCAAGCATCGTGGCCGTTTACGCCGCCCCCACGCTGACCCAGTACACCGGCTTCCATGTGCCTCCCAACACCATTGACAGCTTCGTGGGCGAAATTGTCAGCGGCGCGGAAAAGGCCATGAGCACCTTTGTGGCCGAACATTTCGTCGACGTCCCCGTCAAGGCGGAAGTGGTGGTGGGCTACGCGGCCGAAGAAATTCTGGCCCTGGCCGAAAATGAAAAGGCCGACCTCATCGTCATGGGCACCCACGGCCGCAAGGGCATCGACCGCATCCTCTTTGGCTCGGTGGCCGAAAAGGTGGTCAAAAATTCGTCCCTGCCCGTGCTGACCATCCGCCCCGCCGAGGATGGCCCGGCGCAGGCCTGAGCTTCGTCTCGGGCGCCGTGTATCCGCTTTCCGGGGAGCGCGCTCCGCGTCGCCGGAAAGCGGCTTTTTTTCCCGCGCGCAACCTCCTCATGGCAGGGCGCAAGGCGCGCGGCCCCGTGTCACGGCGGCCCGTCCGTTCCCGATTATCCGGCCCGCCGGCCCTGGCGGCCTCGCAAAAAAAGGCAGAACACCATGCCCATGCCCTTCAGCTCTCCCGATGACGTGCGCCCGGAGGTGGCGGCCTTTGAGCCCTATGAACCCGGCCTGAGCATCGAGGATATCCGCCGGCGCTACCACCTTGAGCGCGTTATTAAAATGGCCAGCAACGAAAACCCGCTGGGCGTGTCGCCCGTGGTGCGGGCGGCGCTGGAGCGCGGCGCCGCATCCGTCTTCCGCTACCCCCAGGCGGGCAATCCCCGGCTGGTGGAGGCTCTGGCCGCCCGCCTGGGGGTCGAGCCGGCCCGGATTTTTGTGGGCAACGGCTCGGATGAGGTCATTGATCTGCTCTTCCGGGTGCGGGCCGTGCCCGGCGAGCACAACGCCGTGGCCTTCCGGCCCTGCTTCGGGCTCTATGTCACCCAGGCCCGCCTGGCCGGAGTGGAGCTGCGCCGCGCCCCCTTAAACGACGATTTCAGCTTTAACTTCGACGGGCTGCTGGAACGGGTGGACGCCAACACGACCCTGGTCTTCATCACCTCACCCGACAACCCTTCCGGCCGGCTGGCCCCCGCGCGGGAACTGCTGCGCGTGGCCCGCGCCCTGCCCCCCGCCTGCCTGCTGGTGGTGGACGAAGCCTACATTGATTTCGCGGGCATGGACGATGCGGACGAAAAGGAGTCCCTTTTAAGGCACCTGGACAAGACGCCCAACCTGGCCCTGCTGCGCACCTTTTCCAAGGTATACGGCCTGGCCGGGCTGCGCGTGGGCTACGGAATTTTGCCCCCCCGCCTGGCAGAGTACATGTGGCGGGTACGCCTGCCCTTTTCGGTGAACCTGCTGGCCGAACAGGCCGCCATAGCCGCCCTGGGGGATGAATCCTTCCACAGCCTGACCCGGCGCGTGACGGCCGAGGGCCGCGCCGTCCTGTCCGAGGGACTGCGGGCGCTGGGCTGCGCGGTGCTGCCCAGCCACGCCAATTTTCTGATGTTCGCGCCGCCCAAGGCTGGGCCGGACGCCCGCGCCCTGCATCAGGCCCTGCTGGAACGGGGCGTCATTGTGCGCGGTCTGGGCGGCTACCATCTGCCAGACTGGCTGCGGGTCAGTGTGGGAACAGACGACGAAAACCGGTGCTTCCTGGCCGCATGCGCGGATATTCTGCGCCCCTGTTCCTTAAGGAGATGAGACATGAATCCAGACCTGCGCGACAGCCCTTCGGTCATCACCCTGGACGGCCCGGCCGGCGTGGGCAAAAGCACCATGGCCCGCCGCCTGGCCGCAAGCCTGGGCGTGGCGTATCTGGATACCGGCGCCATGTACCGCACCCTGGGCCTGGGCCTGGGCGCGGGCGCGGCCGACCTCAGCGACGGGGAACTCAGGCGGCGCTGCGCGGAATACCGCTTCAGCCTGGAGAGCTGCCCCTCGAATCCGGACAGCCTGTGCCTTTTCTGCAATGGCCGGATGGTGGGCGATGAAATCCGCACCGAAAAGGCCGGCCGGCTGGCCTCGCTGGTGGCCCGCCTGCCCGCGCTGCGCGAAGCGCTGCAAAGCGTGCAGCGCGATATGGGCCGCCGCTGGTCGCTGGTGGCGGAAGGGCGGGACATGGGCACACGGGTCTTTCCCGAAGCCCAGCACAAGTTTTTTCTGGACGCCCGGCCCGAAGTCCGCGCCGAACGGCGCTGCCGCGATCTGGCGCAGCGGGGCGAAGCGGCGGACAAAGCGGCCGTGCTGGCGGCCATCAGGGCCCGCGACGAACAGGATCGCACGCGCGCCGTGGATCCGCTGCGGCCCGCGCCGGACGCCCATGTCATCGACACCTCCGATCTGACGCCGGATGAAGTTCTGCAAAGCCTGATACACACGGTGCGCGCGCCGGCCTTTTCGCATCTGGCGGCCGACGGCTCTCTGCGCATGGTGGATGTGGGGGGCAAGGGCGAAAGCGAGCGCGTGGCCCGGGCCCGGGGCGTGGTGGAAATGCGGGCGGAAACCCTGGATCTGCTGCGCCGCAGGGCTCTGCCCAAGGGCGACGTGCTGACCGCGGCCAAAATAGCGGGCATCATGGCGGCCAAACGCACCTGGGAGATGATTCCCCTCTGTCACCCGCTCTCCATCACTTACGCCGACCTGCGTTTCAGCATTCAGGATGAGCCCCCGGCCGTGATTCTGGAAAGCGAAGTCCGCGCCAGGGGCGCGACAGGCGTGGAAATGGAGGCCCTGTTCGCCGTGCAGACAGCGGCGGCCACCATCTATGACATGGCCAAAGCCGCGCAGAAGGACATGATCATCCGCGATGTGCGGCTTGTGTACAAGGCGGGCGGAAAAAGCGGCGAATTCACGGCCCCCGGGTAAAATCAGAACACGCGGGGAAAACCCGAACGGCGCGGGGAAATGCGGCAGCGCACACGGCAAGGGGAAAAGCGGCTTGACAGCGCCATGGAGCAATGCCAAAAAAATTTTTCTTTCCAGCCGCCCCTCCTCCTGCCCTGGCCGCCTCTGCGGAATGACCGGACAGACGGGGGGCGCATTCGCTGACAGGAGCACATGGTATGAAGAAGTCTCTGGTGGTGGCCGTCGCGGGGGCCACGGGCGCCGTCGGGCGCGAAATGCTGAGCGTGCTGGCCGAACGGAATTTTCCCGCCAGCTCGGTGCTGGCCCTGGCCTCGTCCCGCTCGGCGGGCAGCAGGGTGCCCTACGGGGATGATGAACTGGTGGTGCGGGAGCTGACCAGGGAATCCTTCAGGGGCGTGAACCTGGCCCTTTTTTCAGCGGGCGGCTCCACCTCGCTGGAATACGCGCCCTATGCCGCGGCGTCGGGCTGCGTGGTGGTGGACAACTCCAGCGCCTGGCGCATGGACGATCGCTGTCCCCTGGTGGTGCCGGAGGTCAATCCGCACGCGCTGGAAAATCACAACGGCATCATCGCCAACCCCAACTGCTCCACCATTCAGATGGTCGTGGCCCTCAAGCCCCTGCACGACGCCGCCGGCATCCGGCGCGTGGTGGTCTCCACCTACCAGGCCGTGAGCGGCACGGGGCAGAAGGGCATTGCCGAGCTTGAAAGCCAGGTGCGCCAGCTCTTCAACGGGCGCGACCCGGAAATCAAGACCTATCCCCACCGCATCGCCTTCAACTGCCTGCCGCATATCGATGTCTTCCTGGACAACGAATACACCAGGGAAGAGATGAAAATGGTGCACGAGACCACCAAAATCATGGAGGATCCCGGCATCCGCGTGACCGCCACCTGCGTGCGCGTGCCCGTGTTTTACGGCCATTCCGAAGCGATCAACATTGAAACGGCCAAAAAGCTGAGCGCCCGCGAAGCCCGCGCCCTGCTGGCCACCGCGCCCGGGGTGCAGGTCTGCGACAACCCCGCCCAGACCATGTACCCCATGGCCGTGGACGCGGCCGGCGAGGACGCGGTCTTTGTGGGCCGGATCCGCGAGGACGAGAGCATAGCCAACGGCCTCAATCTGTGGGTGGTGGCGGACAACGTGCGCAAGGGCGCGGCCCTCAACGCCGTGCAGATTGCCGAGGAACTGCTGAAGCGCGATCTGCTCGCGGTGCGCGCGCCGGATATGTTTGTGAAATAAACCGGACGGACACGACGCCCGCGCATGAAGCCGGGCAAAAAGCGGGAATTCCATGATTCAGGAACTGGACGCGGAAGGCTGGCTGGCACGCCTGAGGGAAACACCCCGGCCCGGCACGGAGAATGTGCTGGTCTTTTACGAGCACCGCATGGGCGCTCTCTGTCGCGATCCCAAACTGATGCTGGTTCCTTTGGACGACCACCTGGTGCACCGCGGCGACGGGGTCTTTGAAAGCCTGCGCATGGCCGAAGGCCGCATCCTGCAGCTGGACGCGCATATCGCGCGCCTGAAGGATTCCGCCGCCGCCCTCGGCCTTGAGCCGCCCTGCCCCTGGGATGAGGTGCGATCCATCGTGCTGGATGTGGCCCGCGCGGCGGGCGTGGCTGATGGCGGCCTGAAAATCCTGCTGGGCCGGGGCGGCGGCGGCCTGGGGGTGGATCCGCGCGAATGTCCGCGCAGCAGCCTGTTCATGGTGGCGACCCGCAGCCGTCCCCTGCCACGGGATTACTGGGACAGGGGCCTCACGGCCTGCCGCAGCGCCGTGCCCGCCAAGCAGCCCTATCTGGCCCAAATCAAGTCCACCAACTACCTGCCCAATATGCTCATGGCCAGAGAGGCCGCGGAACGGGGCGTCAACGTCAGCTTTTCCTTCGACGAGCGGGGCTGCCTGGCCGAAGCGGCCATCGCCAACGTGGCGGTGGTGGACGCCGAAGGCCGCCTTCTGCTGCCTCCGTTCCAGCATTCCCTGCCCGGCACCACGGCCCTTCTGGCCATGGAGCTGGCCCGCGCCTTCATGCCGGTGATACTCACCGACATCAGCGAAGATATCGTGTACGAGGCTTCCGAAATCCTGGTACTGGGAACCACGCCCGAATGTGTGGCCGTCACGCATTACGAGGGGCGCCCCATTGGGAACGGCCGCCCCGGCCCCGTGGCCCGCAGGCTCCGTCAGGAACTGCACGCCGCGCTGCTGGCCGCAGGAACGCCGTTTTCAGAAGTTCCAACCATGAGAGAGAAAGCCTATGCATCGCAAAAGCATCCTGGCGGGCCTGATCGTCGGCCTGCTGTGCGTTCCCGCCCTGTCATCCGCCGCTGATACCCCTGCCGGCGCCACCCCCTCCGCCCCCTCCACATCGGCCGCGGCTGCCAAAGTCCAAGCCGAAAAGGCTCAAAATTCCGCCGCCAGGGCCGCCCTTCCCCAGGGCGTCGAGTGGGGCGTGCTGACCATTCTGCCGCCCACCGAGGAAATTGTCGTTTCCTTTCCCCTTCTGCTGGTCGAGCGGGGCACCGTGGAAAACCTGGACGCCGCGGCCGGCATCGTGGAACTGAAGCGCAAGGACGGCAGTCTTGCCAAAATTCGGGTCAGCGACAATACCATTGTGGACAATGTCTACGCCGACATTTTCACCTGGGAATCCAACAAGGGCATCCGCGACCTGAAAAAGGGCGACCGTGTGCGCGCGCGGGTATGGCCCGCCCATGACGACGTGGAAAACGCCCTCCTCATCGACGTGTTTCATCTGTAGTTTTGCGTGACGCCCGCGCCTCTGGCCGCCGTTCCGTCACGGGAACAGGGACGGCGCGGGCAAAACGCCCGAAAACGCCCTCAAGCGTGTATGAACAAGGAGTATACCATGCGTAGTTTCTGGTTGACCCTGGCCGGGTTCAGCCTGTGCCTGCCCCTGAGCGCCGGCGCCGCATCCTTCAATGTCAACGGCCTGGACAGCATTCTTCGCGACACCAGCCATGACGCCTCGGTACACGGGGTGGTCAAGGCCGTGAACAGCCCCCGCAATACCTTCATTGTCAATGTGGAAAAAAAGGGCGATGTGGAATTCCGCGTCAGCCCCCAGACCGCGTTTGAATCGGAAGTGCTGGGCGGCGTCATGGGCAGGGAGCTCGGCTCCGGCCTGGATGGCCTGAAAAGCGGCGACTCGGTGAAGGTTCGCTACCTCACCCTGCCCCCGGAAACACCGGTGGCCGCCCAGGTGGAAGTGGAACATTAATGCTGACGGCGGCCCCGGTGCGTGCCGCCCGTGCCGCCGGATTCCGATCCGGCGGCTTTTTTATGACTGCCGCCGCGCCGCGGCACGCAGACGCGCGCGCAGTTCCGCCGCCCTGGCGGCGGCCCGCTCGTAGGCGGGAATGAGTGAACGCGGCCCGTCGCGGCGCAGCAGGCTCAGAATACCCGCCAGTCTGGCGGCATAGGCTTCTTCGTCAAGAATACCCGCGTGCCAGCGCGCCACGTCCGCGCTCAGGTCAGAGGCGTCCATGCCCAGCGCCCGCATGAGCCGCACGGCCTGTTCCGCCGCGTCCAGCGAGGGGCTCAGGCGCAAATACCGGAACCACAGGGCCAGGGCCTCTTCCCGGCGGCCCTCTCCCTCCAGCAGCGCGGCCAGCATGGCCCAGCCTTCATCCCAGAAGGGCTCGTCTTCCAGAAGCTTCAGCAGGTTCAGGCACAGATCGCCCCGGGAGGAACGAGCCGCGCGCGCCCGCAGCAAAAGTTCCCGCCGGCGTTCTTCGGGCACTGCAAAGCGCACCTGAAGATCCGCTTCCACCCGCAGGGCAAGGCCGTCCTCATCGGCCAGGGTATGCATATTGGCAAAACGGCTCAAATCATGCCGCGTCCGGAGCAGGCGGCCGTTATCCACGTCACGGGCGCGCCGCTCAGGCGTCTGGCTTTCCAGATGAATCACCCGGCTTTCGGGAACCACGCTCATGGCCCGGCCCTTTTTCGCCAGGCTCAGGCACAGATCCACATCTTCAAAGCCGTTGGCATATTCTTCCCAAAAGCCGCCCTCCTCCAGAAAAAGAGCGCGGGGCAGCATAAGCGCGGCGCCGGTAATGGCCGGAAAGCGGCGGCGGCGGCGGGCCAGGGGATGCCCGGCGGAAAGCCCCGCGTACAAATGCCCCATGCTGGCTCCGGCCGGACTGATGACAATGCCCAGGTGCTGTACCGTCTCATCCGGGTACACAAGCAGCGGCCCCACCGCGGCCAGCCCGGATTCCGCCGTCAGGGCCTCCAGCAGGGGCGGCAGCCAGCCCGGCGTCAGCAGAGTGTCATTATTAAGAAAAAAGAGCAGATCCGAATCAGCCAGCGCGGCCCCGGCATTGCAGGCCGGGCCGAAATTGCGGTTTTCTTCAAAGCGCTGGTAATGAAAACGCGCGCCGAACAGGCTTTCGCCCAAAGCCGGGCAGGCGGCGGGGCTGTCGTCACTGGAGGCGTTGTCCACCACAATCACCTCGCATTCCGTCCCGCGGCTGTGCTCGGCCAGGGAGCGCAGGCAGGCGCGGGTGAGCTCCCACTTGTTGTGAACCGGAATGATGATGCTCACGTCAGGCATGAGGGCCTCCGAAAAACCCGTCGTTCCAGCGCCCCTCCGCGAAGCCGGCATCGCGCCCGCCCCGGGACGTTCCCGCTCTCAACCTTTTCGCTGTCGCGCCCTTATGCCATGCCGCAGAAGCGCATGTCCACCCCGATGCCTGAGCGATCCCGTGCCGCGCATGGCGCATTTTATCATTAAATTCCATAAATTCCAACAGGATAAGCCTGCCATGGACGAGCGACGCCAGCACTTGCGCCCCGCCTGAAAGGCGCTTATTCTGCGCCGATGTCCATGCTGCTTCTCCATCTTGGTTCCACCGCCTCTGATGAGACGGAACAGGTTCTGCTCCTGGCCCGTGCCCTGCGCGACGCCGGGCATGAGGCCCTGCTGGCCTGCCCCTGGCGCAGTCCCCTGGCCGCGGGCGCCCGAAAGGCTGACCTGCCCCTGGTGGAACTGAAACACAGCGGCTCCGCCCTGGCTTTGATGTGGAGCCTGCACCGCCTGATTCGGCGTCACGGCGTGCGTCTGCTTCATACCCTGGATCCCGGCGCCCTGACCCGGGCCGCGCTGCTGCGCCGCCGTCACCGCGAGCTGCACCTTGTGCACACCCTCTTCACCGCGCCCGAAAACGGCAAAAAACTGCGCACCCGGAGTATTCAGCAGCTCGACGCCGTGGTCTGCGCCGGAACGGAACTGGCCGGGCTGGCCCACGCCAACGGCGTGCCGGACGCCAAAATCCGGGTCATTCTGCCCGCCGCCCGCCCCGCCGCGCCCGACAGGGCCCATGCGGGCTTTATCAGCGCGCACCAGAACGGGCGCTTCATTTTTGTGGCCGCGGGCGCCCTGACCCCGGCGGCGGATCATGCCGGCCTCATTCAGTCCATGGCCTATCTTCAAACCATGGGTATTGAGGATCTGCCGGAATGGGAAGTGCGCATTGTGGGCGAAGGCCCCTTGTTCGATTCCCTGCTGGAGAGCGCGGACAAGCTGGGTGTGCGGGACAGGCTGAGCCTCATCGGCGGCCAGGATCGGCGCGTCTTTCTTGAGGCGGCCGACGCGGCCCTGTGCTGTGACTCGGCGGGCCGGGGCGGGGTGTCGGTTATTCTGGATGCGTGGAGCTGCGGCGTTCCCGTGGCCTGCACGGCCCTGGCGGCCCACCGGGATTTGGGCGAAGACAAAACGTCGCTTCTGCTTTCGTCCCCGGCCAACCCGGTGGCCCTGGCCGGTTCCATGCTGCGCCTTATGCAGGAACCCGCCCTGCGGGAGAAGCTGGTGACGGGCGGTCATGCCGCGCTGGAGGGCTTCCGGCCTTTCCGCCTTGGCGCGGAATACGCGGCCCTGTATGACGAAGTGCTGAACCAGGACTCCCCTGTGTCCGCCGCGCTCCGCTCTCCCGGCAACGCGGGGCGCTGAAGCCGGAAACGGAACATTCCCTGCGGCCGGCGACACGCGGCTCGTGTCCGCCCCCCACCCAAAAAATGCCAGCAGCCTCCCCCGCGCGGGCCACAAGCTCCGGTTCCGGCCCGGCGCGGGCTTCTTGTGCTTTTTCGCTAATACCGCTATACTGATACTTTCCCGCTCAGGAAAGGCCTCGGCCTCTCTACCGGCCGTCCGCGCAGGGCGCCCCGGCCGGGAGCGGTTTTCATGTTCTCGTCCTTGAGGGAGATTCTCCATGAAACGCATTTCCGTCCTGCTTTCCGCCCTGTGCCTGAGCCTGGGAATAAGCGGCATGGCCGCCGCCGCGCCGCTGGTCGTGGCCCACGACACCAACTTCAAGCCCTTCGAGTTCAAGGACGAAACCGGCACCTACACCGGTTTCGACATTGAGCTGTGGGACAACATCGCCAAACGCGCCGGCCTGGACTACAGCTTCCAGCCCATGGACTTCAACGGCATCATCCCCGGTTTGCAGACCGGCAACCTCGACGCGGCCATCGCGGCCATGACCATTTCGCCCCAGCGTCTGGAAGTGGTGGACATGTCCGACCCGTATTACGACACCGGCATCATGCTGATCGTCCGCAGCGAGGACGCGGGTACCTACACAAAGCTGGAAGACCTGGAAGGCAAGGTCATCGCCACCAAAACCGGCACCTCGTCGGCGGACTATCTGCGAACCCAGTTCACCAAGGCCAAGGAAGTCAAGCTCTTCCCCAACAACGACGGCATGTATCTGGAAGTGCTGGGCAAGGGCGCGGACGCCGCGTTCTTTGACGAATCCGTGGTGCGCGACTTCGCCAAGGCCTCGGACGGCGCCCTGACCGTGGTGGGCCCCCTCTATGAAGGGCAGTCCTACGGCATAGGCTTCCCCAAGGGCAGCGACCTGGTGCAGAAGGTCAACGACGCCCTCAAGGCCATGAAGGACGATGGCACCTACAAGGCGCTGTACATCAAGTGGTTTGACGTGGATCCGGACACAAAATAAGCTGTTGTGACCGGGCGGACACGGTGTCCGCCCGGTCTTCGCGCGCGGCGGGCCCTTCTTCCCGGCCGCGCGCCGGCTCCTGAGCCCGGGCCATGCTGGGCGCGCCGATACAGGCGGCTCAGCGCTTCTCAAGCCTCAAGGCGGATCGCATGGCGTTTCAATTCCATCCCGAAGTGATGCTTGACAGCATCCCTCTTTTGGTGGGCATCCAGGGACTGACGCTGAAAATTTCGGCGGCGGGCCTGATGCTTGGCCTGCTGGCGGGGCTTGTCGCGGCAGTCCGCGTGGTTCGTCAGGAGGACGCCAGCCGCTCCGAATATCTCGATCGGATACTTCTGTTCAGCGTGGGCGGCCTGGTGGCGGGAATGGCGCTCGGCATCGCGGCAAGCCAGATCTGCGGTGACGGACAGGCACTGAGCGGCCTGGAGCTGACCCTGTTCATCACCGTGTGCGGGCTCATTCTGGGGCTTATCCTGGGCAGCGCGGCGGGCCTCGTCAATACTGGCCACAACCGGGTTTTGCGCGCCCTGGCCGTGACCTACATCGAAATCATCCGCGGCACGCCCCTGATTGTTCAGGTGATGTTTCTGTATTTCGGCCTGCCCCTGGTCATGGGAATCCGCATCCCGCCGCTCACCGCGGGCATCGTGGCCATCGGGATCAACGCCGGGGCCTATATCGCGGAAATTGTGCGCGGAGCCATTGTCTCCATCGACGCCGGCCAGGGCGAGGCCGCCCGCTCCACCGGTCTGACCGGCTTCCAGGCCATGCTCTATGTCATCTGGCCCCAGGCTTTCCGGCGCATGATTCCGCCCCTGGGCAACCAGTTCATTATTTCCCTCAAGGATACCTCCCTTCTGGTGGTAATCGGCGTGGCCGAGCTCACCCGCCAGGGGCAGGAAATCATCTCCATCAATTTCCGCGCCTTTGAAATCTGGCTCACCGTGGCCATCATTTACCTGTGCGTCACCCTCACCCTGTCCTGGATACTGCGCCGGGCCGAGCGGCGGCTGCTTTCACGGGTGGTGCGCCGCACCCAGATGGGGGCCAAGCGGGCCGTCCGCTCCGCCTAGGCTGCCGGATGCCCCCTCCCCGCCCCGCGGGGCGCGGGCCATTCTTCCACGGCAAAGGGCACCAGTTCGGCCATTTCCGCCAGGGCGGCGCGCATGTCGGCAGTCTGGTGAGGGGAAAAAAGCAGTTTGAGCAGCGCCGCGCGCGAATCCAGAACGGTAAACAGGCCGAGATTGTCGCGCCCCTCCAGCAGAAAACGAAAAAGACCCACATCGCGCGGAGCGATGCGGATCACGAGAGCGGCGGAAGAAAAAGCCGGGGGGAGCGAAAGTGCCTTGCGGCGGCCCGCGCGCACGCCGCCCGGCGCGGGACGAGCCTTGGGCATTACTTCATGCGGTAGGTAATGCGCCCGCGGGTCAGGTCGTAGGGAGAAAGTTCCACCTTCACGCGATCACCAGGCAGAATACGGATATAAAACTTGCGCATTTTGCCGGAAATATGCGCCAGCACCTCGTGTCCGTTTTCCAGTTCCACCCGGAACATGGCGTTGGGCAGAGCTTCCTCCACCACGCCGTCCACTTCTATGGCGTCTTCTTTTGCCATGATACCTCCAAATCAGACCGCCTGAATTTCATAAAATCCGGCGCCTGTCAATGCGCGCGGAATAACGCGGCATTCCCCCTTTCGCGCAGGGAGATCGCCCATCCCGGGTGAACGGGAAAACCTTTTCTGACCGTATGGCCCTGGCAAAGGCACAGCGCCCGGGAAAAACAGGACGCGCAGACCCGGCAGGCAGCGCGCACCATGGGGGGCAAGGCGCTTTCAGGAAGGGTCAGCGCCTTTTGATCCACACCACGGAACCGTCGTCCAGCACAACCTTGTTCCTGCTGGGGTCATTCTTCTCATGCGAGGCGCGGGCCAGCAGCAAAAGGCCCACCAGCAGGAGGGGCAGGCACAGAAGCTGGCCCATGGTCACCCATCCGTACAACAGATAGCCCAGCTGCGGATCCGGCACGCGGAAAAATTCCACCGTCATGCGGAACAGGGCGTAGAGCACGGCAAAGAGGCCCGACACCGCGCCCAGCGGGCGATGCCTGCGGGAATAGAACCACAATATCACGAACAGCACCAGCCCTTCCAGCCCCGCCTCGTAAAGCTGGGTGGGGTGACGGGCCAGATCGCCCGCGCCCGGAAAAACCATGCCCCATTCCACCGTGGTCACCTTGCCCCACAGCTCTCCATTGATAAAGTTGCCCAGACGCCCGAAAAGGAGGCCGGGCGGCACCAGCGGGGCGATGAAGTCGGTGACGTCCAGAAAGCGCTTTTTGTGGACAAGGCTCCAGCCCAGGGCGATGATCAGCACGCCGGCGAGCCCGCCGTGGAAGGACATGCCGCCGTTCCACACCCGGAATATTTCCAGGGGATCGGCCAGATAGGTCTCCCGATCGTACAGCAGCACATACCCGAAGCGCGCGCCCAGCACGACGCCGAGCATGGCCCAGGTGACCAGGTCGTCCACCTGGTCGCTGCTCCAGCCCGAACCGGGGCGCGCGGCCCGGCAGCGGCCCAGCAGCCAGGCGACCAGGAAGGCCGCGATGTACATGACGCCGTACCAGTGCAGGCGCACAGGACCAAAGGAAACGGCAACGGGATCAATGGCGGGATAGGACAGCATGGATGCCTCGAAAAATTTTTGGAGGTTACAGACGCTGTCTATCACGAAGCGCCCGGTATTGCCAGAGCGGAAAATGAGCCTTCGGCGCGGAAAGGCGCCGGTTCGCCGGAAATGCACGGAAAAAAGCTTTACGGACTTTGCGCCGTGCGTTACTGGAAAAACACCGCGCCGCGAATGGGCCTGGCAGAATCAGGCGGACGTTAGGGAACGCCTCTGCCTGTCACGCGGAAAAGGATGGAAGCCATGGCATTTCAACAACGCTTCCTGCCCTGGCCGTTTTTTCTGGCCCTGGCGGGTATCCTGTTTTCCCTGTGGAATGTGCTGGGCGACCCCTCGGCGCTGTGCGTGAGCGACGGCTGCGCCCTGTTCCATGCCTATACCGTGGCCGGTGTTTCCCTGTGGTGGGGGGGCGTGGCCGGCTTCAGCCTGCTGCTGATCCTCGCCGTTCCGGGTCTCAGGCTGGGCGGCATGCTGTGCTCCGGGCTGGGGCTTGGCCTGGATTGCCTGCTGCTGTCTGTCATGCTGTTCACCGCCCCCTGCGTGAGCTGCCTCATCATCGGCCTTCTGCTGGCCCTGACCTTCAGCGCCTATCGCGCCGCCGTGCGCCAGGCCGAACGCCGCCGGCCGGATGGCTCCGTTTCGCCCCTCCTGGCCCTGTGGACTCTTGTCTTCATTGTGAATGCGGGCTGCCTCGTCCGCGACAGCCTTGACCCCTGGGCTCTGGCCGAACCCGCCGACGGCTCGGAAGCCGCCGCGCGGATCTATTTTTCGCCGTCGTGCGCGGCGTGCGTTTCGCTCGTGCGCTCCTATGACGAGGCACTCTCCGGCCCGGGCGCGTGGTGCCCCGTGGCCGAAAACGGGCATGACGCGGCAATTATCGCGGATATAAAGCGGCGCATGGATGAGCGGGGCGCACACGACGCCGCCGGCCTGGCCGCCGCCCTCGACGCCTCGCTGGCCGCCGGGGCGGGTCAGGCTTCCGTGGCCTCCCAGCTTCGCCCCGGCGCTCTGCTCCTGCAATTTCGCCTGTGGCGCAATGCCGCGCGGGTACTCAGGGCAGGCTCCGCCCGCCTGCCCTTTGTGGAATTTCACGGCGCGCCCGCCGCTCTTCAGCATTCGCCGGCGCATGCCCAGAAAACTCCGCGCGCCGAGGCTCCCGAAGCCCGCGCGGACACCCTGCCCTTTTTAAGCGTGAACGCTTTTTGCGACGGCGAGGGCAGCTCCTGCGACGAATCCGGGGTCGCCGCCCGGAAAGGCTCAGGCAGCCTGGATAGTCTGATGCGCGGAGATCAGGGCCGGCAGGCCGCCGCTCCCGCTGTGGAGTGACCCATCGGGCGCGGGCGCACTTTTTGCGCGTTTTTTGATGTGTCCCGGCTTGTGCATTGAAAAAAAAACCGCTAAGCTTAGATGTTGCCCGAAGCTGGCATACCCGCGTATCTACCGGCCGGAGGCGCCACGCCTCCGGCATCGGGCCGAGCCCGCAAGCCAAAGACTGTTATGAGCATCACCGAACTGTGCCATGAGCGACGCGCCACGCTCCTTCCCCGCTGGACGGAGCTTTTTTTCGCCGCGTATCCCCTGAGCAGTCCGGGATTTCTGCGCACTCAGCCAGATCCCTTCGCCAATCCGGTGGGCCGCATCGTGCGGGAAGCGCTGCCCGTTCTGTTTGACGCCGTGGCCGGCGGCGATGCCGACCCGGATGCCGTGAACCGCGCCCTGGCCGACCTCATGCGCTTGCGCGCCGTGCAGGACATGCCGCCCTCCCAGGCCATCGGCCCCATTTTTCTGCTCAAGACACTGCTGCGCGAAGTCGTGCTGCCCGAAGTCCCGCGCCAGGGCTCCGGAGACGCCGGACACAGCGGCGCGGCGGCGCTTCTGGATGAATATCTCGCCGCGGAGTCGCGCGTGGACAGCCTGGGGCTGATGGCCCTTGATCTGTACGCGGGCGACCGTGAACAAGTCTTCAACCTGCGGGTGGAAGAAATAAAACGGAGCCAGTCGCAGCTTGTGCGCTGGGCCACGCTGCGGCAGGACAGGGCCGACGGAATCACCGCTTCGCCGGGCGATCCGTCTGCCGCCATGTGAGGAACACGGCCCGTCGCCGGTTTTGAAACTGCAAATCCGAGGGGTAAGAGGAATGACCATTGCATTGGGGGCGTCCCTGATCATCCTGCTTATAGGATGGGCAGGGGCCGCGCTGGGCCTGCAGTACCTGCTGGGGGTGGTGCTTCCCCTGGCGGCAGCCGTCGTGTTCGTCGTCGGCTTTATCTGGAGAGTGGTGTACTGGGCCAAATCGCCCGTGCCCTTCGCCATTCCCACCGTGGGCGGCCAGCAGAAGTCGCTGGACTGGATCAAGCCTTCGCGCCTGGACGCGCCCTGGACCAACACCGCCGTTATCGGCCGCATGGCGCTCGAAATTCTGACCTTCCGCTCGCTGTTCCGCAACACGAACGCGGAGCGCGGCACCATAAACGGGGTGCCCCGCATCACCTATTATTCCTCAAAATGGATATGGGTCTTCGCGCTGCTGTTCCATTACAGCATGCTGGTCATCCTGCTGCGGCACGCCCGCCTCTTCCTGGAGCCCGTCCCCCTGTGGGTGGGCGTGGTGGAATTTGTGGACGGCGTCATGCAGATAGGCGCGCCCCGCTTCTACATGACCGACGCCCTCATTCTGCTGGCGTTGCTCTTCCTGTTCGCGCGGAGGCTCAATTCCGAAAAACTGCGCGCCATCTCCCTGCCCGCGGACTGGTTCGCCCTGTTCCTGCTCATCGGCATCGCCGGCTCGGGCATCTGCATGCGCTACATGGATAAGGTCGATATCGCGCAGGCCAAGGTATTCATCATGGGCCTGGCCACCCTGCGCCCCGTGTCCCCCGAGGGGCTGGGCCATATCTTCTTTGTCCACCTGACGTTCGTGAGCGCGCTGCTCATCTACTTCCCCTTCTCCAAGCTCATGCACATGGGCGGCGTGTTCCTGTCACCCACCCGCACCATGAGGATCAACACGCGCCAGGAACGTCATATAAACCCCTGGAATCCGCCCAAAAAGTACCACACATACGCCGAATACGAGGATGATTTCCGCGACGCCATGGCGGAAGCCGGCCTGCCCCTGGAAAAGCAGCCCGAACCCAAGGCCGACGCGTAAGTCGTTTCGCAAGGAGTTATGGTCATGGCCAAAATGCCTACGCCCGATGAACTGCTGGCGGCCACGCCGGCTTTCCCCGCCCGGAACTGGATGGATACCAAACCGGATTTCAGGGCCGGAACCTTCTGTTACCCCGCCAAGCCCGAAACCATGGCCGGCATGGGTTTTGCCAACGCCCATGCCTGGGCCCCCGACGAGGAAGACTGGCACCTGCCGGAAAACTGGGAGCAAATTCTGTATGACGGCCTGAAAAAGCGCCTGGAAAAGCACCGCTCCCTCAAGATTTTCCTTGACGTGTGCGTGCGCTGCGGCGCATGCGCCGACAAGTGCCACTTTTTCCTGGGCACCAACGATCCCAAGAATATGCCCGTGCTGAGGGCCGAACTTCTGCGCTCGGTCTACCGGCAGGACTTCACCCTGGCCGGCAGGCTGCTGGGCAAGTATGCCGGCGGCCGCAAGCTGGACAAGGCCGTGGTCAAGGAGTGGTTCAGCTACTTCTACCAGTGTTCCGAATGCCGCCGCTGCTCGCTTTACTGCCCCTATGGCATCGACACCGCAGAAATAACGGTCATCGTGCGCGAAATGCTGCTGGAACTGGGCCTTGGCACCAACTGGATCATGGATCCGGTGTCCAACTGCAACCGCACCGGCAACCATCTGGGCATCCAGCCCCACGCCATGAAGGAAATCGTCGAGTTTTTGTGCGACGATATCGAAACCATCACCGGCATCCGCATTGATCCGCCCTTCAATGAAAAGGGGCACGAAATCCTGTTTATCACCCCTTCGGGCGACTACTTCGCGGACCCCGGCATCTACACCTTCATGGGCTATCTCATGCTCTTCCACGAGCTGGGGCTGGACTACACCCTGTCCACCTACGCCTCGGAAGGCGGCAATTTCGGTTCCTTTGTGTCCTTTGACATTGCCAAGAAGCTCAACGCCAAAATGTATGCCGAAGCCGAGCGCCTGGGCTCCAAGTGGATTCTGGGCGGCGAGTGCGGCCACATGTGGCGCGTGGTGAACCAGTACATGGCCACCTACAATGGCCCCACCCCGCCCAAGATGGAACAGCCCGTCTCGCCCGTCACCGGCACGGTGTTCACAAATGCGGCGGCCACCAAGATGGTGCACATCGCCGAATTCACGGCCGACCTCATCCATCACAACAAGCTCAACCTCAAGCCGGAGCGCAACAACCACATCATCGCCACCTGGCACGACTCGTGCAATCCCGCGCGGGCCATGGGCCTGCTGGAAGAGCCCCGGGCCGTGCTCAGGGCCGTGTGCAACAACTTTGTGGAAATGCCCGTCCATACCATCCGCGAGGAAACCTTCTGCTGCGGTTCGGGCTCGGGCCTGAATACCGAGGAAATCATGGATCTGCGCATGCGCGGCGGCCTGCCACGCGCCAACGCCCTGCGCTATGTGCATGACAAGCACGGGGTCAACTGGATGGGCTGCGTGTGCGCCCTTGACCGCGCGGCCCTGCCCCCGCTGGTGAACTACTGGGTGCCCGGCGTCACCGTGAGCGGCCTGCACGAGCTGGTGGCCAACGCGCTGGTCATGAAGGGCGAAATCCCCCGCACCATGGACATGCGGCAGGAGGATTTGCCCTTCCCCGACGAGGACCCTGCAGACGCCGAGGCCTCTGCGGATACTGTGGAGGAGGACGCCTAAATGTACAACGCCAAATACATCATCCCCGGTCTGGTGATCTTTGCGGGGATAGTGACCCTGCCCTTCTGGATCAACCTGTGTTCACCCGCGTATGTCTATCCCGACGTGGCGAAGCCGCAGGGCCAGGTGACGCTGCAGGGCGGTTCCGAACCCGTGACCGTGAACGCCGGCGATGCCTGCGTGGAACCGGGCGCCTGGATGCGGGCCAATCACATGAGCCTCTTGCTTGACTGGCGCGACGCGGCCCTGCGCGAGGAAAAGCGCGTCTATGTCGCCAGTGACGGCAGAGAGTGGAACACCAGCCTGCAAAACACCTGCATGGCCTGCCACGGCAACAAGGCCGATTTTTGCGACAAGTGCCACGATCAAAACAGCGTGAACCCGTACTGCTGGGATTGCCACGTCGTACCCCAGGGGAACAATCATGAATTCAAGTAGACGTTACTTTCTGAAAGTCGCGGGACTGTCAGGCTTTGCCCTGGCGGCCGCATCGGGCGCTCAGGCGGCCCAGGCCGTGCTGTCCCCGGCCCCGGCGGGCAAAGGCGCGTACGCCAGTGACAAGGGCGCTCTGCGCGCCAAGCGCTGGGCCATGGTCATTGACACCCGCCGTCTGACCTCGCCCGAAGCCCTGCGGCCCATTGTCGAGGCCTGCCATGCCGCCCACAACGTGCCCACCATTCCCGGCCCCCAGGAAGTGAAGTGGATATGGGACGATACCTTCCACCACGCCTTCGCCTCCGACCCCAATCCGGTGCTGCCCAAGGACGTGGAGGAACGCCGCTACCTCATGCTGTGCAACCACTGCACCAGCCCTTCCTGCGTGAGGGTGTGCCCGGTCAAGGCCACATACACCACAGCGCACGGCCTGGTGGCCCAGGACTACCACCGCTGCATAGGCTGCCGCTTCTGCATGGCCGCCTGCCCCTACGGTTCACGCAGCTTCAACTTCCAGGATCCGCGTCCCTTCCTGAAGGATCTCAATGCGGAGTACCCCACCCGCATGCGCGGTGTGGTGGAAAAATGCACCTTCTGCGCCGAGCGTCTGGAAAAGGGCCTGCTGCCCGCCTGCGTGGAAGCGTCGGACGGGGCCATCCTGTTCGGGGATCTCATGGATCCGGAATCCACGGTGCGCAAGGCGCTGGCCGAAAATTTCAGCATGCGCCGCAAACCAGACTTGGGAACCGACCCCGGCGTGTACTACATCATCTAGAGCATTTCCACGACACGAAATGCTCTGGCGGCCGCACAGGCGGCCGCCCGCCACGCGGGCGCGGACGCGGTTTTCCCGCGCCGCCAGGCGCCGCGCGAGCGGCTCACCATCAAATGCTCTAGAGGAGACTGCCATGCTTGAACGAGTGCTCAAAGGGTCGCCCAGGTACTACGCGTGGCTCTGCTTTCTGCTGACCGTCATAGGCTACGCAATGGTCGTCTATGTGTTTCAGCTGATCTTCGGCCTGAAGCTGACCGGCCTGTCACGCAATGTGTCCTGGGGCTTTTACATCGCCCAGTTCACCTATCTGGTGGGTGTGGCCGCCGGCGCCGTCATGCTGGTTCTGCCCGCCTATTTCCATCACTACAAGCCTTTCAAGCGCGTGATCATCTTCGGCGAATTCCTCGCCATCGGCGCGGTGGTCATGTGCATGCTGTTCATTGTGGTGGACATGGGACAGCCGCAGCGGGTCATGAACATGTTCCTGCACCCCACGCCCAATTCGGTCATGTTCTGGGACGCCACCGTGCTGCTGGGCTACCTGATTCTCAACGCCGTCATCGGCTGGACCACCCTGGAGGCCGAACGCTGTGACGTCCAGCCGCCCAGGTGGATCAGGTACCTGGTGTATGTGTCCATTTTCTGGGCCTTTTCCATCCACACCGTCACCGGTTTCCTGTACGCGGGACTGCCCGGCCGCCATTACTGGCTCACCGCCATCATGGCCGCCCGCTTCCTGGCTTCGGCCTTCTGCTCCGGGCCGGCGCTGCTGCTTCTGCTCCTGTTTCTGCTCAAGCGCCTGACCGGCTTTGATGCCGGCAAGGCCGTGGTGCGTCCGCTGTCGCTGATTGTCACCTACGCCATGGGCATCAATATCTTCTTCTACTGCCTGGAAGTATTCACCGCCTTCTACAGCGGCATTCCCGGCCACCAGCATCCCCTCATCTTCCTGTTCGCGGGGCACGAGGGACTGAATGTGTGGGTGACGGGCTGGATGTGGACAGCCGTGGTTTTCGCCTTTTTGTCCATGGCCCTGCTCCTGCCCCCGCGCTTGCGCACCAACGACAAGATTCTGCCCTGGGCGCTCCTCATGCTCTTTGTGGCCACCTGGATCGACAAGAGCCTGGGCCTGCTCATCGGCGGCTTCATGCCCACCCCCTATGAAACCTACCAGGTTTACACGCCTTCGTTCTGGGAAGTGTCCATCGGGCTCGGCGTCTTCGCGGTGGGCGCGCTGATCATTTCCCTGCTGTGGAAAATCGCCCTTGATATCAAGAAGGAAACGGGCGAAGAGTTTGAACTGCCCGCCGAAGAGGCCACCAACATATAACGGCTGCGCCGGAGGGAAGAGGCTTGTCTTCCCTCCGGCCAGCCCGGGTTGAATTTCGGCGGGATGTTTTCGTGGCATTCCGCCGATTGATGTTTCAGCGCCGGGGAACAGGCGGCCATGAGCCCGCGCGGCCTGTCCCGCTAACTTTCGGATTACCCATGCCGCACGACGTCAAAAAAATCCTCACGGCCAATCAGTTCGTCACCAACTACAGGCGCATGTGGCCCTTTGTCAGACCCATCTGGTTCTGGGCGCTCCTGTCCGTTCTCATCTGCATCCCCATCGGCTCCCTGGATGCGGCCATCGCGCTTTTCCTCAAGCCGTATACGGACATCGTGGTCGTGGGCAAGGATATGTCCTCGCCCTGGTATATTCCCCTTCTTATTGTGACCTTTACCTTTGTTCAGGGGCTGTTGAACTACGCGGCCACCTTTCTCAGCGTCTGGGTGGGGGGCAAGCTCACCATGTCGCTGAAAAAGCGCCTGTATGAAAAACTGGTGTGCTTTGATCCGGCCTACTTTGACAAATCCACTTCCGGAGAAATTATCTATCGGTATAATACCGATGCTGATACGGCATGCGCCGGACTTCTCACTAACCTGAAAAACTTCATTACCCGCATTTTTTCTTCCATTGCGCTTATCGGAGTACTTTTTTATAATTCATGGCAATTGTCGATTGTGGCCATCATTATTCTCTTTGTTGCGGTCGCTCCGCTGGTCAGGGTAAAAAAGCTCATCAAGGGCCTGGTAAGCAAAAATACCATGTCCCTTACCGCCCTGAATACCACATATAATGAAACCTTTGCCGGCAACAAAACCATCTGTTCCTATAACCTTGAAGACTATCAAAAGCAAAAATTTTTCGGATTGCTGGAATCCGTATTTGACCTGACTGTGGCCATGACCAGGCGCACGGCCTGGCTGTCGCCCTTCATGCATTTTGTCATTTCCATCGGCCTGGGGCTGGCCGTGGCCCTGGGCAGCTGGCTTATCGTCAACGGCACCATCACATCGGGCAACTTTGTGTCCTTCATCACCGCCCTGCTCATGCTGTACACCCCGCTCAAGAACATCAGCGGCAACGTGGTGGCCGTGCAGTATTCGTTCATGGCCATCGAACGTATTTTTGACCTGCTTGACGCGCCCCTGCCCATCTGCGACAGGCCCGGCGCGCGGGATCTGCCGGACATCCGCAGCAATATTGTCTTTGACAACGTCATCTTTGAATATGAGCCCGAGCGTCCCGTCCTGAAAAACATTCAGCTGGAAGTCAAGGTGGGCGAAACCCTGGCCCTGGTGGGCAACTCCGGCGGAGGCAAAAGCACCCTGGTGAGTCTGCTGCCCCGTTTTTACGACATCCAGGGGGGGAGCATAAAAATTGACGGCGTGGACATCCGCGATATCACGCTGCAATCCCTGCGCCGGAATATTGCCGTGGTGTTTCAGGACAATTTTCTGTTCACGGGCACCATCCGGGATAATATCGTGCTCGGCAATCCGGACGCCACCGGGGACGATATCGCCCACGCGCTGGAATGCGCCTATCTCACCGATTTCGTCAACGGTCTCCCCGAGGGGATCAACACGGAAATCGGCGAACGCGGCATCCTTTTATCCGGCGGCCAGAAGCAGCGTGTGGCCATCGCCCGCGCCTTTCTCAAGCAGGCGCCGGTGGTGGTGCTGGACGAAGCCACATCCGCCCTTGACAACAAGTCGGAAGAAATTGTCCAGCAGGCCATTGACAACCTCATGAAGGACAAGACCGTGTTCGTCATCGCGCACCGCCTGTCCACCATCAAAAACGCCAACCGCATTGCCGTCATCCACGAGGGCGAACTGGTGGAACTGGGCTCGCACGAGGAACTGATGGCTCTTGAGAACGGCCAGTACCGGCGCCTGTACGAGATGCAGTTCAAAAACCCGGCAGGCCCGGACTCCGCGGAGGCTGAAACGCACAAGCATGATCCCGCGCCCGAAGGCGGCGCCCCTTCCCCGGAACCACATCAGCGGAACCCATCAGAACACGCCGGATTCGCGGAAAAAAAAGGGCCGGAGGCGGAACCCGGAATACGCCATGCCACGGACAATACGCCGCTTTCCACCAGCGAACCGGCTTTGTCTCACGGTCTTCACGTTGACAAGCTTTGAGGGCCGGTGCTAAGACTCAGCGAGGTTCGGAATGACGGAACTTCTCCCGCCGCGCGGGCTGGAAAAATACCGGATTTCCGCAAAGACAGCCAGAGCCCCCACGTTCCCCAGGAGGGAGCCATGACCGAAGCGACAGAAAAAACGATGGAAGACATCGCCCTCAAGCTCGATAACGGCGCCATCCTTGATTTTCGCGGCAGGCTCTTTTCCGAGGCTTCCTGGTACGACGAGGAAAGCGGCGCCCTGACCCATCAAAAACTGTATATTACCGGTGAACGCGAACAGGTGTATTCGGTGGTGACCGGTTCCGGGCCCAACCGGAGCCGCCGCGCCTACCGCATCGCGGTGCAGGGCGACAGCTGCACCGTGCATAACGGGCGCACCGAAATGACCATGCCTTTTGATTTGCTCATGCTGGCCGTGCGCTCGCTGTGCGGGCTGGAAGATGGAGCCACCCCCTCCCTGAAACTGGTGGAGGAAACCCTGCGGGCCGCCAATTGCTGATGCTTTCCCTTGTGTTTCACACATGAAGGGGTGGCGCGCCAGGCCACCCTTTTTTTATGACGGGGCTGTCGTGCCCGCGCTTTCAGGCCCGGCCCCGCCAGCCCGTGCCGCCCGGCCCCGCGGCCAGGCAGCGTAACCTATTGAGGATACAGTCATGACCACATACGGATTTACCCTGATCAGGGAAGAAAACCTGTCCGAAGCGGGCGGCACGGTACGCCTGTGGAAGCATGATCGAAGCGGGGCCGAGCTTCTGTCGGTGCTCAACACGGACGAAAACAAGTCATTCGGCGTCAGCTTCCGCACCCCGCCGCGCGATTCCACCGGGGTGGCCCACATTCTGGAACACTCCGTGCTGTGCGGTTCCCGCCGCTATCCGGTCAAGGAACCCTTTGTGGAACTCCTGAAAAGTTCCCTCCAGACCTTTCTCAACGCGCTCACCTTTCCGGACAAGACCTGCTATCCGGTGGCCAGCACCAATCTTCAGGATTTCTACAATCTTATCGACGTCTACCTTGACGCCGTGTTTTTTCCGCGCATCGATGAGGATGTGCTGCGCCAGGAAGGCTGGCACATTGATGTGGAGCCGCAGCAGGACGCCTGGCACTATAAGGGTGTGGTGTTCAACGAAATGAAGGGCGTGTATTCCTCGCCCGATTCCGTGCTGATGGAGGAATCGCAGCACGCGGTCTTTCCCGATACGCTCTACTCTCTGGATTCCGGCGGCAATCCGGAGGAGATCCCAAACCTCAGCTACGAGCAGTTTCGCCATTTCCACAGCGCCTATTATCACCCATCCAACGCCCGTTTTTTCTTCTGGGGCGACGATCCTGAAGACGCCCGCCTGAAAAGGCTGGATGCCGTGCTCGCGTCCTTTGAGCGCCGCCAGGTGGAATCGGCCGTGCCCCTGCAGGAACGCCGGGCCCTGGCACGCAAGGTGGAAGTGCCCTACCCGGCGGAAGAGGAACCCAGCGGCGACGCCCGTCAGGGTCATGTCACGGTCAACTGGCTGCTGTGCGAAACGGCCGATACCGAGGAAATGCTGGTGCTGGACATGCTGGAGCATATCCTCACCGGCCTGCCAGGCTCGCCCCTGCGCAAGGCGCTGATGGATTCCGGCCTCGGTGACGATATCACGGGAGCCGGTCTGGAGACCGATCTCCGCCAGGCCTATTTTTCCATCGGGCTGCGCTCCATCCGCCCCCAGGACAGCGATGCGGCGGAAACCCTGATCATGGACACCCTGGCCGAACTGGCCGCGGAAGGCGTGCCGGCCAGGGCGGTGGAAGCCGCCCTCAACAGCCTGGAATTTGAACTGCGCGAAAACAACACCGGCCGCTTTCCGCGCGGGCTGGCGGCCATGTTCCGCAGCCTGTCCACATGGCTGTATGACGGCGATCCCTTTGCGCCGCTCGCCTGGGAAAAACCCCTGGCCGCTGTCAAGGCGCGCCTGAAGCGCCGGGAACCCGTGTTTGAAAACGCCATACGCCGCTGGTTTCTGGACAACACGCACCGCGTGACCGTGGTGCTGACGCCCGACGAAACTCTGGCCGCCGCGCGCCAGGCCCGTGAAGACGCCCGCCTGGCTGAAATACGCACATCCATGAGCGCCGCTCAGCGGGAGGAAATCGCCCGCGTTTCCGAACGCCTGCACCTGGCGCAGGCCGCGCCGGACAGCCCGGAGGCCCTGGCCTCCATTCCCGCCCTGGGCCTCGGGGATCTGCCCCGGCACAACGCCATCCTGCCCCAGGCCGAAAAAGCGGGAGACGTGCCCTTCCTGCTCCACGAGCTGGACAGCTCGGGAATTTTGTACGCCAAGCTGCTGCTGCCCCTGGATGGCGTACCCTCCCGTCTTCTGCCCCTGCTCCCTCTCTACGGCCGCGCCCTGACTGAAATGGGCACGGCCCGGCACAGCTATGTGGAGCTGGGCCTTGAGGTGGCCGCCCAAACCGGCAGTCTGGACGCCGGCCCCGTCTATCACACCCGGCTGTCCGACGCCGCCCCCCTGGCCCGCCTGGAACTGAGCGGCAAGGCAACCGCGGACAAAGCCGGCAAACTGACCGGCCTCATGCGCGAAATTCTGACGGAGACCTGCTTTGACAAGCGGGAACGCTTCACCCAGATGGTCATGGAAGAGAAGGCCCGCCTTGAACAAAGCCTGATCCCCTCCGGTCACAGCCTGGTCAGCGTGCGCCTGGGCGCTCGCCTTTCCCCCACCGGCTGGCTTGCCGAACGCAGCGGCGGGGTCAGTTATCTGTTCTATATCCGGGATCTGGCTCAGCGCCTGGAACAAGACTGGCCTTCGGTACTGGCGGATCTTCGTCAGCTGCATCGCCTGGTGGCGCGCCGCAATCAGGCCCTGGTCAGCCTGACGGCGGATGCCGGAACCCTGGCCAGCTCCGAAGAGCTGCTGCGCGATCTCACCCGCGCCCTGCCGGACTGTCCGGTGGAGCCGCAACACTGGGAACAGCCCGGCCAGCCCGAACCGGAAGCCCTGCTGATACCCGCGCAGGTCAACTATGTGGGCCTGGGGGCCAGCCTGCGGAACACGGGCTACAGCTTTCACGGCTCGGCCAGGGTGATCCTGCGGCACCTGCGCATGGGCTACCTGTGGGATCGGGTGCGTGTGCAGGGCGGCGCCTACGGTTCCTTTGTCCAGTACAACCGCGCCAGCGGAACCCTGGCCTTTGTGTCCTACCGCGACCCCAATGTGGAACGCACCCTGGATGTCTACCGCGGCGCGGCGGACTATCTGGGGAATCTGAGCCTGAGCGCCGAAGACGTGACCCGCGCCATCGTGGGAGCCATCGGCGACATGGACGCCTACCTCCTGCCGGGAGCCAAGGGCAACGCCGCGCTGTGGCGGCGTCTCTGCGGCGACACAGCGGCCATCCGGCAGCGTATCCGCGAGGAAATCCTCTCCACCACCCTTCAGGATTTCCACAACTTCGCGCCCTTTCTGGCCCGCGCCCTGAACGAGGCCGTCCCCTGCGTGCTGGGCGGTTCTGACGCCGACGCCGCGGCTCAGGCCCACGGCTGGCTCCGCACCCGCCTTTTGTAAATCACACGTCCGTCCGCCGTCCCTCCGGCGGACGGATTTTTTCAGCACGCTTCCTGCCTCTTGCCGCTGACCGGTTCTTGGGGTATTTCCAAAAAAACCGCCAGTTCCGGCGCGTATTCCGGAGCGTTCATGCCGCAGCAACCACACGCCTCCCGCCCGAAGGGAACCATGCTGACCAGTACGGCCTGCCTGCTTGCGATCATCGCCTTTTTCGCCGGGCTGCTGCTCGGATCTCTGGCGCCGCGCGGGCAGAGCGCGCCCGACGCGGCGCGGGAGCCTGGGCCGGATACCCATATGGCCCAGGCCCGGGAACAGACAATTCGCCGCCCCGACGACGCGGAGGCGTGGATTCATCTCGGCAATCTCGCTTTTGACGCCCGCAACGCGGCGGAAGCCATCAGGGCCTATGAAAGGGCCCTGCAGCTGAAGCCGGGTGACGCCAATGTCATGACGGATCTCGGCACCATGTACCGGCTGGACAGGCAGCCGCACAAAGCGCTGGCTCTCTACACGCAGGTTCTGGACGCCGACCCCGGCCACCAGAATGCCCGTTTCAACAAGGGCGTGACCCTGATTCTTGATATGGGCCGGCCGGCCGAAGGTCTGGCCGTATGGCGCGACCTGCTGGCCCGCGACCCCCATGCCGTCATCGGCGGCAACACGCCTCTGGCCGAGGCTCTGGCCCCTCTGCTCACGGACGCGGGGCAGCAGCTTGAGCAGCAGGGCCGGCGCGAGGCCGCTCTTGAGGCTTACGGCGAAGCCCTGCGCATAGACCCGGACTTCAGCCCGGCCCTGCAAGCGCGAAACGCGCTGCTCGGACAGGACGCGCGGAGCGGCCTGCCCCACGCCGATGCCGGCGTGCCGCCCGGCACCCCTTCCATGCCTTTGCAAAACGCGCCAGGGCGCCCTTAAATCCCTGCCGCACCGAGGCCCCCATGCGTCTGCCCTTGCTTCCAACCCGCCGTGTCCGCCTGATGAGGCCGCTGGCCGCCGTCCTGCTGCTCACGCTGCTTATGCCCGCCGCGGCCTGGGCCCAGCCCGGGGCAGAACGGAGCGCGGCGGAACGCGAAGGGCCATCACTGAACATTCCCGAAGGCGGACTGGCCCTGACCCCCTTTCTGGACTTTCTGCTCGATCCTTCAGGCAAGCTGGATATTGCCGAAGTGAGCGCGGCGGATCGGGCGCAGGACTTCCGGCGCTTCAGGATTCACGTTCTGCGCCAGCAGGCGGGGACTCTGTGGCTGCGCTTTCGCCTGGCCCCCGCATCGGCGGCGTCCGCCACCGTGTCCGGCCCGGCCCAGACACGCCTTGATCTCGGCGGCCAGGTGCCGGGCAAGGTCTCGGTATGGACCCGCACGGCCGACCACCCGCCCGTTCCGGCCGAAGCGCGGGAAGGCCTGTTTTCCCTGGCCGGCCTGAACGGGGGAGGCGAGGTGTTCGTGCGCCTGGACGGCCTGCCCGGCCTGTGGTTCGCGCCCGCGCTCCGCACGGTGTCGGATTCGCTGAGCGCCCCCGACCGGCGCGTTCATCCCCTGCTGCTGGCCGCGCTCGCAACCCTGCTGATGCTCTGTCTGGTGCGCGGCCTCACCGAACGGGGCGACGGACGGCTGTGGACGGGCGCGCTGATCGGCGCGGCGCTGCTGCACGCGCTCTGGGGCGCGCCCTCCACCCCGGGCGGCACGGTCACGGCCCTCAGCATGCCCGGCCTGATGGCCGCCGGCGTGGCCCTTATGCTTCTGCCCCATGTCGGGCGCAGCATCATGCATACCCGGGACGGGTATCCCCGTCTGGACATGCTTCTGCTTGTTCTGGCCCTGCCCGGCGCGGCCCTGGCTGTGCTGCCGCTGCTGCCCGGGTTTGCCTGGACCGCGCGGCTCTTCAGCCTGTGGCCCCTGGGCGCAGCCTTTGCCCTGCTGCCCGCTCTGATACTTCTGGCCTATGACGTGCCGGGCAGCGCGCTGTTCAGCCTGGCCTGCCTGGGCCTGGTGACGGGCGGCGGGCTGGCCGTGTGGGGCGTGAACCAGGGCCTGGCAGCGCCTTTGTGGGAACAGGCCGCCCTGGCCGGGATTGTCTTTGCCAGCCTGCTGCTTACGGCAGCGGCCCCCCGCTCCGCCCCGTCACCATGGAACGCCGGCACGGACGAAACTCCCCCCCTGGACAGCGACCACGCCCTTTCTCCTGAGGCAGAAGAACAGGCCCGCGAGGATAGCCCCCCGCCCCTGCGCCTGGAAGAAATTCTGCGCGATCCTCTGGATACTCTGCTGCGCGAGGCCTGCCTGCTGGATCAGATTCTGGATCAGCCGGACGGCGAACAGCCCCTCGGCAGCCAGGATACCCGGCAGGCGCGCCGGCGCGCCGACAATCTGGTAGCCGCCGCGCGCGAAATGTCCACGCTGGTCAGCGAGCTCCCCCGCCTTGCCCGGCGCCGGGGCGCGCCCGAAAGCAAGCGCCAGGTCTTTGATCTGCTCAAGCTTGTTCAAAGCGTGTTTGCCGATGTGAGCGACACTCTGCAAAAAGGCGACCTTGGGCTCTCCTGGTACATTGCCCCCCATCTGGGCCGCCTGTACAGGGGCGACCGGGATCGCCTGCGCTTTGTGCTGTCCATGCTGCTGGAAAACGCGGCCCGCGCCACCGACCAGGGCGCGGTGAGCCTGCGTGTGCGCCGCGCCGACATGAGCCCCAACCCCGGGCATCTTCAGTTCACGGTGGCCGATACCGGCGGCGGAACCCCGCCCTTGCGGCGCAGCAGCCTGGCGCTCGCCAAGGCATGGGAACTGGCCGCCGATCACGGGGGAAACCTGTATGTGGACAGCACGCCCCAGGGCATGGAAATCAGCTTCAGCCTGAACTGCGTGGCCCTGAACGACGACGCGCAGACTCCCCGCCCCGTGCCCCCGGCCGCTGTCAGCGATCAACCCGCCGAGGGCGAGCCCAATCCCCGCCTGGTCATTCTGGCCTCCCCGCAGGCCCTGAACCGGCAAATGCTGGCCTTTTTCCTCGAAGACCAGGGCCAGGACATCTGGGAAGCCCGCGACGCGCAGGAAGCGGCGGCTCTGTATGCCCACAGCCCCGCCGCCCTGGTTGTTTTCGACGGCCGCCTGCCCGAAGAGGACATCGTCACCGCCGTGGCTTCCATCCGGGCCTTTGAAGGCGAGCGAAGCCTGCCGGCAACCCCTTTCCTCGCCCTGACGCTGGATGGGGAGCAGGCCGAACGCCTGCGCCAGGCGGGCTGCGATCATTCCCTGCCCATGCCCGTGCGGCGCGGAGAATTCCAGGCCCTCTGCCTGAGCCTGGCCTCTCCGTCCGGCCCTCATCCCGGGCCAGCGGCCCTGCCGCACCGCGTTTCCCCCAGCCGCGCCCCTGAAATCCCGGCCCGGAATGCCGTCGGAGAGCCGGATGCGCCGGCGCCAGACGCCGGCCACGCCGTTCCCGGCACGTCCCCCGACATGCCCACAGGCGCGCCGCTCACCCGAAAGCCAGGCCCGGCTGCCGCTCCGGACGCGCCGGCCCTGCCGGATACTCCTGCCCGCGGACAGGCGCCCACCCCCAATTCCGCCCCGCCGCTGACCATGAGCGCGCAGCCCCTGGCCTCCCAGGGACTCCATCTGCCCCCCCAGCCGCGCAAGCGCCTGAGCTGGCTGAGCGGCCTGCTCAAGCCCACGCCGCGCATAGCGCCCGAAGCTCTGGACGATATCCTGCCCGACACATCCTCGGAATGGGTGGGTGAGCCCATGCCCATCACGGCTTCCCCTCATGCCTCTCCCGGCGCTTCACAGCCCGCCTCGCATCCGGATCAGGAAGACCCCGCATCTGGACTCAGCCTCGCGACCGCTCCAGGGCCTGACCTTACCGTACCCCAGACTGCCGCGCGCCCCCCGATGGATGAGGCCGGCGCTCCAGATGGCAGCCCGGCGGAAAGCCCCGCCACGGCGGACAGCGCCGGGGAAAGGCCCGCCGAAGACGATCCCGCGCGGGCCGCATCCCTTGCGGAAAATGACGGCGGCGCCAGGCTGCCGGCTTCTCCCGCGCGGGAGCGGACGCCGGCATATGCGGAGGAGGCCGGGGCAAACGGCGGAGCCGTCCGTTCCGGCGAAGCTGAGCCGGCGGACGAGCCGCCGGTTCAGGCGCCAGCTCCGCGCACGGCGCCGGCCAAGGGGCGGCACAAGCACGGCGGCAAGCACAAGCGCCGCAAAAACCGTATGGACAATGTGCCCTTCCTGTCCATGGATCGCCATGATGCCCCGGAGCCTGTCAGGACTTCGGGCGCCGGCGGCATCGCGCGGCTGGAATTGCGGCCGCCCGCCGGGCCGGAACCGGACAGCGGGGATATTGTGGAGCTGACCGAAGCGGATGTGGTACATTCTTCCCTGGTTCAGCAGGCGCCCGATTTGCTGCGCGTTCTGACCAGCTCCCTGGAACAGGCCGACAGCGCCCTGGAGCGCCGGAATCCGCAGGATCTGATCAACGCGGCCGACCGCATGGCCGATCAGGCAGCGGCCTTCGGCCTGCACGCCCTGTCCGATGTGGCCCTGTGCATGAAGGAAGCGGCCCAGCGGGACGATTTCGAGACCGTGGCCCAGCTTGTGCCGGAGCTGCGGGCCGAGGTGGCGCGCCACCGCCGCGACGGATAAGCCCCGGCTCCATCCGCCTGAAGGACAGAACCCGTTCCGTCCGTGACGGAATCAGGCATCGCGCGCCAGGGCATTTCAGGCATCGCGCCGAGGGAACTAAGCCCGGCCCTTCCCCAGAAGGCAGATCACCTCATAGGGAATGGTTCCCCACTGCTCGGCCAGATCCCACGCCGTTACGGCATGACCCGGGCCGCCCAGCACAAAGGCCTCGTCCCCGGGACGGATATCCAGGCCCTGAGCCGCCAGCTCCGTGATGTCCACACAGGTCATCTGCATGGCCACCCGGCCGATGACAGGCGCGCGCACACCGCGCAGACAGATGCGGGTTGCCGGCGCGGGGCCGCGGCGGTAGCCGTCGGCATACCCGATGCCCACCACGGCCACCAGCCGATCTGTCAGCGCCGTATAGGTTCGGCCATAGCCCAGCGTCCGGCCGGCGGGCAGGGGGCGCACGGCCAGAACCGGGGCGCTGACTTCCATAACCGGCTTCAGCCCCGCCCCCGCGCCGGCGCGCGACGTCCCGTGGAGCGGATTAACCCCGTACAGGCCCAGTCCGGGCCGGGCGAGATCTCCCGCCAGGTCGGGAAAGGTCAGCAGACAGGCCGTATTGCCCAGAGACAGCCGCAATTGCGGAAAATACGCCCGCAGAGCGCGGGCGGCTTCACCGAAACGGGCCGCCTGGGCGCGGGTATAGGCATCCTCTTCGGGTTCGTCGGCCACGGCCAGGTGCGACATAAGCATGTCGGCCCGCAGCCCGGGGCAGGCGGCCAGCGCCTGCGCGACCCGCGCCATGTCCTCCACGGCAAAGCCCAGGCGGCTCATGCCGGTATCGCACTTGACGGCCACACGCAAAGGCTTTTCGGCCTTGGCCTCCGTTTCGGCAAGCCGGCTCAGGCCCGGCCAGTCATGCACCAGGGGCACGATGTCCCAGGCCCGGGCGGCCGCCCGGTTTTCATCGTCCACCGCGCCGAGCAGCGCCACAATGCAGGCGCCAAAGCCGCTGCGCCTCAACCGCACGGCTTCGGCCACGGAGCCCACCGCCAGGTGATCCACGCCCCCGGCGGCCAGGGTGGCCGCCACATCCGTCAGCCCGTGGCCGTAGGCATCGGCCTTCACCACCGGCATGAGGGCTTTGCCCGTCGCCTGCAACAGGGCCAGATTGTGCCTGAGATGATCATGATTGACGCGGACACGGCACACGCAAACAGGCATGGTGAAACTCCGGACAGACCGCGGGCGCGCGGCGAACGGCCCGAGGGGTTTTTTTCAGCATAAAACTGTGTTAAAGCAACACCAGAGCTTCTCACGGAGAAGCGCCATTTTTTAACCCCACATGTTCAGGCTTGCAACACCCGGATCTGCCCGTGTCCGCTTTGCTTTCTTTGTTTCACCGCGCCCTGCGCCCCCTGATATGCCTGCTGTGCCTGTGGGGACTGGCGGGCGGCGCCCTGCCAGGGCTCGCGCGGGCCGCCGCGGCTGATCCGCCGGCAAAGGGTGTTAACGCCGCAACGGATTCCCGGGACACGGAATCCGGCGCCGAAACCTCCGCTGACCAGTCCGGCGGCATGGACACCAGGGGAGAAGTTCCCTGGCACATCACGGCGGATAAACTGATCAGCCTGAACGACGGCGTTATCGTCGAGGCATCGGGCAACGTGGTGCTGGAGCGCGGCGACGATTCCCTGTACGCTGATTTCGCCCGCTATTTCACCACCACGGACTGGGTTTTTGTGCGCGGCAACGTGATTGTGCGCATGGGCCGGGACGAGCTGAAGGCCAGCGAGGCGGAATTTGATCTCAACTCCAGCACGGGATGGCTTAAAAATGGCTCTGTCTTCATGGCGGGGCCCCACATCTATTTTGCCGGAGAGCATGTCACCAAGCACTGGGGCGACCGCTACACCTTTGAAAACGCCAAGGTGACGGCCTGCGACGGCCCCGAGCCCGCGTGGTCCGTGGCGGCGCAGGAAGCCGTGGTGGAAATCGACGGCTACGCCACACTGTCCCATTCCACCCTGCAGGTTAAGGATCAGGGGGTCATCTATACCCCGTACCTGGTGCTTCCGGCCAAAACCACCCGCCAGAGCGGCCTGCTCAAGCCGGACTATGGCTACAGCTCACTGCACGGCGTCTATGCCACCATTCCCTGGTTCTGGGTCATTGACAAAAGCCGTGACCTCACGTTTTACGCCACCTGGCTGGAACGCAAGGGCTTTATGCCCGGCGTGGAATACCGCTCGCATACCACCGACCAGAACAAAACCTGGCTGGCCCTGGACTTTCTGACTGACAGCACCACTGTCCGCACGGATGACTCGGATCCCATCGACCCCACCGACGGCAGGATACGCACCAACGCAAACCGCTACTGGCTGCGCGGCATGAGCCAGGGGCAAATTGGCCGTTCGCCGTGGTTTTACAAATATGACCTGGACTATGTGTCGGATCAGAACTTCCTGCGCGAATTTCAGCAGCGCCAGACCGGGTTTGACGCCACGCGCAATACGCTGGCCGACTATTTCAGCCGGGATCTCCAGGAGCTGGACAAAAACCGGATCACACAGGGCTATGTGTACCGCGACTGGGATCGTTTCGGCATCAGCTTTGGCGCGCGCTATGAGGAAGATCCCTCCCTCGGCCACGGCAACGCCCGCCACAGCACCGATACTCTTGTCCAGCAGGTTCCGAGCTTCAACGCCTACCTGTACAAGGGCAGGCTCGTGCCCAACCTGCCCCTGGAAGTGGAAACCCATCTGGACAGCTCCTACATGTACCGCGCCACAGGCGCCCGCGGCCTGCGCACGGAACTGTACCCGCGCTTCAGCCTGCCTGTGGACATAAAATATGCGACCCTGCTGGCCTCGGCCGGCGTGCGCCAGACCATCTATTCCAACAGCTCCTCCCAAAAGGGACACAGATCCAACAGTGAGCTGCCGCGCTGGGAACGAAGCGGAGGCGAAAGCCGCACCATTCCGGATCTTGATCTTGTGGCCTTCACCCAGGCCAGCCGGGTCTGGCAGATGCCCCATGACACGCCGCTCCCACTGACGCCGGACAACGCGGGCCAGTCCCGCTGGGTCGCCGTGCGGCATATGCTCCAGCCCCGTCTCGAGTATTCCTGGATTCCCAACGTGGATCAGACCAGCAATCCCTATTATCTGGAAGAGGATCGCCTGCGGCCCACCAACCGCATGATGTTCACCCTGGACAACCTCTTTACCGTGCATCAGGAAAGCGTGGTGGCCACCCCCAACCCTGACAGCCAGGAATCCGCTTCAGCCTCGCTGGTTTCCACCTATTTTGATATGGCGCGGCTGCGCCTGAGAACGGGCTACGATGTGAGTGAAGCGACCCGTACACGCCATGTGGAGCAGTACCCCCGCCGTCCCATGCTGGACGTCATGGCCGACCTGTCCACATACCCGGCCAAATGGTTCGGCATTTCCGGTAAAATTTATGTATCCCCCCACAGCGGCGACGTCACCCGCAGTGACGAGGCCCTAAGCTTTTACCATGAGCGCTGGGGCTCATGGAGCGTGGGCTACAGTTCGCGCAACTGGCAGTATGACTACGCCAGCAAAGTCCAGCACGACGTCCTGCAGGACATCGATTTTGAACAATCACTCAGTCTGCTGACCAACAGTATCAATTTTCACCTGTTTCCACGCTTGAACTTAAGCTATTACAACAGCTTTAATCTGCGCAGCGGTGAAGCCTACGAACATCGCCTGGGTCTGATATATACCCATCAATGCTTCAATCTGGTCGGCCAGTACATCCATAAGGGCCGGGAAAAAAGCTACCACTTCAGCCTCGAACTGCTGGGCTTCAACAGCTGAGGCCGCCCGATGATTGCGCGTCTGATCTGTGGAGCTCTGGAAGGTGTTGACGCCTTTCGCGTGGATCTGGAAGTGGACTATACCAGGCAGGGCATGCCCTCCTTTGTCATGGTCGGGCTGGCCGAAGGGGCCGTGCGCGAAGCCAAGGAACGGGTGTTCGCGGCATTGCGCGCGTCGGGCTTTCGTCTGCCTCCGGCCCGGATCACCGTCAACCTGGCCCCGGCCGACCGCCGCAAGGCGGGCAGCGCGTACGATCTGCCCCTGGCGCTCGGGCTGCTGGCCGCCGCCGGCCAGCTGGATCCAGAGCGCGTGACGGGCTGGATGCTGGCCGGAGAACTTTCGCTCAGCGGTGACATCAAGCCTGTGCCCGGTATTCTTCCCCTGGCGCTTCTGGCCCGCTCGCTGGGAAGCAGGGGAATGCTCACCGCTCCGGCCGCGGCCTCCGAGGCGGCCGTGGTGGAGGGCCTGGCCGTCTACGCGCCCCGCACTCTGGGCGAGGCGGCGGCCTTTTTGAACGGCTCGCTTTCCCTGCCCGCCGCGCGCGTGACGCCTCCGGACGCGCCGCCCTCCTTTCCCCTGGACTTCGCGGAGGTCAAAGGCCAGGAACACGCCAAACGCGCCATGGAGATCGCGGCGGCCGGAGGGCACAACCTGCTGCTCATCGGCCCGCCGGGCAGCGGCAAAACCATGCTGGCCCAGCGCCTGCCCGGTATCCTGCCGCCGCTGGACTTTGAAGAGGCGCTGGAAGTCACCAAAATATACAGTGTGACGGGGCTGCTGAACGGGCGCGGGCTGCTGGACGAACGCCCTTTCCGCGCTCCGCACCACACCATTTCGGATATTTCCCTCATCGGAGGCGGCTCCTGGCCCCGGCCCGGCGAAGTCAGTCTGGCCCACCGGGGGGTTCTCTTCCTGGACGAGCTGCCCGAGTTTCGCCGCTCCGCCCTGGAGGTGCTGCGCCAGCCCCTGGAAAACGGCGTGGTGACCATATCCCGCGTGGCCCGCTCCCTGACCTATCCGGCGGACTGCATGCTGGTGGCGGCCATGAATCCCTGCCCCTGCGGCTACCGCAGCGATCCTTCCCATGCCTGCGTATGCACCCAGGCGGCACTGGAACGATACCGGGCCAGGCTGTCCGGGCCGCTGCTTGACCGCATTGACCTCCATGTGGAGGTGCCCGCCGTGCCCTACGACGACTTGCGCGCGTCCACTCCCGGCACGGATTCCGCCAGCATGCGCGAACGCGTGGCGCGGGCCCGCGCCGTGCAGCGCGAACGCTACCAGGGCACAGGCTGCCGCACCAACGCTGACCTCAACGGCGCCCTGCTTGAGCGCCATTGTGTCCTCGGCCGGGAGGAGCACACGTTTCTGGGAGCGGCCATGCGATCTCTGGCCCTGTCGGCCCGGGCCTACACCCGGATTTTGCGCATCGCCCGTACCATCGCCGATTTGGCCGGCTCTTCCGCCATTGCCCTGCCCCACCTGGCCGAGGCCGTCAACTGCCGGGTTCTGGATCGGGAACAGCCGTGATAGCCGCCCAGCCTGCACGCCCGGCCCCGTCTGTGTGGTGGATTCCGCCCGGCGCCGCGGCCCTGTTTCTGGGCTCGGCCAATCCCCTCGTCCATCTGCCGCTTCTCATCGTGCTGTACCCGGCCGCCCTGTACACCATCGGCCTGACAGCGCCCCAGCCCTTCCGGCGCGGGTGGTGCGCAGGGCTTGCCGGCGCGACGGGCGGGCTCTACTGGATCAGCGTGGCCGTGCATGACTACGGCGGCTTTCCCTGGCCGCTGGCTGTGCCCTGCGCCGTGCTGCTCGGCATGTATATGGGCCTGTGGGGCGGCCTGTTCGCCTGGCTGATACGTCTGCTGCGGCCCCTGCCCGCGTGGCGGCGCTGCACGGCCGCCGCCCTGCTCTGGTATCTTGGCGAGTGGACGCGCGGCTGGTTCTGCACGGGCTTTCCCTGGCTGACGCTGGCCTCGGGGCAGTCCCCCTGGCCTGTCCTCATCCAGAGCGCATCCGTCATCGGGGCTTATGGCCTGTCCGGCCTGCTGGCCGGGCTGGGCTGCCTGCTCGCGGAGGCTGTTCTGGCCGCGGGGGATCCCTCCGCCCCCCGTTCGCCGCGACCCTTTCTGCTGAGCGCCTGCGGGCTGCTTGGCCTTCTTCTGCTGTTCGGCGCGGCCCGGCTGTACCAGGCCGACAGGGAAGCCGATCCCGGCCTTCCGCTTACCTTAAGTCTCATTCAGGGCAATGTGCGCCAGGATCTCAAGTGGGATCCGGCCTTTCAGCGGGCCACCGTGGACAGATACCTGACCCTGAGCGCCGGGGCCGTCGCAGCGGAGCATCCGGACGCCCTGATCTGGCCCGAGACCTCCATGCCCTTCTTCTTTCAGGAAGGGGGCCCGCTGTCCGGCTCCGTGCGCGCCTTCACGCGCGATAGCGGCACAGCCCTGCTGTTCGGCGGCCCGGCTTACGGCAGGCGCCAGGCCGCGGCGCCCGCCCTGTACAACCGGGCCTTTTTCCTCGACGCGCGGGGTGATGACGCGGGCCATTACGACAAGGAACACCTGGTGCCCTTTGGGGAATATCTGCCGCCCGTCCTTGATTCCTCCCTGTTCGCCTCGCTGATGCAGGGACTGGGCGGCTTCAGCCCCGGCGCATCCCTGCCGCCCCTTCGCCTCATGCTGCCGGACAGGCGGGGCGAGGCCATGCTTGGCGCGCTCATCTGCTACGAAGCCGTGTTCCCCGAGCTGGCCCGCGCGCGCGTGGCGGAAGGGGCTCAAATTCTTGTCAATATCAGCAACGACGCATGGTACAATCGCAGTTCCGCCCCGGCGCAGCACCTGTACCTTGCCCTGCTCCGCTCCGTGGAGCAGGAGCGCTGGCTGGCCCGCGCCACCAATACCGGCCTGACCGCCTTTGCCGACCCCTGGGGCCGGCTCTGCGCCCTGGGCGATATCCGCGACGGCTCCGGCCTGTTCATCGAGGCATCGCTCACCCGCACCGTGCGCGCCCGCTCAGGCCGCACCCTTTATTTTGTGCTGCATCCCTGGCTGCCCAGCCTTGCTTTTCTGCTGTTTCTCTTTATACTATGGCCGCTTGCGCGTTGCTGGCGCGCTCAGCCCCCCAACGCGGGGCCGCTGCGCGGCTTCCGCCGGAAAACATGATTCCGTGCGGTCTTCGCCGTTTAAGCCCTGCCGGATTCGGCGGCCCGTTCCGTTTTCCGCCGCCCCGCGCGCGACCCGGCCCGTGGGGATAAGGCGGCCCCGGGGATGGACGGACAACGCCTTCCGCACGAACTCAAGAAGGATAGCGCTATGTTGCAACTGGCAGAACTGCGTTCGCGCTGCGCCGGACTTTCGGAACGCTTCGACTCGCTCTGGAGGCGGCTTTGACCTCCCCTCGCGGGAGGCGCGCCTCAACGACATCGAAAAAATCATCTCGCAGCCGGACGCCTGGGCCGATCAGGAAGCCCTGACCCCCGTTCTGCGTGAAAAAAGCCGCGTAGAAGGGGAAGTGGCCCGTTTTCGCGAGCTGAAAAGCTGCCACGATGACATGCAGGACTGGCTCAACCTGGCCGTGGACGGCGAGGAGGAGGCCCTGCCCTCGCTCAGTGAGCAGGCCGAGCTGCTGGACGCGCTGCTGGAAAACACGGAAATGTCCATCCTGCTGGCGGACGAAGCCGACCACATGAACGCCCTTGTGGATATCCACCCCGGCGCGGGCGGCACCGAAGCCCAGGACTGGGCCGAAATGCTGCAGCGCATGTACCTGCGCTGGGCGGACGCCCAAAAGTTCAAGGTGGACATTCTGGACTATCTGCCCGGTGACGAGGCGGGCATCAAAAGCGTGACGCTGCGAATCCAGGGCGAGAATGCCTTTGGCCTGCTCCAGGGCGAAAAGGGCATTCACCGCCTGATCCGCATTTCGCCCTTTGACGCCTCGGGGCGGCGGCACACGTCCTTCGCCTCGGTGGACATCATTCCCGACGCCGGGGATGACATTTCCATCGACATCAAGGAAGCCGACCTGCGCATCGACGTGTACCGCGCTTCGGGCGCGGGGGGCCAGCATGTGAACAAAACGGAATCGGCTGTGCGCATCACCCACATTCCCACCGGCATTGTGGTTCAGTGCCAGAACGAAAAATCGCAGCACAGCAACCGCGAAAGCGCCATGCGCGTCCTCAGGGCCCGCCTGTACGAGCACGAGCGCAGCAAGCGCGACGCCCTGCGCCAGGCGGACTATGCGGGCAAGGACGCCATTGCCTTCGGCAGTCAGATACGCACCTATACCCTGCAGCCTTACCGGCTGGTCAAGGATCACCGCACCGGCTCGGAAAGCGGAGACGTGGACGCCGTGCTGAACGGCCGCCTGGGCTCCTTCCTGCGCGACTACCTGCTGTATCGCCATGAACACACACGCTGACACACGCCCTTCCGCTCCGGATCGCCCCCCGGGCGCCCAGTCCTCCCCCCGCGGCCCGGATAACGCCGCATCCTCACCGGAACGGCTCCCGGAACAGCTTTTGATGGAGCTGGCCCGCATGGCCGAACTGCTGCGCGGCTCGACCGGGCAGGATACGCCGGGCATGACAGCGGTGGTTCGCCTGGTGCCCGGCCTGGATCTGCCCCACTGGCAGCGCATATCCGCCCAGTGCGACGGCTGGTTCGCCCTGCCCCTGGAGAACGCGACCCCGCGGGCCGAAGGCGGGAATGCCGCTCACGAGCCCGCTGAGCACGAGCGCGATGCCGTCACCGGCATGTGGCGGGCCACCCCGTTTGGCGCGCGGCTCAACGCGGAGGTGGAGCACGCCCGCAGCGAGCACCGGGCCCTGGCCCTGATTCTGTTTGAGGAAGGGGGGCTTGAGACCCTGCCCCCCCATACCGCTGTCAGCGCCCTGCGGGCCCTCAGCTCGCGCCTGTGGGAAGCTTCGGCCGGGACGGATCTGCTGGGGCGCCTGCAACCCGGCGTCCTAGCCCTGGCCCTGCCCGCCTGCGGCCGCTTTCAGGCCCTGGCCGTGGCCGAGCATGTGGTTCAGGAAGCCGAGCACGATTTGACCGTCCAGCACCTGACCTGCTCGGTGCGGGCGGGTCTTGCCTGCCTGGACGAAAAGGGCGGGCTGCCGGGCGAAAACGACGAGGGCGGCGAGCCCCGTCACCAGGATGAACGTTTGCTGGAACAGGCGCGCCAGGCTCTCAGTGAGGCCGCCCATCTGCCCGGCGCAAGTGTCCACGACCGGGTTCGCCTGTTCCGCGTGAGCGAAGTCCCGCACGAGCGGGAAACCCTGGTTCTGGCCAGTGAAAAACACTTTCTTTTCTTCGGTGGTGCGCAATGAGGGACACCTTGAGCGTGGCGGTCATGAGCGGCAAGGGCGGCGTGGGCAAGAGCAATCTGGCCCTGAACCTGGGCTATGCCCTGTCCAGGGGAGGCTTTCCCCTCCTGCTCATGGACTGCGACCTGGGTCTGGCCAATCTGGATGTGCTGCTGGGCATCACGCCGGAAGGCAATCTGCAGGACGTGATTCTGCGCGACGCGCCGGTGGCGGACATCATCCATCCCCTGAGTGAGCAGGGGCGCGGCCTGTTTGATATTCTGCCCGCCGCGTCGGGTGTGCCGGAACTGGCCGAAATGGATGCCGACATGCGCGATATGCTGCTGCGCCGGCTGGAATCCACCCTGGAACAGTACGACATGGTGCTGCTGGATCTGGGCGCGGGCATCCACAACACGGTGCAGTCCTTTGCCGCCATGGCCGCCGCGCGCCTGGTGGTCATGACCCCGGAACCCACCTCTCTGACAGACTCGTATGCCCTCATTAAGGTGCTCCACACGCGCCTGGGCGTCAAAGACTTTCTTGTGGTCATCAACGAAGTGGAAAACAGCCGCGATGAGGAGCATTGCTTCCAGCGCCTCAATATGGCCTGCGAGCGCTTTTTGGGGATTAACCCGGTGCTTTTGGGTTCCGTGCGCAACGATCCCAAAATGTCCGAAGCCGTCAGACGCCAGCGCCCCCTGCTGTCGCTGTACCCCAATTCACCCGCCGCGCAGGACATTCTGGCCCTCGCCCAGCGCCTGCTCAAGGTGCGCGGCTCCATGCTCGACACCCTGCATGCCCGCCCGGTTCTGCGGCCCCTTGCCTAAGGCCGCGAACCGGGTTATTTTGCCAGCCATTAAAGGCCCGCTGCCAGAGATCGGCCTATCAGCCAAGACCATTCACACGCGCGGACGCATCGTACGCTTCCCGCCCAAACTGCCGGTTCAGCCACGACGGAGGCGCCATGAACAAGAGCGAATTAATCAAAACCCTTGCCGAGCAGTCGGATGTTCCCATGGATGAAGCCACCCAGGTGGTCAACACCTTCTTTGACTGCATGAAGGACGCGCTGCTTCAGGGAGATCGGGTCGAAATCCGCGGGTTTGGAAGCTTCAAAATGAAGGAATACGGCGCATATACCGGACGCAACCCCTGCACGGGCGAAAGGGTGGATGTGCAGCCCAAGCGCCTGCCTTTCTTCCGCGCGGGCAAGGAGCTGAAAGAATTTCTCAACGATTAGGCAGTGGCGTCCATGGCCTTGTCCGGTTTGCAGCTTTTGCTGCTTTCCTCAAAGCAAGCCTCTGTATTCTGAATATCGGGGTATTCATGAAGAAATTTACAGCGCGGGCTTTATTTAAAATTAAACTTCTTTAGAGAAAATTCTTAGTATCTTGTTGAGGAAGAACCAATGTTATCCCATGAGCCTCTATATTTCATGAATAACCCATTTAATAATGGAAAAATAAATTCATTAATACAAGCTGATAAAGAAGAAATGTATACCGATCATAAACAAAGGATTAATATATACGACAAATTAAAAAGTGCCCCGCCACATGCGGGGCACAGTTCGCTAAAAAAGGCAGGATAATGTCTGGCAATTAATGAGGCTCATCCTCCATTTCCGGAGCCTCATCATCCACATCCACCACACGGCCCTGCATCCAGAATATCACGTCAACCTCGTGCCCTTCCCTGGGTTCATAGCCGTTAATGCATATGCGCTGCGGGGCATACAGAATGAAATGAAGCGGCTTTTCCGTTTGCCCAAGGGTCACGCCAAAGCGGTACACCTTTTCCTGCGCGCCCTCAGGGCCGAAGTCAAAGCTGTCCACATCGTAAATGCTTGCCCGGGCCTGATACTGGCTGCAGCGATCCGTGGGGCCGAGCACCCGCACCCCGTTCAGGGGCACCTTGAGCGGCGGCACATCCAGGCGGGTTTTTCCGGGGTTGGCTTCCAGCCATTGGGCGGCGTGGGCCTCGTACATGGGGCCCTCGGTCACGGTCATTTCATCCAGCAGCGCGCGCCGTATGCCCAGGCACAGGCCCGCCAGATAGAATGTCTGCGTCACGCCGGGGGTCAGATCCACCCTGGCGTCGCGGAAAAAAAGCGGATCAAAGAACCACAGGGGCTCACCCCCGTCCTCGGGCTGGGCCAGCACTTCGCCCACTTCCCCTCCCTTGCCCCAGGGGTGGACATCCACCACGGTGAGCAGGTTGGGAAAGCCCTCCAGGAACGGCATGACCGTCACGGGTTCCAGCTTCCCGTCACACGGGCCCTTGACCACCACGCCCGAGCGCAGCAGCGAATGTTCCGGCCAGGCCATCAGCATGGTCTGCGTGTCACCCAGCTCCACGTTCCACACCGGCCGCGTGCCGCCCTGGCTCAGGGTAGTGCCAATAACGCCGGGAATCATGGCCGAAGAGGCCAGCAGGGGGTACCATTTGTCGGTCAGCTGCTCAAAATGTTCCATAGATGGCATCCGTGTTGTGTTTTCACCCGCCCATCACACCGGCTGCTGTCCGGGCAGGGCGGGAGAGTTGCGTTTCTGAATGATGCGGGACGGCATAGTATCACGCCCGTGCCCCAAAATCCATGGGCTCACCGCCCCCGATCCCGCGAGGCCTCGGGGTCCTGAGTGCCGCTGCCCGGCTCCCCGCTGGGGGCAGGCTCGTCGTCATCCTCATCATCGTCCAGAAACGACTCGTCGGGCACACAGTCCACCCCCTTGCCCAGACCGCAGCGGTAGGTGTTGAGAATGCGCAGGGCCACCAGCACCAGACCAAGGATATTGAACGACCCGAACAGGATGAGATCAAAGCGCTGCCCGGCCAGAAAGCGATCGGCCACAGCCGGCGACACGCCTTCCGCTCCCAGAAAGCGGGTCATGGTGGCCGACACGATGATCAGTCCGCACAGCATCCCCATGGTTCGCAGGGTATTGGCCAGGCCCGACGCTTCGGCGGTGCGCGTCCTGTCCACACTGCGCACAATGGACAGCGTGTTGGGGCCGGCAAACAGGGCAAGCCCGATGCCAATGACGCACTGGCACAGGGCCACATACAGAAGCGGCGTGTCCATGCTCAGGTGCGACGACATCAAAATGCCCGCACCGCAAAAGCCCAGGCCGCCCGCCGCCACCGGATCGGGGCCAAAGCGGTCGGTCAGGCTTCCGGCCAGGGGGGCCAGCAGCGACTGCGTGACGCTTTGCAGGGCAACAAAGGCTCCCGCCTGAAAGGGTGACAGAAAACGCAGCTGCTGAAGATAGAACATAAAATAATACAGGCTGCCGTTGGTAGCCCCAAAATTGACGAAGGCCGCGAACAGCCCCAGAATCAGCGGCGGGTGCGCGGCAATGAAGCGCACGTTGACCACCGGGTTTTTCATCCGGCACTCCACCAGCCCGAAGAGCACAAGGCCCGCAGCTCCGGCACAGAGCAGGGGGGTGGCCCACTGACTGCGGCCTATGCTGCTGGCCCCCACCGTCAGCAGAAAAAAGGCCGCGGCCATGATGGCGATGCCCGGATAATCCAGCTGGCTGGGGGAACTGTGCCACGGCGTGCGTATTTTGCGGAACATGATCAGCCAGGCCAGGCCGCCCAGCGGCAGCAGCACCACAAACAGCCATCGCCACCCGAACATGGTGGCTATGCCGCCGCCCACCAGCGGCCCCAGGGCAATGCCCACATAGGTGGCCGCCGTCAATATTCCCATAAAGCGGCCCTGCATGGCGCGCGGAGCCAGTGTGAGAAGCAGGGTGACCGATGTGGTGGCCACCATGGCCGCTCCAGCGCCCTGCGCAAAGCGCTGTGTCCACACTGACAGCATATTGGGAGCCAGAGCCAGGCTGCCGCACATGATCAGGAACAGGGCAAAACCGCCCAGAAATACCCGGCGCTGTCCAAACTTGACGATGAGCTGCGCGGCCACTACATTAAAAATAACCAGCGCAAGCACATAAATGCCGCTAATCAGGCTGAGATCCGCGGCGCTGGCGTGCAGGGCGCCGCCCATGGCCGGCAGAATGGCCCCCACGCCGGACACCATGAACGACACCATAAAATTGCAGAGGGCCAGCGCAAGCATGGTAGAGCGCAAACCGGAATCGTTCATGTTTTCCTCTTTTTGTGAAATAAAAAGCAAGGCAGGCCGAAGCCGGCCGCCCGACGCGGCCCGGCCCGTGTCGGCCCTTCCTATCTAGGACGATCCCGATGAGTCGTCAATGCAAAACCCGAATGCCCGCGCCCCTCGGGGACAGGCCGCGCAGAGCGCGAAACAGGCCGGCGGAAAAAAACGAAAAAACTGTTTTTACCCCCTAAAGTCCCGCCTTAATACGACCGATACATGGAAACGAGGGAGAGAGTATTGTGGGCATTCCGTCGTTTTATTACCGCAACATGCTGTCCCAATACGACAGACAGCTTGTGGCGGCCCGCCGCCTTGCCCGCATTCGGCCCGGGGCCGACCCCCCGGCAGACGCATCGGCGCTGACGCGCCAGACAGGTGAAGGAACAACGGATAACCATGAGGCCCCGGCGGAAGTCCGGCGGCGCGTGATGGTGGAGCATGTCGCGCGGGAGCTTTTGGAAAACCTGCTGTTTACGGGAAGTGACAACCCCATCGTGCAGGAGGTGCGCCAGGAGCTTGATCACAGACTGAACGGTCATTTCAGCTTCTGGTATCCCCCGGGTGAAGTGGATGTGCGCATCGCGCGGGAAGGCCCGGAAGGCCCGCGCGAACTGAGCGACGCGGAACGCCGCGAGGTGCTCACCGAATTGTGGGACATCACCCTTGCCAAGGTGGATGCCACCATGCTTTAATAAACCCTCCGCGGAGGTCAGATGATGGACATCAGAAATACCGGCCAAGTTGATATGTATACCCGTGTGCGCCTGGAAAGACCGGAAACACGGGTCGGGTCGCACCCCTCGCCGGCGCACGGCACAGCTGCCGCCAAGGCGGATACCGTCTCCGTGTCGGACGAGGCTATCCTGCGCACCGAGGCTTACCGCACGGCCATGAACACCCAGGATATCCGCGAAGACAAGGTCAGCGCCATCCGGGATCAAATCGCCACCGGCACTTACAGCATCAACCCGCATCGCATCGCGGCCACGATGCTGGGCGAGGAGCTTTTGCTCTCTTCCTAGCGGTATCCGGTCGTCGCTGCCCCCGGGCGAACGGGGAATTTTCATCAGGAACGCGGCCCTGAGCGCCCCTCTGGATATCCGGGAGCGCGCTTTCAGGACGCCCGGGGTCATTCATGCAATATTTCCGGCGCCCGCCGCCTGTGCAAAAAGTCGCCTTTCAGGGCGGCTTTTTGCACGGTGAGCTGTCCGCCCCGAGGCGGCACAAAAAAAACGGGCGGAACGCCCGTCTCATGTCCGTCTTCGTCTCTTCGCGGAACCTTGTGCGCCGTTCCGTTTTGGCGGGAACAGCACAAGCAGGCAAAAATCAAGGCGCGCGAACTTCATGCGGCACGCCCTGCGCATCCGCCCCCTTCCGGGCCGCGGCGCGGCGGCGGCTCATGGCCGCCTCCACAGCGGCGCGGTTGGCGCGTTCGGCCTCCAGGGACACAGGCACATCCGTGTAAAAAATGGCCCCACTGTTCAGCCCATGGGCTTCCTGAACCTCGCAGTACTGCCGCCAGGCCGGAATCACGGAGACCATCCAGGGCCCGACAAAACCAAAAAAGCCCCACAGCGCCAGGGCGCACCCGACCAGACGCAGCCAGGCATGGCGGCGCGGGCGGGAAGTCATCGCGGCTGATCTGGACATGGCAAACCCTGAAAAAAAGCCGCGCGCCGGATAATCCGGCGCGCGGCATGGAGAACACGGGTTAGATGGACGCGGTGATGTCGGGGAACACCTTGTAGAACATGATGTACGCCATGAGCAGGGTCAGGCACAGGTTGAGGGACTGACCGCACACGTACAGGATAATGGGCTTGCCGCCCTTGAAGTACTTGGCGAGTTCACGGAAGTTGGTGGACAGGCCGATGGACACAAAGGCCAGAGCGAAGAACCAGCCGCGCAGGGCGTTGGCAACCTTGCCGACGCCATTGCTGACCAGGATGTTGCCCATTTCCGAGCCAAGGCTGCTGGTGATCAGCGAGTAGATGATGGAAACGCCCAGGAAGCCGATAACGAACTTGGGGAAGCGGTTCCAGATTTCCATGGCGCTGACCTGCTGGCCGGAGGTGTTTTCCACCTTGGCGCACCAGTACAGGGCCACGCAGAACGCGGTCACCCCGATGAGCACGTTCTGGATCATCTTGATGGTGGCGGCCACCTGCAGGGCCTTGGGGCCAAGGAAGGCGCCGGCCGCGGCCACAGCGCCCGTGGAGTCCACCGTCCCGCCGATCCAGGCGCCGCCCAGCACTTCCGGCAGCCCCAGGGCCTTGCACAAGGCGGGGAGGGCAACCATCATGATGGCGGTGAAGGTCAGGGACAGGCCGACGGCCAGGGTCAGTTCCTCTTTTTTGGCGCGGGCGGCGGCGGCGGTGGCAATGGCGGCCGAGGTGCCGCACACGGACATGTCAGCGGAGATGACGATGTTCAGCGACTTGGAGGGCATCTTCAGCACCTTCTGGCCGAAGATGAAGGTCGAGATGAGCACGATGGGGGTGACCACCCAGGCCACAAAGATGCCGGGCACGCCGATGGCCACAATCTTGTTGAACAGCACATCCACGCCCAGCAGAACCAGACCGGTCTTGATGAAGTACTCCACCTGCACGCCGGGTTTCATCCAGTCGGGCGTGCCCACCGTGTTGGCGATGACCAGACCGATGATAATGGACCAGATTTCGGCATTGACGCCGTAGGTTTTCATGGTGCCCTGCCCGCCCAGGAAGTTGGCCAGCACGCACAGGACAAACACGCCCACAAAGCCGATCATGTACTTGGGCACGTTGGCGCCCATGAACTTCATGCCAATGGCGGTCAGCACGGCCAGCACCAGGCCCAGCACAATGAGACCGGGAATAAGGTTATACGGCTTGGCAACCTTGCCGGCCGCGGCCTTGGCGGCCTTGTCGGCATCCTGCCAGGCGGCGACGGCCTGCTCGGCCGTGGCGTTCAGATCGGCATCGCTGAACGACGCGGCGGCGGCTTCGGCCTCGGCGGCCTTGGCGGCGGCCAGGGCTTCATCGGCCGCGGCCTTGGCGGCCTTGGACGCTTCAACAGCCTTGGGATCCACCGCGCTGTCGCCAAGCACAAAGGAGGCGACCGGATTGGTCTTCCAGCCCTTGGGGGTGGCCAGGTAGCTCATGATGGTCTTGGCCGCGGGCACGGACGTGCCGGCCAGGGCCTTTTTGCCGGCCTGGGCCTGAATGAGGGCCAGGGTTTTATACGGCCTGGCCGATTCTGCCTGGATAGTCGCGTTGTAGGAGGCCAGTTTTTCTTCAAACGACGCCTTTTCACCAAACATGATGATGGTGGCGACAAGCAGAATGAACAGACCAATCCAGATGGCCCAATAGTCTTCCTTGAGCCACAGGTCGGACCATTTAGCCTCGCTGCGATCAACGACGACATCGTTGCTGGTTTCATTCGCCATGAGAACAGTACTCCCTAAATTTGGTTAAAAGGTATCGGGCGTTTCTCTCCGCGCTTCCACTTGTAAGGAAAAGTACCAAAATACCTTTTCTTTGACAATGCAGACCACCCTCAAACAAAAAACCCTAACAGAGTGATATTTCACATATTTTTTCAAGCGTTTCAAAAAACCAGGAAAATTTTTGCCGTGTTCCGCCTGCTGTCCCGTGCCGGACAAGGGCTCCCTCTCTCAGGCGGAGGGGAGAACGGGCGGAGCCGGGCCGCCCCGTTGCCCCCGGATAAAGGCGCGCCCCCGGGATGGCGGGGCTGTCCCGGAGGCTCTGCGCCGCGCCGTGCCGGATGGCAAACCCCTCCCTGCCGCCCGGAAAGACGGCGCGGAGGGGCTGTGACGCGGCACCGGCGAAAGCGATCCCGGCCTAAAATGGCCATATGTGATCCATGAGGCGGGTGAACCAGCCGGGCTTCTGCTTGTCGGCCACCACTCCCTTGCCGTAATAGGCAATCTGGGCATCGGCCATCTGGGTGGACATGATGCTGTTGTCCCGGGCCACATCGCGCGAGCGAATAAGGCCGGAAACCACCAGATACTGGGTTTCGTTGTTCACCTTGGTTTCGCGCGCGCCTTCCACCTGAAGCAGCCCGTCAGGCATGACGTTGATGACCCTGGCGGCCACCGTGGCCGTGACCTTGTTGGCGCGGGTCGTGGACGCCTTGCCGTCAAAGCTTTTTTCCACGGATGTGCCGAACAGCGGGGTATTGCCCACGGTTCCGCCCACCAGGGGCATCTTGGTCCGGCCGAACAGGGCCGTCACCCCGTATTCGGTCTCACTGTCGCGGTCGGCCTTGGTTTCGGCCTCGGAGGTGGCCGACGAACTTTCCACCACGTTAATCATCACAATATCGCCCACACGCCGGGCGCGGCTGTCGGCGTACAAATACTGGGCGTCGCTCTCATTGAAGATGGAACCGGGGTTGCTGTAGCCGGGGGCGGGTTCCCGGTAGGTCATGGGCTGCGGCACGGGCTGCATGACCGTGGGCCGCTGTTCGGCGGCGGTGCAGCCACCCAGGACACACACCAGGGACAGAACGGCGAAACGGCGGTACATAAGCTTCTCCTTGCAAAGGCGGCGGGGCCGCTATTTAATGGCGACAGTGCCGGAGTCCAGCACCGTGGCGTAAATCTGTCTTTTTGACTCCAGGTTGCGCACGGCGATGGTATCGCCGGGGCCCCCTTCCTCCAGGGCTTCCACCATGGCCGTGATGCGCACGTTGCCCTGCGAGTAGACCAGGGTCAGCCTGTCACCCCGATGGACGGCGGACAGGGGCGCCAGATCCGACGCCAGAATGGGCTGGGACGCGCCCAGGGAACGCACGGTCTGCCAGGGGCCGCCCCGGCCGTCCCACACCGCGCCCTTCTGATAGGCCAGGTTGCAGGACATAAAGGTCAGAAGATCGGGGGTGACAGCCTCGCCCTTGCCCAGGGGGCGCATCGGGCAGGGAACATCCATCCACAGGTTGAGAAAGACCGATCCGGAAAAGCGCCGCAGCGCCGACCCGTCCATCTCGCGCACGGCAAAGCGCAGAGAGATGCGTCCGGGCGCCACGTCACCCGCTTCCAGAACCACGCTCTGCCCGTCGTGGGCGGTAAAGGCATAGGCGGGCAGCCGAAAATCCGTCAGCTCGCCGTGGCCGCCCAAAAGATTGATCTGCGGCGTCAGAGTCCTGACAACCAGCGAGCGCAAATCCTCTTCCAGAAGCACCGCGCCATCCCGCTGCACCGCCAGGGAATTGGGCAAAAGGCAGGCGTCAGCCACATCGCCCAGGGCCTTGCGCAGGGCTTCGCCCAGGCGCTGACGGTTGATTTGCAGCGGCTTGCCCGGCGTTTCAGGCGCGGGCCACAGGACTGTGGCCGCCAAACGCTCCCATTCGCCGGCCGGCATGGCGCCCAGAGGATCGGCAATGTCACCCAGGCGCACCACGCCGCCGCGCACCACGGCGGCGTCGCGCACGCGCAGGCGCCAGGCCTCCGCGGAACCGGGCACCACGGCCTGCGGGGCTGACACCCGTGGATCCGAGCCACTGGCGCGAAGTTCCGCGGGCGCGGCGTGGGCGCACAGGGCGGCGGAACACAGGGCCAGGGCGGCAAGGACGGCGAAACAACGCATGACGCGGCTAACTCCGCTTGAGGTTCACAGCGGTCTGAAGCATGGAATCCGAGGTCTGGATGGCCTTGGAGTTCATTTCGTAGGCGCGCTGGCCCACGATCATGTTGACCATTTCATCCACCACCTCAACATTGGACATTTCCAGAAAGCCCTGGGCCAGTGTGCCCACGTTTTCCTCGCCGGGCACGCCTTCCAGGGGATCGCCCGAAGCGGTGGTGGGCATGTACAGATTGCGGCCGCGCGCATCAAGCCCGGCGGGGTTGATGAAGGTGTACAGGGGGATGTCCGCTCCGGCCAGCTCGTTGGATTCAGAGTCCAGAGCGGAAATGTGCCCGTTTTCCGAAATGGAAATATTGCGGGTTTCCGCGGGCACGACAAACTCGGGCTGAAGCACATAGCCGTTGGCGGTCACCACGGTTCCGTCGGAATTGAGCTTGAAGGCCCCGGCCCGGGTGTACATGAGCTGATCACCCACCTGCACCTGAAAGAATCCGTCACCTTCGATGGCCACATCCAGAGCGTTGCCCGTGTTCTGAAAATCACCCTGCTCAAAAAACTTGTGCACGGCCACGGGCCGCACGCCCATGCCCACCTGAATGCCCACGGGTATCTGCCTGTCACCCTCGGTGACCGACCCGGCTATGCGCATGGTCTGGTACATCAAATCTTCAAATTCGGCGCGGTTTTTCTTGAAGCTGGCCGTGTTCACGTTGGCCAGGTTGTTGGAAATGACGTCGATGTTGAGCTGCTGGGCGTTCATGCCCGTGGCGGCTGTCCAAAGAGAACGCATCATAGAACTATCCTCGCAAGGTTAACCTGAGTGGCATACCAATATGTTACCGAGCCTTGCCGACCTTGGTAATGGCTTCACGATCCACGGAGTCAGAGGTCTGCATGATCTTCTGCATGGCCTCAAAGGTGCGGTGAACCTCAATCATGTTGACCATTTCGAGCACCGGATTGACATTAGCGTCTTCCAGATAGCCCTGACTGATCAGGCTGCCGTCCGCGCGGGGGTCTATTTCCTGGGCGGTGGAGCCGGGCCGCAGCCGGAACATGTTGGCGCCCACCTTTTCCAGACCCTCGGGACGATCCAGATTCACCAGATCGAGCTGACCGACTTCCTCGCCATCCGCGAACACGCGCCCTTCGCTGTTAATCTGCACCGAGCGCGTCCCTCCCGGAATCTGAATGGGGCCGCCCGCGCCCAGAACAGGCCAGCCCTGCTTGGTGACCAGTGTCCCGTCAACATTTTGACAAAAGGCGCCGTTGCGCGACAAAAAATCGCCGTTGGGTGTCTGAATACGGAAAAATCCGTCACCCGCAATGGCCAGATCCAGGGGATTGCCGGTGTATTTCATCCCTCCCTGGACAAAAAGCGTCTTCTCCACGGCCAGGCGCACCCGCGCCCGCTGCTGCGCCTCGGGAAACAGGGGCTTGGAACGCAGGTTCTCCAAAGGCTCACGGATAAAATCGTGGGCGAAGTGGATCATGGTGTCCCGAAAGGCCAGGGTGTCGGCCTTGTAGCCCACCGTGTTCACATTGGCCAGGTTATTGCTGATAACGGCCATTCGGTGTTCGCTGGTCAGGGCGGCGAAAAGCCCGCTGAACATGGCGTTTTCCATATATCCTCCCGCAGTGATCCCGCGGCGCGTCAGGACGGCGCCAGACTGACGTTTCCTTGACGGCAGAACCCTGCGCCGAACCTTCTGCAAAGAGCGGGCCAAAAGCATCGGCCCCCCCGCCCGGATCAGCGCGCCGTTTGACCGTGTCCGTCAAGCGGCGTATAGTTTTGCCCGACACGGCCAGCGCGCGAGGCTTGCTCTGGCCGTGTTTTTCCGCAGCCCCTCAACCTGTGAGGACGCCATGAGCGAACCCAAGTCCCCCGCCGCGCCCGACAGCGCCCCCGCCGCCGGCGGCCCTTCCGCGCCGGGGCAGGATTTTCTGCGGGCCCGCATCGCCCAGGACAGGCGCGAAGGGCGCTTTGACAGCCGGGTGCACACCCGTTTTCCGCCGGAACCCAACGGATACCTGCACATCGGACACGCCAAGTCCATCTGCCTCAACTTCGGCCTGGCCCGCGACTTTGGCGGGGCGTGCAACCTGCGCTTTGACGACACCAACCCGGTCAAGGAAGATGTGGAATATGTGGATTCCATCCAGGAAGATGTGCGCTGGCTGGGCTTTGAATGGCTGGGGCAGCCCCACTACGCCTCGGATTATTTTGAGCAGCTGTATGCCTTTGCCGAACGCCTCATTCTGGATGGCAAGGCCTATGTGGACGAGCTGAACGCCGATCAAATCCGCGAGTACCGGGGCACCCTGACCAAACCAGGCATTCCCAGCCCCTGGCGCGAGCGCCCGGCGGAGGAAAGCCTTGACCTGTTCCGGCGCATGCGCGCCGGTGAATTCGCCGACGGGCAATACGTCCTGCGGGCCAAAATTGACATGGCCTCGCCCAACGTCATCATGCGCGACCCCACCCTGTACCGCATCCGCCACGCCGCGCATCACCGCACGGGCGATACCTGGTGCATCTACCCCATGTATGACTTCACGCACTGCCTGTCGGACTCCATCGAAGGCATCACCCATTCCATCTGCACCCTGGAATTCGACAACAACCGCGAACTGTACGACTGGATCCTCGACGCCCTGGGCGTGTATCACCCCCAGCAGATCGAATTTGCCCGCCTCAACCTCACGCACACCGTGCTGTCCAAGCGCAAGCTCATCCAGCTGGTGAAGGAGGGCCATGTGCGCGGCTGGGACGACCCGCGCATGCCCACCATCAGCGGCCTGCGCCGCCGGGGCTATACGCCGGAGGCCATCCGCGACTTCTGCTCCCGCATCGGCGTGGCCCGCGCCTCGGACTCCATCGTGGATTACGGGCTGCTGGAATTCTGCTGCAGGGAGCACCTCAACGCCGTCACTCCCCGCTGCATGGCCGTGCTCGATCCCATCAGGCTGGTCATCGAGGACTACCCCGAAGACAAGGAAGAGATCTTCGACCTGCCGCTGCACCCCGAAGACCCGGCCCACGGCTCCCGGCCCGTGCCCTTCTGCCGCGAGCTGTATATCGAGCGCGACGACTTCCGCGAAGATCCGCCCCCCAAATACCACCGCCTGGCCCCGGGAGCGGAAGTGCGCCTGCGCTACGCCTACTACGTCACCTGCCGCGAGGTCATCAAAGACGCCACGGGCGCCATCGTGGAGCTGCGCTGCACCCACGACCCGGCCTCGCGCGGAGGCTCATCCGCTGACGGGCGCAAGGTCAGGGGCACCATCCACTGGGTGAGCGCCCGCCACGCCGTGCCCGCTGAAGCGCGCCTGTACGACCACCTGTTCACCCGCGAAAATCCCCAGGCCGCCGGGCCGGATGAAAGTTTCGCCGGGGGCATCAACCCCGATTCCCTGCGCACGGTCACGGCCCAGGCCGAGCCGTACCTGGCCGGGCTGCCCGCCGGGGCACGGGTTCAGTTCGAGCGCCTGGGCTATTTCTGCGCCGACCCCGACGGCACGCCGGGCCGCCCTGTGTTCAACCGCACGGTCACGCTCAGGGACAGCTGGGCCAAAATCGAAAAAAAGCACGAGTGAGCGTCATGCACGAGGACACCTATCCCTGGCCTCACAAAGACCTCCTGGACGTGACCGGACTCAGCCGGCGGGATGTGTTCCGCCTGCTGGACAGCGCCCGCAGCTTTCACGAAATCAACCGGCGTCCGGTCAAAAAGGTGCCCACCCTCAAGGGGAAGACCGTGGTGCTGTTTTTCGCCGAACCCAGCACCCGCACCAGGGTATCCTTTGACACCGCGGGCAAGCGCCTGTCGGCCGACACCTTCGCCCTGGGCAAAAGCGGTTCCAGCCAGCTCAAGGGCGAAACCCTGAAAGACACGGCCCTGACCCTTCAGGCCATGAATCCCGATGTCATCGTGATCCGCGATTCCAGCAGCGGAGCGGCCCAGTTTCTGGCCGAGCGCCTGCGCTGCCCGGTGGTCAATGCCGGCGACGGCTGCCACGCGCACCCCACCCAGGCCCTGCTTGACGCCTATGCGCTGAGGGATGCCTGGCACGACAAGTTTGAGGGCAAAACCCTGGTCATTCTGGGCGACTCGGCTCACGGCCGGGTGGCCCGCTCCAATGTGCACCTCTTGACCAGCCTGGGCGTCCGGGTTCGGCTGTGCGGGCCGCGCACCCTGCTGCCCCCCGGGGTGGAAAAATGGCCGGTTGAGGTCTTCAGCCGCGTGGAAGACGCCGTGCAAGACGCGGACGCCGTCATGTGCCTGCGCCTCCAGCTGGAACGCCAGCAGGCCGGCCTGCTGCCCGATCTGCGCGACTATTCCGCCCGCTACTGCCTGACCCCGGCGCGTCTGGCCCTGGCCCGGCCCGGCGCGCGCGTGCTGCACCCCGGCCCCCTGAACCGGGGCCTGGAAATTTCGTCCGAGCTGGCCGACTCGTCCGCCAGCCTGATTCTTGACCAGGTGGCCGCCGGCGTGGCCGTACGCATGGCCGTCCTGTACCTGTACGCAACCCGTTCCGACGCCGCCGTCGGGGCAGGAGAACCGGCATGATGATCCTTCGCAATGCCCGCTACCTTGGCGAACCTTACGATCTGCTGGTCAGGGACGGCCGCGTGGCGGCCTTCGGGCCGGCCGGCAGCCTGGATATCCCTTCCGATGCCGAAACCGTGGACGCGGCGGGGCACAGGCTGTTCCCCAGCCTTATTGACGCCCATGTCCATCTGCGCGAACCCGGCTTTGAGTGGAAGGAGGATGTGGCCTCCGGCCTCGCCGCCGCCGCCCACGGCGGCGTGGGCCGCGTGCTGTGCATGGCCAACACCGACCCGGTCAATGACGAGGCCAGCGTCACCCGCCATATCCTCGACGCGGCGGCCCGCTCCCACCCCCACGGCCCCTGTGCCTATCCCGTGGCGGCCGCCACGGTGGGCCTCAAGGGCCAGGAACTCGCCCCCCTGGGCGAACTGGCCGCCGCCGGCTGCGTGGCCGTTTCCAACGACGGCGTGCCCCTGGCCAATACGGAAATCGTGCGGCGCGTCATGGAGTACGCCTCCGACCTCGGGCTCATCCTCATTGACCACTGCGAAGACCCGGGCCTGGCCCGCGCCACGCACATGAACGAAGGCTGCCTGTCCGGCATGATGGGCGTCAAAGGCCAGCCCGATGTGGCCGAAACCATCCAGGCCGGCCGCGATATTCTGCTGGCCGAGTACCTGGGCCTGCCCGTGCACATCGCCCATGTGTCCTGCCGCCGAACCCTGGATATTCTCGCCTGGGGCAAGGCGCGGGGCGTCAGGGTCAGCGCCGAGACCTGCCCCCACTATCTGCTCCTGGATGAAAGCGCGCTGGAAGGTTACAACAGCAACGCCAAAATCAACCCGCCCCTGCGCACGCCGGACGATGTGGACGCCATGCGGGCCGCGGTCAAATCCGGGCTCATCGACATTGTGGTCACGGATCACGCGCCCCATGCCGCGCACGAAAAGGAACACCCTCTGGATCAGGCTCCCAACGGCATCACCGGCCTGGACACGGCCCTGACACTGATGTGGTCGCTCATCGCCGCGGGCATTCTGGACGAGGCGGATCTGATGCGGCTCTACGCCTGGAAGCCGGCCGAGATCTTCGGCCTGCCGGTCAACCGCTTTCGGCCCGGCGATCCGGCGGACTTCTGCCTGTTCGACCCCGAGCGGGAATGGGTGGTAAGGCCGGAGAGCCTGTATTCCAAAAGCGCCAACAGCCCCTGGCTGGGCAAGACCCTGCGCGGACGGGTCAGCGCCCACTGGATGGGCGGGGTGAAAATAGTCTGATCCTCGCCCGGGCCGCCCAGCGCAGCGCCCGGAGCGCAGGCTCCGCGCGCCCCACAGGGACGGGGGCCCGCGTCAGCCCCGCTGTGACGCCCGCCGGGCGCTTACACATCAAGAGCCCTGACGCAGGGGTGTCCCGCCATCAGCTCCAGCAGTCTGACCATGCTGTAGTCGCGCGGCAGGCGAAGGGTCATGGATATGACCACGCTCCCGCCGCTTTCCTCCGCGCGCACCGCCAGCACCGTCACATTGTGCTGAATGAGCGTGTCGGTCACATGCTTCAGGCCGTCGCCGTCCCGTTCCACTTCCAGCCGCAGGTGCTCGGACGCCTGCACATGCAGGAAGGGAAAATTTTTGTGCAGAAGAACCTGGGCCACCACGATGAGAACCGTGCCCGCGATGCCCACCACATACATGCCCGCGCCAATGGCCATGCCCACGCCCGCCGTGCCCCATACCCCGGCCGCCGTGGTCAGGCCGCTGATGGTCTGATTGCGCACAAAAATGATGCCCGCGCCCAAAAAACCGATGCCGGTGACAATCTGGGCGGCCACGCGCGCGGGATCAAAGCGGAGGGCGGCCACGCCCTCCAGGCTCAGCATGTCATAAAAGCCGTATTTGGATATTTCCATCATCAGGGCGGATGCCAGCGCCACGATAAAATGGGTGCGGACGCCCGCTTCCTTGCCCCGGTTGATGCGCTCGTAGCCGACAAACAGGCCGCAGACCCCGGCCAGGCACAAACGGCCCAGGTATTCCAGCTGGAGGGCCATGTCGATATCCATGCTGTGCTCCTCTCCCTGTCCTTCCCCGCAGGACGGCGCGCCCGCGCAAGGCGGCCGCGGCCATGACGGCCTTCCGCCCGCCCCGGCGGGAACTGGCTGACGCAAGGGCCGCCGGCCCAAGCGTCAGACCGGACGCCCGAGGCTAAACAACGCCGTGTTCACCCGGTTTTTCGTAGGACTCCGCCTGCTGGCTGCGGTGGTACTGACCCACGTCGCCAAAGGCCAGCAGAATGGGACTGGCCACAAAGATCGATGAGTAGGTGCCAATAAGCACCCCGAGCAGAATGGTCAGGGCGAAATCGTGGATCACGCTGCCCCCCAGCAGATACAGGCTGAGACAGGCCGCCAGGGTGGTGGCGGAGGTCAGCAGCGTGCGGCTCAGCGTCTGGTTGACGCTTTTATTGATGATGGAACCCATGGAAGGCATGTCCGCCGCGGCGGTCTTAACCGGAATATTGCGCAGATTTTCGCGGATGCGGTCGAAAACAATGATGGTATCGTTGAGGGAATAGCCCACCAGGGTCAGCAGGGCCGCGATGATGTTGAGGTCTATTTCGCGGTTCAGCAGGGTCAGCAGGCCCAGGGTCAGGAACACGTCATGAAGGAGCGAGACAATGGCCCCCAGGGCAAAATTGAGCCTGAGCCTCCAGGTCATGATCACCGTGATGACCATGGCCACGGCCACACCCCACATGCGCCCCACGGGCGTGTAACCCGCCGCGAACACCACGGCCCACAGCACGGCGGCCAGAATGCCCGCCGCGAACCAGCTGTATTCAAACCGGCCGGAAATATACACCGTGATCAGAAGAACCGAATAGAAAAGTGCCTCCACCGCCATGTTGCGCAGGTCGGATCCCACCTTGGGGCCCACCATTTCCAGGCGCTGGATGGTCACCGGGTTGTCGGGCAGGCGCTGGGACAGGGCGGAATTCATATTCGCGCGCAAATTTTCCGTCGCCCCTTCGGCTGCGGCGGAAAAGCGCAGCATGTAATCGCGCCCGCCATCCCCGATGCGCTGCACGGTCAGGCCGGGCAGATCGATGTCGGCCAGGGCGCTCTTGACCTGCTGGTCGGGCACATCCCTTTCAAACTGCACCTGAACCATGACCCCGCCCGCGAAGTCCACGCCGTAGAGCAGTCCGCCATGCCAGACAACGGACAGCGCGCCCAGAAGCAGGATGAACAGGGACAGGGCGTAGGCGTAGCGGCGCACGCCCACAAAATCAATATTGGTCGTCTTTTTGAGCAGAGTGAACGCCATGACTTTTCTCCGGGCTTACACGCTGATGTGTTTGCCGCCGTTGCGGGACATCCACAGGTCAAAAATCGCGTGGGACACAAAAATGGCCGTGAACATGGACGCGATGATGCCCAGGCTCAGCGTGACGGCAAAGCCCCGGATGGGGCCGGTGCCGAACTGATACAGAATGGCCGCCGCAATAATGGTGGTCAGGTTGGAGTCGGTGATGGACATGCTGGCCCGGCTGAACCCGGCCGCCACCGCCTCGCCCGGACTGAGGCCCAGCTTCAGCTCTTCGCGGATGCGCTCGTAAATAAGCACATTGGCGTCCACAGCCATGCCGATGGTCAGCACAATGCCCGCGATGCCCGGCAGGGTCAGCGTGGCGCCAAAGCCCGACATGCCCGCCATGAGCAGGGTCAGGGTAAAGCACAGCATGAGGTCGGCGATGATGCCGGACAGGCCGTAATAGGCCGGCATGATCACAATGACGGCCAGGGCGCCCACCAGGGCGGCCAGAATGCCGCTGTTAATGGATTCCTGCCCCAGCGATGGCCCCACGGTGCGCTCTTCCAGCACGGTGACGGGCGCGGGCAGTGACCCGGCCCGGAGCACAATGGCCAGATCCTGGGCTTCCGCCGTGGTAAATTGGCCGGTGATGCTGGCTTCGCCGCCCGCGATGCGATCCTGAATAGTCGGGGCGGAATACACCTTGCCGTCCAGCACGATGGCCATGCGGCGCTTCACGTTGTCGCCGGTGATGCGTTCGAACTGGGTGGCCGCGCGCGGATCGAACTTCAGCGCCACATAGGCCTTGCCGAACTGATCAAAGGCGGGGCGGGCGTTGGTGATGCCCTCGCCGCTCATCAGAGCCTCGGTATCCAGCACCAGAGAGCCCTCATGCCCGTTTTTCTCCACAGAGGGGAAGCGGCTGGTGCCGGGGGGCAGCATCAGAGATCGGGGATCAATATCATCGCGCACCAGATGAAATTCGAGGTGGGCGGTCTGGCCCACAATCTGAATGGCGCGCTCGGGGTCGGTGAGCCCCGGCAGCTGCACCTGCACCTGATTGTCCGCCTGTTTGCGGATATCGGGTTCGGCCACGCCGAACTGGTCGATGCGGTTGCGGATGGTGCGCACCACCTGCTCCAGGGTCATTTCCTCGGCCTGCCTGCGGGCCGCGTCGGACAGGGTCAGGGTAAAGGTGCGCCCCGCGGCGGAATCACTTTCGCCCGCCACGCTCAAATCCGGGTACCACTCAGACAGCATTTTCAGGAAAGCGGCGGCCTGATCCGTTTTGGGCAGCACCACATCCAGAAGCCCCTCCGCATTAAGGCGCGGCCGGAGCAGATTGACGCCGTCGCGGGAAGCCCTGTCCCGCATATCCTGGCCGGAAACAGTCAGCGTATTCTGCAGGGCTTTTTCCACATCCACGCCCAGGGTCAGGTTCATGCCGCCCTTGAGATCCAGGCCCAGATTGATGCGGGACTGGGGCAGCAGCCCGCCCAGCGGCGAGTCCGCCACGGCGGGCATGTTGGGCAGCGCGTACACGAGCGCCGCCACCAGCGCCGCCAGGGAAAGAACCAGACGCCAACGCAGAGCTTTCATGAGCAATCCTTAAAAATGGTTGAATCCGTCACCACGGCGGAAGCGGCCGCCACGGCCGGCAAAACGCGGGGCGGCGAAGCATGGCGGGACGCGCCCGGGGGACGCCGCGCCCTGATAAGGCGCTTACTTGCCTTCGGCGGGACTTTCCGCCGCCACCTTGTCCAGGGCCTTGGGATCGTAAGTGCCGCTCACATAACCGCGGGGCACGCGCACCTTGGTGTCGCCCAGATCAAGGGTCAGGATATCGTTTTCCACGTCCACAATGCGGCCGAGCAGACCGCCCGAGGTCAGCACATGGTCGCCCTTCTGCAGGGCGTTCAGCATGGCGCGGTGCTGCTTGGCGCGTTTTTGCTGAGGCCGGATGAGCAGAAAATAGAACACGGCAAACATGAGAACGATGGGCATGACGAGCTGAACCAGACCGCCCTGGGCTCCGGCCGCTCCGCCGGGGGCTCCGGCGGCCGCGTAGGCAAGAGAGGCAAACATGATTCCTCCAAAGGGTTGGCTTAAGAAAAAAGGTTCGGCTTGCGCCGAAGACGGTTCCTAAGTACCCTGTTGCCGCTGTTTAGGCAACGCCTTTGTGACGCGGCCCGCCCCATTTTTCCGTGCCGGAACCGCGCCTTTTTCCCCGCCCTGCTTCACCGGAGGCACCGATGTCCGAGCTGTCCGATCCCCTGGCCCAGGCCCGTATGCAATCCAGGGTACTTATCGAAAGTTTGCCCTATCTGCGTGAATATCATAATGAAATCATTGTGATAAAATATGGCGGCCACGCCATGACCGACGACGCCCTGAAGCAGGCCTTCGCCCTCAACGCGGCCCTGCTCAAGCTGGTGGGCATCCATCCGGTCATTGTGCACGGCGGCGGCCCCCAGATTAATCTCATGCTCGACAAGCTGGCCATCAAGTCCGAATTCCGCCAGGGACGCCGCGTCACCGACGACGCCACCATGAATGTGGTGGAAATGGTTCTGGCCGGTTCGGTGAACAAGGACATCGTCAACCAGATCAACCAGGCCGGAGCGCGGGCCGTGGGGCTGTCCGGCAAGGACGGGCTGTTGCTCGGCGCGCGCAAGCTGGCCATGAGCATACAGAGGGGCGACGAGCAGCCGCCCGAAATCATCGACCTCGGCAATGTGGGCACCGTGACCACCGTCAATACCCAGCTTTTGCACTCGCTGATCCGCAACGACTTTGTGCCCGTCATCGCCCCGGTGGGCGTGGACGAGGACGGCCGCACGTACAATATCAACGCGGACTCCGTGGCCGGAGCCGTGGCCGGAGCCCTCATGGCCCGCCGCCTGCTCATGCTGACCGATGTTTCGGGCATCAGGGACGGGGACGGCGAGCTCATCCGCGAGCTCACGGCGAGCGAGGCCGCCAGGCTCATTGCCGGCGGCGTGGTGAGCGGAGGCATGATCCCCAAGGTGGAATGCTGCCTGGAGGCCCTGCGCCAGGGCGTTGCCAAGGTGACCGTGGTTGACGGGCGCGTCGAGAACTGCGTGCTGCTGGAACTGCTCACCGATCAGGGCATCGGCACGGAAATCACGGGCTGAAGACCCGGCGCCCGCTGCCGTCCGCCCGCGTCATGGAATGGTTTTTGCCTCCCTGCCTTAGGATAAAGGGGAAGGAGCGCCTGTCCCGCCGTGTCCTCCAGGCGGGGTGTTCCGGAGAAGACAGGCTCCTCACAACCCGCTCCGCGACCGAACGCTGACCTTGGGTCAGAAAAAGATCCACTTCCCATACCTTCCCAAAAATCCGCCCTGCATCCGCGCCGCCGGTTCCCTGGACAAAACGCCAAGGCCGCGGCGCGGATTTGCCTGCTCCATAAAAATTTTTCGCAATCAGCCTCTCCGGAGCCCAAGGCCCCGCCCCGCGCCTCCCTAAAAATTTTGGAAATATCCCTTTCTTTAGCCTTCGCTAATGACGCTTTCCCTCCCGGCATATATTCTGAGTATAAGGCTGATTTTTTCACAACTTCTACCGGGAGGACATCGTATGCCGCCTGTCATCGACAGAGAAAAATGTGTTGGTTGTGGCACATGTGCTTCAATCTGTCCCATGCGTGTTTTTGTCTTTAATAAGGAAAAAACCATTCCAGAAATTCGTTTTAAAGATGAATGTTGGCACTGCATTCTCTGTGAGATGGAATGTAAACATCAGGCGATAAAAGTACGTATTCCCATGCCAATGGAAATGCCTTACATAGAATCAAAGACACTTTATAACAAATAAGGAGGGATATATGAATATAACTAACAGATATACAACCGATCTTCTCGTTATCGGTGGTGGAATTGCCGGGCTCATGGCTGCCATTTCTGCATCAGATAAAGGCGTCAAAGACATCATCGTCCTGGAAAAGGCCAATATTGTCCGAAGCGGCGCAGGCGGCGGCGGCAATGACCATTTCCGCTGCTATCTTCCTGAAGTGCACGGCTCCTCTCCGCAGGACTTCCATGCCGTCATGGCCGAATCCATGAACAGTCATACCGGCAACGGGCAGGACTCCACCCTGGCCAAGCTCTTTCTCGAAAGAAGCGCCGAAGTGGTGCATAAGTGGGAAGACTGGGGCATCAATATGCGCCCCACCGGCACATACATGTTTGCCGGCCACGCCTTCCCCAACCGGCCCCGCATCTTTCTGAAGTATGATGGCTCACGCCAGAAACCCGTCCTTGCCCAGGAAACCAGAAAGCGCGGCATCAAGGTTTTGAACGATACCTCTTCCACCGACATCCTCACCATAGACGGAAAGATTGCCGGAGTTCTGGCCCTGAACGCCGCCTCGGAAACGCCGGAATTCACCCTTGTCCGGTGCCGGGCCGCGGTCATTGCCACAGGGTGCAGCACACGCCTTTACAACAACGAAGCCACGCCGGGCTGGATGTTCAACTCCGCCTATCCTGGCTGCAACGCGGGCGCCATGGCCCAGGCCTACCGCATAGGCGCCCGCTTTGTGAACATGGAGCTTCCCGTGCGCTGGGCCGGGCCCAAGTACTTCCAGCGTTGCGGCAAGGGCAGCTGGATCGGCGTGCTCCGCTACCCCGACGGCACCCCCATCGGCCCCTTCGTCACCAAAAGCAACTTTGAATACGGCGACATCACCAGCGACGTATGGAATTCCGTATTCACCGATGTCATGCGCAATGGGAGCGGCCCCGCCTATATCGATGCTTCCGACGCCAGCGAGGAAGATCTCAAAAAGCAGGAAGAAGGCTTCATCAGCGAAGGTCTTACCTGTATTCTCAACTATCAAAAGGAAAACGGGCTGGACTTCCGCCGGCATGCCTTTGAATTCATGCAGTACGAACCATTCGTATACGGCCGCGGCCTTGAAATCGACGAGCGCGGCCAGACCAACCTGAAGGGACTGTATGCCGCGGGCGATACCGTGGGCAATGTCCGCAGCGGTATCGGCGTGGCTTCCGTGTTCGGCATGATTGCCGGCGAATCGGCGGCCGAAGACATGAGTTCCTTTGCCTTGCACGATATTGAAAACCACCCCGCTGTGGAAAGCCGCCTCGCGCAATGCGAAGCCTTTATGACCCGTGAAAACGGCGTGCCGTGGAAGGAAGCCAATCTGGCGCTTCAGCAGATCATGTCCGGCTATGCGCCCGCGGGCCCGAACCATGTCCGTTCCGCCCGCCTGCTGACGGCCGGCCTCAAGTACCTCGGCGACCTGAGAGCCCGCACCCTCCAGGTTGTGGGGGCCTCGTGCTCCCACACGCTCGGCCGCACGCTCGAAACGCTCGACCTCTTCGACGTGGCCGAAAGTCTGCTGCATGCATGCTTGGCACGGCAGGAAACGCGCGGTATGCACCGCCGTTCGGACTTTCCCTTCACCAATCCCCTGCTGGATAACAGCTTTGTCAACGTATACCGCGACGAACAAGGCCGGAACGTCACATCGCTGCGCCAGCGCTGGCTGGCTCCCGGCATGCCCACCGGGCGCGTCTGACCGCATCGCGCAAGGAGCTTTCCGTCATGAATGAACGTGCCAATCCGTCCGTTATGAAACAGATTTTCCGCATCTTTCTCGGGCCTGTGGTCTTCCTTCTGTTCCTGAGCCTCCCCGCGCCGGAGGGCCTTTCGCCTCTGGGCATGAAATGCTGCGGCGCCGGTTTATGGGTTGTTCTGTGGTGGATCACCGAACCGTTCCCCATTGCCCTCACCTCGCTGTTCAGCCTTTTGCTGTACGCCGCTCTGGGACTTCTGAAGCCTCCGGTTTCCTTCGCTTTTTTGGGTAATCCCTCCATCGTGCTGCTGCTCGGCTCCATGATCCTTCTCGGCGTGTGGAAGGAAAGCAGGCTCATCGAGCGCTATGCCTACTGGACCATTTCCATGGGCTGGGTGAAAGGGCGCCCCCTGCGTCTTCTGCTGGTGTTCGGGCTTGCCGGCGGCACACTTTCCATGATCATTCCCAATATTCCCGTGGCCATACTCTTTGTGTCCATTGCCGTGGCCATGGCCAAGGGTGTGGGAGCCAAACAGGGAGAACCGCTCTATCGCTGTCTGTGCATGTCTTCCGGTATTTCCTCGGCCCTCGGCGGCGCGGGGACGCCCATAGGCGGCGCTCCCAACCTGGTGGTCATCGGTGTCATCGCCTCCGCCCTGCATTATGAAATGCCGTTCTGGGCGTGGTCGGCCATAGGCTTCCCCATGGCCATGCTGTGGCTCCTCGTCATGGTGGCCCTGCTGTGGCTCATGCTCCTGCGCGGCGTGAAAGACACGGAAATTCCCCTGGATATCGCTGCCGAACGCCTGAAGGCCCTTGGCCCCGTCACCAAGCACGAACACATTGCCATGGCCACCATGGGCCTGGCGCTGTTCCTGTGGAGCTTTGGTCAACCTTTGGCAAAGGCCATGGGCTTCCCCGGCCTGGCCCGTATTCTTACGCCGCCCATCATTGCGCTGTTCTGCGGCTGCCTGCTGTTCTTCATTCCCATGGAAAGGGAAAAGGATGGAATCCGCTTTGCCATGAGCTGGCAGCAGGGGCTCCGGGCCATGAACTGGGATATTCTCATCTTCGTGGCCGGCGCGCTGGCCTTTGGCGATATGCTCATCCAGGGCGGCGTGGACAAGTTCATGGCCGGCCACCTCAGCAACATACTGGGCGACATGTCCCCCACCATGGTATGGGTGGTACTCATGGCGCTGTCCGGCCTGGTTTCACAGGCATTTTCCAATGTGGCCGTCATCGGGTTCATGCTGCCCATCACGGCGGCCATCTCTGTGGAATACGGCCTCAATCCCATTGTCACCTGCCTCACCGTAGGGATGGTTTCCAACATCGGCATCATGTTCCCCGTATCCTCACCGCCCACGGCCGTTACGCTCATGGGCGCCGAAGGGTACACGACGGCCGGAGACTTCCTCCGCTTCTCCGTGCCCATGATCGCGTCTGCCGCCATCATCGCCCTGCTTATGGGGACACTTCTTGGCGACATCGTGTTCCCTGCCGAGCTCCTCTCCGCTCAATAACAGCAAGGGCCTGCTCCTCCGGGAGCAGGCCCTTCACGGGGTCTGCCATGCATGTATCCGCATCGCTGCGCTGGAAATTCTGCGCACTCACCGTCTCCGGCGTGCTGATTCCAGCGCTTTTCGGCGGATGGGGCGTCTCCACGGCCGCTTTCGGCGTTATAACGGTGTGCGCCATAAGCCTGTGGATAACCGAACTGCTTCCCGGCACACTGGTGGCCATGCTTCTTCCCGTCGCCTATATCCTGGCCGGCGTGGGCGCTCCTGCGCAGATACTGGCCCCCTGGACGGGCTCCATGTGCTGGCTGGTGCTCGGCGGCATTGTCATCAGCAGAATGATGGAAAAAAGCGGCGTGTCCCGGCGTATGGCCCTGTGGGCCCTCAGCCGTGGCGGCTCCTCCCTGCGGCGTCTGTTTCCGGGTATCATGCTGGCCGGTTTTCTCATCGCACCCTTTGTTCCCACGGCTATGGGGAAGGCCGCGCTGTTCGTGGCCATACTCGGCGGCATATGCAAAACCCTGAACCTGGAACCGGGAAGCCGCGAGGCATCCTGCATCTTTCTCTGCGGCCTGCTGGCTCTGGCTGAACCCAAATTTCTGTTTTTCACCTCTTCCATGGACAGCGCGCTGCTCATCAATGCGGCGGCCCGTTCGGGCATGGTCATATCATGGCTGGAATACTTCCGGGCCAATGCCGTACCCGGCCTGCTGTATTCCCTGTGCTGCCTGGTATTGCTCTGCCTCTTCGCCCCGAAAGGAGGCAGAAATTTCCATGAGTTCGTCAAAGCCGAATACAGCCGCCTCGGCCCGGTGAGCGCCGATGAAAAAAAGGCCTTTCTGCTGCTTGGCCTGATAGCCCTTGCCATGGCGGGTGACAGCCTGCACGGTCTGGAACTTGGCTGGCTTATGATGCTGGCGGCGGGGCTGTGTTTCCTGCCCGGCGTCCGGCTGCTGGACAATCGCGATCTGCGGGGACTTCCGCTGGACATGGTGTTCTTCGTGGCCGGCTGCATGACCATTGGCGCGGCTACCCATGCCGCCGGCGTAGACAGCATCCTCGGTGACATGGTAAAAAATCTTCTGAATCCTGACCATGCAACGGCCTCGCTGGCGGGCGCCTTTCTTTCCGGAACGGGGCTCACCATGGCCTTCACCACGCTGCCTGCCATAAGCGCACTGGTGCCTGCCCTTGCCTCCACAGGGCTGGAATCCGGCCCCTCCGGGCAAACCCTGCTGTATGCCTTCCTCTTTGGCCTCGATCAGTTCCTTATGCCCTATGTCTTTGCCCCAGCGCTGTATTTCTATGCGTCAGGCTACATCAACATTAAATTTTATCTCACTTTTCAGTTCTCAAAACTGGCTATGACCACAATTTTTCTCTTTGTCGTGGCTATTCCATGGTGGTTTATGATATTGTAAAAAAATATTTTTATAGATATGAAAAAATCTCTGAACAATCCACATCTTCCTCCTTCTCTTCTGGAACATGCCGTCATCCAGAACTGGAAAAACGGAGAGACCATTCACATGTGGACGTCGGAATCCGGCATTTTTTATGTGCTGTACGGTACAGTTTACATTATACAGCTTCTCGAAAACGGCGGCCGCAGCATACTTCACGTTGTGGAAAAAGACAGATTTTTCTTTGAGAACCGATATTTCCATCCCCATACCCGCATATCCGCGGCTTATGCGGTTTCAGATACACAAACGGCCTATTTCACCCCTGAAAAAATAGAATTTCTTTTGAACACATCTCTGGAATTCTGCAAAATACTCATATACAATATGGCACTAAAAAATCTCAACAGCGGCAAAAATATTTTGAACAGCCGCAACTCAAATCCGGAAATCATGGTGCTCAACGCGCTCTATGATCTGCTTCTTCAGAAAAAAGACAGCAATTCCAACTCGTTGCGCATCACCCAGGCGACCCTTGCCGAATATGTGGGAAGACACCCTGTCACCACAAACAAAATCCTGAAACTGCTGGAACGAAAAGGCCTTATCACACTGGGGCGCGGTGTCATCACCATGAACCTGACACATGATCATAACGCATAAGCGCGGACTGTCCATGGCCGCTTGCAAAGCGGGATAATCCCTCTTTTCAGAAGGACATATCCCCGCACAGGGGCGCAAGAAATTTTCCTGAAATGAGCGTGATGCCCCGACACGGCCCCATGGCGTTCACGCAGGTTCCCGCCCCTGGCTTCAGCCTTTTTCCCCGGGGGCACCAGGATGGGTCTTTGCCTGCTTCAGCTCGTTGCGGCGGCGGTCAAGCAGCACCTGAACCACCCAGGTTCCCAGCGGGTTGACGCCGTGTTCGGGACTCAGCTGACGCCACACCAGATGCCCGTCCTCGGGGTGGGCCCAACGTTTGAAGGCGACCCCCAGGGAGGCCAGCTTCTTGTTCTCGTCCATTGTGATGACGCGCACCACCGAGCCTATCATGTTCAGCTGCTGCGGCCCCGCTTCCTCCAGGTCAAAGGTGCCTCTGGCCAGCACCAGGCTACGCGGGGACAGGGAGTCATAAAACACCGAACTTGCTTTCAGCTGAAGCTTGAGGCCCCCGGCGGACATATCCAGCAAATGGGCCTCCTCAAAGGAAACGGGCTTCCAGGGCAGAAGCGTCTTGCCCGATCCCTCCGCCGGGGCTTCGGCATTGCAATACCACACATGAAAATCGCCAATGTCCTTCTCGCTGACGGAAACCCGCACATTTTTGCGGCGCTGGCTGTGCCCCAGGGTTTCGGGCAGGCTCAGCAACAGGAAGCACTGCCCCAGTTCGCGCTCGACGCTCAGCACCCGGGCCAGGAAATCGAAAGGCTCGCGCTGGCGATCCACGCGCAGAAAAAAATACACATGGACATCCATGCCCTCGTCGGGCACCTTTTCCGTATCGCCGCGCAGGTATATCCGGATGCCCTCGGCGCCGGCCTCGACGCAGGGGCCCTTCAGTTGCAGGGTCAGCTGACCCTGCTGGAAAAAATCCATGTACAAATCAACCCGCGCCTCCCTGGCCAGCTGCAGGGTCTGCACCACGGCCTGAATCCTGGCCAGGAACTGCTCCCTGGCCTGGCCGGCGTCACCGTCCGGCTTATGCGAAAACAGGTGGGCAAGCTGGTTCATGGTGAGAGGCATGGCGCTTCCTTGAATCCGTTGGATAAACCTCTTTTTCCGGGGCCGCGCGCGGCCCGTATGGCCCGCATCCCGCCCGGAGCCGCCGCCCCGGCTCAGGGCGCGTGTTCACAAAGAGCCGTTCCGTTCAGCGCAGCAAAGAAAGCTGACTGGTCAGTACTTTGGTGCGCCTGGTCAGCGTCACCGCGCGAAAACACGCGGCGGGCACCATGGACGAAGGCGGCAGCGTGAGCGTGCGCCCGTACAGGACACGCCGCCCCGCGCAGGAGGCAAACACGGCTTCCGCCGCGCGCGTCAGCCCCACATAGAAAAGCCGGCGTTCCTCCGCCTCGTTATATCCAGCATAGCCGCCGGCCGGCAAGGGGGCAAGGGGGCCGCCCGGGCCGGAATCCGCCCCGGCCATGCGCGCCGCCGTTCCCGCGGGCGCGGCTTCCGGGCTCCCGGCGGCGCGCGCAAGGGCCTCTGCCCCCCGGAACGGCAGCAGCCCCTCCTCCAGGCAGGGCAGGAAAACCACGCGAAATTCCAGACCCTTGGCCGCGTGCAGGGTCATAATCTGCACCTGTTCGGAGCGGGCCCGAACCATGTCCAGCTCCTGCCGCAGAGACACAAAGTCCAGCACGCCGCGCCAGTCGCCGGCCGCATCGCGGTAAGCGGCCGCAAGCGCGCGGAAGGCCGGGGATTCCCCGAACAGGGGATCAAAGACCCGCGTCCCGGCCCTTTCAGCGGCCGCCAGCACCGCGGCCGGCCCCTGCCGCCAGGCGTCGGGCGGCAGCCCGCCGAGGGCGAAGTCCGGGGGACTGTCCCCCCCTCGCGCAAACAGAGCCGCGCCCCGCAGGAGCATATCCACACGCGCGTCAGTCCAGAAGGCTTCGCTTTCCGGCACGGCGCAGGGTATGCCCCGCCGTTCCAGGGCCGCGCGCAGGGGCGGCATGAGCGCCTTCAGCCGCACCAGAACAGCCATATCTCCGGGGCTGCACGAACCCGCCGCCAGATGACAGCCCGCCAGTTCCCCGCGCAGATCGGCCTGCCGGTGCGAGGTGCCCCCCAAGAGATAGGCCGCGCGATCCGCCACCCATGCCGCTTCCCGTTCGGCCGAGGGCGCGCGCAGCCACTGCAGGGTGGCCGGCCGTCCCGTGACGGAACGCAGGCCCGCGCAGGCCGCGCCCGGCCCCAGAACGGCCTGGGCCGCCGTCAGCACGGCCGGCGCGGCGCGATGGCTTTCACCAAGACTCAGCACCCGCAGACCGGGCCAGACCTCGCGCAGGCGCTCGGCAATGGAGGCGTCCGCCCCGCGAAAGCCGTAAATGGACTGATCCGGATCGCCTATGCCGAAAAAGCCCGTCCCGTCCGGCGGCAGCAGCGCGCACAGCAGCGCGCGCTGCAGGGGCGAAAGATCCTGAACTTCGTCCACCAGCACATGCGCCCAGGGGCGCGCGCTGCCGGGCGCGGCGCGCAGGAGCGCGAGCCAGTTTTCCAGCAAATCCGCATAATCCGCCAGATGGCGATCCCTTTTCCAGTCCGCGTAGGCGCGGGCGGCGGCTTCCAGATACGGGGGCGCATGGTCGGACGGATTCAGCCGTTCCCGCCCCAGGGCAAGTTCGTCCCAGGCCGCGGAAGCCGCGCGGGAATCCGCGCCGAAAAGCCCGGCATTGGCCGCCGCAAAGGCCCGGCGGGAGGCCTCTTCGCCCAGCAGCACCGGCTGTGGGCCGGGCCAGTGTTTCAGCGCCAGGGCGTGCAGGGTGTCGGTTTCAGGCTGAAGCGCCAGGGCGGCCAGACGCTCGCGCATTTCTCCGGCGGCCCGGCGGGTGAAGGTGACGGCCACGATGGCCGCGGGCGGAACGCCGCTCTCCACAAGGCGCGACACCCGCCCCACCAGGGTGCGCGTTTTGCCCGACCCAGGGCCTGCCAAAACCAGAACGGGCCCCGGCCCGGCCGCCAGAGCGCGCTCCTGATCCGGGCTGAAAGCGGCCCCGGCGCGGGCCGCGGCGGAGCGCTCCGCCCCGTCCGGAGCTGATGAAGAATCCGGAAGCCGCGTTCCCGCCGCGCTCAGACGGGGGCGTTCCGCCGGGGACTCGCGCCGGGGCGGGAAGGAAGGCGCGGGCGCGGGCATGGGGCAGGGCGCCCGCGCGGGCTGCGGGCGGCCGCGGACGGCCGGGGCCAGAAGCGGGGTGTCCAGCTCTCCCGGCCCGAACAGGCGAATGACGCCATACTCGCCATCATAGCCGCCCTGGCGGATGACCCGGCCGGAACGCATGCGCCTGAGCGCCTCGCCCAGCTCAGGCCAGTCATGCCCCACATCAGCCAGGGGGGTATCCAGAAGCAGTGTGAGTTCCGGCCCGAAGCGGCGGGTCAGCTCGGCCACTTTCTGCTGGGGGCGCTTGGTTTTGGGCCCGCAGCGCAGGATTTCGCCCACGATTTCGGGCAGGGGAACGAGCGACAGGAAACCCGCTCCGGGTTCCGGGGGCGCGGGCCGGTCGGCCAGCTCCAGCACCCGGTGCAGCACCCCCACGGTCAGGGGCTTGCCGCAGACGGGGCATATATCGTTCAGACGGCGGCATTCCTCGGGTTCCAGGGCCACATGGCAGGCCCGGTGCCCGTCCAGATGATACTTGCCCTCTTCGGGAAAAAACTCCACCGTGCCCGCGTAGCCCGGTTCCAGGCCGCGCAGGGCGTTGAATATGCCGTCGTAGGATGCCTGCCCCGTGAACAGCGTGGCCTCGCGGGCCAGGTTTTCGCCGGAATGGGCGTCGGAACTGGAAACCAGGGTCAGACGATCCAGGGCGCTCCAGCGGCGGTTCATGTCCGGATCCGAAGACAGCCCGGTTTCCAGGGCAAAGACATGGGGCGCGAGATCCCCGAAGCATTCCTCCAGCGAATTGAACCCGGACTTGGAGCCGAACAGCGAAAACCAGGGAGTCCAGATATGGGCCGGAATCAGAAAGGCGCGGGGAATGTCCAGCACCATCTCCAGCAGGTGCCGCACGTCCAGGCCGAGAATGGGCCGCCCGTCCGAGCCCAGGTTGCCGATCCGCTCCAGGCGTGAGCACAGGCGATCCGCCGACTCGAAATCCGGCACATACACCAGGCTGTGCACTTTGCGCACCGCGCCGTTTTTTTTGTAAATGGAGCTGATTTCCGCCTGCAGCATGAAACGGGGCTCGGGCAGCGCCAGCCCGGCCAGGGCCGGAATTTCCCGGGCCACGTCGTCAGCGCGCAGGGGCGAGCGCAGCCGCAGGAGGGAACTGGGTTCATCCAGCGTCAGGGCTTCGCGCAGTTCCGCCCGCCATTGGGGATGGGTGAAGTCGCCCGTGGCCAGAACATCGATGCCCTTGACCCCCGCCCAGGCCGCCAGATGGGGCACGGTCAGGCGCGAGCTGGTGGCGCGGGAAAAGCGGGAATGGATGTGCAGATCGGCGCGAAAGGTGCTCATGAGCGGCTGGCGAGGGTGAGGTGTTGCGGAAAAAGGCTTCTGATTATACCTCAAAGGCAGGCCGCCCGCAACGCCGGCGCCCCGGCCGAACCGGCCCGCCGGGCGCGGAAAAAACCGGGCGGCGGTTCCGGTCTTTATGCCGGGCCGGGTTGCGCGACAGCAACTCTGCCGATGGAGAAACACGAGAGCCCCGGCCCGGGGCTGTCCAGCTCCGTTTCGCAACGACCGACCGCAGGAGTCCGCCGTGAACCCCCTGTCGCCCCGCCTGCCAACCCCGCCTCCATCCCCGGCGGCGCACGAAGCCCGCAATCTCTTTCCGCGCGGGCTCATCCAGCCGGACAAGGGCTTTCATTTCAGCCGTGACGCCTTGCTGCTCATCGACTTCGCGGCCGGCCTGAATCTTCCCTCCGGCGCAATCGCCCTCGATCTGGGCGCGGGCTGCGGCGTGATCGGTCTGGGGCTCCTGCTGCGGCGTCCCGATCTGGCCTTCGCCGTGGGGCTGGAGCGGGATCCCGCCCAGGTGGAGGCCGCGCGCGGCAATGCGCTCCGTCTGGATCTGCGCGGGCGTTACGCCGCCCTGGCCGGCGACCTGGCGGACAAAGCCGCCCTGCGTGCCGCGCGCGCCGCCCTGCCCGCCGCGCCGGATACTGGCGCGCCCTTTCATCTGGTTCTGTGCAATCCGCCCTGGCGGAGGGAGGGCGCGGGCCGCACGCCCCCTTCCCCGGCCCGCCGGGCCGCCCTGTTCGGGGACGAGAGCAGCTTTCCCCTGTTTCTGGGCGCGGCGGATCGCCTGCTGGCCTTCCACGGGGCGCTGGCCCTGGTCTGCGGGGCGGAGCGCCTGACCGACATTCTGGCGGCGCTGCCCCCGCGTCTGCGCCCGGTGCGTCTGCGCTTCGTCCACCCCCGGGCCGGAAAACCCGCTGTCTTCGTTCTGCTGGAAGCCCGCAAGGGCTCAAGGGCGGCCCTTCGGGTGGAAGCGCCGCTGCTGCTGGACGGGCACAGGGTTCCCGCGGCCCGGAATCTTTCGCCGCCGCTCAGGCCGGACGAAAGAACAGCCGGGCATCCAGACTGATCATATCGTCCACCTGATGCGTGCCCAGATGGCGGAAATAGCGGGCCGAGCCGTACAGCACCCCCCACAGGGTACGATCCAGGCTGATGTGCCCGGACAGGATGAGGCGGTTGCCGTCCTTTTCATCCAGGGCGTCGCGCAGATGCACATCCGCTTCCACCGGCTGTTCGTGCCCCCGGATGCCGGCCAGCCCCTTCAGATGAGCGTTGGGCCCGCCCGGCAGCTCTCCCGGAAGGGGCCTCAGCTCCATGATCCGCATCCGGGCTTCGTGAAAGCGCGCGGTGTGGAAAAAATCCTCGGAACCCAGGTGGCTCAGCAGCACGGCCTGCATGGGCGTACCCGCGAGATCCCCGTTGGTCAGGGAGGTCATGTCCACGGTCAGAAAACCCGCGCCCGAGCCGTTTTCAAAACGCAGTTCTCCGGACAGAAGCTCCACCATGCCCCAGTGAGTATGCCGGTCGTTCCGTCCCATCCAGCGGATGACGCTTTCAGCGGGCAGCAGCGTGTAGCGCGGAAAGCGCGGGGTCAGGGCCGCAGAGTCCGGCTCCGCCATGTCCGGCGCGCTGCCCTCCAGGGCCTGCCCGGCCGCACGCCAGCCATCCACGCCCCCGGCGAAGACCCGCACGTCCCTGTAGCCCGCGCCCAGCAGTTTGGCGGCGGCCACGGCGGCATCCAGTGAATTGCCCGCGCCATAGACCAGCACCGGGGCCGCGCGATCCGGGGCCACACTGGCCATGTGATCGAGAAAAGCCGTCTCGAACACGCAGGCCTGGGCCGAACCGGGGATATGGTGCCTGCTGTAGTGATCCGACGGCAGAACGTCCACCAGAACCCCCTGGGCGTTTTGGGCCAGAAAGTCGCGCACATCGTTCACCGTCACCATGATGGGATGACTCATAAGCTACCTCGGCTGCCTCAAGAATCCGGGGGAACGGCCCCGCGGCGCCGCCCGCCTGAACGCGGGCCGCGCTTCCGTCCTGACGGATGCAGGGGCGCGCGGCAATGATGAAATGCCGGCGCGCGGCGAGATCTCACGCGCTCGCGCCGCGTACTCAGGAAAACGCTGTCTTGCTTCCGTCCCTTAAAGCCCGTAGAGTGCCCCGGCAAGGAGTCATGCCATGTCCGTCCCCCCCCCGTCCCCGTCCGATTTTCCCGCCCGCCGGGCCGCCATGGAATATGTGTGCACAGGCTGCGCTTCGCGCCACAGTGTGGATGAGCTTCTGTACACCTGCCCCGAATGCGGGGGCGTTCTTCTGCTGGAGGATCCGGATTTCGACGCCCTGGCCGAGGCCGGGCCCGGATACTGGCGCGGCCTTTTTGATGCGCGCCGGGCCACGCGCACGACGGCCCTGCGCGGCGTGTTCCGCTTTTATGAACTCATGGCGCCGGTTCTGGAGCGGGAAGACATTGTGTATCTGGGCGAAGGGGACACTCCCATCGTGGAGGCCTCTGCCGCCCTGGCGGCCAGCGTGGGCCGCCGCTTCGCCTTCAAAAACGAGGGCCAGAACCCCAGCGCCTCGTTCAAGGATCGGGGCATGGCCGGGGCCTTCAGCTATCTGCGCGCGCTGGTGCGTCTGCACGGCTGGGACGAAGTGCTGACGCTGTGCGCCTCCACCGGCGATACCTCGGCCGCGGCGGCGCTTTACGGCTCGTATGTGGGAGAGCCCATCCGCACTGTGGTGCTTCTGCCCCGGGGCAGGGTCACGCCCCAGCAGCTTTCCCAGCCCCTGGGCAGCGGCGCGCTGGTGCTGGAAGTGCCCGGTGTGTTCGACGACTGCATGAAAATTGTGGAATACCTGGCCGACCACTACCGGGTGGCGCTGCTGAACTCCAAAAACAGCTGGCGCATTCTCGGCCAGGAATCCTACGCCTATGAGACAGCCCAGTGGTACGGCTGGGATCTGGCGGGCAAAAGCCTCTTTGTGCCCGTGGGCAACGCGGGCAATATCACGGCCATTCTGTCCGGCCTGCTCAAACTGCGCCGTCTGGGCATCCTGCCCGCGCTGCCCCGGCTGGTCGGCGTGCAGTCCGAACACGCCGACCCGGTGTGGCGCTACTACCAGGCCCCGGCTGGCGCGCGCCGCTTTGAGCCCGTGACTGTGCGGCCCAGCGTGGCCCAGGCGGCCATGATCGGCAACCCCGTGTCCTTCCCCCGCGTGCGCCTGCTGGCCGAACGCTACCAGAGGGAAGGCGGGGATTTCCGGGTGGTGCGTGTGACGGAGCAGGCCATCATGGACGCCATGCTGCTGGCAAACCGGCACGGGCACATCGCCTGCACCCAGGGAGGGGAATGTCTGGCCGGCCTCCTGGCGGCCGTGGAGCAGGGCCTGCTGGACAGGGACGAATTCGCCGTGCTGGACGCCACGGCCCACAGCCTCAAGTTCGCGGGATTCCAGTCCATGTATTTTGACAACAGCTTCCCGCCCGCCTATGGCGTGACCCCCGACCCGGGCCTGGTGAACCGGCCGGAAGCGGTGATGGACGAAGAGCGCAAGCGCGCCCTGACAGCGGAGGAATTCACCCGGGAAGCGGCCCTGGCCGTGGCCCGGAGGGCCGGCCTGCGGGGCCGGAGCCGCTGAGGCCGGAACCCGGGGTCATGGACATCCCCGGGGCCGGACGGGCTCCGCGCCCCGGCCCGGGCGGTGTATCCCGGCATAATACCAGACAAAATCAGGCCTTCCGCAAAAAAGCTCACCCGCGCTTGACACACAGAGTGCGGAAGGCTATGCCCAAGAAAACGTCGGCCGGCACAGGCCCGCCGACACGGCAAGACCCCCGCTTCGGGCCAGTCCGGCCCGGGCCCATCGCCTGGAGGAAATCATGGCGTACAATCCTGTTGTTGATTTCGATAAGTGTATCGGCTGCGGCGAATGCGTCGATGTCTGCCCTGTGGAAGTGTATGAACTGCAGGACGGCAAGTCCAACCCCGTCAACGCCGAAGAATGTCTTGGCTGCGAATCCTGCGTGGAAGTGTGCGAACACAGCGCCATCACCATTGACGAAGCCTAGTTTGTCGAAACGTCGCGCGCCCGCGCTGTGACGCCGTCCGGCCGGACATGCACCAGCGCGCCACTGTTCGGCCTGACGTCCGTTCTTTCTGTGTGCCGTCGGATGCGTCTTTTTACCATCCGGCGGCATTTTTCAACGCGCGATCCCTTCCCGAAGGCCCGGCCTTCCGGATGCGGCGCAGGTGGAATGCTGTATGTCCGACACGGAACTGGACGCTGTTTTTCGCGACTATGAAAGCCTGGCCGTCCAGGTTGACGGCCTGTTCGAGCGGGTGCGCGCCCAATTTCCCGCCGAGGTGGCCTGCGCGCCCGGGTGCAGTGACTGCTGCCACGCCCTGTTTGATCTGTCCCTGGTGGAAGCCATGGCCCTGAACCGGGCCTTCAACAGCGGCTTTGGCTTTGGCGCGGCCCGATCCGCCGTGCTGGAGGCCGCCGGCGACGCCGACAGGGCCGCCACCCGCCTCAAGCGCCGCTATTTCCAGCGGGCCAGACAGGGTGCCACCGACGACGAAATTCTGCGCGAGGCCGCACAGGATCGGATACGCTGCCCCCTGCTGGGGCAGGATGAGCGCTGCGCCCTGTACGAGCGGCGTCCCCTCACCTGCCGCCTGTACGGCGTGCCCACGGCCATTCACGGCAAGGCCCATGCCTGCGGCAAGTGCGGTTTTACGCCGGGCGGAGCCTACCCCACCGTGGCCCTTGACCGCATCCAGGACAGGCTGGCCGAACTCAGCCGCCGCCTGGCCGCCGCCTTGGGCAGCCGCTACCGCGAGCTGCACACCGTGTATGTGCCGGTGTCCATGGCGCTGCTCACCACATACGACGACGCCTATCTGGGTGTTGGCCCCGCGCCGAAGGAACAGGAGTAACCCCATGCCCATGCCTGAAAGCCTGATGCGCGATCTGCCCGCCTCGGCTTACCGCGACGGCACGCCCCAGACGCTGACGCCCGAGCAGGAAGCCCTCAAGCGCGAGCTGTATGAAAAAATTCCCGCCCGCCGCCGCAAGTTCATCGACCGCATCGGATACGACGCCTGGGACCCCTTCCAGAAGCCCAACGATCCCATGGAACTGCGCACCGACGTGACCCAGCGCACCACGCAGCAGCTTATCCGCGAATTTTTGCAGAGCCGCCGCCACAGTCCGGACTCCAAAAGCGGCACGGACAATGCCTACGCCCAGGGGGCGTTGGCCTGCGCCCTGGGCATTGTCAACCGTGACGACAAATACCTGGGCGCCTATGACTTCGCCGTCTGGTACCACGAACTGCTCAGAAAGGAAGGACATATCCTGTGAAAGACCGTTACGACAACATCGACGAATATATCCGCGATCTTCAGGCGGAAATCCGCAAGAGCGATCAGTGCGCCAACCATTACTACAACCTGGGCGTGGCCCTCTTGTCCAAAAGCGACTTTGTGGAGGCCGAAGAGGCCTTTCTGAACGCCGTGCGCAACTCTCCCCACCTGGCCGAAGCCTATGTGCAGCTGGGCGGGCTGTGCCTGCGCCGGGGCGATCTGGACGGCTGCCTGCGCTACAACGAGGAAGCCGCCAACTGCCGGGCCAAGTTCGCCGTGCCGTGGAGCAACATCGGCTTTGTGCATGTCCAGCGCGGCGAGGTGGACAAAGCCATATCGGCGCTGGAAAAGGCGCTCCGGTGGGAGCCGGACTTTGTGCAGGCCCGCGCCACCCTGGCCTCGGCCCTGTTCATGAAGGGCGATTACGACGGCTGCATCGAAGCGGGCAACGCCGTCCTGCGCAAGGAACCAGGCTTTGGCCCGGCCTGGAACAATCTGGCCCTGGCCTATTTTGAAAAGGGAGACTACGCCAAAGCCGTGGAATGCGCCGACAAGGCGGGCGAATGCGGGTACGAGGTTCCACGGGCCTTTCTTGAGGAACTGGCCGCCCACCGCGCCTGACTGCCACCGCGCCAGGCTCCCGCGCGGGCCGCGCCTCAGGCCGGGACGCCCCCGCGGGCGCCGGGCTTTTGCGCAACACGCCGGACACACCGGCGTTTTTTTTGCGGAAAAAATTCCTTCGCGCTTATTCCAGCCTGGCCCAGGCATCCAGCACGGGCTGGAGCGTCCCCGCCTCGTCGGCCTCGCGCATGAGCCGGCCGATGTACTGAAGCTGACGCCGCCGGGCCTCGCGGCTGGACATGGCGCGAAAATCGGCCAGGGCCCCGGCCAGATCCGAAGGCAGGGGCAAGAGGGCCTGCTGGGCGGGCGGCAGAAGGGCCAGCTTCTCTCCCCTGGCCTGCAAGGCGGCGCTGTCCCGCTTGCGCTGAGAGCGGCTGACTCTTTCGGCCCCGGCGCCCCGGACAGAATCAGCCGGCGCGTCAGGCGCGTCAGAAACAAAGCGATGACGGGCCCGCCCTGCCATTACTGCTCAAAACCGCCGGGCGACTCTTTAAAGGCAAAGGGCGCGGCGCCCTCTTCCTCCATATCCAGCGCGTCGATTTTTTCTTCCAGCCACTCCAGGAGCGCCCGGGCCGTATTATAATTGATGAGCACCTTGGAGTGAATGTGCCGGGTGACCACGCGCACTTCCTCATCAAAGGGCGCCATTTCCTGCCCGAAGGAACCATCCGGCTCCACCTGGCGCTCGGAAAAGGCGGGCATCTTGTCGCTTTCCAGGTAGAAATTGATTTCTATTTCCCCCTGGGGGTTGATCCCGCCCCAGACACCATGAGCGTATTGCAGGCGGGCCGCCGGATCGTGCTCGTATTCATAGCGGATGCGGGATGGAAACTGAACCTGACTCATGCATGCTCCTCAGGGGGCCGCCAGGCGCGCAGCGCCGGTACGATGAATGTCATCCGCGTTTTTTACTCCGCCCGGTTCCTCAAGTAAACCCTTGCGCCCGGCAGATGGCGACAGTCAAACGCCCGCAGGATAACCACTTGAATTAATACAGTATATTCAATATCATCACGCTCATTGCGGCACAAGGTGAGAATATCTCCTGTTTTTCTGATTTTCAGGCAGGCGTTATTCATTTTTTTCACAAGACTTTGTATCCCCTTGAAATTTCAAAAAACTTTTTTCCTGATCCGGAAAAATGCTCATAGAGCCCCCGCAGACTTAACTTGACATTTCATGAGAGATTTTTCTAATCATTAAAGCGGTAGCATGGGTTTACCGGCGAAGCAATTCCTTCCCACCTTCTTACGCTAATGAGGAAAACCTATGAATTTCAAACGTGTTCTCTGCGCTCTTGCCCTCAGTCTCCTTGTGGCATGCCCCGCCGCTCAGGCGGCGACGCTGGACATGAATTTCCAGTCGCTTTACAACCCGGCCCAGCGGCAAAACGCTGACGCGCTGAAGCCCTGGGCGGATTCCTTCGCCGAAAAAAGCAACGGCGATCTGGTCATGCACTTCTTCTACGCGGGCGGCGTGGTGGATCCCTTCGGCGTGTTTGAAGCGCTGAAGAACGGCATGCTTGACGCCGCGGGCTGGTCCCCGATGGACATCAAGCAGGTACCCTACGCCTATATGTTCCAGCTGCCCTATCTGGCGAAGGATCAGCCCCACGGCTACCGTCTGCTCAACAGGATGGTGGAAGAAATTCCCGAACTGAAAAGCGATCTGAACGCTCCCGGCGTGCTGCTCAGCATGGCCGCTTCCGCCCCTGTCATGATCGCCTCGAAGGACACGCCCGTTCACAGCCCCGCCGACCTCAAGGGCAAGCGCGTGCTGGTGTCCGCCGGAGCCTTTGCCGAGTATGTGGAAGCCTGGGGCGGCATTCCCGTGACCGTGGCCATGAACGACGTGTATGTGGGCCTGCAGCGCGGCATGGGCGAAATGTTCATCTGCGGCGTGTCCTGCGTGAAGGGCGCGCGCGTGCAGGAATTCTGCAAGTATTCCACCGTGACCGGCCAGACCTTTACCGCTCCCTTCCCCTACAGCATCAACCGCGACCTGTTTGAACAGGACATGACGCCCGAACAGCAGCAGCTCACCATGGAACTGTCCAAGGATCTGGGCCTGAATGTGATCAACAGCTTCGTGCGCGATGTGGAAGACACGTACAAGGAATTTGAAGCCGCCGGCATGGAAGTGTACTTCCCCACCGAAGAGGAAATGAACCAGTTTGTCACCGACGCGAAAAAGCTTACCGACAGCCTGTGGGTGCGCCGCCTGACCGAAGCCGGCGTCAAGGATCCCGCTGTATGGATTAAGCGTTACTACGATATCGCCGCTTCCGTGGAATAAGCGATATGCGGGGCCGCGGCCTCCGGCCGCGGCCTTCATGCGGCGAAGGCTTCCGCAAGTATTTCACGGGCAAGCGCCGTATGCCGGGACGGATACCTGGCTTTTTGTCATGCCGGCGGCCCTTCCTGCCCTCAGGGGCCCTTTCCACAGCGGCCATTTCCAGAAAGGAACCATCATGTCGGACAAAGACCCCCAAGCTCCCGCCACCACGTTGCCGGACGCGGAATGCCTCGCCGCATCCGATCTGATTTGCGAAGATCAGTTCAGTGATATCCCGGAAAAGGGCATCGGCGCGCTGCCGCCCCTCTGCGGGCCGGAAAAAGCGTTCAACTGGCTCACCCGGAAACTGCCGATCATTTCGGCCATTCTCATCCTGGTCATCGCCGTATGCATCAGCATTGACGTTATCGGCCGCCTGGGCTTCAACAAACCCTGGGTGGGCATCACCGAGCTTGAGCTGCTCTTCCTTCCCGCCGTGGGTTTTCTGGCGTTTTCGTACCCCATCGTGTACCGCCAGTCCATTGAGATTAACCTGTTCTACGACATGATGCCGGGCAAGGCCCAGCGCTGCCTGTACCTTTTCGCGTGCATCATCAGTTGCGTGGTCTCCGCCGTCATCGGTTACGAGGCCGTTCTGTCCTCGCTCACCTGGACCAAACAGACCTCAACCCTGGAAATTCATGAATGGCCCTTCCTGATGCTCACGGGCTTCGGCATGTTCCTGGCCAGCATCGCCTTCTTTTTCCAGTTCACCCATGTGCTGCGGGCGCTCATCAAAAAGAGGGAATTTGCCCTCATCATCCTCGCCGTCCTTCTGGCCCTGGCCCTGGGCTGCCTGCCCTTTGCCTACAAGGCGCTGGGACTGCGCCTGTCGTCACTGGTCATCGGCGGGCTGGGCTTTTTGATTCTGATGCTTCTGCTGCTTTTGCGCGTGCCTCTCGGCTTCGCCATGGCGGCCATCGGCCTGGTGGGGCTGCTCATCGTGGTGCGGCGTCCGTCGGCCGCGCTGAATACCGTGGGCATTATCCCCTTCCTCAACACCGCGACCTTCATGATGATCGCCTTCCCCATGTTTTTGCTCATGGGTGAAATGGTGACCCTGGCCGGGCTGTCGGACGACCTGTTCGACGCGGCAAAAAAATGGCTGGGCCGCCTTCCCGGTGGCCTGGCGTGCGCGTCCGTGGGCGGCTGCGCGGGCTTCGGCGCCGTGTGCGGAGACTCCATGGCCACGGTTATCACCATGTCCAGCGTGGCCATGCCCGCCATGCAGGAAAACCATTACAACAACGAGCTGAGCTGCGGCTCGCTGGCCGCGGGCGGCACACTGGGCATTCTTATCCCGCCCAGCATGGGCTTTATCGTGTTCTCCATGATCACCGAGGAATCGGTGGGCAAGCTGTTTATCGCGGGGATTCTGCCCGGTATTCTGCTGACGCTCATCTTCATCGGCATCGTCATTCTGCGGGTTTTGCGCCATCCTGACTGGGCGCCCAAGGCGCAGAAGTACCCCATGAAGGACAAGCTGTTGTCCCTTCTCAAGCTGGTTCCGGTGGTGATGCTGTTCCTGGTGGTGGTCATCGGCATGCTCCAGGGCTGGTTCACCCCGGCCGAAGGCGGCGCCACGGGCGCCGTGCTCTCCCTCTTGTTCGCGCTGGCCCGCCGCCGCCTCACCTGGGAAAGCTTCAAGGCGGTCATGTACCGCAGCTCCATCATGTTCGGCAAACTGTTCGCCCTGTTCATGGGCCTGTATGTCCTTCTGGGCTTCCTGTCCTCCTCGCGCCTGCCGAACCTGCTGGCCGCCACCGTGGCCGGGCTGGACATCAACCGGTACTGGGTGCTGGTGGCGGTGATCATCCTGTACATCATCCTCGGCTGCGTCATGAACATCCTGCCCATGATGATGCTGACCCTGCCCACCATTTATCCGACCGTGATGGCTCTGGGCTTTGACAGCATCTGGTTCGGCGTGGTCTGCGTGGTGGTCATGGAAATGGGCATGATCACGCCGCCTGTGGGCATGAATGTGTTCACCCTGGCGGGCCTGCATCCGGATATACCCATGGCGACCATGTTCAAGGGGGTCATGCCCTTCTTCCTGGGCATGCTCCTGTGCGTGGGCATTCTGATCCTCTTCCCCCAGATCGCCCTGCTGCTGGTCAACTAGGCGATCCCCCCGGCTCCGGGCTGCCTCGCGTGAAACGCTTCACCACAGCGGCGGCACGGCGCCAGCCCCGCATGAAAAGGTTCGCCGCGATTCGCGGCGAACCTTTTCACAAGGCCCGCGCGGGCCGGACTTGACGGGAAGAACGGGCCGGGTCACAGTGAACCCTTCTCTCTGTCCCTTTTGTCCACAAGGAACGCCATGAGCGACTACCGCAAGGAAATGCTGGCCGTACAGCCCATATTCGACATGGAGCTGATGCTGGGCCTGCTTCAGGAAACACGCATGGGCGGGCAGGTCATGGAAGGCCTGGCCGACGCCTGGGAACGCTGGCTGCCCCTCCTGCACGCCATGAGCCTGGAGGCCGGGGGCAAACGCTATCTGGCCATCTGGCTGGATGAAGCCGTGGAACGCGAGGTGGACGAAAACTGGAAAAAGTCCGCCACCGGGGGCTTTCGCCTCAACGCCCTGGCGCAGACCATGATCATGGGGGCCGTGTACCAGCTTGTCCCTGAAGTGGAGCAGGCCGGCTGCGCGCCCGCGCCCGCGCCCACTCCTGCCCTGAGCGGCGCGCTGGAGGCCGAGGGCGTGCCCTACCAGGAAAAGGGCGGTTCCACCCTGTGCCGCCGCTTCAGCGTGCTGACCCATATGCCCTTTCGGGGCGCCTGTGATATCTGCCACCTGCGCGACCACTGCCCCAAGGCGGCGTCTCACGCCGAATCATTCCACAGTGTGGAGCTGCCGGGCAATGTCCGCGGGCAGGAAGAATAGCCATGCGTGAGCCCGCCGGCGCCAGAAAACCGTGGAGCGCCCGCCTCGGCGCCGCCACCGGCCATGTGGGCAAGGCTCTCGGCTATTCCCTGCGGGGCCTGCGCACCGGGATGAGACTGAGTCTCGCTTTCCGGCAGGAGCTCATGGTTCTTGCCGTCCTTGGCGCCGCGCTGGCTCTCGGCGGTAAAAGCCCCGGCCAGTGGCTGCTGTGCGCGGGCGGCTGGCTGCTGGTCATGGCGGCGGAACTTTTCAACAGCGCCCTTGAGGAAACGCTGGATCTCATCACCCGCGATTTTTCCCTGGCGGTGCAGTACGCCAAGGATATGGCCTCGGCCGCCGTCTTTCTGCTGATGCTTGTCAACGCGGCCCTGTGGATCTCTGTCTTTGGCCGCGACGCGCTGGATCTCGCGGGGATATAAGCGCCGGGCCGAAATGTGCCGCGCGCGTCCCGGAAATGCTCTATGGAAACTCTGTACCTGAAGCGCGGCGAGGAACGCCGCCTGCGCGCCGGGCACCTGTGGGTGTTCAGCAATGAAGTGGACGTCGCCCGCTCGCCCCTGAATGCCTTTATGCCGGGTCAGGCGGTGAATGTCGCGGATGCCGCCAGCCGGATACTGGGCACGGCCTATGTCAACCCCTCTTCCCTCATTGCGGCGCGCCTGGTGAGCCGCAGGCCGGATACGCCCCTGGATGCGGATCTCGCGCGCTCCCGCCTTGCGGATGCGCTGGCCCTGCGCCAGAGTCTGTTCCACGAGCCCTTCTACCGCCTCTGCCACGGCGAAGGGGACTGGCTGCCCGGCCTGGTGGTGGATCGCCACGGCGATCATCTGGTGGCGCAAATATCCACAGCCAGCATGGACAGACTGACCCCGATCCTCACTGATATCCTGTCCGACATGCTGAAGCCCGCCTCCCTGCTGCTGGATAACGATATTTCCAGCCGCGATTTCGAGGCGTTGCCCCGCACGGTGACGAACGCCCTGGGAAGCGCGCCCGACAGCGTGGAGGTCAGGGAAAATGGCCTGACCTACCGCGCGCCTCTGCGCGAAGGCCAGAAAACAGGCTGGTTCTATGACCAGCGCGACAACCGGATGGCTCTGATTCCCTTCGCTCCCGGGGCGGCCGTGCTCGACGCCTTCTGCTACGCCGGGGGCTTCGGCGCGCTGGCGCTCCGGCACGGGGCCCGGGCCGTGACCTTTGCGGACGCCTCGTCCACGGCGCTGGACTTTGCCAGGCAAAATGCCGAAAGGGCCGCTCCTCAGTCTTCCATCGAATGTCTGCACGGCGATGCCCTGAATACCCTGGCCCGGCTGCGGCGGGAAGGCCGCCGCTTCGACCTGGTATGCCTGGATCCGCCCGCCTTCATCAAGCGCCGCAAGGACGCCCGGCAGGGCCTGGAGGCCTACCGCCGGATCAACGAACTGGGACTGGATCTGGTGAAACCCGGCGGCGTGCTCATGACCTGCTCATGCTCGCATCACCTGGATGCGGAGACCCTGCGCGCGCTGGCGGCCAAAGCGGCGGCAAAGCGGCGTATGCCGCTGCGTTTGCTGCGCCAGGGCTTTCAGGGAGCGGATCACCCCATTCATCCCTCCATGCCGGAAACGGCGTATCTCAAAACCCTTCTGTTTCAGGTTCCGGCCTGAAGCCGGAATCCGCCGAACTTTTCAGGAGAAAGCACCATGTCCGACATTCAGGCCACGCGGCTGCTCACCCCCGGCCCCACCCCCATTCCGGACAGAGTCAGGCTGGCCATGGCCCAGCCCATGATCCATCACCGCAAAGCCGCCTTCAAGGAGGCCCTGGCCGAATGCCAGGAACTTTTGCAGCGGCTCTTCGGCACCTCGCAGCCGGTTCTGCCCCTGTCGTGCTCCGGCACCGGCGCCATGACCGCCGCCGTGCACGGCCTGTTTGACGCGGGAGAAAGGGTTCTGGTGGTGGAGGCGGGCAAGTTTGGGGAACGCTGGGGGCAAATCGCCGCCGTGCGCGGACTGGAATGCGTCACCCTGTCCGCCCCCTGGGGAAGGGCCGTCAGCGCCCGGCGCGTGGCCGAGGCCCTGGATGCGGATCCCTCCATCAGGGGGCTTCTGGTGCAGATTTCCGAAACCTCCACAGGCGTTATGCACCCCGTGCAAGAGATGGCGGCCATCACCCGTGAACGGGACGTCCTGCTGGTGGCGGACGGCATTTCCGCCGTGGGCATTTCACCCGCGCCCATGGACGCCTGGGGCCTGGACTGCCTGCTGACCGGCTCGCAAAAGGGGCTTATGGTGCCGCCGGGACTGTCCCTGCTGGCCCTGTCCGCGCGGGCCTGGGCCAGAGCGGAACGGGTCAGGCCCTCCTGCTTCTATTTCAACCTGCCGCAGGAACGGGAGAACTGCCTGAAAAACCAGACCCTGTTCACGTCGCCCGTAAGCCTGGTTCTGGGTCTGCGCGAAGCGCTTCGCATGATCTTTGAAATTGGCCTGCCCGCGCTGTACCGCAAGCAGCGCGGCCTGACGGCCATGGCCAGGGCCGGTGTCCGCGCCCTGGGACTGGAACTTTTCGCGCCGGATCACTACACATGGGGCCTGACCAGCGTGCGCATGCCCGCGGACATACCCGCCTCGGCCGTGGTGGCCGAAGCCGCCCGGCAGTGCGGGGTGGTCATGACCGCCGGCCAGGCCCCCATGAAAGACGCCATGATCCGCATCGGCCACATGGGCTGGGTGGACTGGGCCGACCTGGCCGCCGGGCTCCACGCCCTGGCCCGCGCCCTGCCCCGCGCGCCCCAAAGCCCGTATCTGGAAAGCGCCCTGGACGCCTGGCACGCCGCCATGGATCATGACTGAGCCAACGGGGCCGGCTATCTCTTGTCATGCGCCGTTTGGCCGCCGGCAGAGCGCGCGGCCTTCAGTTTGCGATGGACGTAACTGCGCTCCAGACCCACGGCCTCGGCCAGGCGGGTGATATTGCCGCCCGCTTCGGCCAGCTTGGCTTCAAGATAATAGGTTTCGAAGGCGGCGCGGGCGCGTTTGAAGTCCATATCCGACGCCAGCAGGCGGGCCAGAAAGGCATGGGCATCTCCGGCGGCCCCGGGCGAGGGGCGCGTATGCATCTCCGGCGGCAGATCGGCGGCGCTCACCACTGCGCCGGCGCGCAGAATGGTCATGCGCTCCACAAGGTGCGCCAGCTCGCGCACGTTGCCGGGCCAGGCCCAGGCGCTCATCGCTGCCAGCGCATCGGGGGCAAAAAGCGGGGGCTTCATGCCCGTGCGCCGCTCCAGACGGGCCGCCAGAGCGGCCACAAGCAGAGGAATATCGCCGCCGCGCTCCCGCAGGGGCGGCAGGCAGAGCGGAAAAACCCGCAGACGATAATACAGATCCGCCCGAAATTCACCACGGCGTATGGCGTCTTCCAGATTCTTGTTGGTGGCGGCAATCACGCGCACATCCACATGGATGGTCCGGGTGCCGCCTACCCGTTCAAAATTTTGCTCTTCAAGAATGCGCAGGATCTTGGCCTGGGTTTTCAGGCTCATATCCCCGATTTCATCCAGAAACAGGGTTCCCTTATGAGCCAGCTCGAACTTGCCCGTGCGCGGCCCGTCCGCGCCGGTGAACGCGCCCCTTTCGTGGCCGAACAGCTCGCTTTCGATGAGTTCTTCGGGGATGGCGGCGCAGTTGACGGCCACCAGCGGCGCGGCGGCCCGTTTGCTGCCCCGGTGCACGGCCCGGGCGGCCAGTTCCTTGCCGGTGCCGTTTTCGCCGGTGATCAGCACCCAGGCGTCGGTGGGGGCCACGCGGGCCAGTTCCTCCCGGAACCTGAGCATAGCCGGAGACTGACCGACAATGACACTTTCCTCGCCCTGCTCCATGGCCGCGCGCAGGGCCTTGTTTTCCCGGCGCAGGGCGTCCATTTCCAGCGTGTGCTGAACCAGAAGCAGAATTTTATCCAGGGACAGAGGCTTTTCGATAAAATCATGCGCCCCGCAACGCAGGGCGGACACCGCGGTTTCAATAGTGCCATGGCCCGAAATCATGACCACCGGCAACTCGGGAGAGCGCGCCCTGAACTGCTCCAGGGCGGCCATGCCGTCCATGCCGGGCAGCCATATATCCAGAAAAACCATATCGGGATGAAGGCGTTCCGCCAGACTCAGGCCCTCTTCCGCTGACGCCGCTTCCGCCACGGCATAGCCTTCATCTTCCAGAATGCCCCGCAAGGACAGGCGTATGCCCTCCTCGTCATCCACAATCAGGATAGTGGCCGCCATAGCCCGGCTCACATGCCCAGATAGGCCTTGCGCACAGCCTGATCGTTGAGCAGGGCCTGGGCGCTGTTTTCCATGACCACCCGGCAGTTTTCCATAACATAGCCGCGATGGGCGATTTTCAGGGCCTGGTTGGCGTTTTGTTCCACCAGAAAGACCGTGGTGCCGTCCGTATTGATTTTCTGGATAATGCCGAAAATCTGGTGAATAATAATGGGCGCCAGGCCCAGCGAGGGTTCGTCCAGCAACAGCAGCCGGGGCCGGGCCATGATGGCGCGGGAAATGGCCAGCATCTGCTGCTCTCCGCCGGACAGGGTGCCCCCGGCCTGACGGCGGCGCTGGGCCAGGATGGGAAAGAGCGAAAAAATATAGTCCATGTCGCGCCGGATGCCGTCCCTGTCGCCGCGCAGAAACGCGCCCATGTCCAGGTTTTCCTGCACGGTGAGCTCGGGAAAAATCAGCCGCCCTTCCGGCACCTGGCTGATGCCCATGCGCACAATCTCGTTGGGCGGCGTCCGGTGAATGGGCTTGCCTTCGTACAAAATTTCCCCGCCGCGGGGCTGAATGCCGCCGCAAATGGTCATGAGCGTGGTGGTTTTGCCTGCGCCGTTGGCCCCGATCAGAGTGACAATCTCCCCTTCGCGCACGCTCAGGCTGACATCGCGCAGGGCCGGAACAGCCCCATAAAAGGTGTTGACGCCACGCAGCTCAAGCATGATCGGTCTCCCCAAGGTAGGCGCGGATAACTTCCGGGTTGCGGCTCACCTGTTCCGGCGTGCCCGCGGCGATACGCGATCCGTATTCCATAACATACACCCGATCCGACAGGGACATCACCATTCCCATGTCGTGCTCGATAAGCAGCACGGCCAGATGGAAGCGATCGCGCAAATCCAGAACCAGATCCTTGAGTTCCAGCGTTTCCTGCGGGTTCATGCCCGCGGCGGGTTCATCCAGCAGCAGCAGAAAGGGATCCGTGGCCAGGGCGCGGGCAATTTCCAGCCGGCGCTGGGCCCCGTAAGGCAGGTTGCTGGCTTCCTCGTTCCAGTACGCGGCCAGATGCAGATCGTCCAGCAGCGCGTAGGCGCGATCCACGCTTTCCTGCTCTTCCCGGCGGGTGGACGAGTCGCGGGCAATGGCTCCCAGAATGCCCGCATGCGTGCGGCAGTGGCGGCCCACCATGACATTTTCCAGAACCGTCATGGACGGGAAAAGCCGGATATTCTGAAAGGTGCGGGCCAGCCCGAGCCCGGTAATGCGAAAGGGCTTCATCCCATTCAGGCGCACCGGCTGTCCGCCGGGGCGGCAGGCCGTTACCTCGCCTTCGGTCGGCACATAAATACCGGTGACACAGTTGAAAAAGGTGGTCTTGCCAGCCCCGTTGGGGCCGATAAGCGCCACAATTTCGCCGGGCATGATGTCCAGATCCACGTCGTTCAGGGCGCGCAGTCCCCCAAAATTGCGGGACAGGGAGCGGACTTTGAGAACGGGCTCGCTCATGCGCGGCCTCCTTGAGCGGACGTGGCCGCCCCGTCGGCCGAAACGCCGCGCGGATGGTAGATGCGCTTGCGGCTGGGGATAAGGCCCTGCGGCCGGAAAATCATCATCAGCACCATAAGCGCGCCAAAAACCAGCATCCGATACGCGGACAGGGCCCGCAGATACTCAGGAGCCAGGGTCAGCACAAGGGCCGCCACCACCACGCCGCTGATGGAGCCCATGCCGCCAAGCACCACCATGGACAGGATCATGGCCGATTCCATAAAGGTGAAGCTGGGCGGACTGATAAAATTGATGCGGGCGGCCAGAAGCACCCCCGCGAACCCGGCCCAGCATGAGCCCAGCGCAAAGGCCTGAAGCTTGACCATGCGCAGATCAATGCCCATGGCCTCGCTGGCAATCTCGTCATCGCGCAGGGCGCGCAGCGCCAGTCCCACGCGGGAATCCTTGATTCGCGCCACCACCACAATGGTCACAATCATGGCCGCCAGGGTCAGGTAGTAAACATAGGCCATGGACTGATCCGACGACAGCGTGATTCCGAACAGCGAGGGGCGCGGAATATTGGCCACCCCCTGGGAACCGCCGGTGATGTCCATCCAGTTGTTGAGCAAAAGGCGCACAATTTCCCCAAAGCCCAGAGTGACAATGGCCAGATAGTCCCCTTGCAGGCGCAGCACCGGAAACCCCAGGAGCAGGCCGGCCACAGCGGCCAGACAGCCGCCCACAGGCAGGCAGACCCAGAAGCCCAGCCCGAAATACTGGTTGAGCAGTCCGTAGGTATAGGCTCCGATGGCGTAAAAGGCCGCGTAGCCCAGCACCAGTTGCCCGGCGATGCCCACGGCGATGTTCAGCCCCAGGGCCAGCATGACATACAAAAAGGCGTTGGCAAAAATGGTGGTCTGATACATGGAGCCCGCAACGGGCAGGAATACGGCGGCGGCCAGCAGCACGCCCGCGCAGAGCCCCGTCACGCCCCTGCGGCGGCCGAGGCTATCCAGCCGGCGAAGCAGCGCATGCCAGCCCCGGCCCATTCCGGCCCTGACGGAGGCCAGAGGGCCGGAATCCCCGCGCCCCCGCTCCTTGTGACGGAAATACCACATCCACAACAGCGAAAGCGCGAACATGGCCAGGCCCATGCCCGCCGCGCGCTCCCACAGCACATCCACGGTGCGCTTGGTGGCGTTCACCTTGAGGGACAGCACGGGAAAGGTCAGCGCCATGAACCAGACACTGATCATCACAGCCCGCAGCAGGGTTTTCATGACGGCATTCATGGCATTACACCTTCTGCACGGTGGCCTTGCCGAGCAGGCCGGCGGGACGGAAAATGAGGATGAGCACAAGCAGGGCAAAGGCCAGCACGTCTTCATAATCACCGGACAGATACCCGGTGGTGAAGCTTTCGGCCAGGCCCAGCACCAGACCGCCCAGCATGGCGCCGGGAATGGAGCCTATTCCGCCGAGCACGGCGGCCGTAAAGGCCTTCATGCCGGCCAGAAAGCCAATGCCAAAGCCCACCTGCCCGGTATGCGAGGCAATGAGCGTCCCGCCCAGGGCCGCCAGGGCGGAGCCGATGATGAAGGTCAGGGAAATAACCTTGTCGGCGTCAATGCCGACCAGCATGGCCATTTTGCGGTTCTGGGCCGTGGCACGCATGGCCTTGCCCATGCGGGTATGCCGGATATACAGGGCCAGGCCGATCATGACCAGGGCGCTGACCACAAGGATAACAAAATCGCTGGAGCGCATGACCCCCCCGAAGGCCGACAGAAAGGCGAAACGCGGCATAAGCCGGGGAAAGGGCACATAATTCGAGGTCTGGGCCAGCTGCACATAGTTCTGCAAAAAGGTGGACATGCCGATGGCCGAAATCAGGGGGGCCAGGCGCGATTCGCCGCGCAGCGGCTTGTAGGCTACCTTTTCCATGGTGTAGCCGTAGGCCGCGCACCAGAGCATGGCCACCAGAGCCGCCACAATCAGGATGCCGCCCGCCGGAAAACCCGACATGCCCAGCAGCGTGGCCACAATAAGGGCGGTGAAGGCCCCCAGCATGTAAATTTCGCCGTGGGCGAAGTTGATGAGGCCGATGATGCCGTACACCATCGTGTAGCCCAGGGCGATGAGCGCGTAGATGCTGCCGCGGGTCAGGCCGCTGAAAAAAATTTCAAGAAAGTAGAAAAAATCCATGGAAGCTGTCCGGATGATGGCGCGTTGTCAGGCCCAGAACCGCCGGGCGGCACAGGCCGCACGCCTGCATGGCTCTCGCATGAGAGTACATGGCCCCAAGCGCGGAAGCAAGCCCAAAATCAGCCGAAACGCCCCGCCGGTAGCCCCGCGAGGCGCGCTCTCCATCCGAAAGAGCCGGCCGGAGCGCCGGGCGGCGTGGCCGCGCGCGGCCGAAGCGCCGCCCGTTTCCCGATCGGCAAGCCGAAGCGTCCGGCAGCCCGGCCGCCTGACCGGCGGCTAGTTGCCGCCCTTGAACACTTCGGTATACTGGCCGTTCTGGATTTGATAAATGGACATGCCCACGCCGATGGCATCACCCTGCTCGTTGAACTTGATGCGGCCGATGGGGGTATCCACCTCATGCGTGCGCAACGCTTCATCCAGCTTGTCGATGGAGGTGTCACCCGCGTTTTCCACGGCGCTCAGCAGCGCAATGGTAGCGGCCACGGCGTTGTCAAAAAACGCGCCCGGGGCGGTGCCAAACTTCTTCTGATGCAGTTCGGCGTACCGCACGCTCAAGGGGTTGGAACTGGTGTCCGTGGGGCCCGACGCGTACACGCCTTCGGCGTCCTGCCCGGCCAGCTCCACAAAGCCCATATCCTTAAGGCCGTCGGGGCCGACCATGGGGATGTCGATTTCCAGACTGTGCATGTTGGACAGAATCTTGGAGGCTTCGGGGTAGTAGCCGCCCCACATGAGCACTCCCGCGCCGGCCTGGCGCACCTTGCGCACGGCGGAAGAATAGTCGGTGGCGCCGGGGGTGACGGCTTCAAACAGCACAACTTCGGCCTTGCCCAGGCTTTGCAGCTCCTCACGGGCTTTTTCGGCATAGCCGCGCCCGTATTCGCTGTTGTCGTGCAGAATGGCCACCCTGGAAGCGCCCAGTTTTTCCGCGATGAAGCGCGCGCCCACAATGGCGGAGTCGTTATCGTTGGCAATGGTTCGGAAGAAATAGGGGTTCTGCCCGCTCTGGGTCAGTGCCGGCGTGGTGGCCGACGGAGACATGGAAATGAGTTTGGCGTCGGTGTACAGCGGCAGAGAGGCCTTGCACGGCCCGGAGCAAATGTGGCCCATGACGGCCACCACACCATCGGAGATCAGGCGGGTGGCCGCGTTGGTGGCAATTTCGGCCTTGCACTGATCGTCCTGGGCCAGAATTTCCACCTGCCTGCCCAGCACGCCGCCCCTGGCGTTAAATTCATCCACAACCAGAATGGCCGCGTTCAGGCTGGGCTGCCCGTAAGACGCCAGTTCGCCGGAATGCGCTCCGGCCACGCCAAGTTTGATGGTGTCAGCCGCAAAAGCGGGCGCAACCGACATAAGCGCGGCAACGCCGCACGCAAGGGTTTGCATCCAACATTTGGACATGGAAAACCTCCGCACAAAAAAATGACAAAATTGCAAACAAAACCCTGCCCCCATACCCCGGCCCCAAGACCTCGGTATTGACACGACGGGAAACTGTCACATGCCATGAAGCCATAAAACCTGTCAATCATTTCAAACGCTGCGTGCCATGGCGGACAGACGCGGCGGACACGCTTTCCGCGGCAGGGCCGCCCTGTCTATGGGCACAGCCCCGAGCCCGCGGCCTTGTCACGCGGAAGGCAGAGGCCCCGGGCGCAGGCCGCCGCTAAATCCGAGCAGGCCTGCGGCGTTTCCCCCTGAGCAAAGCGCAGGGCGGCCCGATACACATAGGCGCGGGCTTCGTCCTCGTCCAGGCTGAGCGCGTGTTCCAGATCGCGCGCGGCCCCCTGCACGGCGCCCAGGCGCAGGCCGGTCAGGCCGCGTTCCGCATAGGCCAGGGCCGAGGGCTGGAGGCGTATGGCGCGGGTCAAATCGTCAAAGGCGTCTTCCAGATAGCCGCTTTCGCTCAGGGCCCGCCCCCGCCATATCAGGGCATCTCCATACTCGGGCTGTATTTCCAGCGCGGCATCAAGCCAGCCTATGGCCGCGGCGGGGTCGCGGCACTGATCCTGCTCGTCCCACACGGAGCGGGCCAGAGCGAACAATTCGCGGGCCCGGGGCGAAACATGGGGGAGGGTGCCGGCATCTTCCCTGGCGGCTCTGTCCTCCGCCGGCTGCCGCTGCGCCGGCTCCGAACGGAAACCGAACCAGGAGCAGCCCGCTGTCAGGAAAAAAAGGGCGCACAGTCCGGCGCGAAGCCACACAGCTGTCATGCCTCCTCCTTACGGTCACGGGCCTTCCCGCGCCTGTCCGGCCCGGAAAGCGCAAAGCGATCGTAGGCCGTGCCCAGCAAAATGCCGTGCTGGCGCAGGCGGGCCGCGTCGCTTTTGGCCACCGGCAGGGGACGGCCCTCGGTATCCACCTCCGCGTAATACATGGCGGTGGCCACCGTGCCCGGCGTGGGAACAAAGCACTGCACCTGACGCGGACTCCAGCGTCGTTCTTCCAGCCAGTCCGCCAGCTGGCGCATGTGGGCATCGGTACAGCCGGGAAAGGCGCTCATGAGATACGGGATGACATACTGTTTTTTGCCGTGCGCTTCGGAATAGCGGCGAAAGGCGTCCAGAAAGAGCTCAAACTCCTCCATGCCCGGCTTGCGCATAAGGCGCAGCACATCCCCGGCGCAGTGCTCCGGCGCCACCTTCAGCTGTCCGCCGGTGAATTCCCCGGCATAGGCCCGCAGGGCCTCATCCTGCCGCAGGGCCAAATCAAAGCGCACGCCGCTGGCCACCCGCACATGGCGGATGCCGGGAATTTGCCGGATATCACGCAAAAGCCGCACATGCCCGGCCTGATCCACACGAAAGCCCGGGCACAGCGTGGGCGTCATGCAGCTGGGCCGGCGGCAGCGGGCCGGCTCCAGCGCGCAGCGGGCGTTCCACATATTGGCCGAGGGGCCGCCCACATCGCTGACGGCTCCGGTGAAACCGGGCCGGGCCGCCATGGCCCGCGCCTCTTTCAGCAGCGATTCCCTGCTGCGCGAGGCAATACGCCGCCCCTGGTGCAGAGCCAGGGAGCAGAAGGAACATCCGCCTCCGCAGCCACGGTGGCAGGTCATGCTGGCAAGCATCATGTCCGCGGCGGGAATGGGCGCGGCATAGGAAGGATGGGCCTGCCGGGCAAACGGCAGATCGTAGAGACAATCAAGCTCCTCCGTGGTCAGGGGCGGCGCGGGAACTTCCAGCACAACGGCCCGGCCATCCACGGGCTGCACGGCCGCGGATCGCATCTGATGAACCTGGCGCTCCAGCAGCAGCGTGGCTTCCATCAGCCGGGCCGGCCGGGCCAGAATCTCTTCGTGCGAGGGCAGGCGCACGCAGCCCGTCCCCTCGTCCTCATCCAGCCGCCCCATGCGGGCCGTGCCCGCTATGCCGCGCAGGGCGGCCGCCAGATCGGCCCGGGAAGGCGCGCCCCCGCTGCGGGAGCACAGCGCGTCAAGGCGGCGGGCAATGTCCAGAATAGCCCGCTCGCCCATGCCATAGACGATGAGATCAAGCTTGGCGTCAGGCAGCAGGGATCTGCGCAGGCTGTCCGACCAGAAATCATAGTGGCTGACCCGGCGCAGCGAGGCCTCTATGCCTCCGGCCACCACGGGCAGGCCCGGAAAGGCCCGGCGCACCAGCGAGCTGTACACGCTGACCGCCCGGTTGGGACGGGCCCCGGCCCGGCCCCCCGGGGTATAGGCGTCATCATGGCGCTTTTTGCGGAAGGCCGTATAATGAGCCAGCATGGAGTCCACGGCGCCGGCACTGACTCCGGCAAACAGGCGCGGACGCCCAAGGCGGGCCACATCCTCAGGGGAATCCCAGCGGGGCTGGGCCACAATGCCCACCCGAAAACCGTGAAACTCCAGCCAGCGACCCAGCAGCGCCACGCCAAAGGCGGGGTGATCCACATAGGCGTCGCCCGACACCAGAAGCACATCCACCTGATCCCAGCCGCGCGCGTCCATATCGGCGCGATCGATCGGCAAAAAGCTGTCGCGGGGCAGGGCGGAAGCCGCCCGGGATGCAGGCCGGGCACGCCCGCGACGGCCCGGGCCTTCCCGTCGCTTTTCCCGGAAAGGATCGCGCCTGGTGTCCTTCGCATGACTCATACGATCTCGCCTCCGTCACGTCCGCCAGCTTACGCCATGCCCCCGCGGCGGGCAAGGCGGCGGAACACGGGACGGACGCCGCGGGAATGAAGAAAAATGATCCCCTCCGCCATTTTTCGCTTGACGAGTGCCGCGGATTGCGGCAAGTGTATAGCTCGTTGCGGGGCTGTAGCTCAGTTGGGAGAGCGCTTGAATGGCATTCAAGAGGCCAAGAGTTCAATTCTCTTCAGCTCCACCAGAAATTTCAGGGGCTTACGGTGAAAACTGTACGCCCTTTTTCGTTGGGCACAGCTTTTTGTCCCATCTGTGTGCCAGATTTTTTGATGAAAGAACGTGACTGATCGTGGATAAAAGGCTGTCGGCCGGCCGAAAGCATGACACACAGCATGAAGTTTTGCATTCAGGCCGCCTTTTGCGCGTCCGATACAGCGGGAAAAGCCTCTTTTTTTCAGTAGGCTTGCCGCTGTTCTGTGTGCCTTGCGGTGAGCGGCGTCAAGCATCAATCGGGTTGCGGAACCATTGTGCTCAACACGCTCAGCGAAAATCTTGTTAAAGCCCCCCAAACCGGCTCCATTGGATAAAGCGCTTGCAAGGCGTCTTGCATGACCCGTACCCGGGCGGGGCGTCTTTCCCTTGCGGGCCGTTTTGGATGACATGCATGATCCCGCTGATGATGCGCCTGCCATCACCCCCCGGAACACCATGAGACCGGGAAAAGCAGCGCTTGATACGGGCAACCCGGGCGCACGAGAGATGAAAAAGTTCCTTCATTGTCCCCTTCTGGAGCCAACAAGAGAACCTTTTCAGTCTTTGGCAATGAACGAGTCCTGAGCCTAACGCTTCTGAACGCGCCAGGAAACTGAAAAAAAATTCAGCGTTTGGCCATTAACTGATTGTGCGCCTGAGAAAGTTTTTTGCTTATGCGCTGTATAAATTCATGGAAGACAGCTGATGGATTTTTGGCATAGACCACGCCATAGGGCATGGTGTAGTCCCAGTTCATGGGCAGTGTCACCAGTGAGGGATGTATATCCGCCCAGATTTCAGGCGTTTCCATGAGGCAGCCACGCTGTTCGCATTGATTGAACGCTTCCGCATCATAGATATGGGGCATATCGATGATATGGATGCCGGCATGATGCTGTTCTATTTCATCCCGCATCCTGTCCAGAACCGGTGCAACCCCACGCCTGACCAGCATAAGTGATTCCCCTTCCAGATCATCCCAGGTCAGCCGTTCCCGTGCCGCCAGCCGATGCTTTCGCGAAAGTGCCACACAGCAGCGCTGCTGTGCGAGCAGGCAGATATTATACCGTTTTTTCCACTGAAAGGCATCGCACGGACTGACAAAACAGTCGATGTCCCTGCCGAGGGATTTCAGCATATCGGTCAGACTGGCCGGGCTGTCGTCAAAGGGGACGATTCTGATCTGAAAGTCGTCCGTGCCTTCCCCGTCCAGAGCGGCCCATACATCAAGCAAGGGCTTGCACGGCCGCAAAAAGGACGTGCCAATCCTGACAACTCCCTGCCGCGCGCCCGCCAGATTTCGGGCCTGCCGGACGGCCGCTTCCGCCGTTGCCATGATTTTTTTCGCGTCTTCATAGACGGACCGGCCTGCAAGGGTCAGTTCCACGCCGTGATTGGTGCGGGTCAGCAGGGGAAATCCCATGCGCCCTTCCAGGGCGTTGATCTGGTTCATGATCGAAACCGGCGAGCAGAAGCGTGCGGCGGCGGCTTTCGAAAAACTGCCGCAATCCGCCACCTGGAGGAAGGTTTCGATATGAGGGTGGAGCACGGGCATCCTCCGCGCACTTTTCAGGAGATGTGTTTTCAGTTTTTCTTAAAGCGCTTAAACAATTTTCTGTATTCCCTGTCAAGCGCGCCATGCCTATACATGAAGCCTCGCATTTAACGCCCGGAGGAAGGAGCATGGAATATGTCACACTCAATAACGGCGTGAAGATGCCGCTTCTGGGCTACGGCACCTACCAGACCCCGGCGCGTATCACGGAACGCTGCGTCGCGGAAGCGCTTGAAGCGGGCTATCGCTCCATTGATACAGCCCAGTGCTATGGCAACGAAAAGGAGGTGGGGCAGGCCCTCAGGGCATCCGGCATTCCCCGGGAAAAATGCTTTGTCACCACAAAGCTCTGGGGGTGTCATGGCTATGGGGATACGCTGAAATCCATTGAGGGTTCGCTGCGGGCCGTTAACATGGACTATATCGATCTTCTTCTCATTCATGAGCCCGCAGGCCAGGTGCATGATATCTACAGGGCCATGGAAACAGCGTATAAGGAAGGAAAAGTCCGCGCCCTGGGCGTTTCCAATTTTCTGGAAGAACGCTATCTCGATCTGATCAATCATTGCGGCGTCATACCCGCGATCAATCAGGTGGAAACCCACGTTTTTCGCCAGCAGGGCAGGCTCCGGCGACTGGAATGCCAGATAGGTACACGGCATGAAAGCTGGTCCCCTCTGGCCTGCGGCCGAAATGGCATTTTCGGCAATCCAACGCTTCAGGGCATGGCGGAAAAATACCGCAGAAGCATCGCGCAGATTGCCCTGCGCTTTTTGACCCAGCAGGGTGTCATCGTCATCCCCAGGTCAGTCCAGGGCGACCACATGCGTGACAATTTCGATTCGCTGAGCTTTTGCCTTGAAGCCGAAGACATGAAACTGCTGGAAACCCTGGATCAGGGCCGCAGTCTTTTCAACTGGTGGTGAGGCTTTTCTCCTGTCCGGCAACTCATATCAGGCTGTCTGAGCCAAAAAGGGAAGAAAGATGCCCAAAAAAATCATGATATTGAATGGCGCGGCACGAAAAAACGGCCATACCTCGGAACTTGTCCATGCCTTTACCCGGGGGGCACGGAGCGCCGGGCATGATGTGTGTGAATTCTATCTGCATGACAAAAAAATAGCGGGCTGCCTCGGCTGTCACGGGGCGGGGCGCAATCCTTCAAGTCCTTGTGCCCAAAAGGATGACATGGAAGATATTTATGTCACATTCCGTCAGTCTGATATCGTTGTTTTCGCTTCACCTGTCTATTTCTGGACCATCACGGGCGTTCTGAAAACCGTGGCCGACCGGCTTTATGCCGAACTTGAATGCCTTGGATACAAGGGGTTTGCCCGTGAGAGTGTCTTACTGACAACAAATGGGGGCGGATCTTTTGACCAGATAACAGCATGGTACCGGGCCTATGAAAAAAATCTGGGGTGGAAAAACCGGGGAGAAGTCCTTGGCAGCGGAAAAACCAAGGAAGCGCAGGATCTGGGGGCGTCTCTCTAGGCGTGCCCGCTGCAATGCTTCGATACATGGGCAACGGCGACATCCGGAGCGGCCATTTTTTGCGCTCAGGCTTTTTCACAATTGTACACGACCATGATTATGCACGCAAATAACGCTATGCCGAACAGTCAAAAATCATCTCTCAACGCTGGCCTCATGCTGCTTTTGACGTCTGCCACATGCCTGATACTGGCCAACCTGTATTACGCTCAGCCCATCCTGGCGGACATCGCGGCCGATATAGGGCTGGAGCGCGGTGCCACGGGCATGATTGTCACCATGAGCCAGATTGGCTATATGCTGGGTCTGCTCTTTCTTGCCCCTCTGGGCGACACGGTGGAAAACCGCCGCCTTGTGGCCGGCATGACGGCGGGAGCGGCAAGCGGTCTGCTGGTGGCGGGCCTCAGCAATGGGGCGGCGCTCTTCATGGCGGGCACGCTGCTCATCGGTTTTTTTGCCGTGGGCACGCAGATTCTCATCGTATTCGGCTCCGGCCTTGCGGAGGACAGCGCGCGCGGGCGGGTGCTGGGCATATTGGGGGCGGGCCTTTTTCTGGGCATCGCTCTGGCCCGTCCCTTCTCCAGCCTGTTCACCAGCGCCTTTGGCTGGCGGGCGCTCTATCTGACGTCCGGCGCGGTCATGCTGGCCTTCAGCGCGGCGCTGTACTGCAGCCTGCCCCCGGTTAAGCCCGCGGGCCGGCGCATGGGCTATGCCGCCATGTTTGGTTCCATGGCGCGCCTTCTCCTTTCCGTGCCGCGCTTCATTCCACGCATCCTGCTGTCCGCCGGCGCGTTCTGCGGGTTCAGCATGTTCTGGAGCGCCGCCCCTCTTCATCTGCTGGAAAATCTGGGCTTCACCCATGCCCAGGTGGCCCTGTTCGCCCTGGCCGGGCTCATAACCCCGCCCTGTGTGCTTATGGCCGGACGCCTCCTGGACAGGGGCTGGAGCTTCCGGCTGCTGCTTGTGGCCGAGGGCCTGGCCGTGGCCGCCTGGCTGCTCACGTCGTGGATGCCGCTGAGCGCCGGTGCCGTGGCGCTGGCCGCGCTGATTATCGACCCGGCCGGAAGCGTCAGCACCATGTCCATTCAGCAGAGCGTGCTTTCCACCAGTCTGCCGGAAACACGCGGACGGCTCAACTCGCTCAATATCAGTCTCAATTTTTGCGGCGGAGCCATGGGCGCGGCCCTGGGGCCGTGGCTCTACAGTCTGCATGGCTGGCGCGTCATGGCCGGGGCCGGGGCGGCTCTTATGCTGATGCTTCTGCTGGTGAATATGGCGCTCCGGCCCACCCGGCCACGCCCCGGAAACCTGTCGTGACCTTTGCACACGTTTCACCTTTTCTTATCCAAGGAGTATTCTTATGGATCCCATCTTTCTGAGTATCGGAACCGGCCCCGGCATAGGGCTCCAGACGGCCATCCGCTTTGCCCGGGAAGGCTTTCACCCTGTTCTCACCGCGCGCCATCCCGACAGGCTGGCGTCACTGGCGGAGGAATTGCGGCAGGCCACAGGCCGGACGGCGGATGTGGCCAGGGTGGATGCGGGCGACCCCAGACAGATTATCGCCCTGGCGGAGCGTTACGGCCAAAACGTGAGCGTTCTGCACTACAACGCGGCCATCGTGCGCGGGCAGTCCCTGGCCGGGGCGGATTACCGCGATCTTGACGAAGATATCCGGGCGGGCGTCAGCGGCGCGCTTTATGCCCTCAAGGCCTTTGCCCCGGGCATGCTGGATCGTCAGGCGGGAACTCTTCTGCTGACAGGGGGCGTTCTGGCCTTGCATCCTTTCCCGGAATATCTGACCCTTGGCATAGCCAAGGCCGGCATCCGCAACATGACGGAAGCTCTTTTTGCCGGCTTTGCCGAGCGGAATGTTCATATCGCCACGGTCACGGTGTCAAGCGTCATTGCTCCCCGCTCGCCCGAAGCCAAGGCTGTGGCGGATCGGTTCTGGAACATCCACTGCCAGCCCCAATCGCGGTGGACCTGGGAAGAAGTGTACAGTAAGCAGTAATTGTTCCGCATGTTCATTTCCGGGGCAGGGCGATGCCTTGCGGTCGCGGAACACAAGCCAGTCCTGTTCCGGCCATTTCTTGTGTGGGAGTACCCTCATGCAGCGACGCGATTTTCTGAAATTTCAGGCCGCGACGGCGCTCTCCCTCGGGGCCGCCGCGCTGGGTTTTCCCACCCGGCTTCTGGCCGGGGACTCTCCCGACATTGCCGTGGTCAGGGGCAGTCCGGCTGCCGCCACCAGAGCCGCCGTGGAACTGCTCGGCGGCATGTCGGCCTTTGTCCGGCCCGGTCAGAAAGTTATCATCAAGCCCAATATGAGTTTTACGGCGGATGTGGCCAGCGCGACCAATACCCATCCCGGGGTGGTGCGGGAACTTCTGGTCATGTGCCTGGAAGCCGGGGCAGGCACGGTACGGGTTCTTGACCATGCCTTCCAGAGCGGAACGCGGTCGCTGGAACAGTCGGGCATCCTGGACGCTTGCAACGGCGTGAGGGAGGGGCTCTGCCACAACCTTGCCCATGAGCGCTTCTATCATGAAACCACGCTGAATGACGCGCAGGCCATGAAAAGCAACGCCGTCATGAAGGACGTTCTGGAGGCCGATGTCCTCATTGCCGCGCCTGTGGCAAAAACCAACAGCGCCACCGGCGTCAGCCTGTCGCTCAAGGGTCAGATGGGCCTGATTCTTCACCGCGGCGTCATGCACGGGCGCTATGACCTGGACACGTCCATCGTGGATCTCTGCTTCCACCTGAAGCCCTCGCTGGCTGTCATCGATGCTTCCCGTGTGCTCAGTACCAACGGCCCCTATGGCCCGGGCAAGGTACTGACGCCGGGGGAAGTCATCGCTTCCGCCGATCCCGTGGCCGCCGACGCCATGGCAGTGGCTTCCTATGAGTGGTATGGCCGCCGCATCCAGCCTCGTCAGGTGGGCCACATCGCGCAGGCGCACGCCCGGGGCCTGGGGCGCATGGATATTGAACATATGCATGTCCGGCGCTTGAGCCTGTAGCAAGGAAAAAGGCATGGGCGGCAGGCTGAGGCGATACGCGCAGGCAGGCAGTCTGGGGCTTTTTTGCCTGCTCCTGGGGGCGGCTGAAAGCGGAAGTTTTTTCGGCCTGCCGGCAGACCTTTTTCTGCGGCTGGATCCCCTTGCCGGACTGGCCGTCCCTGTGGTGGCGCGCGGCCCTGTCCCGGGGCTTTTTCCCGCGTTGTTCATCATTCTGCTGACCCTCTGGGCCGGCCGTCTGTTCTGCGGCTGGCTCTGCCCCATGGGGGCGACGCTGGATGCCGCCGGCGGCATGGTTCGCCGCATCGTGCGGAGAAAAAAGGCCGAAACGCTCCGTCTGGAGCCTGTGCTGCGCGGCCTGAAATATCTGGTTCTGGCGGCCATCCTCGGCGCCGCAGTCTGCGGGGTGAATCTTGCCTTTTGGGCCAGTCCCCTTTCCCTGACAACACGGCTCTATGCGCTTGTGTTGCACCCGCTGGGGCTGGAAAGCATCGGCCAGAGCCTGGAAGCGGTCTCGCCACTGCTGGAATGGCTGGGAGTCACCGACTGGCTGTATGAACTCCCGGAATCCCGGCATTTTTTGACCGCAGGGTGGACAGGCTTGTTCTGGCTTGCCCTCCTGGGGCTGGAGCTGATCCGGCCCCGGTTCTGGTGCCGGTATCTCTGCCCGGCCGGGGCCGTGCTGGGACTCTTTTCCCGCCGGAGCTTCCGCACACGTCATGTGTCTGCGGCGTGTACGTCCTGCGGGCGCTGCTCCGCCCGATGCCCGGCGGGAATAATCCGGAATGCCCGCCCCACAGAGCCGTGCCCTTCCGAATGTCTGGCGTGTCAGACTTGTGTCTCGGTCTGCCCGCATGGGGCTGTGCGCTATGACTCCGGCGGCAGCAGGGCCGTACCTTCCCTTTTTCACCAGCCTTCCGTGCCCTCGCGCCGGGCCTTTTGCGCATTGCTGGGAGCGGGGGCCGCGGGGGCCGCTCTGGCGGGCCTGTCCCGCGCGGATACCCTGCGGCAGGGAGCGGGCACCGTGATCCGACCGCCCGGCAGCCGCCCCGAGCCGGACTTTTTAAAGCGCTGTCTGCGTTGCGGCGAATGCATGAAGGCCTGCCCCACCGGAGGCTTGCAGCCCACCTGGTTTCAGGCCGGTTTTTCCGGCATCTTCACCCCGTTTCTGGATCCCCGATCCGGCGCGTGCCGCCCGGATTGCACAGCCTGCGGCGCTGTGTGCCCCACACAGGCCATCCTCGCCCTGCCACTGACGGAAAAACGCTGGGCCAAAACAGGGACTGCCGTCATAAACCGGAAAAACTGCCTGGCCTGGGCGGAAGACAAACGCTGCATGGTCTGCAAGGAAAACTGCCCCTATGGCGCGGTGGATGTCTCCATGCGAAGCGGGCACAAGGCCCCGGTGCCGGCTGTGCATGACACACGTTGTTACGGATGCGGGTTTTGCGAACAAGCCTGTCCCCAGACCCCTTCGGCCATTGTGGTTGAGCCCGTGGGCGCGTTGCGTCTTAACCAGGACTCCTTTGAAGCGGCGGCCCGGGCAGCGGGGCTGGAGCTGGAACCCTCTGTCCATCAGGGGCACGTCAGCCAGGAGCGGTGGGGACAGGCGGATGCCCCGCCGGGATTTCTGGAATAGGGGGCATCGCCCGCCTGGCGGAACCGGCCTTACGCCGAAGGGTGTCCGGCAAGACAGACATCCCTTGCCAGGGGTGCTGGCGGCGGGCCACGGCATACAGGGTGTCGCCTTCAACCCTGTAAACACGGCAATGTTCCATGCCGACGCGACACGATCAGCAACCGGAAAAGCTGTACTATACTGAAAATACCAGGCAATATTGGCCGACCCGGAATTTGGAATTGGAAATCGCGTGATAAAGAGTGATAGCGCATTCTTGAAACCAAGAAATATTGTATAGTTGCGAATTCCGGTTTAAGTATGGACAAGACGATATAGGAAAAATTATGCTCGGAATGCTGAGGGAACAAGCTCCCAGCCAGTCATGACCCGTTCAAAAAATTTTTTATTCAGACAAATCATGATTAAATTGAGCATGTTAGGACAAAAAAAATCCACATACCCAGAAACAAAAAACCTACGCGGACACGACGCTCTTCCAAGGTGACAGAGAGATGGCAAAATATTTCTGGGATAAAGCCCGCCCACGGGGATTTTGGTTGGCGAGTACTGAAAATTCAGGCTATCAAAAAGGAGTAGTCTACAATTGAAAATTTTAACTTCATGGAATAGTTCCGAGCACAGCATGTCACAGATCTCTTTTGAAAACTCGCTGGAAGCGTTGCAAAAATCTGACAAAAAGGATTGCCAATACGGTAGTGCTTCAGCTTTTGAGCTTGAAAATTTTCTCAAATCTTTTTCCAATATATTGCAAAACAATTCTCAAAAAAATATTTCTGTTACCGAACTTTCCAGTTTTCTTAATTCCTTTAAAAAGCATTTGGAGAGAGAGCGCAAATCAGGACAAACCATCAATATTTTTGATGTGCTTGGCCTTGGACATGATGAAAAAAAGCATTGCATGTTTTTGGCATGGCTGCTGGATCCCAGAGGAAGTCACGGGCATGGCGGACTTTTTTTCCACGCCTGCATTGCACAGCTGACCGCTTATCAGGGTGACAAGGATATTCTTTCTGGAAATTATACAGTGCGAACAGAAAGATGTCCTCTTGGAGATATGGCTGACCGCGTTGATATTGTTTGCGAAGGACGTGATTTTCTGTGTTATATTGAAGCTAAAATTGATACCTGGGAACATGGCAACCAGACAATCCGTTATTGGAAAAAGCTTGCAACCTGCGCCAATGGCCGCAAGACAGCCCTGATTTATCTCGCCGATGGCTCCAAACCCGCGTGTGATTCGGCAATTCCCCTGTCTTGGAAAACTCTGTCGGAATCTCTGGACAGACTGAGAGAAGAGCCTTCATGCCAACTGACGCCTTTCCTGCATGAACTTGTGCGACAGTATGCGCTGTTTATACGCAGATTTCATGGAAAGGGATGATCGCTAAACGTGACGGCACAGGCAGAAAATCTTAAGGAATATGGTCTTTGTGCCTGCTGATTGTTTTTATGGAGCATGCCAACACAAAGCACTCATATCTACTTATGCAAGGAGGAGTATATGCAATACGAAAATGACCTGATTCGTCTGGCGATCCGCCAAACGGCACTGATAGATCAAGCCTGGAATGTATTGAGAGGAGCTGAAGAAGAATTAATGCAAGCATTATGTATCTATATAAAACAACATATCCCAACTTCATTCATCATTAGTGAAATCAGGGAAGGTCTCTGGTTCAATTTTTGGAATCCTACATGGTGTCGAACTCCGCAGCAACCAGTGGCTTCTTTTTGGATTGGTCACGAGGGTGGTAATGACTACAGTTGGCTGAGTATTCTCACAAGGCAGATACCCGCTACAGGCACTTTGTGCTTTCAGCGTGACAGCGCTGGCATTTATATAAAAGACTGGAAAAGTTATCTTATTAACTACTTTGCTAGTACACCGGCTTTTGAAGAAACAGGATTCAGGCTTAGTCAAGATGGAAACAAAATTATCATACCCATAGAGCTCAATGTAGATGAGCTGGCAGAAAATTATCCGAAATTTGACGTATGCTTTGGCAGCATTAACCCAGCACTCAAAGCCATCAACACCATGTTGCCGGAATTTGAAAAGATAATTGAGGCAATAAAAAATTGGGGGAAGTGAAAACAGATAAAGCACAACTTAACTTCTGCTGGTGGTTCCGGATGGGCATATCCACCCTGTATCCATTCGGCATAGAAATGGGTGCGCGTATCTGGCGGAAACCGAGATCGCATCCGGTGCGTCGGTGATCGATACAGGAGTGGGACAGAGCAATTACCCGAAATTTTTCAAAAAAATTTGTATTGGGGAACTTTTTGGGTATCCATGTGTTCAATGTTCAGAAAAAAAGCCGTACTGGCGGATTGAACACTACGTTCAATTCTCTTCAGATCCACCAGGCATTTCAAGGGAGCCCGCCGGGTTTCCATGTTTTACGGCTTCTGACCGCTATCGTACCGAATGGATATACTGGCGCGGGGCGGCGCTGAACGCCGCGCGCACGTTGCGCGCCCTGCGCGATGCATGTAGTCTTGCCGGGGAACGCCTTAACGGCAGCATGGGAGAGCCGTGCGCCGCATGGAGAGGTTCACCATTTTTCACCCATGGTATTGAAGGAAAGAAAAAAGGAAGGGCAGCATGAAACTGGCGCATATTCACGTGTATTGTCAGGAACTTGAACCGGTCATTGCATTTTTTACCGAGGGCCTCAATGGCGAACTTCTGGGGCGCAACCTTCTGAGGGGCGCCCCTGGCGCGGAAATCCGCATGGATGGCATGATGATCTTCCTGCGCGAAATGGGCGGGGAGTGGGCCGAGCAGGATTATGCCGGCAAGGTGTGCGGGTACAACCATCTTGGCTTCTTTGTGGATGATCTCGACGCGACCCTGGCCAGACTGCTTTCCCTGCCAGGCGTAAGCCGGAACGGCGAGCCGTTTGTCATCGCCGACAAAAAGCTGCGCTGCGTCTTCCTCACCGGGCCGAGCAAGCTGCATGTCGAATTAATGGAAAACATGCAATAACAGCCCGTCCCTTTTCTGGAGATCACCATGCGCTACTGGATATTCAAGACCGAACCCGGCTGTTTTTCCCTGGCCGATCTCAAGGCCGCCCCCAACCACGTCACGGCCTGGGACGGCGTGCGCAATTATCAGGCGCGCAACTTCATGCGGGACGATATGCGTCTGGGCGATCTGGGGCTTTTCTACCACAGCGGGAAAAATCCCGAAGTGGCCGGCCTGGTGGAAATTGTGAAGGAAGGCTACCCGGACTGCAGTGCCCAGGACGCCCTGTCCGGGCACTTCGATCCCGCCGCCACGCCCGGGAACCCCCGCTGGTTCATGGTGGATGTGCGTCTGGCGCGCGCGTTCACTCCCCCTGTTCCGCGCGCCCTTCTGCGCCGGCAGCCCGATCTTTCGGACATGGAACTTTTACGCCAGGGCAGCCGCCTGTCCGTCCTGCCCTGCGAAGAACGCCACTTCCGCTCCATTCTGGCCCTGGCCGACCGCCTCGCGACCCGTTGACGCCCCAAGGCCCCGAACGCGCGCTGTGAAACCTCGTCTGCGGCCCGCCCCCCGGGGCTCCGCCCGGAACGCTTCTTCCGCCGCGCCGCGCGTCATAGCGGAAAGGCCCCGCTCACGCGGGGCCCGGCAATCCGGGATGCGGGGGAGAAAACGCAAGCCTGCCCCCCGAAATCCCGGGTCAGGGTTCAGTACGCCTCAGCGCTTTTCACCCTTGGAGCAGGAACAGGGCGACGCGCCCTTTTTGTCGTTGCCGCGGCCATTGTCGGATGCGGAACGGCCTTCCGACATGCGCTGGTGCCCGTCGGAACTTTTGGATATGAAACGGCCTCCGGAATCACGGGCGGGCATCTGACGGTCTTTGGTAGCCATAGCGGAAATCTCCTTGGATGGGGTAGTGGTTGACGCAACGCTTCGGAAGCGGGTTCCGCCACCTGAGGCGGGATGCGCCGAAGCGGCCTTCCTCCCTCCTTGCGCCGCGCGGCCTGCCGGAACCTGCCGGTTCAGCCCCACGGCGTGCTTAAGATAAGACTTCCCTCAAAAAATTGTCACTCTCTTCACATGATTTGCAGACTCTCATGGACGAGTATCCCCCCCTGCTTCATGAGCCGCGCGGCTCCAGAGTCCAGGCCTGCCGCCCGTCCGGAAAGGGGGAGGAAACCGCGACTCCGGCTCAGGTCATGAAAGAAGCCCCCGCGTATGCACGTGGGGGCTTCCTGTTGGCGCTTTGAGTGGAGAGTTCGGCTGTATCCGGATCAACCCCGATCGTTTCAGGTTAAGGGGAAGGTTTACAGCAGATTCAGGGCCAGCTGCGGCAGCGCATTCGCTTGCGAAAGCATGGCGACGGCTGACTGGGTGAGAATCTGATTCTTGACGAAGTTGGTCATTTCCGAAGCGATATCCACGTCGGAAATGCGTGATTCGGCGGCCTGGAGATTTTCCGCCTGAATCTGAAGGTTGCTGATGGTGTTCTCCAGTCGGTTCTGTATGGCGCCCAGATTGGCGCGAATGCTGTCCTTGGACACAATGGCATTCTGCAAAGCCTGCAACGCCTTTTGCGCCCCCTCCTGCGTCGAAATGCTGACTCCGTCTCCGGCGGCACTGTTGCCCACACCCAGGGCCGATGCCGTGGCATTGCCGATTTCGACATAGTAGTAGTCTTCCGCGCTGTCGTTGGCCGGGCCAAAGTGAATCTTGAGCGCCCCCTTGGACTTGATTTCCGAGCCGTCATGATCGCCGCTCAGGCTGCCGTCCAGAAGCTTGATGCCGTTAAAATCCGTGGCGTTGGCGATTCGGGTGATTTCCGAAGCCATTTGCTGGTATTCGGAATCAATGAGCAGACGCTGGGTCGAGTCATAGGTACCCGTGGCCGCCTGTTCCGCCAGTTCCTTCATGCGGATCAGCTTTTCGTCGATAACCTGCAGAGCGCCGTCCGCCGTCTGAATGAGCGAAATGCCGTCGTTGGCGTTGCGCACGCCCTGATTCAGGGCGGCGATGTCGGACCGCATGAGTTCGCGAATGGCCAGGCCGGCCGCGTCGTCGGCCGCCGTGCCTACCCGCAGACCGGAAGACAACCGGCGCACTGAAGTCGACAGGCTGTTGTAGCTGCTGTTCAGGTTCCGCGCCGCATTCATAGCCATCAGGTTGTGATTGATAACGAGAGACATACTATTCCTCCATGAATTGATGTCCGTTCCGACAGTGCCCCCGCTGGGCAGGCTGCTTCCCTGCAGCCATGCTGCCGTTGTTACCCCCCTTATCGGTCCCGGCCGGGGACTCTATAGGGGAAAAGCGCACTTTTTTTTCGGCATCCTCCTTCTCTTTCAGTCCGGGGCGCAACACGCTCCGCAGAGGGACACGGGCGTGTGCCGGGCGTTTGCCAAGACAGGCGAAGCGGGCTACCCTGCGGTCTGTCCATTCCATGCAGGAGGAATCTCATGACCGACTGTCCGTCCGGCTCCGATGCGGCAAAAGCGGCAAAACGTGCCCCTACCATCGTTGACATTATTAATGCAAAAAGCGTGCGCAGGCTTGTCATGCTGACCGCCTACGACGCCCCCGGCGCCCGTATTGCCGAAGCGGGCGGCGTGGACATGATTCTGGTGGGCGACTCCGTGGCCATGGCCGTGCTGGGCCGCCCGGATACCAACAGCATGACCATGGATGAAATGGTGCATCACGCCCGCGCGGTGAGTTCCGCCGCGCGCGGTTCCCTGGTGGTGGCGGACATGCCGTTTTTATCCTATGAAGGCGGGCCGCAGGACGCCCTGCGCAACGCGGGCAGATTTTTCCGCGAGGCGGGCATACGGGCCGTCAAGCTGGAGGGCGGACGGCAGATTCTGCCGCAAGTCAGGGCCCTGACCGGCGCCGGCATTCCGGTCATGGGGCATTTGGGGCTTACCCCGCAGCGGGCCGCCATGTTCGGCGGCTTCAAGGCCCAGGCCCGCACGGCCGAGGCGGCGCACAACCTTTTGCGGGACGCCCTGGCCCTGCAGGACGCGGGCTGCTTCAGCATTGTGCTGGAATGCGTGCCCGCCCCCGTGGCCGCCGCCGTGACAGCCCGCCTGCGCGTTCCCACCATCGGCATCGGCGCCGGGCCGGATTGCGACGGGCAGGTACTGGTTTTTCACGACTTGCTCGGCCTCAGCGATTTTCATCCGCGTTTTGCCAAGGTCTATGCCGACCTGGCCCGCATCGCCTCGGACGCCGTCGGCGCCTATGCCAGGGATGTGCGTGAGGGAAGCTTCCCCGCGCCCGAACATGCCTTCAGCATACCCCCTGAGGAATGGGAAAAGTGGCAGGCCCTGCTCAGGGCCGACAGCGCGGCTGACGACGGGGAATAAAGAGGATCAGGCGCGCGGCGGCTGGAGCACAAGGCTTTCCAGCATGTCCAGCAGGCGGCCGCACAAGCCCCCGCCGGACATGGGGGAACCGAACAGCATGTTCTTCTGATCCACAAGCAGGGCTTTGGGCAGAATGCCGGGCAGGGAATTGTCCAGGGTATCGGCCAGCCGCCGGGCCAGCAGCCAGCTGCGCGCGGCCTGGCAGAAACGGGCGAAGCCCGGCCTGAACTCCGCGCGCAGCTCCCGCCACAGGGCCAGCCGGACATCCGTGGGCTCCAGAGAAAGCGCCACCCCAAGGGCCACGCGCAGGTTATTGATCTGCGCGCCAGGCACGCCGGACTTCCAGCCCATAAGCCAGGAAGTGCGCCGGAACAGCAGCCCCAGCGCCACGGCCAGCCCGGTGAGCCCGGCCAGCTCGGCCCGGGCCTTCAGCAGATCGGAATCATCCCAGCGCACGGGCCCATCGTCAGGCTGCCAGGGGGGGATGCGCGCCCCTGTCAGGGATTCGCCCGTCCACTGCTCCAGAATGTGCAGGAACCAGCGGCTGGCGTCAGGCGGATCGCCCGTTCCGTCTTCTCCGCCTCCCTCATCAGGGCCGGCGCACGGCGTTTCCAGATGGCTGTAGCTGATGAGCCATGCGCCCTTGCCCCGGACGCCGGTGAGCACACAGGGCTGATGGTCTAGCAGTGTGGGCCGCAGGTTCACCCCGTAGACGGCGCGCCATTCCTCCAGCACATCCGGAGACAGAAGGGACAGCGCCATATCGTCCACATACAGATCAGGCCCGGGCGCACAGCAGCGGGCCAGCACCTCCACTTCGCCCTCCCCTTCCTGGAAGCGCCCCGGCCACCACACGGGCAGCAGGGCCTTCCTCATGCCGGACGGCGCCAGAGGATGTTCGGTCACGGCGCATTCCACCCAGCCGGACACGCGGTGCTGCCAGCGGTCGGCCATGCTTGCGCGGCCCCAGGGGCACAGGCCCAGGCCGCCGCTCAGGGCCAGCCCCGCGCCGCCGCAAAAGCCCAGGTAGCGGGCGCCCCGCTCCACATGCCGGCGCACGGCACGAAGCCCCGCCTCGCCCAGGGCCCGCGCCTTGCCCCGGCCCGATCCGCCGGGCACCAGGAGAACCTTGCCAGACAAGCCGCCCTGCGCTATGTCTGATCCCCTGAGCAGACGGCAGGGCAGGCCCGCCGCTTCCACGGCATGCCGCGCCAGATAGCCCCACAGATGGGCCTCGTCCCACAGGATATCGATCACGCCTTTTCCGCCTCCCGCCGCCTATGGTTACGCACAAGCCGTCCGTTCGGCAAGATCCGGGCGGAACCCGACAACCGTTTTCCCATTCCGGAGTCTTCCATGTCCGCGGATGCCCTGCCCAAAGCCTACGAACCGCACGAAACCGAAGCGCGCTGGCGCGCCCACTGGGAAGAAAACCACAGCTTCACCCCGGATATGGACGCTCCGGGCGAACCCTATTCCATTGTCATTCCGCCGCCCAATGTCACGGGGGCGCTGCACATCGGGCACGCCCTGAACCAGACCCTGCAGGACGTGCTCTGCCGCCACGCCCGCCAGAAAGGCAAAAAGGTGCTGTGGATACCTGGCACGGATCACGCGGGCATTTCCACCCAGAATGTGGTAGAGCGTGCCCTGGCCAGGGAGGGCAAGTCCCGCCACGATCTGGGGCGCGAGGCCTTTGTCGAGCGGGTGTGGAAATGGAAAGAGGATTACGGGCACCGCATCCTCACCCAGATCAAGGCCCTGGGCTCGTCGGTGGACTGGACGCGCGAAGCCTTTACCATGAACGAAAACCTGGCCCGCGCGGTGCGCAGGGTCTTTGTGCGGCTCTATAACGAAGGGCTGATTTACAAAGGCAAGTATATCGTCAACTGGTGCCCGCGCTGCCACACGGCCCTGGCCGATGACGAGGTGGAACACGAAGCGCGCAAGGGCAGGCTGTGGCATGTGCGCTATGACCTGGCCGACGGCCCGGGCTCCATCACCATCGCCACCACCCGGCCCGAAACCATTCTTGGCGACTCGGCCGTGTGCGTGCACCCCGATGACGAGCGTTACCGCCATCTGGTGGGCAAGCGCGTGATCGTGCCGGTGGTGAACCGCGCCGTGCCCATTATCGCCGACCGCTATGTGGATCGCGAATTCGGCTCGGGCGCGCTGAAGGTGACCCCCTGCCACGACCCCAATGACTGGAACCTGGGCCACAGCCACCACCTGGAGTTCATTCAGGTCATCGACGACAACGGAAACATGGCCGCGGATCCGGAAGGCGCGGCCATCACGGGAAAATACGCGGGCATGAGCCGCGAGGCCTGCCGCGAAAGCATTGTCGAAGACCTGCGGGCATCGGGCCACCTGGCGCGCGAAGAGGATATGGAACACAGTGTGGGCGTGTGCTACCGCTGCAAAACGGTTATCGAACCCTATGTCTCCACCCAGTGGTTCGTGGCCACCACCAAGATGGCCCCCCGGGCCCGCGCCGCCGTGCCCGAACTCATTCAGATTTTCCCGGACTCGTGGATCAAAACCTACTATACCTGGCTCGACAATATCCGCGACTGGTGCATCAGCCGCCAAATCTGGTGGGGGCACCGCATCCCGGCCTGGACATGCGCGGACTGCGGCGACATCATCGTGTCGGAAGAGACGCCCAGCCGCTGCCCCAAGTGCGGCAGCGCTTCGCTGGAGCAGGACCCGGACGTGCTCGACACCTGGTTTTCCTCCGCGCTATGGCCCTTTTCCACCATGGGCTGGCCGGAATCCACCAGGGATCTGGCCACCTTCTATCCCACCAGCGTGCTGGTGACGGCCTTTGACATCCTGTTCTTCTGGGTGGCCCGCATGATCATGATGGGCCAGCACTTCATGGGGCAGGTGCCCTTCCGCCATGTGTACATCCACGCTCTGGTGCGCGACGCCCAGGGCCGCAAGATGTCAAAGTCCCTGGGCAACGGCATTGACCCCATGGAAATGATCGACAAGTACGGCGCGGACGCCCTGCGCTTCACCCTGACGGCCTTCGCCGCCATGGGACGCGATATCCGCATGTCGGAAGAGCGCATCGAGGGTTACCGGCACTTCATTAACAAGTTGTGGAACGCCACGCGCTTCGCCCTTATGAACCTGCCCGAAAGCGCGCCCGCCCCGGTGGATCTGGACACGGTGCGGGGGCTGCATCACCGCTGGATTCTCCACCGGCTGGAAATGGTCAAAGAGGACAATGACGCCGCGCTGGACGCCTACCGCTTCAACGACGCGGCTCAGGGCCTCTATAAATTCCTGTGGAACGAATTTTGCGACTGGTACCTGGAGCTCATCAAGGGTGACATGAAGGACGAAGGCCCCGCCAGGGCCGAAGCGCACTATGTGCTGTACACCGTGCTGCGCGAGCTTCTGCTTTTGCTCCATCCCATGATTCCCTTTGTCACGGCGGAGTTGTGGCAGGCCTTGCCCGGTCTGAAGGATTCCGACCTGGCCGCGCAGCCGGGGCCGGCGGCCCGGCCCGGCTGCCGGAGGCCGGACGACGCCGACGCCATGAGCTTTGTGCAGGAAGCCATCGGCGCCATCCGCACCATCCGGGCCGAGCTCAACATCAACCCTTCAGTCAGGCTCACGGCGCTTCTGCGGCCGGTGGACAACGAGCAGGCGGCCCTGCTGGAACGCGGCCGCCCCTGGTTCATGAGCCTGGCCCGACTGGAAAAACTGACGGTGGATTCCGCCGAACATGCGCCCAAGGCCTCGGCCAGCAACGTGGTGCGCGGCTGCGAAGTCATCGTGCACCTGTCAGGCGTGGTGGATTTTCAGGCCGAACTGGCCCGGCTGGACAAGGAACTGGGCAAAACGGCCCGGGAGCTGGACGCCCTGTCCAAAAAACTCGCCAACGAAGGATTCATCAGCCGCGCGCCCGCCGCCGTGGTGGAGCAGGAGCGCGCCCGCCACACCGATCTGGCGGATAAGCGGGAGAAAATGCTGGCCCTGCGGAAACGCTTTAAAGAGGCCATTCTCTAAGTCCGGGCGTGGGCGCGAGGGCTCCCCGGCCAGCTCCCGGAGGGCACACGCAGTGCGTCAGCATGCGTTATCCGCGCCGGACGGATACTCCCCCGGCACGACTCCCCTGCCGGCTGAGCCAAACCAGCAAAGCCGGTAAGGCACGGCAACGGAAAGAAGGCATGAAAAAAGCCCCCTGCACGGGGGCTTTTTCATGCGGAGACAGAACTTCCGTGTCCGCCAAAGCTCTCTAGGCCAGGGCCTGAAGCAGAAGCAGAGCCACAATGTTGATAATCTTGATCATGGGGTTGACAGCGGGCCCGGCGGTATCCTTGTAGGGGTCGCCCACGGTGTCGCCGGTGACGGCGGCCTTGTGCGCGTCCGAGCCCTTGCCGCCGAAGTTGCCGTCTTCAATGTACTTTTTGGCGTTATCCCAGGCTCCGCCGCCGGAAGTCATGGAAATGGCCACAAAAAGACCGGTGACAATGGTGCCCATGAGCATGGCCCCCAGAGAGGCGAAGGCCGCGCCCTGTCCGCCCACGGCAAGGATGACGAAGTACAGCACAATGGGCGCCAGCACGGGCAAAAGCGACGGCGCGATCATTTCCCGGATGGCGGATTTGGTCAGCATGTCCACAGCCGCGCCGTAATCGGGCTTGCCGGTGCCTTCCATGATGCCCGCGATTTCCTTGAACTGGCGGCGCACTTCCACCACCACGGCGGAACCGGCGCGACCCACGGCCATCATGCCCATGGCCCCGAACAGATAGGGCAGCAGGCCCCCGATGAACAGGCCCACCAGCACATAGGGATCCTGAAGCACAAAGCGCACGTCAAGGTTGGGGAAGAAGCGATCCAGATCCTCCACATAGGCGGCGAAGAGCACCAGGGCGGCCAGAGCGGCGGAACCGATGGCGTAGCCCTTGGTCACGGCCTTGGTCGTGTTGCCCACGGCGTCGAGCGCGTCGGTGACTTCACGCACTTCTTCGGGCAGGCCGGCCATTTCGGCAATGCCGCCCGCGTTGTCGGTGACCGGGCCATAGGCGTCCAGGGCCACAATCATGCCCGCCAGGGCCAGCATGGTGGTGGCGGCCAGGGCAATGCCGAAGAGCCCCGCCTGAGTGTACGCGAACAGAATACCCGCGCAGATGATGACGACGGGCAGCGCCGTGGCTTCCATGGACACGGCCAGACCCTGAATGACATTGGTGCCGTGGCCCGTGGTGGACGCCTTGGCAATGCTGCGCACCGGGCGATAGGCGGTGGAGGTGTAATATTCCGTCACCCACACCAGCAATCCGGTGACCACCAGGCCGGTAAGGTTGGACAGGAGCAGGTTGCCGCCGGTAAAGCCGTACATGGCTTCCATGCCGTCGTCAGCCGCGAAAAAGCCCAGAGTGATCAGCACGATGAGCACGGCCGAAAACAGGGCGGTGGCGATGAGCCCCTTGTACAGGGCGCGCATAATTTTTTTGTCTTTGCCCAGCTTCACGAAGAAGGTGCCGCCCACAGAGCCCAAGATGCACACCGCGCTGACCAGAAGCGGGTAAAGCATCATTTTGGTCTGCAAAGCCCCTTCAAAGAAGATGGAGGCCAGCAGCATGGTACCCACGATGGTGACGGCGTAGGTTTCAAACAGGTCGGCGGCCATGCCGGCGCAGTCGCCCACGTTGTCGCCCACGTTGTCCGCGATGACGGCGGGGTTGCGGGGGTCGTCCTCGGGAATGCCCGCTTCGACCTTGCCCACCAGGTCAGCGCCCACGTCGGCGCCCTTGGTGAAAATGCCGCCGCCCAGCCGCGCGAAGATGGAAATCAGCGAGGCGCCGAAGGACAGGGCCACCAGGGCCTGCATGAGTTCCGTGGTATTCACGCCAAACAGGCGCAGCAGGGCGTAGTACAGGGACACGCCCAAAAGCCCCAGCCCCACCACCAGAAGGCCGGTAATGGCCCCGGACTGGAAGGCGATGTTCAGGGCCGGCGTCATGCCCTGGCGGGCGGCTTCGGCCGTGCGCACGTTAGCCCGCACCGAGACGTTCATCCCGATGAAGCCCGCCGCGCCGGACAGGCAGGCGCCGAGGACAAAGCCCAGCGCCACCGAGGAGGACAGGCTCACAAGCAAAAGCACGGTCACCACCACGCCCACAAGGGCGATGGTGCGATACTGGCGTTTCAGATAGGCCTGGGCGCCTTCCTGAATGGCTCCGGCAATGCGCTGCATGTCGTCAGTGCCGGTGCCCGCGGCCAGCACGCGCCTGGCGGCGCCGAAGGCATACACCAGAGCGGCCCCGGCGCACGCGATGACGATGAGAATGAGGAAATTCATACATACCCCCGACAGGTGGAAGAAAATGGAGTTCCGAAAACCGGCGCGCCTTTGTCCGGCGCCAGCCTTACTTCAACTGTCTGAAACACGGCATGGTATACAAAATGCCTGAGACTGACAAGCCGCAGCACAAAGCCCCGCATGCCCGCGCGGCTTCTACCACACCCTCACTCCGGCGTAGCCCACCACACGCGACGCGTCGCCCGATACCCTGGCCGAGGTGTCATAGGCAGCCACGCGGGCGTGGGCCGCGCCCAGTTCGGCGCAGGCCAGGAGTCCTATCATGGCCGGCACAATGCCGCACATGCTGATGCGCTTTTCCCGCACCACAGCCCCAAGGCGCCAGGCGTCCAGGCTGAGAAAGGCCTCCAGGGCCAGGGCGTCCAGCCGGCGGTTTTCCTCGTCGCTGGCATAGTGGTTCATGTCCGAGCTCACGATAAGCGCCGTGTCGTCCGCATGGGCCGAGACCAGCGCGGCCAGGGCATGAGCGGCCCCGGCGAGATCGCCGGGCCGGCCCGCCACAATGGGCAGGATGCGGAGATCGGGCCGGGTGTCCCGCAAAAAGGGCAGAAGCACCTCTATATCATGCTCGCGCGCGTGAGGCCGCGTGTCGGGAACAAAAGCGGGATTCAGGGCCATCAGTTCGCGGCCCAGATCCGCATCCACGGGAACCGCGCCCACGGGACTTTCCCAATCCCCTTCGGGCCAGAAGCCCAGGTCATGCCCCAGGCCGGTATGGCTGGGCGCCAGGATCACCAGCCGCCGGGGCAGACAGACGCCCGCCAGCGCGGCCGCGACGACCGCGCCGCAGAACATGTGCCCGGCGTGGGGCAGCATGGTCAGAAGAGGCCTGTCCCAGGACCAGCGGGAGGAAGGATCGGAAGCGGGCTCCCGCCCGGCGGACAGCTCCGGCGCAGAGGCGGCCTGACGGTATGCGGCAATATCCGCCCGCAGCCGCTCAGGCTCCGCGGGATAAAAATACCCGGCCACGATGGCATGGCGTGTGGGCATGGACTGTCTCTCCCGGTCAGGCAAGAGGGTCGGGCACTGGAGAAGGCCGCAGCCCTGAACCGCAAAAGGGCAGAAAAGACACGGTCTCTTCTACCCATACTTTTTATTGGCCGCGCTGTTGGCCTCGTGGAGCGGCCCGCGTGGCCGCCCCCGCATGCCGGACGATCAGGCAGGCGGCCGCCAGTGCCCCCTGCCGCGTCACGCCAGCGTTCAGGCGGCGGATTCGCCTTCAGCCGGAGCCTCGTTCTGTTCCGTCACCACGGCGACCACGGTGAAGTCCGTCTTGAACACCACATGCACGCCTTCGGGCAGGGCAAGCTCGGACGCCTTGATGGACTGGCCCAGATCGAGGTTGGTGATATCCACACTGACCTTGCGGGGCATGAGCTGGGGCCGGGCGGACAGCGTGACGATTTCCCGGTAGGTTTCCAGAGTGCCGCCCAGCTTGACGCCCTTGGACACGCCCGTGAATTCCAGGGGCACATCCACCCGGATTTCCTTGTTCAGATCCACGCCATAAAAATCGACATGGGTGAACACGTTTTTCACCGGGTGATACTGAGCGTCCCACACAAAGACGGGATGCGTCGTCTTGACGCCGTTGTCGCTGATTTCCAGGTTGAACACGTTGGTGCGTCCCACCTGCTCGTACATTTTGCTCAGGGGCAAAGCGGGCATCTGCACGGGCACGTTGGTGCCGTCGGCGGCGTAGTACACGCCGGGCACCAGAGCCTGCGCGCGCAGGCGGCGGTTGGGGCCCTTGCCGAAGCCGGAGCGCTTTTCCACGCAGAGGGTTTTCATTTCGGACATGGTATCATTCTCCTTAAAGTGGGCCGCGCTATGGCCGCGCGGTTTGATATATCGCGTTCCAAGGCCCGGCGGACTTATCCGAACAGGGCGCTGACAGACGAGCCGTCATGGATATTGCGTATGCTTTTGGCCAGAATGCCCGCCACCGAGGCCACACGCAGCTTGTCGCACAGGCCGGCGTGCTCGCCCAGCGGAATGGTGTCCGTCACCACGATTTCGTTAAAGGGCGAATCGGTCAGGCGCTGGCAGGCCGGGCCGGAGAGCACCGCGTGGGTGGCGCAGGCGCGCACTTCGGAAGCGCCGTTCTGAAGCAGCACTTCCGCCGCCGCGCAAATGGTGCCCGCCGTGTCAATCATGTCATCCACCAGCACGGCCACCTTGCCGGCCACATCGCCAATCACGTTCATGGCCGTGGCCTGGTTGGGGCGATCACGCCGCTTGTCGATAATGGCCAGACCGGCATCCATTTTTTTGGCAAAGGCGCGGGTTCGTTCCACGCCGCCCGCGTCGGGCGACACCATGACCAGATCGCCGCGCAGATGCCGCACATACTCCAGCAGCACGGGGCTGGCGAACAGGTTGTCCACGGGACAGTTGAAAAAGCCCTGAATCTGCCCGGCGTGCAAATCCACGGTCACAATGCGCTGGGCCCCGGCCATGCTCAGAAAATCGGCCACCATTTTGGCGCTGATGGGCGCGCGCGGGCTGACCTTGCGATCCTGCCGGGCATAGCCATAATACGGGATAACGGCGGTGATGCGTCCGGCGCTGGCCCGCTTCAGGGCGTCGAGCATCAGGCACAGCTGCATGAGATTTTTGTTGGTCGGAGCGCAGGTGGGCTGAATGACAAACACGTCGTGCCCGCGCACGCTGGCGCCGATTTCCACCCGCAGCTCGCCGTCGCTGAACGTCTCGCACAGGGCGGGCGTAAGCGCGCAGCCAAGATGATCGCAGATATCCAGGGCTAACTGGGGGTTGGCCGTCCCTGTGAGAATCTTCAGATCGCCGTACATGATGCCTTCCGGGCTAAAGTTTCGTCACCGCCGCGGAGGCGGCGCAGGCACAAAACCGGCGCGCGCCTGGAGTGCCGGCAAAATATGGCTGGGGCGGAAGGACTCGAACCCTCGAATAGCGGACCCAAAATCCGCTGCCTTACCGACTTGGCGACACCCCAACATCAGCTTCCGCCCGGACTGTCGTATCCCGGGAACACAAAGGGGCCATGCACGGCCGCCTTTTCCTGCCGCAGCCGGCAGGATGCGCGCCGCGCCGCGGCCTCATCGCGAAAAAGCCCGAACAGGGCCGATCCGCTGCCGCTCATTCCCGCGGCTGCCGCCCCCTCCCGCACCAGCCGAGTCTTCAGGCGGGCCAGATGGGGATGTGCCGCAAACACCACGGGCTCGAAACAATTTTCCACAGTCCAGGGCCAAAGGAAACCTGAGCGGTGATTTTTATCCGCGCCGCCCCCGGCTGTCAAGGTGCCGGCCGCGTTTTCCCGATCCCAGGCGGCATAGGCCCAGGCCGTGTCAATGCGCAGCTCCGGACAGAGCAGCAGCCCGTACACGCCGTCCAGCGGGGGGCGGCACGGCGTCAGGCATTCGCCCACGCCCTGCCCGTGGCAGGCCGTGGACGCGAAAAAAAACGGCACGTCGGCCCCGACCCGCACCGCCAGAGAATTCAGCGCGGCGCCGTCCAGGGGTTCCGGACAGTTCGCCTGAAGCCAGCCCAGCAGCAGGGCGGCATCGGCGCTGCCCCCGCCCAGGCCGGCCCCCAGGGGAATGCCCTTCACAAGTTCCGCCTCAAGACCCGGCGCGAAGCCCGTGGCCTCGGCATACAGCGCGTAAGCTCTGGTCAGCGTATTGCGGCCCGGATCAATGCCGGGGGCGGCGCAGCGCAGCCTCAGCCCCGTTCCGGCACGCGGCCGCAGGAAAAGTTCGTCACAGGGCTCGGGCAGGCGCACGAACAGGGTGGACAGCTCATGATAGCCGTCCGGACGCCGTCCGGTAATACGCAGGAAAAGATTGATCTTGCCTCCGGTACGCAGGCGCGCGGGGGCATCCAGGGCTTCCGGCATACGGGTATCCTTCTCCGGCAGAACTTTAGAAGGCGCGCACCGTCACGCTCACGGGCTGACCAACCCGCAGGCCGGCGCCGGCGGAACTGTCCGTCAGGCTTATGCGGGCCGTGCCGCCATCGCCGCCGGGCAGCAGGGACTCTAGGACTCCGGCCAGGGAGGGGCCGCCGTCCGCCGTGATCCGGCACGCCTGCCCCGGCCGCAAGCGCAGCATATCCCGGCGATCAAAAAACGCTGTCACCCACAGGCCGCTCCCCCCGGAGGGAATCAGAACCAGCATGGAGTCTCCCCGGTTCACCGGCTGACCGGGCGCGACAGACACGCGCAGCACCGTGCCGGCCTCGGGCGCGGACAGCGTTGCGGCATCCAGATCACGTTCCGCCTGGGCCACGCGCGCCTCCCACAGGGCCACCTGAGCCGGGCCGGGGAGTATGGAACCCGCCCCCTCACGGGCGCGGCGGGCCTGGGCATCGGCCTCCGCGCGGTGACGGCTGGCCTCGGTCAGGCTTTGCCGGGCCGCCTCCACGCGCCGGCGGGCGGCGGCCTCGTCCGCCACGGCCTGATCGCGGGCCGGCCCGCTGACGGCGTCCGGACGGCGCAGGGTCAGCACGGCCCTGGCGTGTTCCGCCGTCCAGTGCTCCAGCGCCCCGCGGGCGGCCTCCTCGTCCGCGCGATACATATCCGCCTGGCGCTCGGCATTTTCCCGCCGTTCACGCGCGGCGGGGTCAGCCTCCGCCAGGGGCACGCCGCCCTGCCGGGCTGTGCCGAGAGCCTCCAGAGCCTCGGCCAGAGCCGAACGCAGGGGAACGTCATCCATGAGCAGCAAAGGCGCCCCGCGTTCCACCGCCTGCCCTTCCAGCACGGGCACGGCCCGAACCACACCCGTCACCGGGGCGGTCATGGCATAGACCCGCCCTTCCACCATCGCCTGCCGGGAAACAACCACGGACGATGCGTAATGGCCATACAGCCAGACCGCCGCGCCCGCCAGCAGAATCAGGCCAGGAACAAGCCAGCGCCACCGGGCTTTGGAGCCCTGCGCGGGGGGAAGTTTTAATGAATCGGACATGGATCGCTCCTGTCACACAAGATGGTCGCGCGTCAAGAAAAAGACGTGGTGAACATACCCCTGCAAAGTTCACGCCAAACGAAAAAAATCGCAGCCGGGTGCAGGATGCCCGCACGTATTCCTGGGCAAAACCTTCTTATGCCCGGATGGCTTTTATTCTGAGCCTGACATAATCAGCATGCCATTTTCCATGCATGAAAAGCTTATTTCGCAATATTTCATCAGCCTCACTCAATATACATTCTTTTTCCTGTTCTGATTTAACAACCGAAAATGGTGTTTTAATAAACATAGCTATCCAGTCTTTTAATCCGTTTTCGCCTTTAAGTTCAGTCAGCCGGTCAAAAAGGACGGCAAATTTCACTAAAAATCCCATGCTTTCCAAAAGAGAAGCATATTCACCAAGTTTTGGAAAATAAAAAGGCATTTCGTATCGATAATTATATTTTGAAAAAATTCTATCTAATGCCTCATGAATGGATTGATTATTTCCATACCCGCCAAATTCAAAAACAAACTGTCCATTTTTTCGAATGGCATTATGAACACATTTTAGCATATCACACTGACGATTTTCAGGAATCCAGTGAAAGACCGCATTGGAAAAAACGACATCAACAGGCTCAGAAACGGCAAAATCCGCAGCGTCAGCCTGAATAAATTCAAGAAAGGGATAAGTATTACGCGCAATATTCAGAAGTTCTCCGGACGCATCCAGCCCTTTTACCGAATAGCCTTTGTCATAAAGAACCTTTGTCAAGGCTCCATGACCACAGCCCAGATCCAAAACCGAGCTCCCCTTGCCGGCATCTATCAGTTCAATGACGCTATTCCCATACTGATGAACAAAGGCAAAATCAGCTGCATATTTATCCGCATCCCAGGTAATGTTCATTGTTTTTTCACCAGGATCAAATTTGCGTGAAGAAAAAATCTTCTGGCATGGACTTTTTATGCTAGGCACCATGCCTGATTATGTCAATATGGAAGATACGCAAAACCTTTTTGCTTTTTTTGGGAGTTTTCGCATAAAAAAACAAAGTTTCTTATGGGCGGGAATGACCGAAGCTCCCGGTATTTCCCGGATTGACAGCCGCCGGCGCAGCGGGTAGCCACAGGGGCATGCGGCGCCATGCCAGGCCCGCCAAAAGGAAGGAAAACCATGCGCCGTATCGCCGTGCTCTGCCTCGCCTGCCTGCTCAGCGGCTGTGTGACGCCCGCCGGAAACCTGACAGTCCAGGCCCTGGACAAACCCGAATTTCGTACCATGACCTCAGTGCTGCGCCCCCAGCTCACCCGGCACGGCCTGCTGACCGAGGACGGCGCGTGGTATGAGCCCGTGCTGTCCCTGGCGGGGCTGGGACTGGGCTCCACCGCGCATGCCGGCGCGACCCTGTTCGAGCGCCTGTCTCCGGCCTTCCGCTTCCCGGGGCTGGCCCAGGATCTGCTGCCCGGCTCGTTCCGGGGCATGGTGACGGGCGAGGCCGGCGTAAGCGTCACGGCCCATGCCTTCACCGTGCTGCAAGGCGTGGACAAGGTTCATGTTTCCCTGCTGGCGCTCACCGACTGGACCCGCGACGGCCGCGACGACTGGCTGCTGCTGTGCCGGATAGAGCCCCAGAACCAGCCGGGGACACGCCGGGACTATTACCTGCTTGTGGATGATCCCGCCGCGCCCGTCCTGAAGCCCCGGGTGCTGGCCATACGCGACTGCGTGAGCGGCCGCTGCCGCATTGTGGAAACGGCGGATGATCCCGGCCTGGCCCCGGAATCTCCGGCCATGGAACTGATGCAGGGCCAGCAAACCATCACCCAGCCCCCGGCCTCCGCCCCGGCGGAACTCCGGCAGGGGCCCACCCAGACGAGGCTGACTCAATGACATCCGCAACAGCACTGTGGAAACACCCCATGCGCCGCGCCGCCCGCCGGCTTTCCCCGGCGGACAGCCTGGACATCCTGCGCCGGGGCGCATGGGGCGTGCTGAGCCTGGTCAGCGCGGACGGCTCTCCCTATGGAGTGCCCCTCAACTACGCCCTGTGGGAGCCGGAGCCCCTGCCAGAGCTTCCCGCCACGGCCGGCCAGTCTCTTCCCGCCGGTTTTTCCCTGATTTTCCACTGCGCCATGCAGGGCCTCAAGCTGGATATTCTGTCCGCCTCGCCCATGGCCTGCTTCACCGTGGCGCCTGATGTCGAAATCAACCCGGCGGGCCTGAGCACCCGCTATGAAAGCGTCCTGGCCTTCGGCCCCGTGCGGTTTGTCACGGGCGAGCGGCATGACGCGGCCCTGCGCCGCCTTGGCCTGCGCTTCAGTGCCGCGCATCCCGAAGCCGTGGCCGGGAAGCTGCGCACCAAGGCCGCCAGAACCGCCGTTCTGCTCCTGGATATCCAGGGGCTCAGCGGCAAATTCAACGACGGGCGCTTCCACCCCGCAAACAATCCGGAGCCCGCGGACTGATCCCCCGCCCGCCCTTCAGGCCTCGCGCGCCGCGCTTGCCAGAATCGCCCGGACGTTCTATACTGATCCCCGGGTTGAGGATGGCAGACGCTGCCTTCTTTTTTTTCTTTATAAGTTCGACATCTAACTTATGGACAGATTTCGCAACAATCCGGCCCTTGCGCCCAATGTTATCTCGCGCATTCACCAGCTTTCCGAGGAATTTCTCAAAAGCGAGCTGGAAAAAGCCGGTCTGACGGGCATGGTGGCGTCGCACGGGCATATTCTCGGCTGCCTGTTCATGGAAGACAAGCTGCCCATGGGGCGCATCGTCTCGCTCATCAAGCGGCGCAAAAGCACGCTGACCGTGCTGGCCGACAAGCTGGAGCAGGAAGGCTATATCCGGCGCGAGGCCTCGCCCGCCGACAGCCGGGTACGGCATCTGGCGCTGACGCCCAGGGCCGAGGCCGTGCGCCCCGTGTTCATGGACATCGCAAGACGCCTCCAGGAACGCTTCTGGAACGGCTTCAGCCCGGAGGAGCAAAGGCGCTTCATGGACTATCTACTCCGCATGGAAAACAACTTCAGGCCGGACGCCGGTGAGGAACCGGCGGACGGAGAGCCGGGGCAGACCAGCTCCGCGGGGCAGCCCCGCTCATGAACGACGCGCCGCCGCCATCCGGCCCCGGCCTGACCGAACGCTGCGCCCGCGCCTGGCGCCCGGCGCTTCTGCTGCTCCTGCTGGCCGCCCTGGCCTGGGCGACAGGCTCCAGCGCGGCCGGCAGCTACCGCTGGCAGTGGTACCGGGTATGGAGCTGCATCGGCACGCTGGAGAACGGCGCATTCACGCCGGGCCCCCTGCTGGAGGGGCTGGCCGTCACCCTTCATCTGGTGGCCTCAAGCCTGCTGCTGGCGGTGATCACGGGGAGCCTTGCCGCCTTTCTGCGCCTGTCGGCCTCGCCCGTGGCCAGGCTGATGGCGGGCGCCTTTCTCGGCGCGGCGCGCAATACGCCGCTGCTCATGCAGCT
>JAFLSV010000029.1 GCA_022510785.1 Desulfovibrionaceae bacterium | reverse complement strand
ACCTACGACCTTCGGGTTATGAGCCCGACGAGCTACCGAACTGCTCCACCCCGCGCTATCTCTTTACAAGATAGGCACCTCTCTGCCTCCTGTCAAGTCCTTTTAAACGTGAAAACATTCACCATATCACTGAATATGACTGCTCAATCCTTTGAAATTCAAAGAAAATTTTTCTTGAAATCATCGAAAAAATGAATGTGTCTGAACGGGTACGCAGGGCAGAGAAGGCAGGGCAAGCCACCGGGAAATACCGAACGTCAGGCAGGTCTGGCGGCTCAATGCGCTGGTGTCTCGGTTATGGTGTCTCCGTTATTCTGGCAGCCTTCGCGGCCCTGGCCGCCTGCCGCTCAGCCCGCTGGCGCTCGGCCTCGCCTTTGCTCAAAATACAGCCGCACCACTTTTGCCGGTACAGCCCCATCTCTTTCGACATAGTGATACCGTCCTGCCACCAGGGCCGAAAATCACGGTACAGGAAAGGCACACCGGCATCGTGCGCCGCCGTTTCCGCCTCTGTTACGATATCCTCGTGGTGCTGATAGCGCGAGTAAAGCAGGCTGGTGCAAAAGGCGTCAAAGCCTCCGGCACGGGCCAGGCGGGCTGCGGCCTCCACGCGGACGCGATAGCATGCGCGGCAGCGGATGCCCCCGGCCCTGTCCCCGTTCAGGGCCTGTACCCAGGCAACCGGGTTCACCGCGCCATCCTCCGCTTCGGGCTCCCACAGCACCGGCACATCCAGGCGTTCCGAAGCCTGGCGCATGGCATCGCGCCGCCGCAGGTATTCATCCTGCGGGTGAATATTGGGGTTGAAAAAAAACGCGGTGACGACAAAGCCCTCCTCTCGCAGGCGGACAATGGGCATCAGCGAGCAGGGCCCGCAGCATACATGCAAAAGCAGTGTTTTCACAGCGCGAATTCTCCGTCATCGCTACAGGTTCGCCGCCCGCATCCGCGCCTCGCGCGCGTCGCGGTGACGTCCCTGGACTTCCAGCGCGCGGGCCAGCTCCAGCCATGCGGCCTTGCGATCCGGCCGCAGAGCCACGCTCTGGCGGGCCAGGGTTTCGGCAAGTTCCGGGTCTTCGCCAGCGTCCAGGTACAGCCGGGCCATGAGATGCAGGCTGAAGGCGTCCTGGGGATTGCGCAGCAGCGACCGGTGCAGGCATTCCCGGGCCTTGTCCGGTTTGTGCCCCCGCAATTCCAGCCGGGCCAGGCAGCGGTGCGGCAGGGAGCTGGCGGGATCGACCACGGCCGCCCGCTCATACAGGCGGCGGGCTTCATCCTCGTCACCCCGGTTTTCAGCCAGTTCACCCAGACGGACACAGGCATAGAGATGCGTGGAATCCAGCTCCACACAGGTGCGGAACTGCGCGGCGGCCTCGTCGGCGTCGCCCAGGGCCGCGCAGGCCGTGCCCAGATTGTAGTGCCCGGCCGCCTCGCCGGGAGAGCGCGTCACCGCTTCCTCAAAGGCCCGGCGGGCCTCAGCCTTGCGCCCCACGCCAGCCAGGCATACCCCGAGGGAATTCCAGGCCAGGGTATTGTTTTCATCGGCCAGCAGTGCCAGCCGGTATTCTTCCAGCGCCCCGAACAGATCCCCCTGGCTGTAGCGCTTGTCCGCGCTGATGTTCACGGCCAGGGAATCGAAGACCCCCACATGGGGCGGGGGCAGCAACAAAGCATATTCCAGAGCCTTGCGGCAGCATTCCAGGGCGTCTCCCGCCCGGTAGGTCAGCCAGGGCAGGCAGGCCACGCCAAAAGCCGCCGGATGCCCCAGGCGTTCCGCCAGTTCCGCCCCCACCGCTCCGTAGATATCCCGCGCCGCGGGGGGAGTGAGGCCGGGATGGAACAGCAGAAGTCCGTTGAGGCTGTACCGTCCGGCTGGCCACTCGGTCACGGGAGGAAGCTCCGCCGCGCCCGTCCCCACGCGCTCCGCGAGGAGGCGGCGCAGCAGGGCGGCGGCTTCCGCCATGCCGTGTTCCTGATCTATGGGCCGCCCTTCGCGATCCAGGCTGGGCGCATCAAAACGGGCCAATACCAGCCCGAACGCGGGATAGCGCAGGCGGGCCTCGGCCAGGCGGGCCAAAAAATCACCGTGCCGGTACAGGCCGGTGAGGGGATCGGGACGAGCCGGGCCCTCAACCCCGCGCCCGCCCGCCGTGTCGCCATCACCGGACAGCAGGGTCAGCCGATCACCCGGCTCCAGCGGCCAGGCCGGATCGCCCAGCAGCAGCACATCCGCCTGAGAGCTGTCTTCCCGCACATCGGCCAGCACGATTTCTCCCTTGTACAGGGGTTCGCGGGCGCCTTCGCTTTCCATGCCCGCGCGGGCCCGCACGGGATAGTTCAAAGACCAGACCGAAAAACGCTGCCCCTCACGCGCGCCCACATCGCGCCCCAGAGTGACGCGCACCCGCGACAGCGGCAGTACCTGATCCACCACACCCCCGCGGGGCAGGATGAATCCGTACCCCAGCACGTGTTCATCGGTGTCCCCCAGATCGGCGGCCCGCCGCGCGGCCAGTCCGGCCTTATCCAGCAGGGTGGCGGCTTCTTCAGCGGCCTCGCCGGCGGCTTCCGCAACTTCGCGGGAGGATTCGCTCTCACGGGCCGCGCGGCCCTCCCAATCCTGGGGAAAGAGCACATAGCCCGCATGGGCCGCTCCCCGTGCCGGCATGCCGTTCAAGGAGCCGGGCAGGCGCACGCCATCCAGCGCGCGCACCGCATCGCGGGCCAGCTCCTCCATATTTTGCCGAAGCGCGCCTGGCCACAGCACGGCAAATTCGGCATCGCCGGTGCGGGCGGCCAGGGCCTCGGCCGGGAGCAGCGCGTTCAGGGTTTCGCCCAGGCGGGTCAGGAGGCGCTCGGCCATCAGATGTCCGTGCATGCGTGAAACGGCGCGCAGACCGGTCAGACGCAGCACCAGCAGCCCCAGGGAGACCTGCCAGGCGTTCTCGCCGCTCGCCGTGTCGCCGTCTTCAGGCTCCAGCCCCAGGCCGGCGGCAAAGGCGCGGCGGATGTGCTCCAGTTCCCGCGCCAGATGTTCCAGAAGCACAGCCCGGGTACCAAGCCCGGTCAGGACGTCAAAACGGCTTGCCTTGAACAGGGCCAGCTTGTCCAGCCACAGATCGACAAGGCCGGGCAGCCAGGGCAGGAGCGCAGCCACCACGGAGGGATCCGGCCCGCGCAGGAGCAGCACGCCCAGCAGCGCGTTCCCGCGGCGCAGGGGAAGCAGCAGACGCTTTTCTTCCTCAATCCACAGCGGGCCGGGCGCTTCGCCGTCAGTGGGGAAATACAGGGCATGGGCCTCGCACGGCACAACGCGCGCCACATCCCGCATGAGGAGGCGCTCGAAAGCCAGCAGGTCACGCCTGGTCAGGGGCAGGCCCTCCTCAGCCGGAGACGGCAAAAGGGCGCGGGACTCTGGACGCTCGGAAGAGGATTTCAGACTGCTCATGGCCATGCGTATACCGTGTTTTCACCCGCTTGAACAGAGCGCTTCCGGCAGCGGCCTCTTTCCGCGCGCGGCCATAGCGCGCCGGACTTAAAAGAAACATTGAAAAAGCGCGGGGATCCGGGCTACACTGCCGTGAGTTCACCGCAGCCCGCATAAAGGAGAGCCCATGCCCGTCCTGACCTTTCCCTTTGGCCCCCTGGAAGCCAACGCCTATCTGCTGCACAACGAGCGCGACGCCGTGGTGGCCGATCCGCCCGACGACCCGGCCCGCGTGCTCAGGGTCATCCGGGACAAAGGCCTGACCCTGCGCGCTATTGTGCTGACACATCTGCATTTTGACCATGCGGGCGGCTGCGCGGCCATGAGCGGGGCCACGGGGCTGCCTGTCCTGGTGGGGAGCCAGGACTGGGAACTGCGCGATGTTCTGTTGTCCGGGCCTTTGCTGTTCGGTCAGCCTCCCATTCCGGCCTTTGAGGCCGAAGCGCTGGCCCCCGGCCCCATTCCGGCCGGAACCTGGGGCAGCCTTGACTGCACCGTGCTGCATGCGCCCGGCCATTCGCCAGGCAGCCTGTGCTATTACTTCCCGGAAGAAAAAGCCCTGCTGGCCGGCGACGTGATTTTTTACCGCAGCGTGGGCCGCAGCGACCTGCCCGGCGGCGATTTCGATACCCTGTGCCGATCCCTGCGGCGCGTGGTGTACACGCTGCCCGAGGATACCGTCATCTACCCCGGCCACGGCGAGCGCACCACGGTGGGCATTGAGGCGGCCTTCAACCCCATCTGCCCCGCATGAAGACCGGCCGCTGTCTGGTGCTGGCGTGCAGCCCCCGCCGGGGCGGCAACACGGATACGGCGGCAAAGCTCCTGGCGGACGCTCTGTCGCGTTCGCACGATGAGGGTTCGGTCGATATCCGGCGCATCACGGAACCGGCCCCCGGCCCCTGCAGGGCCTGCGACGCCTGTGCCGCGGCGCCGGGCAGCTGCGTTCAGCACGACGCGGCCCTGCCCCTGCTGAGGGACATGGCCGCCGCATCCGCCGCGTGCCTGATTTCGCCCATATATTTCTATCATGTGCCCGCCCAGGCCAAGGCCCTCATGGATCGGGCCCAGGCCTTCTGGCATCTGCCGCCGGAGCTCAGGCCAGGCGCGGGCCGCCGCCTCGGCGTGATTCTGCTGGGCGCGCGCCCGCGCGGGGACAAGCTGTTCAGCGGAGCTCTGCTGAGCATCCGGTACATGGCGGAAGCACTGGGCATGGGCATGGCTGATCCTCTTCTGCTCCACGGGCTGGATAGCGCGGACGCCCTGCGCCGCCGGCCGGATATGGGCGAACGCGTCACGGAGTACGGGCGTGCGCTGGCCGCCGCTCTGTAAGCACCTGCGCGCCTGGCTGCGCGCGGCCGGACTGGACGAAAAACGCTGCGCGGCCTGCCGGGAGCCCTTTCAGGCTCCGCCGGATTCCCGCGGCATGGCCGCCATGCTGTGCCCGGACTGCGGAAGCCGGCTGCCCCGGCGAAGGGCGGGCTATTGTCCCCGCTGTGGAGAGCCGGCGGCCGATCCCGAGGCTCCCTGCGTTCCCTGCGGCTCCTGCCTGACCGATGATCCGCCTTGGACGCACTTTCGGCTGTACGGGGTGTTCGACGGACTGCTGCGCGATATGCTGCATCGGGCCAAATATGCCTCGGACGAGGCCTGCCTGGATGCGCTGGGGGCCATGCTGACCGATATCTGCGCCGACCTGCAAAAACCGGACGCCGTAATTCCCCTGCCCCTGCATCCAAAGCGTCTGCGCCAGCGGGGCTATAATCAGTGCCGCGAAATGGCCAAAACACTGGCCCCCGCCCTGGGGGCGCCCATCCGGGACGATCTTCTCATCCGGCCCGCCTTCGCCCCGCCCCAGACCGGCCTGTCCCGCCGCGAGCGGCTCGTCAATCTGCGCCAGGCCTTTCGCGGCCTGCCCGCCGTGGAGGGGCTGCATGTCCTTTTGGTGGACGACACCGCCACCACCGGCACCTCGCTGCGCCGCGCCAGCCGCGCGCTGCTGGACGCCGGCGCGCGCCGTGTGGATGTGGCCGTGGTGGCCCACGCCAGCCTGCACACAGCCGCCCCGTGACCCGGATTTTTTCCGCCACTCTTGATTTTCCCCCGTCCGCCTGCCACACTCGTGCCCCGGAGCTCATTCCCCCTTGTCCCTTTTTTCGGGAGCGCGTTATGGATGAACTGTGGGCCGCGCTCATCCGGCCCATGACACGGGTTCTGGCCGGCCTGGCCGCGGGGCTGTTCGTGGCCTCGCTCATCGAAGGACTGCAATGGACCCGGTATCTGGCCAGGCTGGCCGCCCCCCTCATGCGCCAGGCCCACCTGGGGCCCGTCCCGGGCGCGGCCTTCGCCCTGGCCTTTTTTTCACCGTCCTCGGCCAATGCCCTGCTGGGCGAAGCCCATGCCAAAGGCAGCCTGTCCGCCCGCGAAGTCATGCTGGCCAACCTGTTCAACAGCCTGCCCTCCTGGCTGACGCACACGCCGTCCATTTTTTTTCTCACCTGGCCGGTGCTGGGCTTTCCGGCCGTGATCTACACAGGCCTGACCCTGCTGGCGGCCGTCCTGCGCACCCTGTTTACCATGGCTCTGGGCGGGGTTCTTCTGCCTGCCCGTCCCCGGGAGGAAGCCTTCCCGCTGCCGGCCGCAGAGGGATCCGCCTGGAAACGGGGGCTGCACAGCGCCTGGCGGCGCTTCACCCGGCGCATGCCCAGGCTCATTGGCGTGGCCGCGCCCATTTACGCGGCCATGTTTTTTCTGCACAAGGCGGGGGCCTTTGAGGCGGCGGAACAGTGGCTGGCGGCGCATGTGGGCCTGCTCGGCAGCCTGAAGCCGGAAAGCCTGGGCATCATCGTGCTGTACATGGGGGCCGAGCTGGGCGCGGCTGTGGCGGCCGCGGGTTCCCTGCTGCACAGCGGCGGCCTGGACACCCATGACGTGGTCTTCGCCCTGCTGGCGGGCAATGTCCTCTCCACCCCCCTGCGCGCCCTGCGCCACCAGCTGCCCGCCTATGCGGCCTATTTTCCGCCCGGGCTGGCCGCCAGACTGGTGGCCGCCAACCAGGCCCTGCGCGCCGTCAGCATTCTGGCCGTGGCCTGGCTGTACCACATGGCCCTGTGATGGAATGTGCAGCATGAACGCACCTGTCTTTCGCCCCGACGCCCCGTGGCTGGCTCCGCTGGCCGGCTGGTCCGACCTTGCCTTTCGCCTGCTGTGCCGCGAGCAGGGGGCGGCCGTGTGCTGCACCGAAATGATCAGCGCCAAGGGACTGGTCTACGGCGGGCGCCATACCGAAGATTTGCTGCTCACCGTGCCGGAGGATTCTCCTCTTGTGGCCCAGCTGTTCGGGGCCGAACCCTTTTTCATGGGCGAGGCCGTGCGCCGCCTGCGGGGCATGGGCTTCGCCTGGTTCGACGTGAACATGGGCTGCTCGGTGCACAAGGTCAGCAAAACCGGATCGGGCGCGGCTCTGCTGCGCGATCCCGCCCTGGCCCTGGCCGTGGCCGACGCGGTCATCGCGGCGGCCGGGCCGGGCCGGGTGGGCTTCAAGCTGCGCCTGGGCTGGAGTGAAGGGCCGGGCCGCTCCGGCGATGTGTATCTGAGCCTGGGACGCGAACTGGCCGCGCGGGGGGCGGGCTGGCTGACCCTGCACCCCCGCTATGCCCTCCAGAAATTCAGCGGCGCGCCCCGCTACAGCGCCCTGGCCGAACTGGCGCGGGCCGTGCCCATCCCGGTCATCGCCAGCGGTGATCTGTTCCGGGCCGAGGACGGCGTGCGGGTGCTGGCCGAAACGGGAGCCGCCGCGGTCATGTACGCCCGGGGCGCGCTGGGCGATCCGGCCGTGTTCGCCCGGCACAAAGCCCTGCTGGCGTCCGGGCGAGTTCCCTCCGCCCCCGCCCATGCCGAACGGGAGAAACGGGCCGACAGCCCCGCCGAGCGCGAGGCCCTCATGCGGCTTATCCAGCGGCATGCGGAACTGGCCCGGCGCTGGTCGAACCGCACGGCCCTGCTCAAGATGCGAACCTTTGTGCCGCGCTATGTGCGCCATATCGACGGAGCGCGGGCCTTGCGCCAGAAGCTGATACACTGTACGGACTGGGATGCGCTGAACGCCATTCTGGCCGACATACCCTTTTGCACGGATCGCGCATGACCGACAGCACGCCCTCTTCCCCCGCCATGGGCGGAGACGATTTGCCCAGCCCGGATTCCGCCATGCGCAGCGGCGCCCCGCGCGCGCTCCGCCCTGACGGAAAGGTGGATCTGTGCAACCTGAGCTTCCCCGAGCTGGAGCGCTTTGTCACGGCCGGCCTGAGGCAGCCCCCATTCCGCGCGCTCCAGATATGGCAGTGGATATGGCGCAAAAACGTGACGGATTTTGCGGCCATGACCAACGTTTCCCGTGAAACGCGGGCGCTTCTGGCCGAGCGGGCCACACTGTCCCGGCCGGACGTGGCCCTTGTGCGCCAAAGCGCGGACGGCACCGTCAAGTTTCTGCTGCGCCTGGCCGACGGCGAACATGTGGAAACGGTTCTCATCCCCAGCGATGCGCCCATACGGCCCGGCGATCGCGCCGCGCGCATGACCCAGTGCCTGTCCACCCAGGTGGGCTGCCCCATGGGCTGCACCTTTTGCAGCACTGGCGGCATGGGCTTCACACGCAACATGAGCATGGGCGAAATACTGGGCCAGGTGCAGGCGGCCAGGGCCTGGCTGGGTGACGACGCGCCCGAGCGTCCCATCATCCGCAATCTGGTGTACATGGGCATGGGCGAACCACTGCTCAACCTGCCCGAGGTCATGCGCTCCCTGCGAACGCTGCACCATCCACGCGGGCTCAACTTTTCAGCCCGACGGATTACGGTGTCCACCTGCGGCCTGGAGCAGGGCCTGCGCGAGCTGGGCGAAAGCGGTCTGGCCTACCTGGCGCTGTCCCTGCACGCCCCCAGTCAGGAGCTGCGCGCCCGCCTCATGCCCAGAGCCGCCCGCTGGCCCCTGAACGAGCTGGTGGCCGCCCTGGAAAACTATCCGCTGAAGACCCGTGAGCGCATCACCCTTGAATATCTGGTTATTGGCGGGGTAAACGACGGGCCGGATCAGGCCCGCCAGCTGGTGCGGATTTGCTCGCGCCTGAAGGCCAAGCTCAATCTGATACCCTATAATCCCACGCCGGGGTCGCCGTACCGGCCGCCGGCGCCCGAATCGCTGCTGGCCTTTGAAAAAATGCTGTGGGACAAGCATGTGACGGCTATTGTGCGCAAGAGCAAAGGCCAGGATATCGAGGCCGCCTGCGGCCAGCTGCGGGCCGCCGCGCAGCCTTGAGCGCCTTGCATCGCCATGCCGCGCGCCACGCCCCATGACCATGCCGCACCCGGGGCGCCCTTCCTGAACGCCCGTCCGGGCATGATTTTTGCGTGTATGGCCGCATGCTTTCATGAAGCGCCGCTCTTGTGAAACAATGCACATGATTTTTTTTCTTGATTTTTCCTTTCAGTCTGGCAGACTTCAAAAATTAGCATTTTTGTCCCGCGCGCCACACGGGAAACTGCGTGAAAGGAGCCCATATGTCTGAATTTATTGAACAAATAGCTTCAGTTGTAACCGCGGTCATAACCCCCATCAATGATGTGGTGTGGGGGCCGATTATGCTGGTTCTGCTGCTCGGCACCGGCCTGTTCCTGACCTTCGGGCTTCGCTTCCTGACCTGGCGGGACATTCCCCGCGGCTTTAAGCTGATGTGGCGCGGCCGCGCCAAGCTGGATCACCTCGAAGGCGAACTTTCGCCTTTTAACGCCCTGATGACGGCCCTGGCCGCCACCGTGGGCACGGGGAACATTGTGGGCGTGGCCACGGCCATCCTCATCGGCGGGCCCGGCGCCCTGTTCTGGATGTGGTGCACGGCCATGGTGGGCATGGCCACCAAATTTGCCGAAACCGTGCTGGCCGTTCAGTACCGCGAGGTCACCCCGGCGGGCAATGTGGTGGGCGGCCCCATGTATTTCATTAAAAACGGCCTGGGCAAAAACTGGTTGTGGCTGGGCACCCTGTTCGCTATTTTCGGTGGGCTGGCGGGCTTTGGCATCGGCAACCTGACCCAGACCAACGCCATTTCCGGCGTGCTGGCCAAGTTCGGCATTTCGCCCTGGATCACGGCCGGAGTCCTGTTCGTACTGCTGGGCATCGTCGTGGTGGGCGGCGTTCAGCGCATCGGCGCCGTGTCCGGCAAGCTTGTGCCCTTCATGGCCCTTTTCTATATTCTCACGGCCCTCATCATCATTGTGGTGCACATTGACCGCGTGCCTGAAATTTTCATGCTGGTTATCCGCGAGGCCTTTTCGCCCTCCGCCGCCCAGGGGGGCTTTGCCGGGGCCACGGTATGGCTGGCCATCCGCTACGGCGTGGCGCGCGGCGTGTTCTCCAATGAAGCCGGCCTGGGCAGCGCGGCCATCGCCCAGGCCACGGCCACGGTGGACAACCCCGTGACCATGGGGCTTATTGGCATGCTCGGCACCTTCATCGACACCATTATCGTGTGCAGCATGACCGGATTCGCCATTCTGGTCACCGGCGTATGGACCGCGCCCGGCGCCAACGGCGCTACCCTCACCTCGGTGGCTTTCGCCAGCGGCCTGCCCCCCTTCCTTCAGGGCTGGGGCGATATCCTGGTCACCATTGCCCTGGCGCTGTTCGCCTTTTCCACCATTCTCGGCTGGTGCGTGTACAGCGAACGCTGCTGGGTCTTTTTGCTGGGCGACAAGGCCCTCAAACCCTTCCGCCTGATTTTCACCATTGTGGCGCCCATCGGGGCCGTGTCCCAGCTTGACACCGCATGGCTGGTGGCGGACACGCTCAACGCCCTCATGGCCATTCCCAACCTCGTCGGCCTGCTCCTGCTCAGCCCGGTTCTGTTCAAGCTGGTCAACGACTACAACAGCTCCCCCAAAAAGGACGAGCTGCTGTAGACGGGATGACCCCATGCTTTCATGCGAAAAGGCCGCCGGACATGGCGGCCTTTTCGCGTATGTCCGCATGAGTCCGCGGCGCGAATGTTCGGACGGCGCGCCGCGGGTCAGCGCCCGCCTGCATCCGCCACTGAAAGTACGGGCTCCCGCAGGGCGCGCCGCGCCGCAATATCCGCGTGAAGCTGAGCCACCAGTTCCGCCGGGCCCTGAAATTTCCGCGCTTCACGCAGACGTTTCACAAAGGCCACTTCCAGCTCGCTTCCGTACAGGTCGCCGGAAAAATCCAGAATGTGGGTCTCCAGAATCAGCGCATCCTCACCGGGCCCGCCGGTCTGGAAAGTGGGGTTGCGGCTGAAGCAGGTCACGGCCGGCAGGGCTTTGCCCCCGCCCGCCAGACGGGCTGTGCTGGCGTACACGGCGGGACGGGGCATCATAACCCCGGCCGGCTCCAGATTGGCGGTGGGCACGCCAAGGAGGGGCCCGCCCCGCCCGGCTCCGCGCACCACCAGGCCGCGCACCGCGTGGGGACGCCCCAGCATGGCGTTGGCCAGATCCAGGCGCCCGGAGGACAAAGCCCGGCGGATGCGCGTGGAGCTGACGGCAGAGCCCTCATGCAGAACGGCCTGCATGGTCATAACCTCAAAGCCAAGGCGGCGGCCTATGGCCGATAACGCTTCAGGGCCGGCCTGATCGCGGCCCAGGCGGAAATCGTGACCAATGCACAGCGCTTCGGCGGACAGGGCCTCACTGAGGATGGAACGACAAAAATCCCCGGCGGCCACAGAGGCCAGATCCCGCGTAAACGGCAGAAGCAGCGTCACATCAACGCCCAAAGAGGCGAGCATGTCCAGGCGCTGCCGGGTACTGCCCAGGGCGGGCGGCGCGCTGTCGGTCAGCACCGCCAGCGGATGAGGATCAAAGGTGATGGCCAGTGCCTTAAGCCCCTGTGCGCGGGCCCGGCGGACGGTATGGCGGATCAGGGTCTGATGGCCCAGATGCATTCCATCAAAATTGCCGATGGTGACCACGAAAGGCCGGGCCTGCCGCCCGGCCGCACGGGCACAGTCTTCCGGCGTGGACGCGACGAGCATGAAGGATCCCTCACAGCATGGGCAAGGCGCCGCGGCGGGCGGCGCCCCGCTTTGTCCTATTTTGCCAGGGCCAGTTCCACGGCGTCGATAAAGGTTTCCAGCGGCAACGCGCCCCGGATGACCATATTGTCCACCAAAAAATAGGGCGTGCCCACAAAGCCCAGCCGCTTGGCGTCCGCCGCGTCGGCGTCGATAATTTCATCGTAGGCCTTGCCGTTGGCCCTCAGATCCGCCGCGATGGCCTTGGGATCCAGGCCGGCCGTGACGGACAGTTCGGTCAGCACGGCCTGGGGATCGGCCATAAAGCGTTCCTGGGCATCGAACAGGAGGGCATACAGGCGCCAGGCCCTGGCCTCGTCCTGCCTTGAGGCGGCCAGAAACCAGCGGGCGCCCAGCCGCCCCTGCTCACTCGCCACGGCTTCCTTGTATACATAGCGGATTTTGCCGGGATAGCGCTTAAGCAGATTTTCCACGGTAAAGGCGGCCTGCTGGCAATAGGCGCAGGTAAAGTCGGAAAAAGCCACCAGCGTGACGGGCGCGTCCTGCGGCCCGCGCGAGGGCCGTCCCTCCAGAGTCACCCGCTTCTCGTTGCGCCTGTCGTCTTCCCACTGGCGCCGCAAGGCCTGGCGCCGCCGCTGGTCAGCGCCCTGCTGCACGATGTCCAGCAGGGTTTCACTGTTGTCGCGCAGAATATCCAGCACGATTTCCGGGTGTTCCTGAAGCGCCTGCCGGATGGCCGCCGCATCGGGCGCGGCGGCGGCCGGTGCGGCCGGCACGGCGGGGGCGGAAAAACCTGAAAGACAAAGCGCCAGGGCGGCCCCGGCCAGATATGGACGCACGGACATAGACAGATCTCCTTAAATTCGGGCGGCGCGGGGCTACTCCTCCCCGCGCTCCTCGGCCAGGCCTTCGGCCTTTTCCTCTTCTTCCAGGGCCGTGGCCTGCTGGAGGATTTCCTCCAGCTGAATGTCGCCGCTGAGCACGCCCACGATTTCGTCGCGGGCATCGGTCACGGCCTTGGACACCGACAGAATGAGCTTGTCGGTATACTGGGACTGGTACACATCGGTGATATGCAGCTCGCCGTTGCTCATGGGCACCTTGAACCATTCCCGGCTGGAATAGTCGTAGCCGCGTTCGGGCAGGCTGCCATAGCGCTCCGTGTAGGCCGGGTCGGTGATCACGGCCCGCACCAGGCGGCCCGCCGCGTCGGTCAGGGTCAGGTACTGAATGAAGGGATAGTGATCCACAAACTTCTTCATCTGATCCAACGTGGCCGTATCGCCAGGATCGACGGAGCAGCGCTCGGCCAGGCGCTCAATGAGATTGGCGGCCAGGCGGCCCGCCAGCCGCTTGATGCGCTGCAATTCGGACACGAAGAGCTGCGGCATGTAGCGCCGGGCCAGATCGTTCATTTCCTTGGTGGAAAAGGAGGTGTTGCGGCCCTCCTCATAGGCCTTCATGATGGCGGCGTAGATCTGGCCCACGGCCGGGTGCTTTTTGGATACCATCTCCCCGCCCGAGAGGTGAAAATTGTGGTTAATCCAGTAGGCCACGCCCGCCCGGCCGGACTTGTCGGTGATGATAATCGGCACATCGCGGCCCAGAATGGCGGACGTGTCGAAAATATTGTAAATTTCCTCGTTTTTGGCCAGTCCGTCCACATGCACGCCCGCGCTGGTGGCGTTGAAGTCGCGCCCCACAAAGGGGTAGTTGGGCGGAATGACATAGTCGAGCTCTTTCTCAAAATAGTCGGCAATTTCCGAAATGACCGTGGTGTCCGCCGCCTCGTCATGGCCGGTCAGGGAAATGTATTCCATAACCAGAGCCTCCACCGGCGTATTGCCCGTGCGTTCGCCAAAACCGAGCAGGGCGCCGTTCACGGCCGAACAGCCGTACAGCCAGGCGGTGACGCCGTTGACCAGAACCTTGTGGAAATCGTTGTGGCCGTGCCATTCCAGCCACTGGCCGGGCACCCCGGCCTCATCGGTGAAGGCGCGCACGATACGCTGCACCGAGCGCGGCAGGGCCGCCCCCTGATAGGGCACCCCAAAGCCCATGGTGTCGCAGAGCCGTATCTTGACCGGCATGGAGGCCTGATGAGCCAAGTCCATAAGCCTGGAGGCGAAAGGCAGGCAGAAGCCGAAAATGTCCGCCCGCGTCACGTCCTCGAAATGGCAGCGGGGCACAATGCCCCATTCCAGGGCCCGCTCCACCAGCCTCAGGTAGTCGTCCATGGCCTGCCGCCGGGTTTTGCCCAGCTTGAGATAAATATGATAGTCGGACACGCTGGTCAGCATGCCCACCTCGTCAAAATCCATGTCCCGCGCGATGGCCAGATCGTCAGCGCTGGCCCGTATCCAGCCCGTGACGCGCGGGAAGCGGTAGCCGCGCGAGCGGCAGGTTTCAATGGCCCGCCGATCCTTGGCCGAATACATGAAAAATTCCGTGGCCTGAATGAGGCCATTCTTGCCGCCCAGCTTGTGCAACAGGTCGTAAATGCGGGCGATCTGCTTGACCGTATAGGGCGGGCGGGCCTGCTGGCCGTCGCGGAAGGTGGTGTCGGTAATGAAGCACGGCTCGGCCGGGCGGGGGGTAATAAAGGTATCGTCAAATTCGATGCGGCCGACCCTGGTATAGGGGTACACCTCGCGGTAGAGCTGCGGCTCTTCCCTTTCTTCCAGGTGCAGGCCGCGCAGGGGATTTTTTTTGTACAACAGCGCCATGAAGCGTTCCTTTTCGACCGGTTCCCGCGCCCGGCCGTGTTCGCCCCAGTCCTGGGGCCGGGCCGGGCAGTGCGTGCCGTGGTTAAGCTGCCCGTGACAAAAGCGGCGCTTCCCCCGGCTTCGCCCCGGCCGCGCCCCACGGCTGGGGCGTCAGGGTTTCCGGACGGCGCACGGACAGGGCCGCGGCTTTTTCCACAAAAAAAAACCATAGACTTTTTTGCGAAAAAACGAAAGAGCCCCTCTCCGCCTTGCGGCGCGGCAAAGGCATGCCGGAGGAGACCTGGCCGGGCCGGAGCGCTTCGCAAAAGTCCGCGCGCCGCCGCCGAGCGGCGGCCCATGCGATACAAGAAGTCGGCGCGCCGCGCAAAAGACTGTTGTGCTTAACCAAAAAATAGGCTATAAAGGCTAACGTACCTTGAGCGACTGCGCCTTCCGCCCGGATTGTCCCGACCCTGAATCATTCCGGCAAGGGCGCGTCCGTTCACGGACAATTTCTGTCGTGTACCAGGGATCGTGCTCCCCAAAGCGGCGTTCTGCCCGTGATCGGCTTTGCCTGGCGGAGGCGACGGACCCAAAACCCATGTGGAGGTAAGGCAATGGCGAAACACGCAACCCCCCTGCTGGACCAGCTCGAATCCGGGCCCTGGCCCAGCTTCGTGTCCGACATCAAGCAGGCGGCAGCCGTCCGGGCCAAGAACCCGAAGGGGCTGGACTATCAGATTCCCGTGGACGCTCCCGAAGATCTGCTTGGCGTGCTCGAACTTTCCTACGAAGACGGCGAAACCCACTGGAAGCACGGCGGCATCGTGGGCGTGTTCGGGTACGGCGGCGGCGTTATCGGCCGCTACTGCGACCAGCCCGAAAAATTCCCCGGCGTGGCCCACTTCCACACCATCCGCGTGAACCAGCCCTCCGGCAAATACTACAGCACCGAATATCTGCGCCAGCTGTGCGATATCTGGGATCTGCGCGGCTCGAGCCTGACCAATATGCACGGCTCCACCGGCGACATCGTGCTGCTCGGCACCCAGACCCCCCAGCTGGAAGAAATCTTCTGGCAGATCACCCATGAAATGAATACCGACCTCGGCGGTTCGGGCTCCAACCTGCGCACCCCGGCGGCCTGCCTCGGCCAGTCCCGTTGCGAATACGCCTGCTACAACACCCAGCTGGCCTGCTATCAGCTGACCATGGACTACCAGGACGAACTGCACCGCCCGGCCTTCCCCTACAAGTTCAAGTTCAAGTTTGACGGCTGCCCCAACGGCTGCGTGGCCGCCATGGCCCGTTCCGACTTCGCCGTGGTCGGCACCTGGAAGGACGACATCAAGATTGATCAGTCCGCCGTCAAGGAATATGTGGCCGGCAACTTCAAACCCAACGCGGGCGCGCACGCCGGCCGCGACTGGGGCAAGTTCGACCTCCAGAAGGAAGTCATCGACCTCTGCCCGACGCACTGCATGAAGTGGGACGGCGCCAAGCTGTCCATCAACACCAAGGAATGCGTGCGCTGCATGCACTGCATCAACACCATGCCCCGCGCCCTGCACATCGGCGATGAACGCGGCGCGTCCATCCTGGTGGGCGCCAAGGCCCCCATCCTCGACGGCGCGCAGATGGGTTCGCTCCTGGTGCCCTTCATCCCCGCCGAAGAGCCCTTTGACGAAATCAAGGCCGTCATCGAAAAGATTTGGGACTGGTGGATGGAAGAAGGCAAAAACCGTGAGCGCGTGGGTGAAACCATCAAGCGTCTCTCCTTCCAGAAACTGCTGGAAGTGACCGAAATTCCGGCCGTTCCCCAGCATGTGCTGGCGCCGCGCTCCAACCCCTACATCTTCTTCAAGGAAGAAGAAGTGCCCGGCGGCTGGACCCGCGATATCAAGGCCTACCGTCAGAGACATCAACGCTAATTCGCCAAGGAGAGCGTACAATGGCTTTCATTTCCACCGGATACAATCCTCAGAAGCCCATGGAAGGCCGTATCTCCGATATTGGCCCCCGCAAATACGACACCTTTTTCCCGCCGGTCATCGCCAAGAACTTCGGCAAATGGCTCTACCACGAAATTCTTGAGCCCGGCGTGCTGGTTCATGTGGCCGAAAGCGGCGACAAGGTGTACACCGTGCGCTGCGGCGGCGCGCGTCTGATGTCCACCGTGCACATCCGCGAAATCTGCGAAATCGCGGACAAGCACTGTGATGGACATGTGCGCTTCACCACGCGCAGCAACATCGAATTCATGGTCACCAGCGAAGACAAGCTCAAAGCCCTGAAGGCGGATCTGGCCGGCCGCAAGTTCGCCGGCGGCTCCAACAAGTTCCCCATCGGCGGCACGGGCGCGGGCATCACCAACATCGTGCACACCCAGGGCTGGGTGCACTGCCACACGCCGGCCACCGACGCCTCCGGCCCGGTCAAGGCCGTCATGGACGCCGTGTTTGAAGACTTCCAGAGCATGAAGCTGCCCGCTCCGCTGCGCATTTCGCTGGCCTGCTGCCTCAACATGTGCGGCGCGGTGCATGTTTCGGACATCGGCATTGTGGGCATCCACCGCAAACCCCCGATGATCGACCAGGAATGGGTGGATCAGCTGTGCGAAATTCCCCTGGCCGTGGCCGCCTGCCCCGTGGGCGCGGTGCGTCCCACCAAGGAAGAATTCGAGGGTAAAAAAATCAACAGCGTGGCCATCAAGAGCGAACGCTGCATGTACTGCGGCAACTGCTACACCATGTGCCCGGCCCTGCCCATCTCTGACGGCCAGGGCGGCGACGGCGTGGTGATCATGGTTGGCGGCAAAATCTCCAACCGCATCAGCAAGCCCAAGTTCTCCAAGGTGGTGGTCGCCTACATTCCCAACGAACCGCCCCGCTGGCCCACGCTGACCCGCACCATCAAGCACATTGTGGATGTGTACGCCAAAAACGCCAACAAGTATGAGCGCCTTGGCGACTGGGCCGAACGCATCGGCTGGGAAAAGTTCTTCGAACTGACCGACCTTGAGTTCACCCATCACATCATCGACGACTTCCGCGATCCGGCCTACTACACCTGGCGTCAGACAACCCAGTTCAAGTTCTCTGACACGGCCCTCACCGCCTATGCCGGCCAGGAAGCCCATGAGGCCCAGGCCACCAGCGGCGTCACCCAGGCCGACAAGGACATCGTCGTCAAGTTCCTGACCGACAAGGCCGGCTCGAAGACGAAGTTCTACTTCAACAACTTCCTGGAACTCTTCCCCGACGCCAGCCCCCGCAAGGTCAAGGCCGTGCTGACGGCCCTCGTGGCGGAAGATAAGGTGGAATACTGGTCTTCCGGTTCCACCACCATGTACGGCCTCAAGGGTTCGGGCAAGCAGTCCAAGACCGAGGAAGGCAAGTAAGACACCGGGAGGGGCATCCCGCGCGGGCGCCCTTCCCGCATCCATGCCTTCCCGTGTTCTCCCGCGGACGCATACCCGGGCGGGACACGGGGCAACCATGAGAAAACCGGGGGGGAAGGAACCGCACGTTCCTTCCCCCTTTCGTGTTGCCCGGATTTCCGCGCTATGAATATTCCCCGACTCGTCATATCCGGCCTGTCCGGAGGCAGCGGCAAAACCCTGCTTTCCCTGGGACTGGCGCGAGCCTGGGCCCGCCAGGGCCTGGTGGTGCAGCCCTGCAAAAAAGGCCCCGACTATATTGACGCGGCCTGGCTGGCCCTGGCCGCCCGGCGCGCGGCCGCCAATCTCGACCCATGGTTTCTGCCGCCTGAAGCCCTGCGCACCCAGTTCGCGCGCGCCTGCGGGCGCACCGCGCCGGCGGAACTGGCTCTTATCGAGGGCAACCGGGGCCTGTATGACGGCCGGGATGTAACAGGCTCGTGCTCCACCGCCCAGGTGGCCCTGACTCTGTCAGCCCCCGTGCTGCTGACCCTGAACTGCGCCAAAATGACACGCACCGCCGCCGCCCTGGTGGCGGGCATAACGGCCTTTGAACCGGATCTGCATGTGGCCGGCGTGGTACTGAACAATGTGGCTTCCCCGCGGCACGCCACTCAGGTGCGTCAGGCCGTGGAAACCTATACCGACACGAGGGTGTACGGCGAATTGCCCCGCCTGTCCGCCAACCCCCTGCCGGAACGCCACATGGGCCTGAGCCTGCGCCACGCCGCCCCCGAACAGGACGGGGTACTGGAGCGCCTGGCCGACTATGCGGAGGAACATGTGGATCTGCCGGGCCTGCTGGATCTGGCCCGCAACACGGCTCCCCTGCCGGACGCCGGGACAAAAGCGCCCGCATGCCGCAACGCGGCGGACGGCGAACCCCGGCCCCGCATCGGCTTTGTCCGCGATGACGCCCTGTGGTTCTACTATGAGGAAAATCTGGAAGCGTTGACCGAAGCGGGCGCCGAGCTGGTGGAACTGAGCGTTCTCGATCCCGCGCCATGGCCCGCTCTGGACGGCCCGGATGGTCTCGACGGCCTCTATCTGGGCGGGGGCTTTCCCGAACTCTATGCCCGGGAAATTGCCGCTTCGCCTCATCTGGCCGATATCCGCGCCCTGTCTGAAGCCTGGCGCCCGGTGTACGCCGAATGCGGGGGCTTTATGATCCTGTGCCGGGCTTTGTGCGGCGACGCGGGCGAAGTGCCCATGGCCGGTTTGCTGCCCGCCAGAACCCGCTTTTTCCCGCGGCCTCAGGGACTGGGCTATGTGGAGGCCGTCACGGTGGGGCAAAATCCCTTTCACCCGCGGGGCAGCGTGTGGCGCGGGCACGAATTTCACTATTCCCGCTGTGAAATGCCGTCCGACGATCCCGCCGGCTTTGCGCTGCGTCTCGACCCCGGCACGGGCATGGGCCGTTTTTCGGAAAGTCCCGCGGAAAAGGCCCAGGGCCATGACGGCCTGTGCGTGCGCAACACCTTTGCCGCGTATACCCATGTGTTCGCGCCGGCCGCGCCTCACTGGGCGCTCAATTTTGCGGCGGCCGCGCGGACTGCCCGAACCACCCGTGACAGGGCAAAACATGCCCTCCCCGGCGAGACAGCGCCATGAACCCCGATACCGCGCGACGCCCGATAGACGTGGCGGCGGCCCTGATCCGCCGAGATGACAAATTTCTTATCTGCCAGCGCCCGGCGCATAAGGCGCGCGGCCTGCTCTGGGAGTTCGCGGGCGGCAAGGTGGAAGAAGGCGAAAGCCCGGCCGGGGCCCTGATCCGCGAGTGCCGCGAAGAGCTGGGCGTGACCCTTGAGGTGGGTGGGCTCTTCATGGAGCTCACCCACAGCTACCCCGACATCACGGTTCATCTGAGCCTGTTTGAGGCCACCCTCGCGCAGGGTGAGCCGCAAAAGCTGGAACACGCCGATCTGCGCTGGGTTCGGGCCGAGGATCTGCCGGCCTATGCTTTCTGCCCGGCGGATGCGGCCATCATCCGGGTCATTGCGGAGCGCTTTGCGCGGCGCGGAAGCCATATCTGACGCCACGGGATGACGCGGCCTGTATCCTGCGCGGCCTGACGGACATGAAGCTGCGCGCCGCGCGGGCGCTCAATCCCGGGCAACGCGAAGAGCGGCCGGAACAGGCGGCGGCGCTCCATCGGAAGCGGAGCGGCGAATAATTTGCGGCAGTTTGCTCCAGCCCGTGATGAGCCATCCGGCCCAGACCATGACAGTCATCAGGCATTGCATAACAAACGTGATGGCCCACATGCCCGCCAGCAGAATGATGCAGGCGCAGACCACATACGCGGAAAAGGTTCCGGCACTCATGCCCAAATCTCCTGGCACAGGTTTTGTTGTCAGGCAACCGCTTTTCCAGGCCGTTACTTCAACTCTTCCAGCCTGGAGGCATAGGCGCGGACAAAGGCTATTGCCACGTCCGTGGTGGTCACTTCACCGCGGGTCTGGGCGTTGAGCAGGGCCGAACGCAATATGCCCACTTCCGGCCCCTGGGGCAGGCCTGTATATTCCATAATCTCGTTGCCGTTGAGCAGAGGCTCCAGCATTTGCAGCGGCAGTTCCCCCCGCTCCAGGTATTTGAGATTATGATTGAAATTGGTGTAATTGCCGTCCTGCTGCGCCCTGATATTGGCCCGCGCCACTTCGATGAGGCGCTCGGTGTCCGGCAGTTCCAGAAAACGCCGTATGCCTCTGTCCGTCATCATGGACTGGAAGCGGAACTGATTGCGCACCAGGCCGCAGATGGTGTCGATATCCTCGGGATCAAAGTGCAGGCGGCGCAGAATTTTCCGCGTGACCTTGGCCCCCACCCGGTGCTGCTGAAAAAAGGTCCAGCGGGTGCCGACGCGCTGGGCCGTGTACAGCTTGCCCACATCCATGAAAAAGACCGCCACCACGCCTATCCAGTCGTGGTGCAGGCGTTCTTCCGGGTAATAGCGCATGCAGTCGATGGTATGCTGAAACACGCTCTGTTCGTCATCGACATGCTTGCCCTTGTTTTGTTTCAGGCTGTCCAGGGCGGCCACTTCGGGGATCAGCCGGTGCAAAATGGAAGCGTCCGCTAACAGCTGGATGAAGCGCCACATATTCTCCGCCGCCACCTTGCGCCACTCGGCCACAAATTCGTGCGACGGCACATAGTCGGCAATACGGCTCGCGGCCTGGACAATGGCGACCCATGTGGCGGGCTCCACGGGCAGGTCATAGTTGGCCGCCAGCCGCAGGGCGCGGATGCCCAAAAGATAGTTCCGCCTCATGGTCAGTTCGGGAATGCCGCCCAGGCGTATGGTGCCGCAGCTCACATCCTCGATGACCCTGTCCGAATTGATGAACTCGGGCATGCGCATCACGGCCGTGTATTGCTCCGGCGCCCTGCCCCGGAGCACGGAAAGGATGTGCGGCGTCAGCCGGGTCAGAGACATGTCGGGATGGGACGACGCGCTGACGTCGGTGGTGTAAAAGCGATACCGCATACCCGTTTCATCGCTTTTCCACGTGGCGACGACCTCGGGCTCGGTTCCGCGTTCCAGATTGGGGAACAGCTTGCTCAGGGTCTCAAAATCGGGTTCGCAAGCAATGTCCAGCTCATTGAGGCCGAGTTTTTCGTGCAGCTCCAGCTGCAGCGGCGCATTCACGATGTAGGCGTCGTATCCGTTGCGCAAAATGGTTTTGCACAGGGATATCGCTTCTTTTGTGGGCATAGGGCAAACCCCTTGGAGATGATGTGTTCACTGGACGAACCGGCCAGGCAGGTGGAAGAACGAGCGGCGCGGAGAGCTTCGCGTGTTGCGGAATCCTACCATGAGGATGCCCTCAAGGGCAACCGCCGCCGCCGCTCTTTGTCAGGCCACGGGCGGCGCGCTCCGCGTGATCCGCATCACGCCCACGGCATGCCATGGGAAAGCTACCACTCCACCGGAACCCGAACCTTGCAGCCAGCCTTGTTGGTGAACACAAGGTGCCCGTGCTCCCGGCCATACTCATACAGCCGCCGGGTGATATCCACATCGGCCCGGCAATAGGCCTCAATGTCCCCCAGGCGTCCTTCCTTCCACCAGCGCAGGGCCTGGAGACCATCTGACGACTTGGGCGCCCCCAGGGTGGCCCGCCCCAGATTATCCAGCGATACCCGGTAGTGCAGGCGTTCCTTAATCACGGCGAGCAAATCCAGGGAAGGCAAGGTGTGCAGGTCAAAATCCGCAAAAGGCTGCAAGACCCGATAGTCAAAACGCAGGCTGTTAAAACCCACCACCAGGCCGGCCCGGCGCAACAGGGTGAACATGGCGGGCAATTCCTCCTGCCGGAAGGAGCGAAAGTCCCCGCCGTCCCAGACTACGGCCACGCTGACCCCCATGAGATCCGCCCGGTTCCAGCCGCCCACCTCGTCCGCCGAATGCCGGGTTTCCACATCGAACACCATAACCGGCCCGCGCGCAGGCGCGCCGCGCCGCCCGGCACCCGTCCCGGCGGGCCCGGCGGACTTTGTTCCCTCCGGAGCCCTCATGCTTTCTTCGGTATCCGCCCCCCAACCCTGGCCCGCCAACTCCGCATTCAGCCGATGGACAACGGGGGCCTCTGGCTCAACAGCGGCGGGAATCCCCTCGCCCCTGTCCGTCCGCTCCGGCACCGCGCTGTACCGGGCGTCGAAGCTGCCCCGAATCAGCCGCGAAATGAGGAACAGGGCGCCGGCCTTGTCCAGAGGGCGGTTGCCCGAGCCGCACTTGGGCGAATGGGTGCACGACGGACAGCCTGTCTCACAGGGGCAGGTCGCGAGGGTATGCTCCACGGCCCTGAACAAGTCCTCCAGCAGCGGAAACGCGGAACGGGTCAGGCCCGCCCCGCCGGGCAGGCCGTCGTAGACAAACACGGCGGGCGCGCCCAGCTGGCTGTGCATGGGGATGGAAATGCCGCCAAAGTCATTGCGATCAGCCATGACCAGAAGCGGCATGAGGCCGATGGAAACGTGCTCCAGGGCATGGATGGAGCCCATGAAATGCAGCAGCCTGTCCTCAAGCTCTTCCCGGAAAGGATCGGGCACCACAAACCACAGCCCTTCGGTTTCAAAAATCTGTGGGGGCAATTCCAGGGGCTGAATATCCAAAAGACGCAGGGAACCATTGAGCCTGCGCTCGTAGCCGCTGATGCGCTCGGTGACGCGCAGGCGGCCAAAGGCCACGGGCGCGGCAAAGGCCTGGCCCGAAGCGTAGACGTCCAGAATTTTCGTGGCCTTGGATGTGCGCACCCGGGTATGCCAGTTGACGGACTGGGGCACGGCGCGCACCCGCCTGGCCCCCGGATCAAGTTCCTGAATCACATGGGAGCGGCCGCGATGCAGGTACACCGCGCCGGGGTGCGTTTCGCGCAACGCCTGATGGGCATCCACATGGCCTATGACCGTGCCGTCCGGATCCTCAATCTGAAAGGACGCGCCGCTTCCGCGCAAGTCCACGTCACGCTGGGGACGCTTGCGGGCCGCCAGCCAGGACAGGCCGTCGGCCGTGCGCAAAAGCAGGCCCTTGCGCTCCAGACCGGCCACAGCCGCCCGCGCCGCCGGACTTTGCAGCCATATTTCCCCCTCGCGCAGGGGCATTTCCGCCGCCGCGCACTCCAGATGCCTGGCCAGCACCACCTCGTTATCCGGGTTCAGCACGGCCTTTTCGGGCGGACGCTGAAAAAACTGGTCAGGATTATGGATAAAGTACTGATCCAGCGCATCCTCGCCCGCCAGCAGCAGCACGGCGGACTCCTGCCGCTGGCGGCCCACTCGGCCCCCGCGCTGCAGGGTGGCCATGATGGAACCCGGATATCCCACCAGAATGCACAAGTCCAGACCGCCGATGTCAATACCCAGCTCCAGCGCACTGGTGGACACCACGGCCAGCAGTTCGCCCGAGGCCATCCGCGCTTCGATATCACGCCGCTCTTCCGGCAAAAAGCCCGCCCGGTAGGCGCTGATGCGGTTCCGGTACGGCCCGGCCTTGTCCGCCGCCCACAGGCCGATGAGTTCTGTCATGCGCCGTGAGCGGCAATAGACGATAGTTCGCAATTCCCGGGCCAGAGCGGCCTGGAGCAGGCGGATGGCCATGGTGGACGGACTTTCCTCGGGGTCAAGGAAGACCACATGGCGCCTGCCCTGAGGCGAGCCGCTCTCTGTAATACTTTCCAGACGGCCGCCATCCCCGCGCTCGCCCAGCAGAGCGCGCCCCAGCTCCCTGGGGTTGCCCACGGTGGCCGTGCACACGATACGGACAGGCCGGGCGTTGTAGCGCAGACAAACCCGCTCCAGCCGGCGCAGCACCTGGGCCATGTGGCTGCCCAGCACGCCCCGGTAAGTATGGGCCTCGTCCAGCACCACAAACGCCAGAGAGGCCAGAAAGGTCGTCCAGCGCTCGTGATGGGGCAAAATGCCCAGATGAAGCATTTCCGGATTGGTGATGAGCACGCTGGGAGGATCCTTCCGCACCTTGCGCCGGGTGTGATCGCTGCTGTCCCCGTCGTACAGGGCGACGCGGGGGCGTGCGTCCCGCGGCCAGTGAGCGGTGAGGCGCTCAAAGGCGGCCCGCTGATCCTGAGCCAGGGCCTTGAGCGGAAAAAGATACAGCCCCCGTGCCTCCGGATCCTGAAGACAGCGTTCCACAAGGGGCAGGTTGTAGATCAGGGTTTTGCCGCTGGCCGTTGGCGTGGTGACCACCACATCGCGGCCGGCCCGGATCAGATCGACGGCCCTGGCCTGATGGCTGTACAGGGCGCCAATGCCCGCCCTGTCCAGCACCTCGCGAATGGCTTTGGGCCAGGGACGGACGCACTCGGCAAAGACAGGGGGCCTCTCCTCCAGCACGCGATGGCAGGTGATCCGCCGGGCCAGCGCAGGCGCGGCCAGAAGCGCGGCGATATAGCCGGCGACACTTTTTTCGCTCATGCCCGTCAATCTAAACGCTCTTGCTCCCCTTGAAAAGCGGCAAAAAAGCAGAAAGGGCACTTAATCCGTGACGTCCCCGTGCCACCCCCCGGGCGCCGGCGCAGATCCGTATCCCTGTCCGGCGGCGCTGACAAATAGAAAGAACAACTTTTTCAATAAAAAACAGCCGATAACATGCCCTCTCTCCCTGCAAACAAGGAAAAATCCATGCGCTGCCGAAACTGTGGGTCTGAGGCATTTGCCGAAAATGGTTTCATGGCTGGAGTCAGCGTCATGCACGCATGGAGTGCGGATTTCAGTTTACCCGGGAAACCCCGCAGGAAAAGGACAAAGTGCCTGTCGGTGTGGACATAGCGTGGCAATTTTATCCGTCCTCACTCGACTCGTGGCATAAATCCGCCCCACGCATTCCGGCCTGGGCCTGGCACAGGCGTCCAATAATCTGCTCTTCGCGGAATCGGCTCCGTTTCATTCCGCGCTCCTTACGGCAGGAACACGAACTTTTCAATGGGTCACTTTTCGGGGGCGGGGTTATTACCGGGCCGCACATCAACCCGTTTGCCAAGCAGGAATCATGAACTTATCTTTGGCAGCTTAAATGGGGCACGGTCACAATGACCCAAAAATTATTATGACCAGGCAGCTCTTCGGGACTTGACATTGAGGCGGATTCTGATATCAATGACCTCTCGTTGGGCTATCGTTCAATTGGCAGGACGCCGGATTCTGGCTCCGATAATCAAGGTTCGAGTCCTTGTAGCCCAGCCATGTGTCCCTATCGTCTAGTCGGCCCAGGACAACGGCCTTTCACGCCGTCAACGGGGGTTCGAATCCCCCTGGGGACGCCAAACGATTCC
>JAFLSV010000028.1 GCA_022510785.1 Desulfovibrionaceae bacterium | reverse complement strand
AGACCAGGGGCACCACCACCATGCGGATGAGGGTGATGAAAATTTGCCCGAACGGCCTGAACCATGAGGCGTCAAGCCCCACGGCGGGGGCCAGCAGGCCGACGACGATGCCGAGAACCATGCCGATGGCCATCTGTTTCGGCAAACTCATACCTTTTGTCATGACTTTCTCCAAGAGGCGGCAGGGAGGGCGGGCCGCCCTCCAGTTGAGATGGCGGTGGACGAACACCGGAAACCGGACAGTTGAAAAAACGTCTCTCGACAATGAGATATCAGGATGCACCGCGGGACTTTTCTTTGTCAAGAGCCGGCCGTCCGCGGGACTTTCACCCCTGTCTTGCGCGCAGGCATGCGGCGACGTTCAGGCTGCGGGCACGATGCCGTGGATGAAAAGAGCTTCAGCGGGCGATGATGCGCTCGCTGATTTCCCTGTAGTGGGTGCGGAGCATGGCGCCAACCCTGGCGGCGTCCCGGGCGCAGGCGGCTTCGGCTATGGCCGCGTGCCGCTCGGCAAAGCCTCCGGGCGAAAACAGGGTGAGCCATTTTCTGTAGCAGAGAACCTTGGAAATAGTCACGCAGGACAGGCGGGCCATCTCCACCAGGCGGGCATTGCCGCAGCGTTGCAGGAGTGTTGCGTGGAAAAGGTCGTCCAGCCCCATCATGGATGAAAGATCGGCGCTGCTGCGGCCGGCATTGCGCATGTCGTCCACCACGGCATGCAGGCGCAGCATGTCGCCTTCCGTCCAGTCCGCGAGGGAATCGGCCACGCCGGCCGCCTCCAGGATGGCGCCCACGGCGTAACTGTCCAGAATATCCTTGTCCATCAGCAGGCGCACCCTCTTGCCCTTTTGCGGCTCGGACGTGACAAGTCCTTCGTGGTACAGCTCCTGCAGGGCCTCACGGATGGGCGCGCGGCTGATGGACAGCCGTGCCGCCAGCAGGGATTCCTTGACGGGCTCCCCCTGCCGCAGTTCGCCGTCACGGATCATCTGCCGGATGATGTTCGCCGCCTGGCTGGAGTAGGTTTCCTTTTTCAGCAGCATGGGGTCGGACTCCAAATGGGGTGGAAAGCGAAGTATGTCAGCAATAGGCTATTCGCGCCAGAATGACAAGCTGCGGAAACTTTCACTCCTTCGAGGAAGAATATTTCATACTCCCTTGAAATGCCAGGAAAATTTTTTATAAACCCATCAAAAAGGTGAATGCCTCACCCGGCGCGCGGGCATTCCCGAGCCTTGACAGGCGGCGTGTCCATGGCCTAAATGTTGGATGTCGACATTAGCGCAACACTGATATTCGGAGGTCGCATGAAAAAATGCATTGCCACACAGGCTGCGCCTGCCGCCGTCGGGCCGTATTCTCAGGGAGTTCAGGCCGGGAATGTGGTGTATCTGTCCGGTCAGCTGGGCATTGACCCCGCCACGGGCAAGCTTGCCGAAGGCGGCGTGGCCGCTCAGGCCAGGCAAAGCCTGACCAATGTCCTGGCGCTTCTGGATTCTTTGGGCGCCTCACCGGAACAGGTGGTGAAAACAACAGTCTTTTTGACCGACATGGCCGATTTTCAGACCGTCAACGCGGAATACGCCAAAGTCTTTTCCAGGGATTGCCCGGCCCGTTCCTGCGTGGCTGTCAAGGCGCTGCCCCTGGGCGGCCTGGTGGAAATTGAAGCCATTGTCGCCCTGTAACACCAAAAACACCGCAGCGCGGCGCTTCCGCTTCCGCTTTTGCAGGAGGAATCCATGAATCTCGCAAAATTTCCCAGGCGTGGATATGTCAGCACTCCCACGCCCATTGAATTTCTGCCCAATTTCAGCAAGGCGCTGGGAGCGGGCATTGACATCTACATGAAGCGCGATGACATGCTGCCCGGCGCCGGCGGCGGCAACAAGACCCGCAAGCTGGATTTTTGCGTGGCCGACGCCCTGAACAAGGGCTGCGACACGCTCATCACCTGCGGCGCGGTGCAGTCCAACCACTGCCGCCTTACCCTGGCCTGGGCCGTGCATGAGGGCATGGACTGCCATCTGGTGCTGGAAGAGCGCGTGCCGAACTCCTATAATCCCGAAGCGTCCGGCAACAACTTCCTCTACCAGCTCATGGGGGTCAAAAGCATCACCGTGGTGCCCAAAGGCACGGACATGATGGCCGCCATGCAGGGCGTGGCCGACAAGCTTGCCGCCGCGGGCCGCAAGCCCTATGTCATTCCCGGCGGCGCTTCCAATGCCCTTGGGGCGCTGGGCTATGTGGCCTGCATGGAGGAAATCATGGCGCAGATGTTCGCCATGGGCCTGAACTTCGACCACATGGTGGTGCCCAGCGGCAGCGCGGGCACGCACGGCGGCATCATAGCCGGCATGGTGGGCAACAACGTCAACATCCCCGTCACGGGCATCGGCGTTAACCGTCCCAAAGCCGTGCAGCAGAACGCCGTTCTCAGTGTCGCCAACCAGGCACTGGAACTGCTGGGCGTGGACGCGCGCGTGCGGGCCGATCAGGTGGTGGCCTTTGACGAATATGTGGGGCCGGGCTATTCCCTGCCCACGGACGCCATGGTCGAAGCCGTGACCATGCTGGCGCGGACGGAAGCCGTGCTGCTGGATCCCGTGTATTCCGGCAAGGCCATGTCCGGCCTTATTGATCTGGCGCGCAAGGGTTATTTCCCCAAGGGCTCCAAGGTGCTGTTTCTGCACACCGGCGGCTCCCCCGCCCTGTTCGCCTATCTGCCCACATTCAGAAAATAGCGCGGGCGGCCCTTGCCGCCTGACGGAAATGGCCCCTGGGGTACCTGCCTCAGGGGCTTTTGCGTGTCCCTGTTCCGGCCGGATGCGGAATCTTTCAGGCGTCAGGCGTGTCCGTCCGCGCGGGCGCGCCCTGCGCATTCCTGCCGCGGGCAGGGCGGCGCGCGCCCGCGGATGGCGGGCTGCCGGCCCGTTCGTTGCCGTCGCTCTTCCAGCGGTTGTGCATCCAGAACCACTGGGTCGGATGGGCCTGAACAATGCGCTCCACAGCGCCGGTATAGAAGAGGGCCGCCGCCCGTACCTTGTCTTCCCGCGAGCCCGTCAGGACGGCGGTATCCAGAGGCTCTTCCAGAGACATGACATAGTCCCCGCCGTCCCGCAGCAGAAAGATGGGCCACAGCAGGGCTCCGGCCCGCACGGCCAGCAGGGCGGGGCCCATGTTGACGGCGGCCTTTTCACCCAGGAAGGGGAGAAAGAGCGATTCGCCGCGCAGGGCGTGGTGATCGACCAGAAAGGCCACAATGCCATTCTGGCGCAGGGCCTTCAGCACAGAGGCCGCCACGGTGCGGTGGCCAATCATGGTGGCGCCGCTCGCTTCGCGGCGGGTGGTGATGAAGGCCTGTACCGCCGGGTCGGGATAGCGCCTGACCACCACCATGCGCGGCCTGGGCGGGGCGTAAATCTGGCCCAGCAGCGAGGCCAGCAGTTCCCATGCCCCGATATGCGCCGTGGTGGCCACAATGGGCCGGGCGCATTCGCTCAGGGCTCGCTTCAGATCGGGCTGCGCAAAGCGCAGGCGGGGCGAATCCAGGCCGAAACGGTCGGTGAGCAGAATTTCGGTGAAGGAACGCCCGCTGTGGCAAAAGCTCTGCCTGGCAATATCGCGCGCCTCGTCCCGTGGAACATCAAGATGGCGCGCCACATTGTCCGTGGCCAGTTTTCTGCGCCAGGGCAGGCAGGTCCATATCAGGCGTCCAAGGCAGGAGCCCAGGCGTTCCAGCCCGCCAAAATCCAGACGGGCCAGAGCGGAGGCTCCCCGGTTCAGCAGGCCAAGGCGCAGGCGCTGGCACGGCGTCAGCTCGGGTGGGGCCGTCACGGGTTCTTCCTGTAAGGAGCCAGGGCGGCCAGATCCGCTTCCAGGCGGGCGCGATCCTCGGCCAGATCCTCGGCCGTCAGTTCGGTGGCATTGAGCTTCCACGGCTGGCCATGCAGCACCGTGACTTTGCCAAGGGGAAGGGGAATCTGGAGCCGATCCCAGGAGGGAATGCGCACAGCCGGCTTCATGATCAGGCGCACGGGCGCGATATAGGCGTCGGCATGGTGTGCCAGAAAGAACGCGCCGTCCTTGGCCTTGTGGCGCGGCCCCGCCGGGCCGTCCACGGTGATGCAGGCGTGGACGCCCTCGCGGCGCATCAGGCGCGCCGCGCCCAGCAGCGCCTTGGCTCCGCCGCGTGTGCTGGAGCCGCGCACCGTGCGCAGTCCCTGCCTGTGCAGGATGTCGGCCAGCAATTCGCCGTCGCGGCTGGGACTGACCACCGTCACGATGTCGAGCTGCTTTTGCATATATATCAGGGGGAGCATTTCGTCATGCCACAGACAGAAGACGAGGCGTTCCCCCCGGGCGTCCAGGTCATCCAGCCAGTGGCGGTCATGCTCCTCAAAACGCCATGACGCGCAGAGCATGCGGTACACGGCGTGTATGACAGAGGCGGAAACGGGTATGGAGACGCGCATGACTCAACCCTGATCGGTGTTGCCGTGCGCGGGCAACAGGCGGGCGGCCCCGGCGGCGGAAGGGAGAATGGAGGCCATCGCTGGCCGAGGGCCTGAAAACACGGAAAAAATGTTCATGCACAGCGTACGCGAAAGAGTGAAACCGATGGGCCGCTTGTGCCCTTGACGGTCTGCACTATAACTTACATTATTCCGGGGCGCCAGTACTTTGACATGCCTTTTTCCGGCCCCTGGCCCGCCTGCGGGCATCTTTGGGCACAGAGCCTTTCATCCCTCCGACAGGGAGGAGCGTTGTCATGAGCATACTTGATTGCCGGGGGCCTGTCTGCCCCGAATCCGTGATGAGGCGCCGGGACTGGCTGATTTCCGGCAAGGAGCGCCACGGCCTTTTGAAGAGCGGGCGGGGGGGCGGCGCCACCGGCATGCCGGGCATGGTGACCAGTCTGCATCGGGCTGACAGGGTCATTCGCCCGTGAGCGCGGCTGGTCATGGTGAAGGCCGCGCCGGCCCTCAGGCCGGCCCTGTGTCCGGCGATGACGGCGTGCGCCTGAACAAGGCCCTGGCCGACGCGGGGCTTTGCTCGCGCCGCAAGGCCGATGCTCTTGTTTTTTCCGGCGTGGTGCGGGTTAACGGGCGCCAGGCGGACAGTCCCGGGCTGCGGGTGCGGCCCGGCCGGGATCGGATTGAGGTGAACGGACGCCCGGTGTCCCCGCGGCCAGCGCCGGACGGCCTGTCCGATCGGTGCTGGCTTATGCTGCACAAACCCGCGGGCGTGGTGGCCACGGCCCGCGATCCCGAAGGCCGGCGCACGGTGCTTGATCTTGTGCCGCCGCCGTGGAAGGAACGTCGCCTGTACCCCGTGGGGCGGCTTGACTTTTTTTCCGAAGGGTTGTTGCTGATCACCGACGACGGCCAGCTGGCGCACCGGCTTTCCCATCCCCGCTGGCATCTGCCCAGGGTGTATGAGGTGCGGGTGCGGCCTGAACCCGGCGCTGTCGCATGGCCGAGGGCTCTGGAGATCATGCGCGGGGGCATGGCCCTGGCCGAGGGCGAGCGGCTGGCCCCGGTGGATGTGGACGTGGTGGCCGAGGCCCGGTCAGGGCGCGGGGCGGGCGTTCTGCTGAAACTTACCCTGCGCCAGGGGCTTAACAGGCAGATACGGCGCATGTGCCGCGATCTGGGGCTGACGGTTCTGCGCCTGCGCCGGGTGGCCCAGGGGCCCTTGCATTTGGGGGACTTGCCCGCCGGCCGCGTTCGCCCCCTGCGTGAGGATGAGGTGGCTGCCCTGCGAAAGGCTGTGGGCCTTTGACGGCTCAGGGAAAACCGGCGTCAGGAAAGTCAGGGAAGAGCATGGAGGCATGGTGATGATGGATATACGTTTTCAGAACGGCGGCCCTTCCGCCTGGAAGGCCGAGGCCGCGCTGACCTTTGTGTTTGAGGGGGAGGGCCCGGATCAGGCCTGCCATGCGCTGGAGCAGGCGGCTCCCTGGCTGGGCATTGCCCCGGCCTGGCGTGATGTTAAGGGAAAAAAAGGTGAAATCGTCACCCTGTATGGCCCTCCGGCCATGGATCTGCCCCGCGTGCAGGCCCTGGGCCTGGGGAGGCGCGACGCTGTGACGACGGTGGATTTGCGTCACGCCGTGGGTTCCGCCATTCGGCTGTGCCGCGAGCAGGGCGTATCCAGCGTGGGCGTGGATCTGGCGTCGCTGGAGCGGGTGGCTCCGGCGCTGAAGCTCGATCGCGCCGCCCTGGCGCGCGAGGTGGTGCTGGCCGCCTTGCTGGGGCTGTACCGCTATGACCGCTGGCTGTCCGACCGCGACAGCCTGCCCGCTGATCCGGGCCGGCTTTTGTTGCTGCTGGATGATGCCTTTGTGCCTGACGATGTGCGCGAGGCTGCGCGTCTGGCCGAAGCCGAGGCGGCGGGCCTGTGCCTGGCCCGCGATCTGGCCAACAGCCCGGCCAATGTCATGACGCCCTCGGCCTTTGCCGAGGCGGCGCGGGAGCTGGCCGAACGGGGGGGCATGAAGTTTCGTGTTCTGGGCCCGGCCGAGCTTGAGGCCGAACGCATGGGCGCGTTTCTGGCCGTGGCGCGCGGCGCCCGGCAGGAAGCCCGCATGGTGGTGCTGGAGTATGCGCCGCAGGGCACGGAGCATGAGCGGCCTGTGGTGCTGGTGGGCAAGGGCATCACTTTTGACAGCGGTGGCATCAGCATCAAACCTTCGGCCGGCATGGCCGACATGAAGGGTGACATGTCCGGCGCGGCCGCCGTGCTGGGGGTGTTTGAGGCGCTGGCCCGCCTGGCCCCGCACAGACGGCCTTCGCGTCCCGTGCTGGGCCTTATGCCCTGCACGGAAAACATGCCAGGCGGCAATGCCGCTCACCCCGGTGACATCGTGATCGCCCGTTCGGGCGCGTCCATCGAAATTGTCAACACTGACGCCGAGGGCCGCCTGATTCTGGCTGACGCTCTGGATTACGGTCAGGAGGGGCGCGAACCGGCCCTGCTGGTGGATATAGCCACATTGACCGGGGCCTGCGCGGTGGCCCTGGGCAAGGACGCCGCCGGGCTGTTCTGCGAGGACGACAGCCTGGCCGCCGCGCTGCTGGACGCGGGAAAACGCCTGGGCGAGCGCTCGTGGCGCTTGCCCATCTGGGAGACAAGCAAGGAAGCCCTGAAAAGCAATGTGGCCGATATGGTCAATTCCGGCCCGCGCGAGGGGGGGGCCTTGCATGCGGCCTGGTTCCTCAGGCAGTTCGTCCGGCCGGGCACGCCCTGGGCTCATCTTGATATCGCCGCCGCCGACAACACCGAATCCCCCATCAACGCCAAGGGAGCGTCCGGCTTCGGCGTGCGCACCCTGCTGGACATGGTGTGGTAAGACAGGGAACGAGAGTCCCGTATGGCCATGAAACTGAATTACGCGCAGGAAGTCTGCGTCAAGGCGGCGGGCCGGGCCATGCAGACCACGGGGATGCTGCGCCCGGGCTGCCGGGTGGGAGTGGCTGTGTCCGGCGGCGTGGACAGTTTTGTGCTGCTCAAGGTCATGCAGATACGGCAGCGCATTGTGCCTTTTCCCTTTGAATTCATGGCCCTGCATGTCAATCCGGGCTTTGCTCCGGACAATCATGCGCCCCTGGCCGGCTGGCTGGCGGCCGAGGGTATCGCCGGACACCTGGAACTGAGCGATCACGGGCCGCGCGGTCATTCTCCGGAAAATCAGCGCAATTCACCCTGCTTTTATTGCGCCCGCCTGCGCCGCAAGCGGCTGTTCGCCCTGTGCTCCAGGTACAGACTGACCCATCTGGCCTTTGGGCACAACGCGGATGATCTGGCATCGACCTTTCTGCTCAACCTGGTGCAAACCGGGCGGGTGGAGGGCCTGAGCATGAGCGAAGCTTTTTTTCAGGGCTCCCTGCGGGTTATACGCCCCCTGCTTCTGGTGGAAAAGACCGACATCATACGCGCGGCCAGGCGCTGGGAACTGCCGGTGTGGGCCAATCCCTGCCCCTCGGCCGGAACAAGCCGCAGGGCGGATATGGCGGAGCTTCTGGACGCCATGGCGGGCGGCAGCCGTGTGCGGCGGCGTACCATTATGAATGGCCTGACCCGCTGGCAGTGGGAGCGCAACCGCATCGACCGGAATCAGCGCTCAGGGGGCTGAGACTTTTCCCCGTGCGATGATTGCATAAAATTTTTTTTGGCAATTCAGGCAGATAAGGGGCGCCTTTCCGTGCAAGCGTGGCTGTCCCGGAGAACGTGCGAGATTGACGCCATGACAAAGGTCGGGCTATAATCCTTCCATTCCGAAGTATTTCGCTCTCCGGCATAGGGGTCGGCGGGGGAAAGCGAGCATCGCCACGTTTGGCAAAACGGGTGCTTGAAGCGCGGCGGGGGAGTCTATGCCTTTCGGCAAATATCATGTGGTGATTTTTAAGGAACGGAGCGGATCCAGCCGCAGCCTGCGCCTGCGCGGATGGCTGGGCGTGGCGGTATGCCTTGTCTTTTGTCTGCTGGTGGCGGGCAATGTCTGGCTGAGCCGTTATTATGTGCAGGCCCGTACTCTCGAAACCAGGCTTTTTGAAGCCGAACGCTCGCTTGACGAGCATCAGAGCCAGCTGATGAGCATGGTGGGCCAGCTGACTTCGGTGCGCAGCGATCTGCAGCGTGTGCAATCCTTTGATACCAAGCTGCGTCTGATGATGGATATTGATGTGGGTGTGGCCGACCTTTCGATGGGCGGCGCATCCTCCGAAGACCTGAACCTCAGCTCTCTGCCCCTGCACCGGCAGGAAATGGCGTCACGCAAGATACGTCTTTTTCTCCAGGAACTTTCCGATGAAATCCGCCTGGAAGAAGTGCAGCAGCAGGAACTGTTGCTGGCCATGCGCGACAACCACGATCGACTGGCTGTGATGCCGTCCATCTGGCCGGTGGAGGGTTTTGTCTCTTCGGGCTTCGGTACCCGTTCCTCTCCGTTCACCGGCCGCCCGCAAAGCCACAAGGGTTTGGACATCGCCGCCCGTATGGGAACCCCCATTCATGCCCCGGCGCGGGGAGTGGTCTCTATGGCGGGCACAGACGGCGCTTACGGGATCAGCGTGGAGCTTGGCCACGGCGGTGGCCTGACCACCAAGTACGGTCACATGTCCAAACTGGCGGTCAAGGCCGGGCAAACCGTGGAGAGGGGTGAGGTTATCGGGTATGTGGGACGCTCGGGCCGCGCCACCGGGCCGCACCTGCACTACGAAGTGCGCTTGAACGGTGTGCCCACCAATCCCTATGCCTACTTGCTGAACTGAAATGTTCCTTTCCCTCGATATCGCCCTGTTCAGGGTTTTGAACGGGCGTGTCCGCAGTGCCACGCTTGATGCGGTGCTGCCCCTGTTTTCCGACGCCTGGATTTTTTATGCGTGCGGCGCGGTTTTTGTGCTCGGCTATGCCTGGTACTGCCGCAGGCGATACGGGGAGGCCCTGGCGCGGGTGTGCGTATTGGTGCTCCTGCTGGGCCTGTCCGCGGGCGTGGCTGATGTGTCGTGTAACCTGATCAAGGATCAGGTAGGACGGCACCGCCCTTTTCAGACCGAGGCCGGCACGCATTTTTTCACCAGCGATCGGCAGTGGACGGTGATAGACAAGCCTTCGTACAGGTATGGCTCTACGGGTGGCTCGTTTCCCTCGTCTCACGCTGCGACCAGCATGGCCGCAACCATGGTGCTGGCGTTGCTGTTCCGCCGTTCCAGACCCTGGATATTTGCCCTGCCGCTGCTGGTGGCCTGGTCACGTCTCTACGTGGGCAAGCATTTCCCCGTGGATGTGGTGGCGGGCTGGGGCGTGGGCGTGGTGTCCGCGTTGGCGGTGTGGTGGAGTTGCCAAATCGCGAGTGCGCGCTTTTTTCGTCGGTAGCCTCCAGCTTTTTTCGCATGTCCGGATCCGCTTCCGATGCAGTCATGTTTTCCGAACAGGCGGATCGGCATCGCAAGCCGCGCTTTTGTTTTCTCAGGCCGGCGCTGAGCCGGTGTGGGACTTCCCGATCGTCACGCCGTTGAGGGGCAGAATCAGGCGGCGGTAGCTGTCGGTGGCCTGGCGCATCCACGCAAAGCTCTCCAGGGGAGACTTCGGATCCACCGAGCGGTGCAGGTTAACAATGACCGGCAGATCCCGCACGGTGAACACGATATTTCCGGTCAGGCAAGGCAGCAGCGGGGGGAATCCGCGTGGGGAAGCTCCGCCTTCTTCAGTCCGGCGGCTCTTGCCGTTTGCGGGAATCAGCTCTTTCCACGGGCGCATGGGCGGACATTCCCGCGTATAGCGGAGGGTGCAGCACGAAAACCAGCCCGGCCCGTCCGTAAAGATTGCCAGCGGCGGCAGGGGGCGCCCCGCTTTGACTTCGGCCTCTTCCGGACGCACGGCGCCTCTCCGGATGCCGGCCTCTACTTCCAGCTTGCAGTCCTCGAAAAAGTTGTGCTCCATGCGGCGCAGCGGTGACATTTTTTCCGGCACCAGCACTTCCACAAAGGGATCGGGAAGTTCCCGGCGGCAGTCAAGGCGAAGGCGGCAGTCTTCCAGATAGACGGCCAGAACCTCCTGGTCACGCCGGTAAATTTCCAGAAAGGAAGGAAATACCCTGGCGGCGTCCACAAAGCCCCCGGGCGTCGGCAGGCGGATGTATACGCCGTCGACAATGCGATGAGCGGCCATGCTGAATTCCTTATGGATACGGAGCGAAAGGCGGCGGGGGATACCGGAAAAGCGCGCTGTACGTCCCCGCTTTTTTCCCGTACACTCATAAAAATTTTCCCGCCATGATTGAAAGGAGAGCTCCCATGCGCGACTGCGTTGCCGAACTTGTCCGTCTTGTCCGCGAGGCGCGTCATTGCGTGGCTCTGACCGGAGCGGGTATTTCCACCCTGTCGGGCATCCCGGATTTTCGGGGGCCGCAGGGACTTTACCACCGGAATGATATCGACGCCGAAAAACTCTTCGATCTGCGCTATTTTATGCATGATCCCTCGTACTACTACCGCCATGGCAAAGATTTTCTCTACAACCTGGACGACAAGACTCCCAATCTGATTCACGCCGTTCTGGCCGATCTGGAACAGCGGGGCCTGCTTCAGGCTGTGATTACCCAGAATATCGATCTGTTGCACCACAAGGCCGGCTCGCGCCGGGTTCTGGAACTGCACGGCTCGCCGCTCCATCACCGCTGCCTCACATGCGGGCGTGAATCGTCCTTTGAGGATATAGCCCGCACCGTGCGCAACGGGGAAACCCCGCGCTGCGAAAGCTGCGGCGGCATCATCAAGCCCGATATCGTCTTTTTTGGAGAAGCTCTGCCCGCCGATGTGCTGCAAGAGGCGGAAGAGGAGGCCGCCCGGGCCGATTTGATGCTGGTGCTTGGCTCCAGCCTGACCGTGTACCCGGCCGCCGCCCTGCCGCAGGTCACCGTGCGCTGCGGCGGCAAGGTGGCCGTGGTCAACGCGTCGCCCACCTATCTTGACGATGCCGCCGTATGGCGGGGGAACGATCTGCTTACAGTCTTCACAGCCCTCCAAACCCTGTCATCCGAATAGCCGCCATGCCCTTTTTCCCCTATGGTCAGAAGGAAATGGAGCATCTGACCCGGCGCTGCCCCAAAATGGGCGAGCTCATCGGGCGGCTGGGCCTTCTTGAGCGCCCGGTTCAGCCGGATCCCTTTCAGGCCCTGGTGACCAGCGTGCTTGCCCAGCAAATATCCTCCAAGGGTGCGGCCACAGTGTGCGCCCGTTTTCAGGCCCTGGCCGGAAGGATAACGCCGGAGCGAGTGGCGGCTTTGTCTGTGCAGGACATACAGGGCTGCGGCACATCCATGCGCAAGGCCGAATACATCAAGGGCATAGCCGGCGCCGCGCAGAATGGCGTCATCGATTTCGCGGCCCTGGCCAGTATGCCCGACGCCGAGGTGGTGCGCCGCCTGTCCTGCCTGCGCGGGGTGGGCGTGTGGACGGCGGAAATGCTGCTCATCTTTTCCCTGTGCCGGCCCGATGTCGTAAGCTGGCTCGATTTGGGCATACGCAAGGGCATGATGGCCCTGTACGGCAAAAAAACACTCAGCCCGCGCCAGTTTGCCGTGTACCGCAAAAGATATGCGCCTTTCGGTTCAGTGGCCTCCTTCTACCTGTGGGCCCTGGCCGGGCAATAGGGCCGGCCCGGGCGTCCCGTCCCGCCGCGTCGTCCGCCTCCGGCGCGCGCCCTCCGGGCTGATGCGTCCGGGCAGCTTGTCAAGGGTGATGATTGTGAGCTAGGACACAAAGTATGCGCCGTCGTCCCCCTTTCCTTCCTCCGGCTGCCGCGCCGCCGGCAGTCATGCTTCGGTTTCTGGCTGCGGGCCTTGTTCTGTGCGTGGGGCTGCTGCCGGGTTGTTCCCTGTTCCGCGGCGAACCGCGCAAGCCCGACACGAATCCTGCCCCCGCCCTTCAGGGCGACCCCGTGCCCTATGTCACGGTTATTCGGGCGGAAGAACCCGTTCCCGGCTTTGACGACGCGCGGACGCCGTCCGAAGACGATATGCGCGAAAGCATGTCCAAAAGCAGTCAGCTTGTGCAGCTGGAAAAACAACCGCCGGACAGTCTGCTCGGTCTGGAACGGCGGGCGCGCCAGGATCGGGAGGCGGCTGTCACGCTGCTGCATTCGCTGGGCTACTATGAGGGCGAGGCCTCTTTCAGTGTGGACAGCAGCACCCGGCCCGTGACGGTAACCCTGACGCTGAGCCCCGGTCACCGCTACATGGTGGGCCGCGTCAGCATCCTGTACAGCCCGGAACCCGTGGTGCCGCCGGCATTCCTCAACCGCACACGGGAAACGGGACTCCTCTTTAAGCATGACGAGGCGTTGCCCGACCCTGTTTTTCCACACACGCTGGACACCATAAGTCCGGGAGATCCGGCGGTGGCCGCTCCCATCCTGGATGCCGTGGAAGCCCTGCCGCGGATCCTGCGGAATGAGGGCTATCCCTTTGCCCGTGTGGCCTCTGCCCGCTACAGTCTGGACAGGCAGGAACGCCGTGTCCATGCCGATATTGTGATCAACCCCGGCCCCGCGGCCGTTATGGACGGTATCCGCGTAAGCGGCGCGCCCCATGTTCATGACGGCTACCTGCGGCGCCTCATTCCCTGGCGGCGGGGCCAGCCATGGGATGACAGGCAGCTGAGCCGTTACCGGGAAACCCTTCAGCAATTGGGCCTGTTCAATACCGTGGATGTCAGGACGGCAAAGCCGCAAAGCGCTGTGCCCCTTGCCCTTTCTGAGAACGCCGCGAGCCGCTCCTTGCCTGAGCCGCAACTTCCCTTCAGTTCCGGCGCCGCGCCCCCGGATGCCGGCAACGGCCTGCGAAGCGCACCCTTGGATCGGGCGGGCACGGATTTCGCCGGCCATGCCCCAAAGGCCGCATCCGGCGAGGCCGCGGCGGGTGATCTGCCGGAATTTCCGGCGGATCGTCAGCCCGTGACCCTGCCCGTGGATGTGGCGCTGCGCGAGGCGGCCTTCCGCACCGTGGGCGCGGGCATGCGCTATTCCACAGATGTGGGCTTTGGCGTGCAGGGCGCGTGGGAACACCGCAACCTGTTCGGCAACGGCGAAAGCCTGAAGATTAAAGTCCCCGTCGCCCAGGATTTGCAGGGTCTTCAGGCGGATTTTGTCAAACCCTCCTTCGGGCGGCCCAATCAGACACTGCTGGCCGGCGGGGCTGTGGAACGCGAAAAAACCGATGCCTACACCAAGCGGGCGGTCAGCGCCTACAGCGGCCTGAATCGTCGCTTGAGCGCCTTCTGGTGGGCCGACGCCCGGGTGGATGTGGAAGAGGGCACTCTGGAGGCAAACCGTGAAACCACGGACTATCGCTTTTTGAGCTTAAGCCTGGGACTGCGGCGGGACACGCGGAACAATACCCTGAATCCCAGCTCCGGCACCCGGCTGAGCCTTACTGTGACCCCGATCAGCGGCTTGTATCACGGAGCTTTCAGCGCTCTGGCCACCACCATGGACGCCTCGGCCTATTATGCTCCCGGTGAAAGCGACAGTCTGGTTCTTGCGGGCAGACTGGCCCTGGGGAGCATGGCGGGCTCATCCCTCCACTCTGTTCCCGCCACACTGCGCTACTATGCCGGAGGCGGCGGTTCCGTGCGCGGCTATGCCTACCAGGCTCTGGGCGCGCGCGATAACAATGGTGAGCCCCTGGGGGGGCGCTCCTTTCAGGAACTCAACCTGGAAGCCCGCTTTAAGATTACAGACTCCATCGGCGTGGTTCCCTTTGTGGACGCGGGTATGGTATACGAAAGCGAATTCCCGCGCTGGGCCCGCGATTTGGACTGGGCGCTGGGCATGGGACTTCGCTATTTCACGCCCATCGGGCCGGTGAGGTTTGACGTGGCCTTTCCACTTACCCGCATCCGCGGCGAACAGGGTTTTCAGCTGTATATCAGCATAGGGCAGGCATTCTGATGGCGGACGACACTTCACCACCCCGGCGCGAAAAGCGCCGCACGCCGCGTATTCTTCGCCGTCTGAGCCGCGCCGCCGGGCTCTTTCTTCTGGGGCTGGGCCTGCTGCTGACGCTGCTGAGCGGCGGGCTTCTGCTTTTTGCGCGCACCGAGACGGGGCAAGCCTGGATAACGGACACGGTCAACGGAATTCTGGCGCGTTCTCTGGCGTCATCCGGTCTCAGCGCGCGCTTTGACGCGCTCAGCGCGTCCTTCCCCTCCCGTCTGGGCTTTCGGGGACTGAGTGTCGGCGATGCCAGCGGCCCCTGGCTCCATGTGGATAAGGCCAGCCTGCGCGTGGGATGGGCGGCCCTGCGCCAGCGTCAGGTGACGTTGCGATCCCTCGTCGTCGATCACCCGGTGTTGATGCGCCTGCCCCAAGTGCCCCGGGCTCCGCAGACTGAGTCCGCTCCCCCGCCTGACCCCGCGGCGCTGCTGACCAGCCTGAATCAGTGGCTGGGCTGGCTGCCTCCCCTGGCCGTGGAAAACCTGGATATCCAGGCCCTGACCCTGGCTCCGGATCTGGTGGGCGAAGCCATGACTCTCACCCTGCGCGGATCGGCCTCGGCCTCGTCCCACGGCATCCAGGCCGATCTGTCAGTACGGCGTGACGACAAGCTTGATGCCGAGCAGGCCGAGGCTCGCCTTTCACTGCAAGCGAATGCCGTCCTCAGCTTCAGCCTGGCTCTGACCGAAACGTCCGACGGCCTGCTCATGCGTGCCGTGCCACCCTCGCTGGCCCGGGCTCCGGCCCTGCGTTTTCTGTTCCAGGGTTCGGCGCCTCTGGCAGACTGGCGCGCTGATGTGCATCTGGATCTTCTGGAAAGTGATCCGGGAATACCCGCCACCTCGCTCGCCGACCGCGTGGTTCTCACCCTGAAAGGCGATCTGGGGGCTGCCGTTCTGGCCCCCGAGCCCAGTCTGACCTGGAATCTGACGGCCTCCGCCGGAAAGGCTGCCACAGGCTTGTGGCGCATGGCGGGCCAGCTCAACGGTCAGGCCCTTGCGCATCTGACGGGCCGCGCCCTGCTCGAACCAGCCTTCGGCGCGGCGCAGGATAACGCGGAAGCTGTGGCCGAAAGCCATGCAGGAACATCGGTCAAAGCCCTGGGGCGTCTGACCCTGAATCTGAACGGCATGGAGTGGGCGGATCCTCGTCTGGAAGCTCTCCTTGGCCCCGACGCCACGCTGGAAAGCGGCGGCGGGCTGCAATGGCGGGGATCGCCAGACAGCGCTTCGAATCAGGCAGGAAACGTCGACGCCTTCCTGGAAACGTTCACTCTGCGCGGACGGGCTTTATCCGCCAGTGCTGATGCCTCGTGGCATCTGGCCGGCATGAACCCGCTGTCCCCCCTGTCGGCGCTGAATCTCAACCTGGCGGCTGATGTGGCCGATGCCGCGGGCCTGACCGTGCCCGGTATTGCCGCGCATGGCCCGCTGCTGACGCGCCTGCGGGTTCAGGGGGCCATGTCGGGCCTGAATGCGGATCTCAGCATGGAGGGCGAAGCCCTCACAGTCCATGAGGAACGGCTGGAAAAGCCTCATATTTTCCTGCACGCCACCGATCTGGATATAAGCGCCCTTATGGAATACCTGCGCGGAGCGGCCCTCGGCGGCACGGCCGAAGGCAGGGGCGGCGGACAAGGAACCCTGGAGGTCAGCGGCCGCGCCCGTGGCCAGGATATGAGCCTGAACTCGCGCTGGGAGCTGACGCCGGGCCGTGACTCCCTGACGGCTGCTGTGCGCGATCTGATTCTGCGGGCGGCAGGCGTGCGCGTGGAGGGCGACGCACGCGTGGTTCTGCCGGGCTCTCCCGTTTCGTCCCGCGAGGAGGAGAGCGAAGAGCGCGCCGCCCCCGCTTCCCACCATCCTTCCCTGATCGGAACGCTGCGGGCCGAGGTCACGGACTGGACTGTGATCGGCGCGCTCAGCGGCATGCCCCTGCGCACGGGGAAAGCGTCGCTGACCATGGATCTCGGCTCCGGCCCCGAAGGCCAGACGGCGAAGGCTGTCCTTGGTGTGGACATGCTGCGCATGGATGCGCCGGACGGGGAAGAGCGGCTCTTTATCCGCACAATGCGCGGAACGGCCCGAATGGAGGATATGTTCCGCGCTCCCCGCGTGGCCGCCGACATCAGCGGCGACGACATTCGCGCCGAGGGCATGGAGCTGCGTGCCGTCCACCTGACGGCCACGGGCCCCCTGGACGATTTTCTGACGCTTAAAGCGCAGTGCCGGGGAGATGTGACGGCTGATCTCGACGCGTCCTGGAAACCCGGCGAAGCCGCCGTACGCGCCTTGCAGCTTCGCGCGTCGGAGCGGCTTGTCCAGGCGCTGCGCTCCGATACTGAAGGCAGCCTGGGAGCGCCGCCCGCTGCGGCAAAACAAACACCCGGATCAAGCGCCTCCACCGGCCCCTGGGGAGTGCGCCTGGTGAAGCCCGCTTTTGTCCATTACGGCCCGAGCGGATTTTCAACGCCAGGACTGGATCTGGCCCTTGAGCCATCGGGCGTGGTGCACCTCGACGGCACGATCAACGCCCAATCCCTCAACCTGGCAGGCACGGTGGACGCCCTTGAGCTTGGTTCGTTCCGCGCTTGGCTGCCCGCTCTGCCTGAGGGCATGGTTCAGGCCCGGCTCACCCTGACCGGTACCCCGGCCTGGCCCGGGGGCGATCTTGTCATCCGTCTGAATCGTCTTCAAAGGTCGGGCAGCCTGCTGCCGCCGCTCTCCTGTTCCCTGAAGGGCACACTGAAGCGCGATGCGCGCGGAGCTGTGCTTGACGCCGTCCTGTCCTTCCCGCCAGAGGCCATGCAGGCTCTTGGGGCAAAGCAGGCCGCGGCCTCGCTGAGTCTGCCCCTGTCCTTCGGGGCGGACGGCCTGCCCCAGCCCGTGCCGGCGGCGGCCCTGCGGGGTGAAGTGCTCTGGGAGGGGGAACTGGCTCCGCTGTGGAACTTTGTGCCCCTGCCGGATCGCCGCCTGAGCGGGCAGGGCGGCCTGCGCCTGGCAGTGGCCGGCAGCCTCGAACGACCGGAACTGACCGGCCATGTCGCAATCAGCCAGGCCGCCTATGAGGACTTAAATCTGGGGCTCTTGCTTAGTGATATCGACGCCATGGTGAATCTGGACAAGGGCACGGGAGCAGCCGGCCCGCTGGGCGCGCTCGGGCGAACCCGCCTTTCCCTCAAGGCCGGAGACGGCACGGATGGCACACTGACCCTGGAAGGCTTTGTGGAGCCATCCACCTTGGCCGTTGAACTGAAGGGGGGTATGGATAATTTCAAGCCCCTGCGCCGGCAGGATGTGCGCATGACCCTGTCGGGTGACGCGACAGTGACCGGCATCCTCAGCGCGCCCGACGTCAGGGCGGCCCTGACCGTCAATCAGGGCGAACTGATCATCAGTCATCTGTCCGGCGCGTCCATCCCCGTGCTGCCCATCAGCGACGCGGAAGAAGAAAGCGCCGAACCTCCTCCGCCCGCGCCGCTGGGTAACATGGATGTGGAAGTGACTGTGCCCAGCCGCTTCTTTGTGCGCGGTCACGGTCTGGAAAGCGACTGGAGAGGGCAGGTGCGCGCCCGGGGCCCGCTCAACGCGCCGGAGCTGGTGGGCAGCCTGAGCGCCGCGCGCGGCACCCTGGATCTTCTGAACCGCACCTTCTTCCTGACCAAGGGCGTCATCATCCTAGACGGGGGCCAGACCATCAATCCCAGGCTGGATATCATCATGACCTATACGGCCTCCAATCTGGAAGCCGACGTGAATATCGGCGGCACGGCCTCCAGACCGCGACTGGAGCTTTCCAGCAAACCCGCCATGCCGCAGGATGAGATTATCGCCCAGGTGATGTTCGGGCGCCCGGCGGGCAAACTGGGCCATGTGGAAAGCCTGCAGATGGCCGCGGCCGTCGCCGCGCTGGCCGGGTTCGGCAGCGGCGGCAGCGGCGCGTTCGATGTTATGCGCAAAGCTCTGGGGACTGACGTCGTGCGGCTGGGCTCGACTGAAGGCAGTGAAGGAGGGTTGGGCGGCACAACCCTGGAAATGGGCAAATACATCAATGACAGGGTGTATGTGGGCGTCAGTCAGGGGCTGGATGGCGACAGCACCGGCGCCGTGGTGAATGTGGATCTGACCCGCCATATCACCCTGGATGCCCGCACCACCAGCACCAAGTCGGAAGTGGGCGTGGAGTGGTCCTATGACTACTGAGCTCCAGCCGTGACTCGCGCCGCCCTTGCCGGGAACAGGGCCCGTGTGCTAAACTGGATGCCAGACGGCACACGCGGGTCAAAACCGATCATTCCGGGAGCCCGGTGCTCCCCACGAATCAAGGTAGCAGTATGGACGATTTTTCAAGGCAGCCGGTGGAACTCGCCTACGACCTGTCCCTCAGCGTGCGCTACGGCGAGACCGGGGCTGACGGCATAACCACGCTGTCCTCAGTGGCCAACTGGTTGCAGGAGGCCGCCGGGCACAGCGCTTCCAGTCTGGGTTTTGGCGAGGAAACTCTGGCCGGTATGGGGCTGACCTGGATATTGACCCGCCTTGTGCTGCGCATCCGTCGTCTGCCCGTTTCGGGTGAGGCCATCCGGGTGCATACCTGGCCTTCGGCGCTCGATCGCTTCGGCTGCCGGGGCTATGAGGTGTTTGACTCGTCAAACGAATGTATCCTCAGCGGCGGCAGCGCCTGGTCCATCATGGATATGGCAACCCGCCGCATGGCGCCGATACCGCCTCAGCTGGCCGCCGTCTACCCCTCAAATCCACGCGCCTGCGATCCCTTCAGCTGCCGCGTTCTCCCCCGTCTCGCGGGCAATGGCGACAGGCAGGCCCTCCTGCGCGTGCGCCGCGATGACCTGGACATCAACGGTCATGTGAACAACGCCCACTACCTGTCCTGGCTGCTGGAATCCTTTGAGCCGCGACCGGGGCAAGCCCTGGCGCCCTCGCTTGTTGACCTCGGCTTTCGGGCCGAATGCTTCCCCGGCGAGGAGCTGATGAGCCAGGTCGGGGCGGAAGACGGCGATATTCTGGATATATTCGGCCAGACCGCCCCCGTACGGCTGGTTCACGCCATACGCCGCACCACCGCTGACGGCACCAGCGAGGATGTCTGCCGGGCCGTCACCCTGTGGCGGCATTCACCCCTGATCTAAGTGTTCCATATTGGCCAGTACTCGGGATTCATGGGATAAGTCCTGAGCCTGGTCAATCTCTGCCTATCCGAATACCTGTCCTCTCCGCATGCCCAGTTCCCATGTGAGCCTAACAAGGTTCCGACGGGAAATGGGGAAGGCGCACCTTGCACACCTGAAGAGCGCTGCACTCAGGACGGTCTGCCCATACAAAAAACAATCCGACGGCAGACAAACTTTTCTGGCCTGGTGCGGATGCCCAAGATCCGTCGGCTCCACCCGACAATTTAATGACAGACATACTGCCGGTTTTAGGAAGAAAAAGAATCAAAGAAATCATAACCCTGTGAATTAAAAAAATTACGACTAAAAAGCAAAAAAATTTGTCTCCACGACGGGGAATTGCCAACAAAAGCGCTTTGGTATATAATTTACCAACCAATCATCGACAGTATGTCTGTCGATGAGAGGTATCTGGTTACACAGACCCAGGCTCAGGGGTCATCAGGCAATGATGCAAAACCTTGCTTGGCGCATACTCTCATGCGGCATCTTTCCATTGCAGGCCATACGGGATGGTATAAATAATCCTGCGGCGCTGTGCCTGACATCAACCCTTGAATCAGCTATATATCTTTACATACTACAATCTGGAAAAAATATTTTTTATTTAGGAGAAAAAGCATTAATGGTGCCGGTAAAAAACAAAATGGCTCTTAAGCAAAGCTTAAAGTTTTTTGCGGTATCGGGATGTGGCTGGTTAATTGACTTTAGTGTATTCACTCTATTGGCACAATTTGTGGGCTTCAATGTTGCGTATGCCAATATGCTTAGTAGCATTCCAGCAATCACCCTTGTATTTTTTGTGTCAACCCGCAAAATTTTTGCAAACAAAAAAAATGGAATGTCTATTTGGAAGAAATATATTATTTATTTTTTCTATCAAATAATACTAGTTATATGTATTTCATGGGTTGGTGAGGGGTTTTATCGGTTACTATTATATATTAACATAGAACAAATCCTTCCAGTTTCAGGGAATATAAAGTTAATTTGTAAAATTATTATTACACCTATTGCAATGACAATGAATTTTATGATGATGAAAATACTATGTGAACGATTATAACAAAAGGAGAGTCAATGAAATCAGATCAAATTCTTTTGTTTATTCCTGTGTATAACTGCGAAAAACAAATAGCACGTGTACTTGAACAACTAAATAATGATGTAATGAAATATATTAAACGGGTAATAATTGTAAATAACAAAAGTATAGACAGGTCTGAACAAGTCATAAAAGAATATCTTGAACGCCATATGGAAATTCCAGCAATTTTAGTCAGAAATGATGAAAATTATGGCTTGGGGGGGTCACATAAAGTTGCTTTCAAATATGCGCTCGAGAATAAATTTGATTATATTATTGTATTGCACGGAGATGATCAAGGAAATATATCTGATTTCTTGCCAATTATAAAAAATGGAATTCACAAAAACTTCGATTGTTGCTTGGGATCACGTTTTATGAAAGGAAGTCAGTCAAAAGGATATAGTTTTCTCAGAAAATTTGGAAACTATGTCTTTAATATTTTTTTCAGCATAGTCTCCAGAAAATATATTACAGATTTGGGGAGTGGTCTGAATTTATATAAAGTATCATCTTTGAAAAATGAATATTATATTAAATTCCCTGATACATTGTATTTTAATGACTGCATGATTTTGGCGCAGTGTTATTATAAACAGAAAATCAAATTTGTTCCAATTTCATGGCGTGAAGAAGACCAGGTATCCAATAATAAGTTAATGAAATTTGCCTTAAGTCTAATACAATTATGCATTCGCTATCTTGCAAATCCAAAGAAATTTGTGGAGCGTGAAATGAGAAAAAAAATTATTTCCAGGTATACTTATTCAATTATTTTCTCTAATTGTGACTGAGGTGAGGCCATGAAAATTCTAGTAACGGGGGCTGCGGGGTTTATTGGCGGGCAACTTTATCATAAACTTTGGCAACAGGGAAATTCCGTAGTTGGAATCGACAATTTTAGCTACGGAAATCTTGACAATCTACGTTTCGACGATATTGACCTGAGCACTAAAATAATAACAATGGATATAAGAGAACAAAATACAATATTAAATTTGTTTGAGCAGAATCAGTTTGATATAGTTTATAATATGGCAGGTGTTGCGCCATTGCCTGACTGCCAAAATAATCCAGTTGAAGCAGTTTCTGTCAACATTGGTGGTTTGGTAAATCTATTAGAATGTGGAAGAAAGACAGGCATAAAGCATTTAGTTCAAGCGTCAACAAACGCAATATATGAAAATGAAGTAAATTTTCCAACTGTTGAGGATAATTTTTTACCACCAACTTTGATCTATCCAAATACAAAATATTGCGCTGAAAGATTTTGCCAAAGCTTTTGTGACACTTATAATATGAATGTTACCTGTTTACGATTTGCCAATGTGTATGGCCCTCATATAGACTGCCTTAGAAAACAACCGCCATTTGTGGGATATATGATCAGGGAATTGTATTATAACCATGTCCCTGAATTTCATTCAGATGGTAATCAACGACGAGATTACATATATGTGGACGATCTCATTAACTTGGCACTTAAAGTAATACACCGAGAAGGATTTGATGCGGTAAATGTATCCAGCAACTCAAATTATTCTGTCAAAGAGCTGTATGCAATAGCGTGTGAATTGATGAAAAAGGATATTGATGCAAACTATAATCCTCCAATGCGATACTGGAAAAAATATCCTGAATTATATCAAGGGGCATATTCAATTAAACCAGAAATATTAGAGCATGAAGTGAATAAATACTCACTTTGTGATAATAAATTGGCAAAAACCAAATATAACTGGGAACCTGAAATTGATATTCGAGAAGGCTTGAAACGAGTCATAGAAGCTGAGTGTGAGATGTTGAAAAATCGAGACCTTGCCAAGGGGATTGAATAACACTTATGTGAAGAGGCTCATCATATGCAACTAAATTTGATTATGCCAATGGGAGGGGGAGGGACAAGGTTTGCAACTGCCGGTTATCAGACGCCAAAGCCATTGATTGAGATATACGGAGCCCCCTTTTTCTACTGGGCAGTGCAATCCGTTGCAAAATTTGTGTCCCTTAAAACACTGACATTTGTAGTACTACAGAAACATGTAGAACAGTTTCAGATTGATAAAAAAATTCTCAAGCTCTACCCAAACGCACACGTTGTTGTGATCCCCGCGGTACTGCCTGGCACGGTCATGACCTGCCAAGTGGGGCTTGAACAAGTTGCAAACTCTGAGCCAATATTGCTTAATGACTGTGATCATCTATTTATCTGTAATTCCTTTTATAATTTTTGCAAAGATGAAAATTTTAATGACATTGACGCAGGACTTTTGATATTTCAATCTAATGATGACAAATTTAGTTATGCGGAATGTAACGCATCAGGCTATGTAATCCGTACTATTGAAAAGCAAGTAATAAGTGCCATGGCAATTTGTGGAGCGTATTATTTTAAGAATAAAGAATTATTTACAAAGGCTGTGGAAGTTTATTTAAATAACTGCACCTATGCTGAGCCATTTATTAGTGGAGTATATAATATTCTATCACAATGGAAATTAAAAATTAAACCATTCACTGTTGACAAACATATATCTTTTGGAACACCAGAAGAATATATGCAAGCTCAACATGATAATACTTATTTATTATTAAAATAATATGGTATATTCTGAAAAATTTAATTAATAAAACATAAAAGGGGGAAATTATAAATGACCATAATCTTATTATGTCTAGCCATTATATTACTCTTCATGGGGCATACTGTAAGAGTTCTTCGGTGGAGACAATTTATAAAAATTTATGAAGAGCCAAATCTTAAGCTGTTGCTAAGAGCATTATCATATGGTTATTTAGTAAATTTTATCCTTCCCTTTCGATTGGGAGAATTTATCCGCGCCTATTGTGCAGGAAAAAAACTTGAAAATGGAGTACCTTTTTCCCTGGTAACTATACTTCTAGAATGTTGTATAGATGTTTGGGCGGTTGGACTGTTCTTTAGTATTGCTATTTTTATAGGAAATATCGATACTGTGAACAAGGACACAATTTTATTTTATATTATTTTAACAATATCGATGCTTATTTCGTTGATACTTATTCTAAAATTGCATAATCAATTAAAAAAACTGGCAAAAAATATAAGTTCTATGTTCAATGATAATATAAAATTAAGATTGTTAACGATTTTATGGACATATATATCAGCGTTTAAAGATATGTTTCACAGAGTTAATAAGATGAAATTACTCTTTAATACTGCCTGTATGTGGGTTTTCTATTTAATGTCATATTATGTGATGTCCCTTACTCTCACATCTATTAATTATCCTACATCTTTTTTAGATTTTTTTACGCTTTTATTTGATAGTAAAAATTTAAATCTATCTATTGTTATAATTAATCAAAATTTTGATCTTCTACCATATATATTGATTTTAACTTTCATAGCAGTTCCACTAATCTTATTACTTCTTCTATCGATTTTGCCTAAACAAATTAGTTATAATCTAAATAAAATATCAAGTTCCCATGTAGGTACACAATCTATAATTTATCATTTACCACAACTAAATGCCAAAGATAAATTAACTTTTCTGGAGAAATATTTTTCATCAGAAGAGCAAGAATATATAAAAATTTATATTCACCTGAATCATGATGTCATGATTCTGGAAGACTATTCTGCTGGTTCATCCGCAACAACAATACTATGCATGGATAAGCAAAGTACATTCTTCAGAAAATATGTTTTTGGCAAGGATACACGTAAGCTCCAAGATCAAATTAACTGGCTTGAAGAACATGAAAACGATATACCTGTCCCCAAAATTATAAAAAAACAAATAGGACAAAATTATTGTTGTTACGATATGCCTTGCTATCCCATGGCTATGAGTATGTTTCAGTATTTGCATTCTACAGATTTAGAAGAATGTTGGGGTCTATTAAAAGCTGCTTTGTGCCATCTGCATGAAAATATTCATCAAAAAAATGTCCGCGCAGCGGAGCCCCAATTAATAGAGCAATATATAGAGCAAAAGGTTCTGAAGAATCTCATTAAAATCGAACAGGCTCGTGAACTTGATGAGCTTCTGCATTACAATACTTTGATCATTAATGGAAAGACTTATCGTGGCTATAATGAATTAAAGCAATGGATTACAAAACCCTATTTGCTGAAAATATTTAGCCAGGATGAATATGCTGATATTCATGGAGATCTGACAATTGAAAATATTGTTTGCCTAAAACAAAAAAGCGAAACCACTTATTACTTTATTGATCCAAATACAAATAATTTGCATGATTCGCCTTTTCTGGATTATTCTAAACTGTTACAATCTTTGCATGGTGGCTATGAATTTTTAATGAGGACTAATTCAATTAATATTAATGGAAATGAAATTAATTATTTATTTACGCTTTCACATAATTACAGCGATATATTTAAAAAGTATCACCAATTTCTTATAGATACTTTTACTTATACACAGGTTCGTAGCATCTATTTTCATGAAATTGTGCATTGGCTCAGGCTCATGCCATATAAAATTGAAAATGATAGCAAGCGAGCAGCCCTATTTTTTTCTGGAATGATTATTATATTTAACGATATTGTGGATTGGTTTGGAGAAATTAACAAATGAAAAGCAGGTTGGCGATTTTTGATCTGGATGGTACACTTTATGATACTCGGGCGGTAAATTTTAAGGCTTATCAACTTGCATTACGTGAATACAAAATTGAATTGGATGAAAATTTTTTTTATAAAAATTGTAATGGTAAATTTTATAAACAATTTCTTCCAATTATAAACTCAACTTTGACCGAAGCTGACATAAAAACAATTCATGACTATAAAAAAAGTATCTATTATAGCTGTTTACAAAATGCAACGCCAAATGAAAATTTAATTCAAATTATTAAAAATATTCACCAAGAATACTACATTGCACTTGTAACAACAGCATCCAAAAAAAATGCTGAAGAAATTTTAATGTATTTTGGACATTACAATCTTTTTGATCTTATTATTACACAAGAAGATACAATCAAAAAGAAGCCTGATCCTGAGGGATTTTTGAAAGCAATGCAATATTTTAATATTAAACCTGAGCAGACAATCATCTTTGAAGACTCAGATGATGGTGTTAGTGCTGCGCTTCAATGTGGCGCCAGTGTTTGCAAAATATTCGATTATTGTACTTTGACGGTAATGTAAGGAGTTTTTCACACTTTCTGAAAATGGAAGTGGCTCACTCAATCGGTTAGGGTTTTGGTGAAAGCTGAACCCAACCCGACAGAAGGAGCCATGTCATGGAAGTTATCAGGGATTCCGGGAAAAAGGAAGCCGCGGGCATTCAGGTCAACGAAGGAGAATTGAGGAAGCACGTTTCGGAAATCGTGCGGGGAAGCGTTGAGGACACCCTGAACGCCATGCTGGAGACGGAGGCAGATACCCTCTGTCAGGCAAGGCGGTACGAGCGGAATGCGGAGCGGGCCAGTACCCGGGCGGGCCATTACACGAGGAGCTTGCAGACGACCTCGGGGGAAGTGAAGCTGAAGATCCCCAAGCTGCGGAATCTGCCCT